>JAWOIJ010000006.1:0-34796 GCA_046484745.1 Desulfobacterales bacterium | reverse complement strand
TTCCTGTTTCTATGGAGGTTTTGAAATGATAGAAACCAATCCCTAACATCAGGATGAACAGGACAAACGGAAGCAGAATCATGCTGATAAAAATATTTTTTCTGATTGCGGTGTATGACTTTTGACCCAATTTTTTGTCTCTCCACAAACGGTCAGTCTTGCAGAAAAGGCGATTACGCGCCGGAAAGCATTTCTCCCCAATGGAGAAGGCCTTATGGGCACCTGTAAAGAGCAAGCTGCATGCCAAGCCGGGTTTGCTTTCGAAGAGCTGTCAACTATTTGAAATGAGGTTACTTTTAAGGAGGATGGTTTGTTGTTGAAAAATGTTTTTGGCGGAGATGTCAGAATTTTTTACAAAATGTAAAGAGGTTTGTCCTTGGGAACCTGATCATTGTTTTTTTTTGATAAACTCATAAAAAGTTTTTTGTGAACGAAAGCCGGTCATTTTACTTAAAGTCTCAACCATGTTGAGATATAAAAATTAAAATACATACTGAGTCTGGACAAACAGGTCATCAACATCATTTCCATCAATCCCATCTTTATTTTCTCCGATTCGATAGGTTGCCTGAAGCTTGATGTCATGCTTCTGGATATAATAGTTTATCCCACCTGAAATACGTGTCCAGGATTTATCATAATTGTCAGCATTCTGAATTTCATATCCCGCGATAACTTCCACCATTATCGGCTGAATCAAATAGCCGCCTTCCACCGCGAAATTTTCCAGCAAGGTTTCACTGTCTTCATATAAACCGGACGTGATCCCGGAATCGACCAATTCGGAATTGAAAAGATTGTATTCGGCGTCCAGCGATATTCCATGGCTTCTGAATGCCCCGCTGATCTCAATCCCCTTAACATCATCAACATCATTTTTTGCCCTGGCCGGGTCCAGACTGTCTTTATCATTTTTCCACATAAAAGTTCCTACACCAAAAGCGATCTTTGTTTCACCGTCAAAATCTCCTTGAGAAAATTTGAAATACCCCTTTGGAAAAAAGTCGAATCTCGCTCCGACCATATTGCCTTCGCTCCAGTCATCCTCTTTATCAGACTGAATTACAGATTCAAAATCCAGTTTTTTATTATCCGGGTCCACTGCACCTTTGGCAACCGAGAATCCCCAGCTGAACATTTTTTCCTTAAACTCTCCATTTAAATGGATCCCCGTCTGTCTATGGGGAGTTCCATAGTTATGGTCACCTACAAAGGTACGCTCGACAAGCTGCTGCTTTTCCGTAGAAGTAAGAACTTCCCTTGAAAATGGGAAAGTATAGTTCCCAAGAATAATATTCATACTCTTAAACCCCATATATCCCATGTACGCGTCCTTTAATTCAAATTTGCTTCCACCCATGTCCCATTGGAACTTGCCTTTCCAGTCCTTATGAACACTGCCTTCGATATACGGGCATAAACGTCTGAACAAAAGCTCATCTGTGTTATTTCCGTCTTTGAGTGATTCCGAATGGTATTGAAGTTGCAGCCTTCCACCCATCTGCAAATACTTATCTCCATCCTGATATTTTATTTCGGCAAATACACGCGGGCTGGACATCAGACATAATGCAGCGAATGCTGCGATTACAACTGCTTTTCTCATGATTTACTCCTGAATCGGATGCATGCCTTTTCTGTTTATGATTTCGAATCCCTCGCGAGAAAAAGTAAAATTGATAAGCCGTCTTGACAGGCCCGAAGGATTGCCTTTGGTTACATATGAAAAGGTCTGATAAAACGGGTATCTGCTGTTTTCCGGCGACATTCCATCAATTCTAATCACTTTAATACCTTTTTTCCCATAGGCCGAACCATATCCTATAAATGAAATTGCATTGGGTATATTTTTTACAGCTTTGATTGTCAGAGTTGATCTGCTGGATGAGTAATCAAACCGAATTTCTTCTTTTCTCATAACCTGGTAATAGAAATTATGGTATGCTCCGGTTTCCTTTCCAGGGATCACAACCACAATCGGCTGATCAGGACCTCCCAATGGTTTCCAGTTTATCAATTTTTTGCCGAAAATTTCTCTTACTTCTTCTAAGGTAATCGTATCCACGCTGCAGGAGTCTCCGGCGATAATTGCCAGCATGTCCCGGCAGAAGGGCGTTTGGACATAGCCGTAAGCGCGATGCCTGAACAGCAGCTTTTGAGTCGTCCCGGCAATGTCGCTGAAATCGTTCATGAGCCGGTATAAAGCGGAATTGGAGGAGGAGATATGGGTTAGAACCTCAATACCTTGTTTGCGGCTGAATTCATCTATCATTTCAACACTGAAAGCTTCATAAACCTGCGCTGAACAGCTATACCGGAGCCGTTCCTGTGCGTATACTCCGGATACCGGTTGAATGAAAGCAACCATCAGGATTACGGTCAAAAGAACGAACCGATTATGACAGGTGATTTTCATTTGTTCCCTCCAGTACGCAGATGATGCCCGGTTAGAAATGATTTTTGAAATTTTTCCAATCGCTTGAAGAGCAAATGACTTTTAACAGCTCCTCGTTTTCATATTCCAGGTAGTCTTTTAACTCTTTGAGTGAATAGTTCAGGAGTCTTTTAATGCCGGTTAAGGAAGTTGAAGGGATTTTCCGGAAATACGTTGCGGTTTCAAACGCTTTTGCCTCAAGGTCATCAAGGGGTACAATTTTATTGACAATCCCAAGCTCAAGTGCTTCATACGCATCGATATCTCTCTCTGATAAAAGGACTTCCAGGGCTTTCCCGGATCCAATCATTCTGGGAAGGAAAAATGCACCTCCTCCTTTTGGAAGCAGCCCAAGTTCGATGCAAGGATTCATAAAAACAGATGAGTCGGCGATGATTCTGTAATCACATGCGAGACTGATATTCAGGAAAGAAGAAATGATGTTCCCGCTGTTCACATGGATAACGATTTTATCAAGAGTAATCAGTTTCAGGATGATCTGATTAATTACATTGTACATTCTTTGAATCGCCTCAAGGCCCAGTTCCGATTTGGATACGGAGCGATAAAATTCAAAATATTCATCACAACTTCGCTTTTCAGGCGAACCGTAAATCACGAGAACTTTTATCTGCTTGCTCTTTGAAACCAGATCCAGATAATCGATCACACGATCCCTGACGCTTAAATCCGTGATACGAATCAAAAATTTTTCTGTAAAATACAGAAAAGCGATATTTTCCGTTTTTTTTGCCGAAAAGGTGTTGCACTTCATGTTAAAATCGATCTGCTCTTTCAATGTGTTGTCTCCTTCTTCAATTGTAAAACAGGCTGCCATCATCGACCCTTTTCGGGTCATTCCCCTTCTACGTCAATTTTTGGCAACGATTCGGTTTTCATTGACTTCATTGCCAGACAACTCTTTACAAGGCATTAAGCATGCCATCGTTTTAATTTTTTTTGGCGGGATCTGTGTTTCCGCTATCTGCATCAGAGAAACGTTCTTTCCTGCCTCATAACCGTTGCATCAGCATTCCACGCATTCAAAATGTTGCGCACTGGATGTCAAATTTTTTTACGAAATGTAAAAATCACGACGCGTCATTTATGTTTTTTTTCATTTCAAGCTGCAGGTATTGTCGAAGGCTCATCAGTGAAATTTTTTTTCAGACCACTTCGATTCGGTCGTTAACCCTCATAGAATAAGCGGGTTTTATTTCTTGTGACGAAAAAAAACCATATTGTTTGAAATGTTTTTTGCGCTTCACCCAATCCATACAGCGTAAAAATGGCACACTCTCTGCAGTGTGAAAATGAAACACTCTCTGCAATCCATTATGTCGGATAGAGAGATTTTTCATTCCGATTACCCTGGTGGAAATTCATTGATCTTTTTTTTTGTGAAAAGGAGAGCAATCCATGGCATCCGATTTCAGAATTCAAATTCATCGGAACAGTGATAATGTTCACCTCAATCTTATCGGCAGTTTTGACGGCACCTCCGCTTTCGAGCTGATCAATATTTTGAAGGAGAAATGCAGCAAAGTTCGAAGAGTTTTTATCCATACGTGCGGGATCTCGACCGTTCATCCGTTCGGGCGAAGTGTTTTTTTAAAAAACTTCAAGGGGATCAGGCTCCATCTCAAGGAGTTGAAAATAACCGGGGACTATAAAGCTCAGCTTGATCCAGCGGAGAACAACTATTTGTATCTTTCACACTAAACCATTAATGCGGAAAACAATGGAGGAAATATGCGATCACAAAACGCTTATGCTGTATCAGAAACCAACGTACCATTGTTTTTTGACCATAACAGCTATATTGATTACTGCCTTGAGCTTGCGATAGAAAAGCTGGTTTCATACGATACGATCGCTGATTTAACAAAAGATCTTTCAAGCATAAATGCCTATGAAAATATCGATTTTCTGGAAGAACCAAAAAAGGAATCCCTGCTGGATCTGTCTGATCTGACGAGCAGGGATTACAACAGGGCCTTTCAATGCATTTTAGATGGAAAACTGTTTTCCGAGCACGCGGCTGCGGGAGAAGCAACGCGTCTTGGCCTTGGAACAAAATATTTGATTAATATTAAGCAAGACCTTTCTCTGGATAAGATTTCTGAATTGATGAGCTGCGAAATGGGGCTGCCCGTTTCCAGAAAAGATATTCTGGAGTACGCCGGCTGTCATCCCGAAAACCTCCTTCCCCTTTCTGTCGGTGTGCGTCACATGCTTCAGTTCTCCTACGATATTGTTAAACTTGCGAAATTCTGGGGCTATGATCCAAAAGAAGTCCTTTCAAAGCAGCGGATGCTGATCGTCCTAAATGAAGAAACCGCAAGTATTATCATCGAAGAGTTCATTAAAAATCGGTTTTATGGATTCATGCGGAAAAATGTTCTGTTTATGATTCAGGAGGCTTATCATGGTATCTGCCTGGATGGCGACGAAGTTGTTTACGACCGTCTCAGCCCCAGAAGGCTGCATAATCATGGCCATATCGCAATTCAACAAACCATGCCTAATCAAGTCTTCAGAATTGATGGATATGGAAATAAAGTCTTTCTTTCGAGTTGTGAATTCGGTGAAATATACAAACAGATGGATGATAAAATATCCTATAACATTGAAGATTTAGGATATTTTATCGGCTCAATTGATTATCAGGGCCTTGCAATGGCGTTAAAAAAAGGCGCGGAGGGTTGTCGAATGCTGATGGAAGTCGTTCAAAACAATTCAAGCGCGTCTCAAAAAGGTGGAATGGCTGCATTTGATCGTTGTTTGGGGAAAAATGTCATGATTGAAAGTTTTCAGTTAAAGGGGATCGATAATCATAACATATCGTTTTTAAACAAGAATATCAATCATTATCCGGAGCCGCATGAAGCCTGGTTGATGGTAAAAAAATACGGTTTGAAAATGCCCGTTGCGGTGAAAGACGGTTACATTTATTTTCAGCCTGTTCAAGGGGATATTAATTTTCTCGTCAATACAGCGTTTTTCATGCGAAAAAATCATAATCCCATAAAAGCCTGGAAATCTTCGTCAACAACTCCATTGGCCATAAAGTATATGCATATGCAGGACTGTCAACACGGGTTTCGGGAATATTCCGAATATCTGTTGGAAGGGTAGCGGAAAAATCAAGCTTGCGCTGCGAGACGGAACGGTGATATGAAAAGAGCAACAGGAAGGTGATATAAAAAGAACCATTTTTATCAGGAGGTCTTCCATGTCAAAAAGTAAATCCGCACAAAAAATCAAAAGAAAAAGAATTCAGTTTGAATTCCACTCACCAGATGCCAATGAGGTAATGCTGGTCGGGGATTTTAACCAGTGGGAACCTAAAAAGCACGTCATGAAAAAAGGAAAAAATGGCGCCTGGGAAAAAACAGCCATGCTTCCCGAGGGAACATATGAGTATAAATTTTTAGTGGATGGCTTCTGGGTGGAAGATCCCGCAAATCCTGAGCGCTGTCTGAATCGTTTTGGGACCCTCAATAACGTGCTGAAGGTCTCCTAGTTCTGACCTGTTGCCATTGTCAGAAATATGTTCCGATTCATTGTTGAAACCATTGACAGAGATTGCATGGATTATCTGTTGAAAGTTTAATCTCTATCCGGGTTTGATTCTCTGCAGCTTGCCGCGGTAAAGATATCGAATGATCGTCTGATGTCCGGGGCTTGCCATGAAGTGGTTTGTCATCGGCGCATCATGATAGCGACTTGAAATATTATAAGAAAAATCATATCGTTAGAACTTTTTTTCGACATATGTAAAACTCCTTCGACAAAAGAATCAATCCGTCATGCGTATCGCATTGTTGTCAAATTAACTTCCGATTCCCGTATACGCCACTGCAGTCAGGTGGTCTCCTGGCAGCGTCCATCAAGGCTGCTTGATCGCCGTTTAATCAGAATGGTTTTGACGATTGCGGCAATACAATTACACCAAATGGGCTGGTCATGTGTCAGCTATTTTAACAGACTGTCAAATATTTTTTTGTCTGGAGGCTGATCATCCGCCTGGATGGATATTCTTTTTCAGATTGAAGTTGAGCCAGAAGATGTTTCAGCCCTGACCGGATCATCTCTGTTTTTTTTCAACTGCGTTGCTTGATCTGTTACACACCGATATATCAGACAATATCACGATACGCACTCCAACCCAAATCAGCCCGAAAATTTTGCGGCATTAAAAATCGGACATGGCCGCCGCGCATCATGAATTCCTTGATGAAAGCGGTCTCTGGCATACTCCTTGCGGTTGAGCTTATCGTAAACAGAAGGTTTTTGGAGCGGTCAAAGGTATAACAGGATAGTTGCATTTTTCTGATTCACCCACATAGGGAAATAAAAATGCGAAAATTAATGTTTCTGCACCTCACGCTGGTTTTGATAATGTTATGTACGGCAAAGGCTTTTCCCTCAAATGACCCGTTGTCGAATTGTGCCTCAAACTCTTCCCCGGAGACAGACAGCATTTATATTTCCGGCAGTGTTTCAGATACGCACAATGAGCCTGTTGATGAAGCGGAAGTTTATCTGTATGATGATCAGGATCTGCTGTATCATGGGAAGACCGCCCGCTATGGCAAATTTATCGCACACCTTCAGTTGCCGAGTGACAAGCTCAAGGAAAGCCGCTTCCGCCTCACGATTCGAAAAACCTCTTTCATACCCCAGTCCATCAATATCACTGCAACCCAATTCGCCCGGGTGGACAACTCATATCATCTCAACACGGATATTGTCATGCCGCGATTGATCGGACCGGCATTCTGGATTTCAACCATTATCTTTTTCATTGCTTATGCCTTAATCAGTTTTGAAATGCTTCACCGAACCATTGCCGCCATGCTCGGTGCCGCCATCCTTCTTGCTGTCTCGTATACCATTGGCACTATCGATTCAGAATTTCGTATATACTCCTATGAAGCCGCCATTAATTCGATCGACATGAATGTTATTTTTCTTCTCATGGGCATGATGGTGATTGTCGGCATTCTCAAAAATACCGGTGTGTTTCAATGGTGCGCCTATATCTCCTATAAAATGGCCAAGGGGAATGTGTTCATACTGGCTGTCTACCTCATGATCTTTACGGCCGTAACATCGGCCTTGCTTGACAATGTAACCACCATGCTTCTGCTCACCAGCGTTGCCATCGAAATTTGCCTTTCCCTTTCGATAAGTCCTTTAGTGTTGTTGGTACCTCTTATTCTTGCGTCCAATGTCGGCGGTACAGCTACCCTGATCGGCGATCCCCCTAATATCATGATTGGTTCGTATGCGGGACTGAGCTTTCTGGATTTCGTCATCGCGCTAACCGGTGTCTGCCTCCTGTCCATGGCTGTTCTTATCGGTTATACCAAGCTGGTGTGGGGAAAAGACTACCGCAGCGCAAAAGTTCAGGATCTTGAAAAGTATATACAGGAAATGAAAAAAAAATATCGGATCACGGATCCGGTCCTGTTAACCTACGGACTCGCTGTCCTGGGTTTTGTCGTCTTTCTGTTCCTCAGCCATGGCTACTGGCATATGGAGGTGAGTGTTGCGGCCCTTTTCGGCGCATCGATTTTATTGACCATCGCGGTACTCACAAAAAAAGTAGATCTCATAAAACTGATAGAGAAAGATATTGAGTGGACCACGCTGATGTTTTTCATCTTTCTGTTCATGCTCGTCGGAGCGGTGGAATCAAGCGGTCTTTTAGCGCTGATCGCTGATTGGATATTGGATCTTTCCAGAGGCAATTTCATTATTGCCTGCAGCCTGATCATATGGGTTGCGGCAATCATGTCGGCGTTTGTCGACAATATTCCATTTACGGCAACCATGATGCCCATCGTGGCTTACCTGAGTATCGCCATCCCCGATGCTGAAAACACACTGTGGTGGGCATTGGCGCTTGGGGCCTGTTTCGGAGGCAACGGCACCATAATCGGCGCATCGGCAAATGTGGTCACCATCGGAATAGCCGAATCAAGGGGGTATAAAATCAGTTTTCTTCATTTCATGAAACTGGCTTTCCCATACATGATCATAAGTGTTTTGATCGCTCATGCATGGCTGATTATATTCAGACCTGCATAGTCCGTAAGGAAAAGAGAAAGAGTAGAGGATGAAATGCACATGGATGAACCTCAGGTATACACCATTAAATCGCTTTTCATCCAAAATGCCATTGAACTTGCCCTGCTGGGCGGGTTGTTTGTCTTGTTGATATATTTTTTAATAAACAGGAAAACCAAACACGTGATTGTCGTTTCTTGCTGGATTCCGGCAATTCTGTTTTTTTTCAACAGCCCCTTGTTTGGATTCAGTACTGTTCGGTTCACGCCCCAGGGGATAGACCTGAATTACGGGATGCTTTCAACGCGGAATATCACGCTGCCTGCAATATCGAACTGGAGAATAGAAACAGGCGTGTATGGAATAAAAAAAACAAGACGGTTCCATTGTCTCTTCATCACCGACAGGGCAAGCATGAGAGTCAATGGCAACCAGGGTCTCGTCCTGCTTCGGAAAATCGGAGCTGAAATAAGCAGTCAATCCGAAGCATTCACAGGAAACAAAAACGATTCGATTCTTCATTAAGGTGGAGGGATTGACATGGCAGATGAAAAAAAAGTGAAAGATCTTATGATCCCGATTTCGGAATATGAAACCATCGAATCGGATGCGCCTTTATGTGAAGTGCTGATCATGTTGAAAAATCATTATATGCAATTTAAGCCGCATTCGGAAGCCCGGTTCAATAAATCCATTTTCGTAATCGATGCGGAGAATACGATTATAGGGAAATTGTCCATGTACCACTTTATTCGAGCACTGGTGCCTGAAAATTCAAAAAAAGATGAACTGCGAGCCATAAACACCATCCTCTCTTCCCGGGCCAGGGAAGTATCGGAAGAGGTCCTCGAAATTCAGGAACGGTTCGAATGGTTGAATAAAAGTTTTTTCGATTTAGTGAAAAAGGAAGCGATCAAAAACATCAGAGATTGCATGGCACCGGCCCATGCTGTTTTAAAGGAAGATGACAGCATCAACTGGGCGCTCTATTCCATGTTTAAAATTCAGGTCCGGGAACTTCTGGTGATGAGAGAGAAAAATGTCGTTGGCGTGTTGAACTTTACGAAGATTTTTGAAGAGCTGATGGAAATCATCGGACCGGACTGTGATGCGATTCTTAAACAGGTATACCGATCAGAAGAATGAAGTTTATCTCCGGAACAGGAGAAAAGCGGGTTGGGTCACGTTTACATGAAGTATCAATAAAGCATGTTTGTTGACCTGGTTTGGAAATGTCATGCACCGGAGTTAAAAATGCTTGTTTCACTCATCATGGTGAGAACCTTAGCAGAGGAGGAATTCATTTGAAAAAAGAAAAACCTGCCGTGACACTGGTTCCATGGTCGCATGGAAGACGGCGAAAAAATATCACCGAAATGACCGATCACTGCATGCGGGAATGGGAAAATCGGCATATGAAAAAGCAGTCGCTGCCCAAAATGCCTCCTACAATTTGCTTTTCAAGGCCGATTGGATGCGGGGTAATGAATATTGCCGACATTCTGGCAAAAAAAATCAACTACCGTGTCGTTGACCGGGAAATTCTGGAATATGTGGCGGGCAAAACACCATTGAGCAGTAAGGCGATTAAGTTTTTTAACGAACAATATCCTGATTTCATTACACAGTATTTAATGATGATTGGAAGTGAAAAACCGTTTGTGACATCCGATAACATCAAGCTGTTATTCAGCGCCATCATTGCCATCGCAAATCTGAGCCCGACCATTTTTATCGGAAGAGGCGCCTACTTGTTATTGCCGCGGGAAAGGACGCTTTCAGTTCGGTTTATCTGCGGAAAAAACCGCCGGGTAAAACAAATCGCAGGAATATATGACATCAAGGAAGCCGAAGCGGACAAAATGCTGAAAATGATAGACAGTGAGCAACATGACTTCTTTAAGGTGGTGTACCAGATTAAAGAAATCAATCCGAAAGATTTTGATATGGTCATTAATTGTGACTTTATTACAGAGCCAGCGTGGGCGGCAGACATTGTGGAAGCAGCATTTATAAACAAGTTTGGTTCAGAACTCGGGCACAGGTGAGCCGGGAAAAGGAGGGAGACGAGATGGATATCAATAGACGGCAGTTTTTAAAAATTTCAGGGGCGTCTGCTGCTGGAATCGCTTTTGGAGCCATTGGTTTCGACATGACCCCCATCGAGGCATATGCCTATTCCCTGCGAATTCTTCACGCGAAACAGACCACGACAATCTGTCCTTACTGTGCTGTCGGATGCGGAATAATCGTTCATACCATTGACGGCAAGGTAGTGAATGCGGAAGGAGATCCGGACCACCCGATCAATGAAGGAAGCCTGTGCAGCAAAGGTATGGCGGTTTACCAGTTGTCGCATAACAACCCGAACCGTCTTACAAAACCATTATACAGGAGGCCATACACGGACAAGTGGGAGGAAGTATCGTGGGACGTCGCCCTGGATAAAATTGCCCTTCATATCAAAAAATCCCGGGATGCCAGTTTCAAAACGACAAACGCGAATGGTCAGACTGTCAATCGTACCATGGGCATCGCATCGCTGGGGAGTGCCGCCCTTGATAATGAAGAATGCTATCTGTATCAGAAACTGCTGCGTTCCCTGGGACTGGTATATGTCGAACATCAGGCTCGTATCTGACATTCCGCAACAGTAGCGGCTCTGGGAGAGTCGTTCGGACGCGGTGCAATGACCAACCACTGGATTGACATCAGAAACAGTGATTATATTCTGGCCATGGGGAGCAATCCAGTCAAAAATCATCCCATTTCCTATAAATGGATCCAGAAGGCTGTGGAAAAAGGAGCTGTTCTGATCAGCGTGGATCCAAGATACACAAGAACTTCCAGGAAAGCTCATATCTATGCCCCCCTTCGGTCGGGGACCGATATCGCTTTTCTCGGGGGGATGATCAAATATATTCTGGACAATAGGCTCTATTTTGAAGAATATGTCCGGGAATTTACGAATGCTTCCTTTTTAATCAATCCGGATATCCGGCTTCCCGGAGAAAACAATGGTGTGTTTTCAGGGCTTGAGGCCGTAAAAACAAAAGAAGGATACGTGGATGGGCAGTACAACAGATCGACATGGTCTTATCAGAAAGATGAAACAGGAGTCATCAAAAAAGACAAAACACTCAAGGATCCCAACTGTGTGCTTCAGCTGCTGAAGAAACATTTTTCTCGGTATATGCCGGGAATCGTTTCATCCATTACCGGAACCCCGCAAGACAGCCTGATAAAAGTGTATTCAACCTTTGCCGAATCGGGCGCACCGAACAAATCCGGAACCGTCCTTTATGCCATGGGCTGGACCCAGCATACCGTTGGTACGCAGAACATCAGGGCCATGAGTATCATTCAGCTTCTGCTCGGGAACATGGGCATGGCCGGCGGCGGCATCAATGCGCTCCGGGGCGAAGCCAATGTACAGGGGTCAACCGATCATGCGCTTCTTTTTCATATTTTGCCGGGATACCTGAAAGCTCCCAAGGCATCCCAGCAGACTTTCCTTGCCTACAATAACGAAAACACGCCCACTTCAGGCGACCCCCGCAGCGCCAACTGGTGGCAGAATTACCCCAAATACAGCACCAGCCTGATCAGGGAATTTTACGGGAAAGAGGTGCCGCTTGACAAGGCGTATCATTATCTGCCGAAACTGGACGACGGCGTTGATTATTCCTGGCTGACCATTTTTGACCAGTTGTATCAGAAAAAATTTACCGGGTTTTTTTCCTGGGGGCAAAATCCGGCCTGCAGCGGCGCCAACGCAAACAAGAGCCGCCAGGCACTGACCCAGCTGGACTGGATGGTGAACGTCAACCTGTTTGACAATGAAACCGGATCATTCTGGCGTGGCCCGGGCATGGACCCCAAAAAAATCAAAACCGAGGTGTTTATGCTTCCATGCGCGGCATCCTATGAAAAAGAAGGAAGCATTTCAAACAGCGGCCGGTGGATGCAATGGCGATACAAGGCAATAGATCCTCCCGGAGAGGCTATGCCGGACGGGGATATCATCAACGCCTTGTTCATGCGGCTGAAAACGCTTTATGAAAAAGAACCGGGAGTATTTGCCGATCCCATTTTAAAGCTGCGATGGGAATACGGACCCAAAAATGCCAAAGGCCAGGTCTCCCACATCGATCCTCACATGGTGGCCAGGGAGATTAACGGATATTTTCTGGAAGATAAAATCATCAATGGAAAGCTTTACAACAAACGTTCGCTTGTGCCCAATTTTACCCTTTTGCGCGACGACGGCTCCACCTCATCCGGAAACTGGGTCTATTGTAACTCCTATACGGAAGATGGAAACATGTCAGCCAGAAGAAACAAGGAGGATCCATCCGGCATCGGTCTGTTTTCCGGATGGGCCTGGTGCTGGCCGCTGAATCGAAGAATTCTATACAATCGGGCGTCCGTAAATTTGCAGGGAGATCCCTGGGCACCCGACAAACCGGTTATCTCCTGGCATCTCAATGTATGGAAAGGGGACGTGCCGGACGGAGGCTGGCCGCCGTTTTCAGCAGGCGCCATGTCACGATATCCTTTTATCATGCAGGCCGAGGGTCATGGCCATATTTTCGGTCCTGGTTTGAAAGACGGCCCATTCCCGGAGCACTATGAGCCTTTTGAAAGTCCCCTGGACAGCAATCCACTTTCGCCTCAATTCGTAAGTCCGGTGATTAAACGCTGGGACCGGGGCAGCACATTGAAAAATTTAAATAAACGCGCGGAAGGCAATAAACAATACCCGATTGTGTGCACGACATATCGCGTGACCGAACACTGGCAGACCGGTGTCATGACGCGCTGGCAACCCTGGCTGGTGGAGCTGGAACCTGGAATGTTTGTGGAGATGAGCACGGAACTGGCAGATCAAAAAAGCATAAAGAACGGTGAAAAAGTTCGGGTCACATCGGCAAGAGGATCGGTTGATGCCATTGCTCTTGTCACCGTAAGATGGCAGCCATTTACCATCACCGGGAAAACAATTCATCAGGTGGGAATACCCTATCATTACGGATGGGCGACAACAGCCGAAAGAAAGTATCATTCGAACGACAAAAAACCGGAAAATTTCACCTTCGGCGACACCGCCAACCTTGTGACACCGAACATCGGGGATGCAAACACAATGATTCCCGAAAGCAAGGTGTTTATGGTCGATATCATTAAACTATAGGAGAAAGAAAATGGAATTCTCTATCTGTATAGACATCTCAAGATGCACGGCGTGCAGGGCCTGCCAGGTGGCATGCAAGAGTTGGAACAGGCTCAAGGCGGAACAGACGGAAAACAGGGGAAGCCATGAAAATCCGCCTGATCTTTCTGCAACCACCTGGAACCGGATCGTTTTTATGGAGGCTCGAATGCCCGGCGAGAAGATCGAATGGTCCTTTTTTAACGACAGGTGCCGCCATTGCGAAGATGCACCCTGCATGGATGCAGCAGACAGCGTGCCCGGAGCGATTATCAGGGATAACACCGGCGCGGTCATTTTTACGGAAAAAACATCCCAGCTTGACTATGATAGTATAGTGTCCGAATGCCCGTATGATATTCCAAGACTCGACGAAGAGACGAACCGGATCTATAAATGCACCATGTGCATTGACCGCATAACAAACGGTCTCAAACCCGCCTGTGTAGCAACCTGTTCAACAGGTGCCTTAAACTTTGGAACAAAAAAAGATATGCTGAAACTGGCTTATGAGCGAATCAAGCTGCTGGGTAAAGATGCAAACCTGTACCCCGGGGAGGAATACAATACGTTTTGGATTTTACCGGAAAAACAGGAACGCTATCCCATCGCCAAAGCAGCAGATAACAGGCCCTACCGAATCGCCAGGAATACATTTTTAAAACAGCTGACCAAAAAACTGATTGGCCGTGAGATACCTGTATAAGCTTGGCGTATAAAGGAGATACCCGATGAACAGAAAATTTTTCAGGGATAAGGAGACAGCTCTTAAATTAAAATCCGAAAATCCGATCTACTCGGGAATGCTCTCATTTTATAAAAGGATTTTAGATATCAGAGAGGATTACATCGATCGGCTGCAAAAGACCCTGACACCCGTCGCCGTCAGTGATAACATTCTCATAACCAAAATAAAAGAAGGATTCCCCTTGATTGACATACAGAATTTACAGGTCGATTATTCTCTGATGAACCGCTATTTTTTGAAGTTGCTTTTCATTGTCGACAGCCTGGCTGAAAAAGACATGGAAAAATTGACAGCCCTTGCCGCTGAAGAAAACGTATTTAAAGCAGCGATTCAAAAAACATTGCGGGGAGAAAAGCATGCCGATTATCCGGCGGCGCTCACTTTTTTTCTGATGGAAACAATCCATCCGGTACTTGAAGTTCATGCGTCATCTGTAAAGGACAGACCGGAATTAAAGGACTGGACATTCGGATATTGCCCGATATGCGGGAATCCGCCCATGATAGGAATTCTCAAAGGAGAAGAAGGAAAAAAATATCTGGTTTGCGGGTCCTGCAACTCAACATGGTCTTTTCCGCGTATAAAATGCCACAACTGCAGGACAGAAGATCCAGTCCACCTTTCTTATTTAAGGCCGGAAGAAAATTCCAGACATCGAATTGAAATCTGCGATAACTGCCGTACCTATTTAAAGGTGATCGATCTTCGTCCCACGAGTCAGGATATTGATGCAGATATCGAAAATCTGGTCACACTTCATCTGGACATCATCGCCCGCAAAAAAGGATATACCCACCAAAATTTTTTCATGATGGATTGAGCGATACTGCAAGAAATTGTCTGAAATCAAACCCCCTGCGCGCATTGCGCGCAGCGGGTTTCCCAAACTTGAGCCAGGTGTTTCGTGCAGTCTTTGAGTCAGGGTTTCCCAGGCCATCGACCATCAGCCTGTCGCGTTCCGTCTGGATTTATGTATTCTTCGTTTTCAAGATAAGCCATCATGATATCAAGACATTCGGATACGGGGTGATGATCTGTTCGCAAATGAATTTCAGGATTTTCCGGCGGCTCGTAGGGTGCACTGATACCGGTAAAATTTTTGATAACACCATCGCGCGCCTTTTTGTACATGCCTTTTGGATCGCGTGTTTCACATATATCAACCGGGCAATCTACAAAAACTTCTATGAAAGTCCCATCGCTATTGCTGAGATCCCTTGCGGTTTGACGATCCGAACGATACGGTGAAATAAAAGCAACCATGTTGATGACACCGCAGTCACGCAGAAGCGAGGCGACTTCGCCGATTCGCCGGATGTTTTCCATCCGATCTGCGGGGGAAAAACCCAGATCCCTGTTCAGTCCGTGTCGAATATTATCCCCATCCAGAATATATGTACGGCATTTGCGTTCATGCAAGGCGCTTTCCAGGGCGACAGCCAAGGTCGATTTGCCCGAAGCCGAAAGTCCGGTGAACCATAACGTAACACCTTTATGACCATTTAAACGCTCTCTGTCGGATCGTTTGATTTGACCATGATGCCAGTGCAAATCGGTGCGTGTTTGTGGAAGCATGATCCTGTCCCCTTTTTCTCCTGGCGGTACCCTTATATTTTATACCCTCAAACCAGCTATTTTCGAAGCGCCACGATGGTAGCCATCCGGAAACAGCTTTGCCAGTTCATCGATTTCCATCTGGAAGAACGCGCATGTGTCATATACGGTTGGCACCGTTCCTTTTTGGGCAAAGTGGTTTCGAAGAAAATAGATGACCTCCCAATGCTTTTTTGTCAACGTATCCGGTAATTTGAGTTCATAGGCTTTGTGAATCGCGAATTGCTCGTCCCAACTGTTCGGATCGATTAGAAAACCGCAAACATCAACCACATAATGCTTTTCAGGCGGCTTAGGCTTTTGCGGTTTTTCTTCAAAGGAACGTTCATCTGTATGTTTTTCCGCGGGGACGGAACGCTCGTCCGTATTCACATGGTAGGTATATTTATAATTGATACCCGCCAGCATGCAGGCTCCTCGCCGGTATCCGGTCGGAAATAATTCTTTCAACCGGCCGATTTGAAGCTGGTTCATTTTGCAGGTCTGATAGACAAGGGGGCAGATCCCTTTTTGAATGTACCAGTCGCGGATAAAATGGATCACCTCCCAATGCTTGGGGGTTAACCCTCCTGAGATAGAAAGCCGCATCGCCAGATCTTCAGCAAATGGTTTATCCCATTGATTGAAATCAATCAGAAATCCGTTTTCATCTACTGCGTAGGATTTGCCGTTGATGTAGACTTCAGGCATACACTGATCTCCTCTGGTGTCAGGCATTTTTTGCTGATTTCGGGCTTAAATAGGCCCCCCAGTAACTCATTCCAACAAATACGCCCCCGCCGATAATATTACCAATGGTTACCGGAAGCAGATTTTTCCAGAAAAAAGTCATCCAGGTCAGTGAATCAGAGGCAAGGCTCTGGATAACCGGCAACTGAGCCCAGTTCCTGATGAATATCCCAGCCGGGATAAAATACATGTTTGCGATACAATGCTCGAACCCGATGGCGACAAAGCCCATAATGGGGAAAAGGATGGCAAAGATTTTACCGACAGTCTGACGTGCGGCCAGTGCCATCCATACCGCAAGGCATACCAGCCAGTTACAGCCGATGCCTCGAAAAAGGGCTTCATTAAATCCAAGGTTCACTTTATTGATTGCAATGGTTACTGCTGTAACGCCAAGAGCCCCGTCCCCGGTCTTCCATAATCCGGAAAACAAAAAAATAATCGCAAGCAAGAGGGATCCGATAAAATTGGTCACATACACCAATCCCCATCGTTTCAGCATATCAATAAATGTGATTTCCCTTGCCAGGACGCTTGAAATCATCAGATTATTGCCGGTAAACAGTTCCGCCCCGGCAATGACGACCAGCATGAGGCCGAGGCTGAAGGCAAATCCCGCCATGATCTTGGTCAAGCCTGCACCCGCTATGGGCGGCATGTCAAATGTCACACTTGTTGAGAGCAACCCGCCAAAGCCAATGTATGCCCCGGCCAGCATTCCCAGTACGGCAACCGACAGCCAGGGAGAAGTTACCTTTCCGACCCCTATGGTGGATGCGACGGCTTCCGCTATGGTTTTCGGCGCCTTATCCTCGAACCCCGGAATCGGAAACCGCATTGACCCGATAATTTTTTCAAAACGCCCGAAAACCTGTTTTTCTTCCGTAATTTTTCGTTGAATTGCCTTTCTGACGACGGCAATGATTTCTTCGGGGGTAAACGGCTTGGAAACATAATCCATTGCCCCGCGCTTCATGGCTTCTGTCGCACGGCCTACGGTTGGATATCCGCTGATCATCACGACGGAGGCTTCAGAAGAACGCCGGTTGATTTCTTCAACAACATCCAGCCCATCAAAACCCGGCATTTTCCAATCACAAAGAATCACGTCAAACGCCGAATCCGATGCGAGTTTAAGCCCCTCATGAGGACTTGATGTAATCACCACATCAAATCCCTCGTCGCTGAATATTTTTCGGCAGGAATTCAACACGATTTCTTCATCATCAATGATTAACATCCGTTGGGACATAGATCTACTCCGTTTTTTTGAAGTTTTTTCCGGCACCGATCAACCATTGCTTATGATCCGGATTGAGTGTTCCGGTCTGATTCTCAATCCAATCGATATCGGCGGTTATAATCGCCAGTTTTTCATGATTCGTCAGATTATACTTTTCAAGCGCGTCGGCACCCCGCGCAAACACTTGTTCGGCAAACTCGCGATCCGAAGCTCCCCGTTTCAATATCTTTAAGATTTCTTTTTTGTGAATTAAAGTTGAATCCTCATGCGGCAGATTCGCAGCATCATCGATCGTTGATGAGACGATTCTAATCAGTTCGTCGGGAGTGAAAGGCTTTTCAATATAATTGGCCGCGCCGAGCTTCATCGCCTGGACAGCAGAGGTTATGGTCGCATAACCAGTTATAATTAAAACAGGAACAGAGGGCTTAATCCGTTTGATGTCACGAAGCACCTTAAGCCCGTCAACATGCGGCATTCGAATATCGGTTAAAACAATATCAAAGGGCTCATTGATCGCAAGATGAATCCCTGACTTTCCGTGTAACGTCGTATGGACATCAAAATTTTCATTTTGTAATATTTTACTGACACTGTCCAAAACAATCTTTTCATCGTCGATCACCAATACTTTTTTTTTCATGATAGATCTCCTCATTCACCCTCTGAGAGAATGATTGTATGCATCGCAACGTTGCTTTTAAATTCATCCGGAAGAACTACCAGATTTCCGCACTCAATCGCGCTTCAAGCCAGCTTTTTTGATGCTGTGCCAAAGGGCCGATTTGTTCTTCAATCCACTTGATATCGCCTGTGATAATCGCAAGCATTTCCGGTCTGGTTAATTCATATTCAGCCAGAGCGTCAGATCCATGATAGAGCAAGTCTCTTTTGAACTCATCCTCCGCCGCGGCCCGTTCAAGAACCTTGATCACTTCTTCTTTATGAATAATCGCCTGCTCTTCCGGCTCCAGTGTTTTTTCCAGCTCAATGGCTGCGGCAACGGATTTGGCAAGCTGTTCAGGCGTAAATGGTTTTTCAATGTAATCTGAAGCGCCGAGTTTCATGGCTTGAACAGCTGAACGAACGCTCGCATACCCGGTAATAATTACAACCGGCATAGATGGCTTGTGCCGCTTGATATCTCTGAGAACGATCAATCCCCCGACATTCGGCATGCGGATGTCGGTCAATACGACATCGTATGAACTTTTGATCGCCATTTTAATGCCTTTTTCTCCTTTAAGCGTCGTGTCTACTTCATAGTTTTCGGCAGAGAGTATTTTGCGAACACTTTCTAAGACGATCTGTTCATCATCGATCACAAGTGCTCTTCTTTTTTCCATTTTCTGACTCCTTCTTCATGACCAGACGAACCGTTTCAATCAGTTCATCCGGAGTAAACGGTTTTGGCAGAAAGTGATTCGCACCCATTTGGTATGATTCTTCAATTGTTTCTTTTGTGCTGAATCCACTCATCAAGATGACAGGAAAACGTTGCCCGCGTTTTTTTAATTCCTGCATAACATATAACCCATCGTGAACAGGCATTTTTACATCGATCAAGATCAAAGACGGGATTTTTTTGTCAATTTCGATGAGCGCCTCATCGGCAGATTTAACAAGGTGTACCTCAAAGCCTTCCGATTCAAGCACACGCTTGCAACTGTCCAAAACGATGCCTTCATCATCAACGATTAAGATTCTCATTCTTTTCATCCTGTTTTTCTACAGGCAGCCAGACAAAGAATGTCGTCCCTTTGCCAACTTCGCTCTGCAGCCGTATATTCCCATTGTGTTCTTTGACGATGCCAAAGGAAACGGACAATCCAAGTCCGGTTCCCTGGCCGACCTCTTTGGTTGAAAAAAAGGGATCAAACAGTTTGTCAAGATTTTCAGCAGGTATGCCGCAGCCTGTATCGGCTATTGTAATCTCTACGCCGCGATGATTTTTATCGCTTGCGGATAATGCCTCAGAGGTACTGATCGTAATATGATCCGATGGTTTCGTGGCATCAAACGCATTGAGAATTATGTTTAACAATACGCTCTGGATTTGACTTCGATCAATAACCAGCATGGGTAGATTTTCTCCTGGATGAAATGTAATGTTTACACCTTTAATTAATGCCTGATTCTCTACCATCTTAACGGTTGAATCGACCAGCCGGTTGATTTCCGTGGGTTCAGGATCAAGCTTTGTCTGACGCGAAAAATCAAGCAATCCCTTTACAATTTTTCTTACCCGTTCAGTCGATTCAGCGACAACCTTCAAATCTGATCGAATATCATCCGGGATATCTTTACGTCTTAACAACATGTGGGTGTAGGTTAATACGCCGGTCAGAGGATTATTGATTTCATGTGCAACGCCTGCCGCAAGCCGGCCTACGCTTGCCTGTTTTTCGGATTGAATGATTTTGGTTTTGCTTTCCATTCGCCGCCGCTTCATGGATTCGACCATGTCTTTAAACGTTTTTTGAAGCACGGCGATTTCCTTGTCGTTTGATATGGGGCCGATGTTTGGCGACAAACTTCCCTCGGATACTTCCCGGCTCGCTTTCATTAAACGATGCATCGGTTTCATAATCTGATACGCCAGAACATACCCCATTCCGATGGCAATAAACGCCCCAATTGAGATGGCAGCCACGAAGAAGAGGAAAAAATTTTTTTGAACCTTGGAATAATTGGATTCCAGAACAGCAATGGAAAGCATGCCTACTCTTCTGCCCACGATATCCTCAATCGGCTCATAAGCTGCAAGATAGCGATTATCTGAATAATTCTGGCGTGTAGTCCAGATCTTTCCTCGGAATAGAACGTTTTCCTTTATTTCATCAGAGACGGGTGTTCCGATTGCCCGCAAGCCATTTTTATCAATCAGATTGGTGGCAATGGGTATCGTATCAAAAAAAATGGTTGCGGCGGGTTTGTTGGCCTCCTGTTGAATTTCATCAAAAAAGAAAGACTTCCGGACTGAATCAACAATATCAGTGCTCTGGTTGAGAACGATCCCGCCATACAGCACGCCCATCAGGTCTCCAGACGCATTGTCTGCAAAGATCGGAATCGCCGCGGCAATCGCCAGGCAGACCATTGTCTGGGAACCTGTTGACCTGTCCGAATTTTCAGCCTGCAGCGGATAAAACTGAATTCGTTCGGCAAGTTGGGGATTCTCGGCAGCGATAAATGTTTTGGAAAGAACAACGGTACCGGCTGCCTCCTGCTTATAGCTTATCGCATATCGGGCAATGGTATTTTCAAGTTGTGTTTTCGAGTTATCGGCCTGTGGAGCGGCATTGATGCCGATCCTGCAGAACGTATTCCCCCTGCTTGAAGTAATTCCAACAAAATCCAGATTCGCATGCTTTGCCAGGCTTTTCATACGGTTTGTCAAATCCGGTATATTGTGTTCCATAAGCGATGTGCGAAACCCCGAACCAAGTGTCGTGATGTTTAAGGCGACTTTGATATATTTGATTTGTGTATTGTAGACGTCATGCGCGGCGCTGAGTCCTAATCGAACCTGGTTTTTGGCTTCATGAAGCACTGCGTTGTATAGTAAGTGTCCTCCTATGAACAACGATACCCCACCGACAAGAAAAGAGACCATCAGGAAGCAGATAATCAGTTTGAAACGAGTTGAGTGTATCATGCCGGATGCCTTGTTAATCAGTTTTTGCGTTTTTCCCGGCTATGAAGGATTTCTCCTCACGCGCAAGTTGAAATCAATTCAAATGGAGAGATCCTCATATTCGGCCGGTCCTTGTCGTTTGTAACTGCAAATTACCTGCCAGAAAAGTAATATCGATATAACTATTTGATAATGAATATATTTTTAAAAAATCTAAAAAACTGTGCGATTGGAAAGTAATTTTGACTATCAGGTTATTTTTCGACCTGTAAAAGAAATAGACATCGGGGCATTTATCAACAGTTCATCGATGAATTTTATCGATCGGTTACGATCTGCTGAACGAACTCTTTGTTTTTAAATGATTGGGAATTTTTTGCGGGAGGGTTATCGTAAATGTCGATCCAATATTGAGCTCAGATTCCACGGTAATCTTTCCACCATGCTGTTGGATGATTTTATCCGCGATAAAAAGGCCAAGCCCTGTACCTCGGTTTTTTTTTGATGAAAAGAAAAGTGTGAACAACTTTTCTTTTGTTTCTTTATCCATTCCGATCCCGTTATCGGAAATAACGAAAATTGTCTGTTGCGCCTCCTGCTTAAGACGGAAAGTCACTATTTTCTTTTTTGCCGTTTTATTTTCTTTGCAGGCATCCACCGCATTTTCAAGCATGCTGACCAATGCAGAACGTACAACACCCGCATCGATTTCAAACGAACTGGCTTGAGGGTGAAAGTCACATATAAATTCAATATCATATTGCTTCATCAGCGGTTCAACCGTAAACGCGACATCCCGTGCAAAACTCAAGGCATCGATATACTCCCATTGAAGATCTCTTTCCTTTGCATAATAGAGAATATCCAGTATCATGCTTCTGATACGTTTAACCATCAGCTTGATGATTTCCCACCCTTCCTCGATCTTTTCTTTGTTTTCTTTTGAAAAACCAGAATCAAGGGTATACATACCCCCATCGAGGCCTGTCAAAAGCCCCTTGATGCCATGTGAAATGGTTCCGATTTTTAATCCCAATGACGAAAGATGATCCTGCAGTTTGCGAATCTGTGTTATATCCGTGGCCATTTCCATGACCTGGGTTACCTCGCCAAGAGAATTGGATATGGATGCGGTTGAAACAAGAAGATTATATTGTTCCCCGTTTTTGGCTGTCACCACCATTTCTGAATGATGCGGTTTACCGTCCCTGAACGTTTCGGCGACAGGGCAGTTCCGGCAAGGATCGGATTGTTTTTTGTATGCATTGTAGCAATATGCATTTTTTGTATCACCGAAATCCTTTTTGAATCTTTTATTTGCAGCAATGATATTAAAATTTTTGTTTTGAACCGTAATATAACAGGGAACCTCATCAAAAAGCTGCCGATAGTTTTGCTCCGTTTGCTGAAGCCTTTCCTGCAGATGTTTCAATTCCATAATATCGGCAGAAATTTCAAGAATAAGCTCGATGTCTCCCTTTTCTCCCCGGATAGGCGTTGTATATACGATCACAGGGGTCTCAACACCATTGCGGGTTTTTATAATCTCTCTGCTTCGCTGACCTTTGCCGGTCAGTAATGTTTGACCTACCGGACATTCATCACGGGTTATCGATTCTTTCCCATAAATTCCCCAGCTATCATGGCCAACTTTATCTCCAAATCTTTCCTGGAAAAGCTTGTTGGTGGAGATGATCTTCATCTCTTTGTTGTGGATAGAGACATTACAGGGCATCTCGTTAAAATACTTTATCCCCCCTTCCATATCGCCGGCCATTTCCCAGATTGCAGAAGAGAGCCCTTCGATTGTTCTGCTGACCGCGATAGCCCTTTCAGCTTCCACAAGCTTGGCAGACTTTTCCCTTACCAGTGCTTCAAGGTTTTCTGTATACGCTTTCAACTGCCTGCGCATCGCAATTCGTTCATTGGCTCTTTTCAGCGCGATTTCAAGAGCGGCATCGTTGATCGGTTTTGTGATGAAATCGGTGGCATCATGCTTCAGGCTTTCAATGGCCAGATCCATATCGCCATGACCTGAAATCATGATCACTTCCGTATCCGGGCTCTGGCTTTTAATTTTCCGTAAAAGCTCTGTGCCTGTAATGCCCGGCATTTTAATATCCGTAAGAACGATTGAAGGTTTATTTTCCTGAAAAATGCGAAGCGCTTCCCGGCCATCTTTGGCTGTAAGAACATGATATCCGCTATCCTGAAGCGAGATGGACAATACCTTTCGGATACTTTTCTCATCATCCACAAGAAGGATTGTCTCTTGTGCTGGACCCAGAAATGATTCTGTATGATTTTCCGTATCAATCATTTTAAATTTTTCCAGGCAATCGATTTCACGCCACTTGCGTTAATGGCAAAATCCAATTTTATTCATAAAAATGCGTTACAATGTATCCCGCTTTAAAACTTTTTGAATCATGCGCAACACATGATCCGGTTCCGGAGGCTTTTGAATATACGCCTCCGGGTATGGTATTTTTGTCTGGTTGTGCGCATTCAACATATCTAAATAATGGTAAAATGTTTTTTTGGAAATACCGGAAAGAATGATGACCGGAATCATCCCGAGTTCTTCCTGCAAGGTCTGGTACGTTAACGCACCACCTTTTTCCGGCATCATCACATCCAGGAGAATCAAATCAGGGGATTCTTTTCTGGCCATGCAGAGGCCTTCTTTTCCGTTTTTTGCCATAATCGGGAAAAATCCGCTGGTTTCAAGCAGGGTTTTCAGGAAAAAACGCATGTGCATCTCATCTTCAATAAACAGAATTTTTATTGTTTTTTCTATGTGTTCCAAAACACTGTTGCCTTTTTATCATAGCGTTATCCTGCATTCTGACGGCATATTGTGAAAGCTGAGCCCCCATAATATGCCATCAATCAGTTCAAACAGATTGTAAACCGTATGAAAGTCAAATCGTTCAATCTGATCGCCAAAAATAACATGTTTCAGTTTCCCCAGGTGAACAGACATATCCAACAGGTTGTCGAGCCAAAACGATTTGATATCACATACCCTTCCGTGTTCTGCGCCATTGAACGTTCGATATATTTCCATACCGGGCTCTCCCGGGAACCCCGTCATTTCAATTGTTTTACCGATTTCCAGATAATCCATGCCGGGGCATATGCAATTTTTTGCAGGGCATTTCCGATATTGTTCCAAAAACGATACGGAAAAAGAATTCAACCTGGCAAGCACCGGATATTTTTCAAACATCTGGAAGAAGCTCCTCAGGGTATATGCATCAACCAGTTCAACCTGAAAGCTGAGAAAGGAGAGTGGGTCTTGTCCGATGGCCTGCCCTTTGTGAACGATAGATCCGTTTTGTTCCAGAGTGATCTGGTTCATGAACCGTCATAGCCTTCTATAAAAGATAAGCGATTTCAATAACCGTTTGCCGCGGCCTTTGGAAGTCTGATGATGAATGTCGATCCAACGCCTTTTTTAGAGGAGACCTGAATCTCTCCTTGATGCTTGTC
This sequence comes from Desulfobacterales bacterium, assembly GCA_046484745.1. Lineage (GTDB taxonomy): Bacteria > Desulfobacterota > Desulfobacteria > Desulfobacterales > SURF-7 > JAQYVL01. The sequence continues at coordinate 9,606 of JAWOIJ010000006.1, read as the reverse complement.
AATAATATTTTTAGTCATCATGAGGCCAATACCGGTTCCTCCCGTGCCTTTTGTTGTGAAAAAGGAACGGAATATTTTGTTCAGGGTTTCCGGCTCCATGCCGCAACCATTGTCCTCCACCTGATATTCAACTCCCCAGTCTTTGCGTTTGATGGTTCGGATGGTAACGATTTTTTCATTCCGACCATCCTTGATGGTTCGCAGCGCATCAAAGGCATTTGTGATCAGATTTAACAGGCACTGGTGCATTCCTTCCGGATCAAAATCAAATGACTGTAAATCCCCGGCAGGTAAAAATTCAATCTGGATATTTTCTTCTTTTGCCCGAAAAGCCATCAACTCAATCACTTCTTCGACCGGCTGATTGGGATGGCAATGCCGGCAGTTTATTTCCGAAGTTTTTGCATAATTTAAAAGATTCATTGAAAGCCCGGCAATCTTATCCACCCCGCTTCGGATCATTGTCCATCCCTGTTTCAAATATCCCAAATCTTCATGTTCGATACCCTTTTCAAGAACAAACGCTCCGCCTTTAAGGCTGCCGGCAAGATTTTTTATGGTATGCGACAATCCGGCAACGGTTTGACCAATGGCTGCCATCCTCTCGGCATCAAGCAGCTTAGCTGATTTTTCCCGAACAAGATCCTCAAGCCCTTCGGTGTAGAATTTCAGTTGCCGGCGCATTAAGATTCGCTCGTGCGCCCGTTTCAGGGCGATTTCCAGCGCGTCATCAAGAATGGGCTTGGTTATAAAATCCGTTGCTTCAAATTTCAGGCTCTTGATCGCAAGATCAAGATCTCCGTGACCGGTAATCATAATGACCTCGATATCCGGAAATTCTTTCTTGATGATACAAAGAAGGTCTATACCACCCATCCCGGGCATTTTAATATCCGTGAGAACAATAGGAGGCTGAATCTCTCGGATTACATCGATCGCTCTTTCACCATTTTCAGCCGTATAGACTTGATAGCCCATGTCAGCCAATGCGATTCCCAGGACGTTGCGGATACCTTCTTCATCATCGACCAATAATATGGGTATGTTGGTATCCATTTTGTCAAATGATATCACTTATGGGAAACGTAATTGTAAAGGTTGTTCCCTTATCTTTCCGGGAATGAACATGAATATCACCTTGAAAATCTTTAATGATATTATAACTGATGGAAAGACCGATACCTGTGCCCTCCCCGACCTTTTTCGTAGTAAAAAACGGTTCGAAAATTTTGTGCAGGATTTCTTTGGGTATCCCAATTCCTGTGTCGGAAAGTTCTATGAACACTTTATTATGTTTAGAATAGGTTTTCAAGGAGATCTTCTTTTCCTCTCCAATATCCGCTTTTCCGGATTTCCACTTCTCTTCAATTGCGTCCCGCGCATTGAGAATAAAATTGATGAACACCTGCTCAAGACGGCCTTGTTCCGCCATGATCAGGGGAAGATTTTTTTCAAGATCCCAGCTCACCGCAATCTCCCGGAGCTGCAACTGCCTCCAAAACATTTCAAATGCATTTTTTATTGTGTTATTAATCTGAATTTTTTCAAGAGCAATATCCGGTTTTCGTCCAAACTGGCGCAGATGATTGATGATGTTTGCGGCTCGATCCACATGGGCATCCATCTCTTCTGCCATGGTCAAAAGGATATCCTCCTTGATCAGCTCCTTTTTTCGTATTTTTTTTATAAAAAAACTGCTGGCTGTTTTGATCACAGAAAGGGGTTGGTTTAACTCATGGGCCACACCGGTAGCCATTTCTCCCAGCGTGGCCATTTTGCCGGCTTGAATCAATTGGGCTTCCGTCTCAAGGTGTTTTGTAACATCGCTTGTGGTAACCAGCAGTACCTTTCGATCCGAGAAATCCGACGGCGAAATCAACATATTCACAAAAAGAATCTCCCCTGTTTTGCTTATATGTTTGGCCCTGTTGATTTCGGTGCGATTTTTGATATCAGTGACAACCTTCATTTTTTCTTCTTCGGCAAAAAAACTTAGAAAAGATTTTTTGAGAACTTCTGCTTTCCCAAAACCGTAAACCGTTGTGACGCTTTCATTACAATCCAATATCTCAAGGGTGTCTTGATCCAATAAAAAGACGGGATTCGGGATATTGTTAAAAATCGCATAATATTTTTTTTCGGATTGTTTTAATCGGTCCTCGAGCTGCTTTGCATGAGAAATATCCAGGTTGATCTCCATTGCACCAATGATCTCCCCGGCCGCATTTTTCATGGGGGCTGTTTTCACGATCCAATGGGAAATCGTTCCATCTTTGTTGATTCCGGTCTCCTCGCTGTAATGGGATTTGCCGTCCTGGAATGTCTGCTCAACCGGGCAGTATTGGCACTTCTCCTTTCTTCCCTTGTATGCAGAGTAGCAGAAATCATCTGGTTTGGGATCGAAAAGTCTGGAAAACTCCTGATTATAATTTATCAGCCTGTAATCTCGATCTTGAACGCTGATAATACAGGGAACAAGTTCAAACAGGTTTTTATATTCATCTTTCTGCCGATTCAACTCACGTTGTTTGTTTCCGATTTCCAGACCCATTTTGTTGATTTCGCCTGCCAGATGTCCGATTTCATCATCTTGCCGAAAATCAGCAAGCGCATTGTATTCCCCCTTTGCAATTTTTCTCGTTCCCTGGATCAGCCTCTTAATCGGAGCGATCAATAGTTTCGACAATACAAAGAAAATAAAAGTTGATGTAAGAATAAATACAAAGATTGTAGGGATAATCAGCCATTTTTCATAGGATGCCATCTCCTTGTCCGTTTCGTCCAGGGAAATAACAACATCCAGCGCACCCAGTATTTTTTTCCCCTCAGGGTGAGCGTGACACTCACTTGTGGCACAACCCGGTTCATTTAGAATGGGACTGATGATGCCGATCAGTCGCTGGTTTTCAGGAGAAGTAAAAACACGTTTTCTTTTTGAGAGCTCAAGAAATTCAAGTGGAGGGTCTGCTCTATGGCAAATATCACAGGCTTCTGCTTTTATCCCGGTAGTAAGGCCGACTTCGGATGGGAGATTGGAGAATTTGATCTGCCCGCTCTTGTTGTAGATTCGGATATGCTCAAGCCCTTCTAATTTTCCAATATTGGTAACAATCTGATTAATGTCATCCCGGGCATTAAACATCATTGAATAACGGGTACCAAGCTGTATCGTCTTGCTCAGCTGATCGCAATTTTTAACGATAGCATCCATGATTTTGTTTTTATAGTGGTGAATATTAATAGATGCCCAGGCCGAAATAATCAGCAGCAGGATGATGCCTACGGAGAGAATGATTTTGAATACAAGACTATGGCGCAGGTTTTTAATTTTCTGTAGCATTGTTTGTCCTATGCTCAATCTCATTGCTCATCAGGTTTCCCGATTGTCTTCCTGACAATTTTCATGAGTTCATCAGGATCAAACGGTTTGCTCAGATAGCCAACCGCTTTTGGGATTGAGTGTTGACCACCGGACAACCCTGTGATCACGATGACCGGGATCTCGATAAACTCCTTGTTTTTTTTTAACATTCGATAAAATCGGGGTCCCCATTGATCGGGCATTTGAAGATCCAGGGTAATAAGATCCGGTTTGTTTTTTTCCACTTCTTCAGCGCCTTCGATACCGCCTGATGCGGCAGTGGTTTCATATCCATTGTTCTGGAACAGGTTTTTAAGATACTGGACCACAATCGGGTCATCATCAATAATTAATATTTTTTTAGGCATTTTTTTATCTCACTGTTTTGGTTTGATTGATTCATAATCCCTGCCAAGAATACCCTGTTCTCTAAAGCAAGAGTTATTTCCGGTTTTTTTTGTGGCATTCACCGCACATGATCGGGCCGGACTTTCTGGTCATATGACACGTCTTGCAATTCTTGTGAAATGCTTTTCTCAAAGGCAGTGACTCCCCGGTTGACTCAAGGGTGTGGCAATCCGAGCAACGCTGGTCTTCTGATGATTCATCTTCAACCAGTTTGCCATCAAGATAGATGTGGTGGCAGGTGTTGCAGTCTTCAATTTCAGCTTTTTCATTATGCGTGTCATGGGGAAAGACAGATGGCGTCCGAACCGGTTTTTGAAAAACCGTGTTGTCAATCCGGGTCATATCCTCTTGTGCATAAACCATGGTTCCCATCTGCATGATGAAACCCGGCAATATACAGAATATGAATATGATTTTTCGCATTGCGCAATCTCCTTTTCATGCCGAGCTCTCCGAAGCGCTACATGCTTCAATTGTTTTAAACCGGCTTTTCCATTACTTCATATAAGATGTTAATGAGAAATTTAACCTCTACACCCAGATCATAGTATCGGCTGATATCTTCCAGACCGCTATGACAATTATGGCAAGGCGCGATGACTGTTTTTACTTTCGTTTCTGAAATCTGGTTTGCCTTTACACGGTTTCCCTTCATTCGATTCTGTTTATAAGGAGGGCCGCAATTGATGACACCTCCGCCGGCCGCGCAACAATAGTTATGCTCCCGATTCGGATGCATTTCGATAAAATTTTCACATGTGGCATTAACAACGTATCTGGCTTTTTCATGGAGGCCTCCCCCCCGTGAAAGATTGCACGGATCATGCAGTGTAACCGGCTCTTGATATTTTTTATGAATTTTTATTTTCCCTTCCCGAATCAGGTCATAATAAAATTCAATGGCGTGAACAATGGGTATCGGAGGCATTCGCCATCCCAGCCATCGGTTGCCCATATCATAAACCGATCGAAAGGCATGACCGCATTCTCCCATCACGATTTTTTTTACCCGGAGCCTCATGGCCGTTTCAAAATGCTTTCGTTTGAGCCGGCCCATGATTTCATTGTCCCCGGTATACATGGCCATATCACTGTTATCCCATCCGGGAGTGGTTGGAATGGTCCAGTCAACTCCGGCGGTTTTCATCAGGATGGCAGCCTGATAGATCAATTCAGCCTGAAATTTCGGTTCCGGTGCAATCACCGAATACATGATTTCCGCGCCCTCTTTGTCCAGTGGAATCCGTAGATCCGGTATCTCTTCCCTTGCATCCTCTTCCTGCCACTGAAGTGTATCCACCCATTCATCTTCCTTGACCCACATCTGGTTCATGGTGACCGAATGGCTGTTGACCGTATCTTGGATGTACAGCGGAGTAACCCCAAGTTTGTGACATATTCTTCTCACCACCAGCATCATATAGGCGATATCGATACCGAACGGGCAATACATGGAGCATCGTTTGCAGAGATTACACTCTGTATGGGAAATCCGGGAGATCTTTTTAATAAAACGACCATCCACTCTGTATTTTCGCTTTATGATTTCCCACAGGGTCTGTTTTACTTTTCCGGCAGGTGAAAACGAAGGGTCTTTATCTCGCGACAAATAAAAATGACAGGCCTCTGAGCACAGCCCGCAATGAACGCAGGTTTCAATATAGGCATTGAAGCGGGCAGCGGTCTCCTGTTTCAATACCATACGAATCGTTTCTTCGATTCTGCTTTCTGAAAGCGTTGCGATTCCGTTATCAATCCCTTCATCCTGAATCGAACTTTCCTGCGGACTTTCAGTCTGTTTTTTTATTTTCGCTGCAGGTTCAGCCATTGCTGACCTCCTTGGTCCCTCGTTTGATTGTTGGTTCTCGGTTGAACGTTACGTCTACCAGTCCCTGGCATGTTTGACACCTCCAAATTCAGATCCGGTATAGATTCTTGTAAAAATCCCAAGAATCATATGACTGAGCCGGGTAAAGGGAATGGCAATCAGCAGCAATTCACCGGACAGGATGTGAAGGATCAGGGCATATGAATATCCCGGCCATTGATGAAAAGCATAAAAGCCGGTAAAAAAAGGAAGCGCGGCAATTGCCAGAAGGAAATAATCGGACATCGAGGTGAGATATCGAACTTCAGGGGATATGATTCTGCGAATCAGAAAAAAGATACAGGCCCCCATCACAAGAACCGTCATGATATCGGCTGCCGGATCAGGCAAAGCCCACCATTTGATATTCAGGGCTTCTTCCAGAAGTATGATATGGGAGAGTAAAAAAATCGGAACCAGAAAAATGCAGATATGAAATATAAAGGTGACAATCGTCATATAGGGATGTTGCCTCATGTTTTTTGCCGCAAAAGGAGTCATCCAGTGAACGAGTGAACGGAGGCTGTATCGCAGGCTGATATAACTGAACAGAAACCTTTCTTTTCGGTAAACCAGAAAGATAAGCCGGAAAATTTTAATCAGGATCCCGCCAAAGAAAACAGTAAAGGAAAAAACAGCAAGCGGCCCTGTAATAAAGCTATACAAATCATGCATGGTTTCACTTCCTTCTATCACAGGAAATCATTGATCGAAACAATCTTTCTACAATAGTTGCCATCTTCCAGATATCGTAAAAGGAGTTTATCGCCGGATGGACTGAAAACCGGATCCCACGCGGCTTTATACCTATTTTTCCAGAGGCGATCATTGAGGAGATAGGTGTGTTTTCCTTCCAGCTCCGCTTTAACCGCAATAGAGCGGGAGTCCGGGCTGAAAACCGGCCGCCATATCATGTCAAACCGGTTTTTCCAAACCTTGCCGTCCACGGCAATGGACCACTTTCCGCTGTCTTTGATAATCACAGCGATCTGTTTGCTGTCCGGACTGAAAACAGGTTCGATAACCAATTCATTGAATTGAATCCGCCATGGCTTGCCATCGATGGCAAGGGTCCATTTCCCGAAATCTGTAGCCACAACGGCTGCGATTTTTTTACCATCCGGACTGAAAAGATGGTGCCACAGTTGAACAAATCGCTTGTCCCATATGATAGTTCCGTTTTCTGCAAGACCCCACAGGTTTCCGATACGGACAGGGGCCGTGACCGATCCGGTTAACGGATTGAAACAAGGCTCCCAGACCGCATTGAAGGTCTGATTCCATGGGATTCCATCCACCGCAATGGTATACTTCGATCGGTTGAGCCGTATTTCTGCTGCAAGGGATTTCGCATCCGGGCTGAACACGATTTTCCATACATTGACAAAATTCTGATCCCAGGCTCTGCCATCCAATGCGGCTGTATAAGCTCCGGCTGCAAATTTATCAATTTCACCTTCATTCATCGAAACGGTTTGAACCGATGCCGCAGTTTTGTTGCCATCCGGGCTTAAAGCCATTTCCGTCATATTGCAATACGTATTCTCCCATGGAACATCATCTCGCACCATGCCATATTGCATGTCTGACTGAAAAGCTGCCGCAAGGTGTTTTCCGTTATGGCTGTATTGAAGATTCCAGAGGTAATCAAACCGATTCTTCCATACGACGCCGTCTACGGCAACCGTCCATTCACTGTCAGCGGATACAAGAGCAGCCAGCTGTCCATTCGGTAAAAAACAAAGATGCCATATTTTTTCAAAACAGGAATCCCATAAATTCCCGTTCATGCGCACATTGAATTTTTCTGTATCCATGTTTACAATCGCGGCAATTTTTTCACCATCAACACTGACCCGGAACTCTTCGACCCAGTTGTATGCATCTTTCCATTCGGTTATGGAAATTCGTTTTTCACCGAGGTCCCAGTCCCAGTTGTCTTGTTGGTTCATCTGTCAACTCCAAATAGAATGATGGTCATGAATACCATGAGAGGATTTATTCTATTCCCACCTTGTCCGGTTGATTTACACTGGCCACCGGACAGGCTGAGCGCAAAACCACCTGCTCAACCGTACCTCCTAGAAGAGCCTTTTCCGGATCAACCTCCCGGGTATGGTGAGACATGACAATCAGGTCGCCACTTTTTTCCCGTGCGAATTTGAGTATTTCGATATGAGGAATTCCTTCCCATACTTCGATCTGATAGTTATCAAAGCCCTTCATCTCCGGAACATAAAGCTGGTTCATCTTTTTTCTGGCCTCTTCGATTTGATTTTCGATTGAATGCTGATCCTGTTCTCTTCCGATTTTGGCTTCTGTAAGATCTACTGCATGGAAAAGATACAGCTTGCACCCGATCTCTCTGGCAACCTTGAAGGCAAATAAAAAGGCGGAATACGAGGCCTTTGAAAAATCGGTTCCAAAAATAATGGCATTGAAATACCAGAAACAGGTGCTGCATGGCCGGCTGATGATTAAAACCGGGCAGCGCGCGCTCTTGGCTACCTTCTGCATGGTGTTTCCCACAATGCTTCGATATCTTGTCGCGCCGGGATCTTCCTGGCGTGTATGAGCACCCATCACAATCAGATCTACACTTTCCGTTCTGGCCTTTCTCAGGATTTCCCGATGAGGCACTCCGACAGTACACTCCACGAGGCAGTCTTTCGCTTCTTTTAACTGCTTTTCATAGGTATTTTTCATTTCTTCCTTGACCCATGCCGTATAATCCTCACCTAAAACTTCTTCGTCTCCGGTGCGAACATCTGTAATAAAAGGGCTTGCGCCATGTGTTGGAATGCCGAATACATGAAATGTGAAAAGTTTCGAGTTATATTTTTTTGCCAGATCAAAAGCGACATTTGCCGCGTTATCACAGGTCGGGGATGCAGTTGTCGCGAAAAGGATTTTTTCAAACATTTTTTTTCACCTCCTTTGGAAAATTTTGTGAAAGCATGGTTGAGCCTTAACTTGGGTTACCTTTTCAGAGTTTGTAAAATAGAGTGAGCAAATATGATGCCGGAAATGCGAGTTTCAGCATAACATCCTTAATTTTAAAATTTTTATCATATCGTTCTGTATTTTTGCCGACGATTTCGCCTGAATTTTTATTTAGATATGGAACAATCCGACCCCATATGTTATGGTATACGGGAACAAAATGAACCCCGACTTTTTCCAAAGGGGATTGAACCATGCACACCGTACTCAAGAATTATCAAGTCATCCTGGAAAGCATTGAAGAAGGGGTGTTTACCGTCACCCCGGAGCTGAAAATCATGTCCTTTAACCGAGCTGCGGAGAAGATAACCGGAGTCAGCCGAAAGGACGCGATTGGAAAACCCTGTCATGAAGTATTTCAGACCAACCAGTGCGGAGAGAATTGCAAACTCCAGCAATCAACCAAAACCGGCCGGTCATTTTCAAACATTCCGGTATACATCACACGTGCCGATAAAAAGATTATTCCAATCAGCGTTAATACAGCCTTGCTGAAAGCCGGTGATGGGAACATCATCGGGGGAGTGGAAATTTTCAGAGATCTGACGCCCTTTACCGAACTTCGGAAAGCATATTTGAAAGAACACTCTTTTGAAGATATTGTCAGCAAAAACCCCACGATGCTTCGCTATTTTTCAATTCTGCCGCAAATCGCGGAAAGTGAAAGCATTATTCTGATCGAAGGCGCCACCGGGACCGGCAAAGAGCTGGTGGCCAGGGCGATTCATAGAAACAGTTCAAAAAAAAACGGACCTTTTGTTGCCGTGAACTGTGGGGCCTTGCCCGACACGCTTCTTGAGTCTGAATTGTTTGGATACAAAAAAGGAGCGTTTACGGACGCAAAACAGGATAAGCCCGGGCGGTTTGCGCTCGCTCAGAATGGGACCATTTTTTTAGATGAGATAGGAGATATCTCCCAGGCCGCGCAGGTCCGCCTGCTGCGGGTGTTGCAGGTAAGAAAATATTC
>JAWOIJ010000004.1:0-6954 GCA_046484745.1 Desulfobacterales bacterium | reverse complement strand
CCCACATTGGGGTGTCCCTGACGGCCCCAGCCGGGACTCAACTGAATAGCCATTTTACAATCGTAATAATGAATCGCTTTGACAATTTCACTCCAGAAACGATAATAGCGATAATCTGTAAATTTTAACGGGTTCATGCCTTCACACCCGGCCCAGTCATAGGGATTGACCATGGCCGCCGTGGTAATGATCAGGCCGAAACCGCCTCGGGCACGGGTGGCATAGTGTGCCAGATACTGATCATTGGGATATCCGTCCGGAGAGGCATATCCGACATTCATCGGCGCGACCGCCAGCCGGTTCTTCAATTCCATATCGCCAATGGTAATGGGTTCAAACAATGCTTCGTATGACATAAGAATCTCCTTTATTATTGAATACGTCGTTTCGAGGTGTCGATTCCCAGCAGCCGGCCCAGGTTGCCGCCGAAAATTTTCTTGCGATCTTCGTCGGTAATGGCCGGATAGCCATAATCCTTCTGCATATCTTCCGGGATCTGGAACTCCCGCATGCCGATGACGGCGCTTCTGATCTGGGCGGCATACCCTGCGTAATCGGTGCCCCAGGTGATCTTGTCCGGCCCCACCCAGCGCAGCGCCTCTCCGATGATCTTGGCAAATTTCCGGGGAGCACCTACTGCCCAGGGAAGAAGAAGACTCAGACAGACATAGACATTGGGATGACCCATGGCGATCATGTTGAGATCGTCACAGTAGGGATAGCCCATGTGGAAAGCGTTGATTTTCAATCCCGGAAAATCCCGGGCCACATCGTCGATGAAGATGGGCAGCGCGTACTTGCTTTTCCCCGGCGGCACCCAGCAAAAGCCGGCGTGAATGTCCAGGACAATGTCCAGTTCCTCGGCTTTTTTGTAAAACGGCCAGATATCCGGATCATTGATATAGGTATCTTCGGGCGGATAGAATTTGAAGATTTTAGCGTTTTTCTCCTTGACCCAGTATTCCAGCTCCCAGATGGTATTCTGTACTCCTTTATGTTTGATGGGCGAAATATTCGGCTGATACATGAAGCGGTTGGGATTGGACTCCACGATTTTGGCCATTTCGCCATTGGTGCACCAGCGGCTGGTATAACCGGTGGTATCCATCATGGATTCCGGCAGCAGACAGGCAATATCCACTCCGTATTTATCCATCGCGGACAGGAGCGAATTCGGATCAGCGGTTTTTACCATCTCCCACTCCTCCATGCCGTCATATGCTTCCGGAGGCATCCCCGTGATCATGGGACGATGGATGTTGTCAATGGCGCGCCACCACATCTGAACACCCGGGAAATGGTTGACCGCTTCCATATCTCCGAGCAAATGGGGTTCCGGATCGATTTTAAAATAATCATCATCATTAAACGATTTGCTCATACTTCCTCCTTTATACGTTGAAATGGCTGCTGACTTTTTATGCTATACAATTAAGGTTGATAAGACCCCCTGTGAAAATGAGGAAATTTGATCCAGTTCAAGGAAGGGGACAGAAATTGGTCAAATTACCCATTTTCACTCATTTATCCGATGGTTCTTTCCTTTCCTTCCCAGAACTTCTTCTTCACATCCTTGCGAAGAATCTTTCCGATGGGGGTTTTGGGAACCGCATCCCAGAACGCAACATTTTTGGGACATTTATAACCGCCAAGCCGGCTTTTGCAGTGCGCTATAATTTCTTCTTCAGACACCGACTGGTCCGGTTTGAGAACAACCACAGCCTGCACCCGCTCTCCCCATTTTTGATCCGGAGCGGAAACCACGGCACACTCCATAACAGCGGCATGTTCGTAAAGAACATCTTCCACTTCCCTGGGATAGACATTCTCTCCGCCGGTAACGATCATATCCGCCTTACGGTCCACCAGAAACAGATAACCGTTTTCATTGATGTATCCCATATCACCCGTGTGGTACCACCCGCCGCGAAGCGTTTTTTGCGTCAGAACCGGATTCTTCCAGTACCCCATCATGACATGCTTTCCTTGGACAGCGATCTCGCCGATTTCAAGAGCCGGAAGCAACTCGTCATTTTCATCCACAATTTTTATCTCCGAACAGAGCGACACCTTGCCGGCACTCACAAGAAGATCAGAGCCCGGACCGGCTATCACATGCTCCTCCTCCCGCAAACTGCTGATGGCCCCCCCGGCTGTTTCCGTGGCGCCATATCCCTGCACAAAAATATTTCCGAATTTTTCGATGCACTGCTTCAACACTTCGGGCGGAAAAGGACTGCCGGCATAGGAAAGCATGATCAGGCTGGAAAGATCATAATCATCCACATTGCCGAACTGGAGCAGCCAGCCGTAAACCGTGGGAACGGCATTCATATGCGTACATTTCTCCTCCTGAATGAGACGCAGGATTTCGTTCAAATCAGGCTTGCGATTGATGGCAACTTTACCCCCGGCAAGAAGAAGACAGAAGGCCGGCCAGAAAGAAACATGGAAAAGAGGCAGGACAAGGCAGGTGGAATCATCGCTGGAAATTTTATACATCAGATTCGCGCTGATAATGCCGGTCATAATGTTACGATGGGAAAGCATCACTCCTTTGGGAAGGCCCGTGGTACCGCCGGTATACATGAGAACAGCCATTTCGTTCTCATCCACTTCAACAGAAACCTCCTGAACAGATGCTTCTTTCAACATCTCTTCATATTCGATAAAGCCGGGCGTCTTATTGTCCAGAGCGATCCGCTTTCGAATATTCTTAAGGTCTTTGCATAATGCAACCGCCCGATCTTCATAGGTGTCTCCGACAAAAAAGCAGGTGGCTTCGCTATCCTTTACGATATGTCCCAGCTCGGTTTCGGACAGACGATAATTGAGCGGCGTGACGCTCATCCCCAGCTTGGCGGCGGCAAAATAAACTTCGAGATACTTGTGTGTATTTTCAGCCAGAATGGTCAGCCGATCTCCTTTATGATAGTCCATAAGCACCAATGCGTTTGCGAGCCGATTCACCCTTTCATTCAACTGCCGGTAGTTCAGCCGTACCGCTTCAAAAACCACTGCTTCGTTTTCCGGATACCGTTCCGAACCCTTGCGGGGTATGTCACCGAGGGTATACATTTTCTCCTCCTATATGAATTGGCCATTATTCCGTGATTCGTTCGCTCTCATGACAAGCTCTCCCAAGTACAGAAAAATGATTGAAGAACAACGACGGCGATAATCCGTAACCGCAGGCATATATGGATATATGTCGAGGATTGCGAATCAAGCCGGACGCAGTTATCAGGGCATGTGACATTTTTGAATCGCTTCTCAGGCCCATGACTTAGGCAGCCCCTGAAACTGCATCAGCATGTTTTTGCTCATCTCGTTTGAAATCGGCGAGAACTGAAGCTGATAGGCATCCCGCAAATATCGCTGCATGGGATATTCATGGCAGATGCCATACCCCCCCATGATTTCAGCACCAAACCTTCCAGCATGCATTGAACCCTCTGAGGCGACAAGCTTTGCCATCGTCGCCTCCAGGTGGTAGGGTTTGCCTTCATCGCACAGCCAGGCTGCCTTGTATGTAAGGTTTCTCGAATTTTCCAGATTGATGTATATATCCGCCAGGTAATGTTGCAGGATCTGAAAGCGGCTGATGGGCCCTCCAAATGCCTGCCTTTGTTGCACGTATTCGAATGCATCCTCATACGCAGCCGCCATGAGACCCACACCCATCATTGCGCAGCCGATGCGTTCGGGATTCAGCACGGTAAGCATTTCATACCACCCATTCCCCCGGGTCCCCAGGATGTTCTCTTTTGGAATCTCTACGTTGTTGAACGTTATGCCTACCGAATCACAATGATGGCAGCTTATTTTGGGTATCCTTGTTATGGTGATCCCTTTGGACTTGCCGGGAATCAAAAAAACCGATAACGACCGACTTGGTTTTGCATCGGATTCTGTTTTACAGATGGTGATCATATAATCCGCTACGTGCGCGCCGGTGATAAATACCTTCTCGCCGTTGATGACCCACCGGTCCTTTTTTTCTTCTGCAAAGGTGGAAACAGCTCCCAGAATATCCGTTCCACCTGCCGGCTCCGTGAGAGCCATACACATTTTCAGTTTTCCTTCTCCGAGCAAAGGAAGGTATTTATCCTTCTGTTCTTTGGTACCAAGATCTGCAATGAAGCGCGTTCCAAAACCGATGGTGGTACCAACCGCAAGCGCAACAGACATGGATGCTTTGCAAATTTCTTCAAACGCGATCATTCCGTCGACCATTCCAAGGCCCTCTCCGCCATATTCTTTCGGTACATTGGATTGAAATATTCCAATATCAACGAACTTCCGCCACAATTCATCCGGAGGGAAATCAACGTTTTCATCCATCCATTGAACATACTCCTTGTTCAGCTCCTTTTTACAAAAATTCCTTGTCTCTTTTCGAATCATTTCCTGTTCTTTTGTGAATCCAAAATCCATGAGCCACTCCTTCTGCCCGATATGCAGGGTTTTACTTTTTATCCGATGCGATGTTCGTCTGTTTTTGTTTCCGGGTGAGCTGATCCGGGGCCGTTCTAAACTGGTCCATCATGGCCTGAATATCCGGTGCATAGGTCAGCCACTGGATACCGTTTCTTTCTACGGAAAGGGCAGTTTCCAAATCACAACCGTCCACAGATCGCGCCATTACCTCCTTACCCATGCGCAGGGCAATGGGCTTTTTCGAGGCGATATTGGCAACCGACTTCTCGAATTCTTCTTCGAACTCTTCATCCTTGAACACGCGGGTCAAAAGGCCCATTTCATAGATCTCTTTTGCAGTATAATCCTTGCGTCCACTGTAAATGACTTCCCGGGCACGGAATATGGGCATGCTGCGCGGCAGCCGGGCGGTTCCGCCCCAGCCAGGCAAAATCCCCATATTAATCTCTGTGGTTCCGATGCGGGCAGACTCTTTGGCATAAAGAAGATCGCAGGCCAGGGCCAGTTCCAGTCCTCCGGCCAGGCAATGACCATTGATTTTACAGATGACGACCTTCTCGCAGCTGCTGATAGCCCGCTGAACATCAAGACCCTCATGAGAAAGCCAGTTGAGGCTGTTCTGGTGCTCCGCAAGAGATGGAAATATCGAAAGATCACCACCGGTGCAGAAAGCCTTTTCTCCGGCACCGGCCAATACCACAACTCCTACCGAAACGACATCCCGTACTCTTCGAAAGGCATCGATCAGCTCTTTTGCCATCTTTCTGTCAATGGCATTATACTTATCCGGACGATTCAACGTAATGGTGCAAACCGCGCCATTGCTGCCGCCAATCTCATATTTGATGGTCTGGTAGTTTTCAGGACTCATTTCCAGTCCAGGCCCTTCCATGCCTGTCTGATCTTCTTTCTCTGAAACAATGGGAATTCTTAAGGCTGCATCCGCAGGTCTGAACATGGGCAGCGAACATTCCGGGGAGAGGTCTTCAAAAACAACTTCCACATCCATATCGATCGTGACATCTTCAGGCCTGCATTGAACAATGCGGGTTGTCATACGGATCCCCTCTTCCAGATCCACCATGGCCATAACATAAGGCAAATCCCCCATAAATTTGGGTTCTACCATGTCCATCATAACGCTGAATGTGTATACGCTGGCTTTTCCGCAGGCTTCTATCCAGTCCAGGTTTTGCGACCAGCATTCCGGACAGACCTTGCGTGGATAAAAGATATTGGTATCACAGTCCTTGCAGTGCTGGATTAACAATTTTCCCCGCTTGGTTCCCTCCCAGAAGGCTCTTGTCCATGGTTGAATCCGCGGTATCGGTTTCTGGTTCTCACTCATGATATCTCCCTCCCCCAAACGGTTGCGATAAAATTCATTCCGGAACCGCCCGATGTATTCTGGAAAACGTATTTTGCATCCGGCACCTGCCGATCTCCAGCCTTAGACATAAGCTGTCGGGCCGTCTCCACATAGGTTGCCATGCTGACACCGGAGCCGGTATGACCCCGTCCGATGGCATCTCCGATGGGAGACCAGGGTAGTTTCCCGCCTGGCCAGGTGTGGCCCTCCCGAAAGATTTTTCCAGCCTGGCCGGGCTCACATAATCCGATGGATTCCATAAACATCGGATGGCCTACCGGATAAGCCAGGTAAATATTCCAGAGATCGATATCTTCCTTGGTGATCTTTGCCTCGCTAAGGGCTTTCGCGGTTGAACTCCGGAATCCGTCGACAACCGATTCCGTCCGGCGCGTTGTGGTGAAGGCGCTGAAATAACTTGCACCCTCTCCCAGCTTAACGGCAGCCGGCACTCCCATTTTTCTGGCTGTTTCAGCCGAAGTAACCACCATGGCCGCCCCGCCGTCCGCCAGAACGTTGCACTCCCGTTTGTGAAGCGGAGAGGATACCTGACTGGATGAAAGCACTTTCTCGATGCTGGGAACTTCTTTTTGAAAAAAAAGGGAATTGGGGTCCAGGGCCGCCCATTTCCGAAGCGATACCACAACGGAGGCCATCTCTTCAGCGGTTGTTCCGCTTTCATGCATATAGCGACGGGTCATCATTGCGATAATACCGTTGTAAGTCGTTCCGTAGGGATATTCCCATTGCAGGTCAATACCGGCTTTGGCGAAAAAATTGATCAGCTCGGGAAGAGGAATGGTAGAATGCACGGTCACATGCGGAATCAGAACCGCTTTGGCCAGACCGCTTTGAATATACTGTTCTGCCAGCCGAATACAATTGGATGTGGATGCCCCTCCGGCATTGCAGATGCAAACATCTTTGCATCCTTTCAGGCCCAGTTCTTCCGGAATTTTACCGAATGAAATCTCCGCTGACAATCCGGGCTGGGCTTGCGGGGCCACCGTTATAACCCCTTCAATATCATTTTTATGAAGTCCTGAATCCTTGACCGCCTGCATACATGTGTCATAAATAATATCCCACCGGGACCGGTCCGGATAGATACCGGTAGGCACTTCACCGATCCCGATAATGGCCAG
>JAWOIJ010000052.1:0-5067 GCA_046484745.1 Desulfobacterales bacterium | reverse complement strand
TACGTCGCGTTGATTTCTCCTGAACCCATAAAATTTATAGTCGAATTTGATAAATATCCCTATTACCCGGAGGGAATCGGCGTAACGGTTTCAGATATCTTCTATACCGGTCCGGATGGCCTTCCATTGCCGCAATACCGGGAGGCTGATCCAAATGCTCCAGTCTCCTTGCCCCCAAACACCGCCTATCTAAGGCAAAAAGGCGCTCCGGTTACAATCACTTCGGTAAAGAACCGCCGGGACATTGTTCTTGTTGGGGAGGATGAAAACGGTGAACCAGACTGGGAAGCAGCGAAAGACCCACGCAACCAACTCATCTCAATAACACAAACCTACAAAATGCGTACCGAGACCGGTTATATTTATATCTGGGCTCACGACTAAAGAGACTTCCACTCCGGCTTGATCCTTTTTTTACTTGACTTTCCGCCCTGCCGGCTATACAATATGGCAGGTAAAGTTAATTTTTTTTCATTGAAGAATGAACAGTGTTTGCATTGAATAATTTGGTTCTGTCCCTTAAAAAAAGTCCTTCTGACTGGGGTCATGATATGTTACTTATGAAGAAAAAAAATAGAACAGCCGCCATCCTCGTCTCCTTCTTACTCATGTTGACGACGATATCTCCGGCTTCAAGTTTAGAGCAATTATCCGAAGATCAAATGGATTCCGTGTCCGGACAATTCGGATCGGTCATGATGGATCCCATGATGACAACCTCGCTCGGCATAGGACCGGAAAACTTCTCAGGACTATCCATAATCACATCTCCGATGCTCATCAATCATACGGGAGATTCATTACAATTCACACCAAGCCTGGGCTATTTAAAATTCAACACAATTGAAGCCTCGCTTGAAATCAACTCTATCTGGCATACCACATACAATACCGGCTGGAATAATCCAATCAAATTCAGTACGGTTGGAATCGATGAACCGGACACCCTGTTTACCGACACATGGCCTACTGGCTCTCAGGACTACTATATCGCAAATCCCCTGAATGGAAAAGCTGTCGTAACGATGAATGCCTCGGAAGCAATTTTAACCTTTAATTTTAGCACAATGGATGATGTAATCCTGAATGACAAAAGCATTGGAAAACTACACATTGATAATCTTGACATTTCAAAAATCCATACGGAGCTCCTTACCATAGACGGAACGCCCCATATGGCCCTGCAGGCTGCAATCGAGGTTGGCGAGATTAACTACAATCATGATGTTGAAAACAGCATCGATCCTGTCAACAGTTTCAAGATTACCGGTCTTATGGCGGCGGAAAAATTCCAGGTCGGGGGAATAGATGACATCCTTCCCAGTTATTTGAACACGGTTTCCCCGGGCGGAGAAATCAATTCCAGTTTGTGGGAGTCAAGCGGAACAATCAAAATGGGAAATGGAACCAGAACTCCTGTTCTATCGTTTATGGATGATCCACTCATTGAACAGGGCGCACCGACTGCTTCTGTAGATCCCTATGCTTTTACATCAATAGCCATCCATGGAGACTCAGAACCCTATATCAGACACCGGTACACAATCAGAACGGATCCGGGTCTGGATATGAACACGATTTATGAAGTAGACCCGGATGGATATGTTGGAGATGGAACCACCTATCCGTTTGTTGCCAACCCGCGGCTGAATAAAAGCTATATTAACGCGCGCATAGCGCTTGAAGGCTCAATCCGCGCGCGCGGGATAGAAGGATATGTTCCTCTTGACACGACTACAAATTCCTGGGGCAATGCAAGCATGGGTTATGTTGCAGTAGATGGTCTGAAATCCATTGTAAACATAGAGGCTCCCGGATACGGATATGGCAATACATGGAACAGCCTGCCGTATGACGAATCAAAATATCAATAAAACATTTCCGAAAGAAAATATGAATACAGGGACTAAAGAATTGATAAATTCCATAAAAAAACACAGCAGGTTAGACTTTCAGCATAAAATCATTTTTACGGTACTGCTGCTGCTCATGGCTGCATGCTTTGCCATACAACCACCCTCTTCCCTTGCAGAGCTGTCCCCCATAGCGGACACAGACTTAGACAATGTAACGGGACAGGCTGGATTCTCCGAATTTACGATTGATGCCAACACTGCCAGGTTCTTTTTTGACATTCATATTGAAACCTATACTGAGATAGAATCACTGAAACTTGGATACTCTCCGAAAACAGATACCGGTATAAAAAATGACTCCTACGTGTTCGGTGCAGGTGATTCATTAACCACAACAAAATACAACGGAGGGGTTGGAACTACTGACAATAATTACGCTTCGTATAATGGTATTACAGGGCCTCAGGGTACCGGGCAAAACCAAAATTTTCATGACTGGGACGTCAACTGGGAAAATGTGCAATTAGGTGCAAGCGAAGAACAGCCCATGATGATAAACGGACTGATTTTAAAAGTCGAATTTGATGATATCAACAGCTCGAATAAAAAAATCCAAAAAATCGTCTTTGGAACAAACGACATGCAGGGATATATGAAGGCGGACATGAATCGAACCACTGGAATGGTTAATCCCATGACTGCGGCTGATACCACACTTCATGCCATGGGCACTTCAAATCCTGTGAATTCCGATCCAATACTTCTGAAACGTGATCCTTTCCTGTCGAACTACCAGGATTATATTTTCAATGCTGAAGACAATGATACCGGGTTCTGGATGATTCTCAACTTTGGTGCCGGACCTAACGGGGAAACCGACCATATCGGATGGGAGATTGTATCAGGGTATGATGAACGCGCACTTGATTTCAGCTATACAACCGGAATTGACAATCTGGATCTGTCCGGATACCGATAAATCGATTTGCAAATGATGTAAAAACATCTCCTTGAGAATTCGAAATTTGACGCGCCAGGATTTCATTCTTTATCATCTTCTCTTACCAGGTATAACCCCCGAATCCAACAATAGCATCTATAAACACCGGTAAATTCGTTTTTCCCTTTACATTTTATTGCGTAATTGATATAGGATGTTAAACAATGTTCATTTATGTTAATTTGGTTTGTTCCCTCGTTATTTTAAGGGCTTAGTATACACCGGAATTAATATAAAAAACAGACAAATAGTTCCGCGCCGCAAGGAGTGCTGAAAAAGTGCCTTTAATCATTTTTTTTATATTCATCAATTTTATAGGCTATAAAGGCGGTGACGATGTTGTTAAGGAAACGCCTCCCGGCGAGGTAGTACTCGCCATCGGTACGGATGAAACGCTTACATCGCGGGTCACTATCAAACCCCTTACCGCAATATTGGATGATCGCATTGTTCATCAGAATTTTGATTACAGTTGCGGATCAGCAGCATTGTCAACACTCCTCAATTTCTATCTTGGTGAAAAACTGACCGAGAAACAGGTTATTCACGGACTTCTGCGATATGGCGACAGTGAACAGATTGCTGAAAGAAGGGCCTTCTCTCTTCTGGATATGAAAAAATTCGTCAAGGTACTCGGTTATAAAGGTGTCGGCTACAAGGCTGAAGTCTCAGACCTTGAAGAGTTGGGCAAACCATGCATTGTGCCCATCAAGTTGATGAACTACAGACATTTTACTGTTTTTAAAGGTATCTATAAAGGACATATTTTTTTGGCCGACCCTTTTAAGGGGCATACCAGTTATACGATTCCGGAATTTGTGGAGATGTGGTATCAAAACGTAATTTTTGTCGTCTACCCGGAAGGCGCCAGAGAGTATGATCTGCTCAAGCTTAAAGAAGAAGATCTTCGGTTTGTTGATGAAGATACAACGTATGATATCCTGTATAAAGATCAACCCCGGGTTAACGCCTTACCGGAACAGAGGATAGACGATAGACCGGGAGTAATCCAGTATTATAAAAGATAATTCCATATGAATAACCAAAACAATGCTATGCTATGATTATAAAAAGTCAACTATCAGGGGGAACAACAATTGACTAAGCGAAGCCAAATCATCTTCCCAATTGTTCTGTTGATGGGGATAACCATTTCATCCAATGCTTATGCCGGCGATTTTAAGACCGTTCAATCTGTCAGCGAAACACCCGCTGCGATACATAAAGGCAAGGCCGTATACGAACCGAAAACCCTTAGAAATTCCTATTCGATCCAGGTTGGTGCTTTTCTTCAACGGGAAAACGCGGACAGGATGATTTCCAATTTAAGGGCAAAGGGTTATGAACCCTATATTTTTAAAACGTTCAGCGCAAACAAACAGCCCCTCTACATTTTACGGATAGGTGATTACAACAATTTGAGACAAGCATCCTTTGCGGCCACTCAGTTTAAAAAACTTGAAAAAATTTCCGCTATTATCACAAAATATGATTCAACAACTCCCATTCCCTATAAAGCCCTTGCCTTGAATGAAGAAGGTGTGGCGTCATCCGGCATTATCAGTTCAAATGAACTTGGAAGAATTGATGGAAGGGCCGGCAAACTGATTGATGCCGACGAACTTGCCAAGATCGATGGACAATCAGGCACAGTTGTGCCAGAGGATGAGCTGGCAAACATCGATGCTCAAACCGGAACCGTCATTGCTGCCGATGAACTGGCAACAGTCGATGCCCCGCACCGCGCAAAACAAATTCTGAAGGAGTGGAAAAGTTTGCAGCGGCTGCGCGAGGCTTCCCGCGAGGAACTGGAGGCCTCGGCCGCGCTCACGCGCCCGCTGGCCGCGACGATCTGGCAGTTCTTCCACGGCACGGAGGATCAGCGCCTCGCGCCGGAGATTGAAGACGAGCAGTATCTTGATGAAATCGACGAGGCCCCGGTCGAGGAGCAGATCAAGCCAGGCCTGGCCGAGGAGATCGAGCCGGAGATTATTGACGAACAGCCGTTGGCGGGGGAAAGTCATACATGAACGCCCTTCGCGCTAAAGCAGCCTGAGGAGAAAGCAAATGCAATTCGGAGCAATCACAGTGGGCAATCCCGCCTCCATCCGCGAGAAGCTGGACTGGATTCAGCGGAACGGAATGACCGTCTGGCAGCCATCGGCCCCGGAGTTCTTCCCCCGGAATGACGACCCGCAGCGCGTCCGGGAG
>JAWOIJ010000020.1:0-20158 GCA_046484745.1 Desulfobacterales bacterium | reverse complement strand
TACTGCTCATGTATTCCGTGGTCGCGGAAAGAAAAGGCGTTTTAGGATATATCCGGGCAACCATTCAAAACCGATAAGTCTGTTGCTGTTCTTTCAGAATGGTTGGAAAAACCAATATGAAGCCTTTTCCTGTCATCCGCCGCAGCACCATTTCACTTTCTTCTTCAAGCTTTTCCGTGAATTGCAAAGATAAATGTCATTGCGCCAAGGAAGCCCAGATTGTTGGGATTTCTGCTAAGCGCAGAATGAAATTCAAAGTGTTATCCAGTGGGTGACCTTGCAATAGCGAGGAAGTCCCACCTGTCTATCGTAACCATGTATGGGCCTATGATTTTGTTATGGATCGCACGTATGATGGCCGGCCCATTAAAATCATGACCGTCATAGATGAATACAGTCGAGAGAGTTTGGCGATTGTTGTTGATCGTAAAATAAAAAGTGATGATGTACTGTTCTGTTCAAACGATTTATTTCTTATTCATGGTGTTCCAGACCATATTCGATCGGATAATGTGCCAGAG
Organism: Desulfobacterales bacterium; assembly: GCA_046484745.1. GTDB lineage: Bacteria > Desulfobacterota > Desulfobacteria > Desulfobacterales > SURF-7 > JAQYVL01. Next base: position 19,637 of record JAWOIJ010000020.1, on the reverse strand, counting down.
TTTACAGCCAGGATGGTACGTGAGTGGTTGAAGCGGGTTGGAGTAAAAACTTTATTTATCGAACCCGGCAGTCTGTGGGGAAACGGGTACAATGAAAGTTTTAATGGAAAGTTAAGGGATGAACTTCTGAATCGGGAAATATTCTATAATTTGAAGGAAGCACAAGTAATGATTGAAAATTGGCGTAAGGAATACAATACAATGAGACCCCATAGCGGTTTGAATTATAGACCACCAGCACCAGAGGCCCTATTGCCTCTGGTGCTTGATCGGAAAATTGTATATGATGGGAAATGTGGCCAAACTCTAACTTAGAAATTGGTACTAAACTTGGGGACAGGTCACCTAAAAAGGTGGTTCTAAGACGATAAACGGCCCTGCTTTTAGCATATATTTGAATAGCTTTCAATATGTTAATTTGGTTCGACAAGAGAACGAACGGCCATAAGTAGCATACAGCTGGTCGGCTTTGATGACCAACGGTATGCGTTGGCGGTTTTTCGGTGGTCAGGGGTTCGGCACTGGAGCCAAAAAGGCCAAAAAAAAATCGCGGGAAGAGTTTACACCCCAAAAAAACCACAGACCAAAATGCCAGAGCACAGGCCAGCGCACCCCTGAAGTATGCACGGGGCTGAAAAAATGCTGTCAGCGTTCTATTTTGCTGGTCAATCAATCGGCAGTGTGGCCAGTGCCAGTGGCCATTTACCGTTACCCCAAAACAAAAAAGGCGACTAAAGCATGAACTCTAGGCGCCTGTGAGTGTTTGGGGGTTGGTGGTTATTCCTTTGTGTTTCTACATTTTGCGGCAGAATGCATTTTAGTAACCATTAACTTGTTGCCAATTTTTTCAAAGTGAGATTTCGTTTTTGCAACACATTCATTTGTTATGCCCTTTAGTACATATGAGCTACTAACCTGCGTAGTCACCTCTGCTTTTTGGCCTTCTGTGACAATCTCTTTCACGTCAATTTTGTAATAATTAAACTTAGCTTCACTATTAAAAAGTACTTCGGCATTTTTCATATAGTCAATTCTATTAAGATCATACTTACGAACTTCACCATCAACAGTCACAGTTGCAGTATATTTAAAATCATCAGACGCATGTTTCTGTACACTGGTGATATCCTTTGTCATGAAAGAACGTTCTGCATCTTCAAAGTACCTGTATAATTCATGATTCGTTATCGCCAAACTGCAATTGACAAGAAAAAAAATTGGCACAGATAACACGATAAAGCTGCTTAACAATCTATTCATAAATTACATCCATTGTATTATTAGAATAACAAGACAAACAAGTTGCTACGTTTTTAAATACAAATATCCAAATACAGCCGCAAGCACCAATAAAACCAACATAATTGTATCTATTGTGCGGCCATATGCTTCCCATGCTTTCTCGTGTTCACCTTTTACCGTTGAAGTAAAAGATTTCGAAGACCAATAGACTCGAATAGCAAAATATGCCACAACACAAGCTGCCGAAAGAATGCCAAACAAATTTTTCATTTCGCAGTATTTTATTGGCTACAACATTTTACTTCGCATATAGCAAATTGTGCAACGTCCTTAGCTGTATCGACTTGGCCATAGATAGGGAAGAATTTTTTCCCTAATTTAACAGTTGCAGTAGATATTCCTTTCTTTATCGCTTTATCTACAGCCGCTTTTCCAATCTTTTGCCAAGCTATATCAACAATTTCACCATCATAAATATTGTCACCCAGTGCCATTTTGATAGTGCACTTAGCTGTACATGAACCGACTTGTATACTTTTGCTTATGGCATTATTGGCAATTTTTTCACCAGTAGCTGTCCACCCTCCAATTTCATCAGCCAAAAAAGGACTATCTACTGGCATAAACAAACCAGTTGGGTCCGTATAATTCACCGGATTCCCCCCAACATACGCATACAGGTTCATCCCCCCTTCAATCCCAATGGGATCCGGCGTCAAATACCTCCCGGTGCGTGGATCGTAGTACCTGTAGTAATTGTAATGCAGTCCCGTTTCTTCATCATAGTACTGGCCCGGAAAACGGAAATTAAACACAACTGACTGACCATTACCATCCGGATCATCATCAGTTGTAGCTTGGCCGAAGGGGTTATATTGAGCTGACCAGACGATCTGTCCGGATTCATCAGTTATCGAATGCGGCGTGCCGAGATGATCGTTATGAATGTAGTGAACCGTCAAAGTCTGGCTGGGTGGGCCTGTATCTATCTTTAAAAACCGGACAGCATCGGCCACTGTTCTGCCGCTGCTGTCATCAACTTCAACATATTCATAACCATCACCTATGAAGTCATATTGTCCCAGCAGAGCCCAGGTTCCTCCACCCCCGGTCTGATCTACAATTACGGTATCTATTGTGCCGTTATGATCAATCGTATAGCTGACGTTACTGCTGTTTTTTCTATTTTTAACCCACCAGGCATATACCTCGTAAGAGCCTTCTGTGAGAGCCGGACTCCATCTGTAAGTACTGCCGGTGCCGCCAGATGCATAAAGAAAATCATCGCCGTATTGTTTGTCCTTTTTATCCGTATCAGATGTCCAGGTGCCTGTACTCGAAGTACCGGTATCTCCATTATCAAGAATGTATTCCTCTTCACTTCCGGCGCTGGCAACAAAGCTTAACATAGCCAATGGCTGACCATTTAGATAAATATACTCGAACTGGACCACATCACTGCTGTCCATTTCAGCAAGTAACTCACCATTGATGCCATAACGATATTGAGTAAAGATGCTATCAGTCGTTTTGGTAATACGCTGCCCCAAACCATTGTAACTATAACTATTGAGGAGAGTTTCGACCGTAGCGTTGGTCAACCGGTTATGAGTATTATAACCATAAAGATCGGCACTTTCGGAATCGCGTTTTTCAATTATATTTCCATTGGCATCAGAAGTAAAAATCCAGCTGTCTTCCGTTGAGAGACGATTACTGCCCGGCTCGTAGCTATAACTGGTTGTGTTGCCATCAATTGCCAGAGACATTCTATTGCCGTTTTTATCATAACCATACTCACGGATGTCATTGATCCCATCCGAGTATTCCAATCGGTTTAGTGCATCATAGTCATAACTGACCGCTACAGGTGATGATGAACCTTCATCTTCCTGTATAAGGTTGCCGTTTCCATCATATTGGATATTTGTAAATCCAAGAGCATTGGGTACAGTTATCGAGCTGAAGCGATACGCCTGGTCTGAAGCCTGTGCCAGACTTAGATTGTTGCCATAAGTTATAGATGTTACCGGGCCAAAAGGCTTGTAAGTTATGTTGTTTGCAAGAATTGTATTCTCCCCTTCATAGGAGAGCTCCACCTGGACTACCTGCCCGGCAGAATTGTAGCTGTATGTGACAATGGCCCCTGACGGGTATGTCATGCTCAGGGTTTGCCCCACCTCGTTGTAGCTGTAACTCACTCCTTGATGACCAGCTACACGGCCAAATGCATCATAAGCGTAATCTACTTGGCTGGTATTCATCGATATACTGCAAAGATAGCCATCGCCATTCGTGCAAGTATCATAAACATAGCTGACATCATCATCCGTATCCGGAGCATTGACAGATGTCAGTCGATTCTGTCCATCGTAGGAGTAAGCAAATGATTGACCTTTCGCGTCAGTTCGGGTTGTCATATTACCGGCTTCATCATATCCATATACGGTTGTTCCGGAATCTGTGCTTACCTCTTGAAGCATGTTCCCCAGATCATCATTGGCATAAGCAGTCGAATTGCCATTTGGATTCTGAACAGTAGTAAGCTGATCGTGTGCATCGTAATTTAACTGAATACTGGCATTTTCCGTCTCCGGATCGGTCCCGTTAACATCCTGAATAATTTCAGTCAAACGTTTGAGATTATCATAACCATAACTGGTCGTTACATTATTGCCGTCTATTTTTGCACTTAGGGTCCCGTCGGAAGAAAAGTCATAATTGACGCTTTCATTCATCTGCCCAAAGATATCCAGGCGATTGTATGCATCAAATGTTTTGGTGAGATGCTTTTTGAGAACACCGCCGTCATCGTATATTGAAACTGCCTCCTGGTTCCCTTCAGCATCCAAGGTGTATTCAATGTAATTCTCCATACCATCCGTGATATCTGTCAGGCGGAGAGCATCATCATAACCGAATGTCAACGTTTGGGTCGATGATGAACCGTATCCTAATGTAACCGATTCCACCTCACCGGTCGCCAGGTATGTCCAGCGGGATATTTTTGACTGGCCTGTACCTGTATTAGTCTCTGTAAGAGTCTCAAGCCGATCATTTCCTGGATAGTATGTATAATTCAAGGTCAAAGCATTAGGACGGTTCTCAGAAGCAATCTTACCGGTCAATGTATATTGAATATTATCTCTTTCTATTGTTCCGGTAGGGTCGATTACACGTTTAAGCCTCGCACGATTATTACCATATAGAGCTTCATCAGGATAGTATTCATAGGTTGTAATATCCGAAACATCCGTTCGTGGCCCATCCACTTGGCTTAGCTGATGTAATGGGCCGTTGTACTCATACGTTGTCGTGCGGGAAATAGAGTCACCGTCAGGTTCGTAACCCTGTATTGTTTCGTTAGTGGTATTTCCAAAATCATCATATTGATAGGATGTAACCTTGTAGCCTACTGCACTTTCAAGAGTGCGGTTTCCATTGGCATCAGTCCCGAATATTAAGGACTTGCCCGGGTGGTCGTATATTGATGGCTCGATAATATTGGTAACCTTGCCATGGAATCGTGAATCGTAAGTATAGTCTGTACGTCGTTCTTCTGAAGTGCCGAATGCTTCTATTTTATATCCTGGATTGCCGCGGCTGTCATAATCACCATATTTAGTTGTCTTTCCATTTACTGTTTTTGATAAAAGATTGTTGTTTGAATCATAACTGTAACTCGCGTTCCCATCTCCGCAGCATGCCGGGCCAACAATCTGTGTGACGAGGGTCACATTATTTCGTTTTATTGTCGTATATGCTGTTGAAATTCCACGACCGTTTGTTACAGTATACGTGTTGGTGCCGTAGACAAAATTTTTTTTATCCGCGTTATTTGGGTGATCAATGGTTTTGATTCGTCCGTCCGAATAATATTCATACGTTGCCAGCCGAATGCCGCGTTCATCGCTAATACCAGTAAGAGAATGCCTGAGCGGAATGTCCTCCAGTTCATAATGGTAAATCCGATAGGTACCATCCGGATGGTCAACTTTTCCTAAATTGTTTTTTGCATCATAAGAGAATGTATGAGGATTATTGGCCGTATCATACATGACCTCGATTTTCCCATAGTCATTGTAAGCAAAGGTGAGTGTATGTCCGAAGGGGCCGGTGACATTTTCAAGTTTGCCATTCGTGTTATAATTATATGCTGTTATTCTCCCTGTGCTGTCTGTTACGGATAGCAGCCGTCCATTAAGGTCATAACGCTCCACAGTATCATCAGTCGTTTTCAAATCAAATCCGCCGGCATCTTCGGTGAGGGTAAGTCTGCAGTCCGGATCACCCTGCCAGTCGCTACCGGATAGTGTAAAATGCTCAGCACGGCCATCTCCTCTTCTGGCCCAAAGTGTGTTGGCGTATTTCTCCAAACGTTTATGATGATTTGATGTCCAACCGTGGCCAAGTCCAAAATCGATCTGCAGCCGACTGTTGTAATGACGTTTGAAGGAGAGATCCGTCCCTGAATCCGAAAAATCCGTCTCACTATAGTGTTTATTCCCGCCCGAATCACGTCTCGCAGCATATCCATCAGACGGAATGCATATTTCTCCCAAATCTTTTTCATTATTACCTCGAACATAAAAAGTAATAACATCCTGCAATAAATCTGGATACATATGACAAACTGTGATACATATATAACTCTGAATATAAAAAGTATATATTCCGGGATAGGGCAGCAATCCCTGAACAGGTCCCATTGTATTAGATGACTGGCTATCCAATACTTTTAAACATTGATTTGCGGGATCGGGATATATATACCCTGTTGTATACCATCCTTGATATGGTGTACCCGTTTCAGCATACTGATGAATCGCAATATAGCCTACAGCTCGTTCATAAGTCGCATCTAATGGGCATGCAGTGCTGGGGTATGGTTCCCTATTATAAAAAAGGCATGATCCATCTGCTGTGGCAAGGACATCAAAATTAATATGGGTCCATGGGGGGAAAATCATGCCGTCGCTCACAGGCGCGCCTGTAGTTTGGTCTGTAGGAAAAACTTCCAGGCTTTCACCTCCGCCAACTGGTACTAACCTGGGACATTCCTCAGCCGCTGTTATATTGCAACTTAGAATAAATATAACCATGATGCAGAAAATATGCTTTATCAAGGTTCGTGTGAAATAGGAGTCTTCTGACTTTTTGGTTTGCAGCGCTTGCGTTCGATTCCTTTGCAAAAATTGAGCTATAGATATATCCCACATGGTAACCCGCCATAATGAATTTGAACCGAAATAATGGACGCTGAGTTAAGACGCCATCTTCCGACTCCTTTAATTACAAGGGTTCATATAATTAAGCTGGAGATGGCGTCGTTCAAGATTATAAACGCCTTCAATGTGTTCAAATATGAACCCATCGCAAAAAATCTTTTTAAAAGAATGGATGCAGATAAACGGGTAACTTTTTTATACTTCAATTTTCCTTCGAAAAGGATTTGATACTTATTGATATCTATGTGTCTTTTGATGCTTTGATTGTGCTGGTGCTAAAGAAGCTTGGTAAAGATTGAAAAGCCATAATGACAAAATCGTCTTTTGTCAATAGTTTTTCGCGAGAATTCTCCGAAAAATTCAATCCTAAACTAATCATCGTGCCTAAACTAATCATCGTGATTTTGCTTGAGATCTTAGCAAGATGTGATCACAATATAAAACGAAATTCACGACCCACATGAATCTGTGATTTCCCCAGTGCCAACTCGTTTATAAAAAAAGTTATAAATATAATTTTTCTAATGCAGATAAAAAAAACGGGATTTTTATGCGATTTAATTTTCCGATCTGTCAGAGTCATCAAGACTCATTTTCTTTAGATTTTTTCCAAGCAAATTTTGAAAAATTCACCTGCATTGCTCTGAACTTTTGTCGAGTAAAGCTGTTCTATTGAATTTTAACAAGGATGATCCCCCAAAAAGCCATTTTCCGGTCCTGGCGCATACTTTTCAGGGGGCAAAAAGAGGGTTGGGGATTCTATCCGGTGATCATCATCTCTGATCCCCGGTTAATCAGCCGCTTTTTGACGAGTTATCCGCGAATATCGCTGCGTTGGATTCCGGATTACATGATTCTTGGCATTCCTATGAAACAATCCACGCTGGATGGGTTTTCATCCATTTAGAAATCCGTTCCGGCAGCCACTGCGCGAGTGGTTTTTCCATATAAAATGTGGGCATCAGCAAATTATCGTCAGGTGCCAGCATTTTTTTTGCGCGGGCAATCCGCTCCAGTGTAGTATTGGGATAAATGCGAATGCCGGCAGTCAGCCGCATCAATTCCAAATCCAGTTTTTCGGCAAACACAAGGCTCTCCTCCACGGTATCCCGGGTTTCATCAGGGCCCCCGAGCAGTAAAAATCCCATGCGGCGGATTCCAAAATCCTGCAGCATCCGCGAAATTTGTTGAACACTTTCGAGCGAGAAGCGTTTGTTCATCTGCTGTAATATCTTCCGGGAACCGCTTTCAAATCCCAGGGAGACCTGCACACAGCCGGACCGTGCCATCAGGTCGATCAGCTCTTCATCAATATGGAGCGGATATAGAATGGCCTGCCATCGAATCTTTAATTGATTGCGGATAATCAGTCGGCAGAAATTTTTCGCGTATGAAAGAGGTAAATTAAACGTGTTGTCGGTAATGAAGAACTGCTCGAAGCCGGCATTGGTGTAGTGCTGAAATGTGGATATAACGTTTTCCAGTGACCGTTTCCTCAGTTTCCGGCCTTCGATGGCGGGTGTCGAGCAATAACTGCACGCCATGGGGCAACCCCGTCGTGTCTGAAACGGCAGCCAGATCGTTTCAGGTTTGAAATCCCCGTGGACATTCAGATCTAAATCAGGGGCCGGCAAGGGATACGCATCCAGCCTGCGCTGTTCCCGAGTGCCATGAAACTGTGGCCCGTTTGCAGTGTAGAGACCGGGTATATGAGTCATATGGGATCTGTTTTTCAGACACGCCAGCAGTTCAACAAACGCCCACTCACCCTCTCCCTGGATGCCGAAATCGGCTTTCAGGTAAGCCAGCGCGCTTTCCGGGAAAATGCTGTAACCGGCGCCTCCGAGGACGATTGGCGCTTTAGACAAGGATCGGCAGACAGCTGCCACGTCTTTTACTGCTTCGAGCAAAAAATTCGGTTGGCCCATGGACTGATTATCAATATTGCGAACTGAAATCCCGATGACATCCGGTATGAATGAGTCAATAATTTCAGGAAGCTTCTGTTCCGTATCTGTCCGGGTCATCAGATTGAGAGCGTGGACTTCATAACCGGCTTCCTTCACGGCCTGTTTCACGCAAGCCAGGCCCAGCGGCATTACCGGCATATTGATCTGTTCGGTGTTGGCGGATATGAGCAATACCTTCATCGGTTCGACCTGCAATAGGATCTGAACAAGCGGTTTCTCATTTTGACCTGCCGGAATTGACAAGGCCGATTTACCGGGGATTTTTTCCGCGATACGCAAGACAAAAAAAGCAAAATCAGGCCAGCAGTTTCCGGATCAAGGTTTCGCACTCCTTTCGGGTCATAATGGTCGGAACGGGATAATCCGGATGCGCCTCGTTCAGTGCGCGTTTGGCTATCAATGGGATATCTTTTTCCTCAAGTTCTTTAATGAAGGTCGGGATCTTCATTTTTTTATTCATGGTTTTTATTTTTTTAATAAATTTGTAGGACAGGTCTTCATCGGATTCATTTTCCTTGCCGATTCCTCCGGCAATGGCGAGTCCGGCTAGTTTTTTCTCCGCGTCTTTGCGGCAAAATTCCAGGACATAAGGCAGTATAATGGCATTGGCAAGACCATGGGGAACACCGTAAAGTCCGCCCATGTTATGGGCAATGGCATGCACATACCCCACATACGCTCTTGTAAATGCCGCCCCTGCATAAAAAGAGGCAAACGCCATATTTTCGCGCGCCTTCAGGTTTGAACCGTTTTTATACACCTTTTCAAGATTTTCAAAGATCAATCTGGTGGCATTTTCCGCATTTTCATCCGTAAATTTGCTGCCGTTTAAGCCGATATACGCTTCAACTGCATGGGTTAACGCGTCCATTCCGGTAGTGGATGTAATGTGGGGTGGAAGTCCCACCATCAGTTCTGGGTCCAGCACCGCAATCTTGGGTATGAGTTTTAAATCGTTGATGGCAAATTTTTCATGGGTTTCAGGGTCGGTTATCACTGCTGCAACGGTTGTTTCAGAGCCGGTACCTGCGGTTGTGGGCACACAAAAGAAGGGAGGGATCGGCAGCAGGACCCTGAACAGGCCTTTCATTCTGCGTACGGAAAAATATGGATTTGAGATTCTGGCACCGATTATTTTCGCACAATCGATGGAAGACCCGCCGCCAAAACCGATAATCCCGTCACACCTGCTCTTGCGGTAGACTTTTCTGCCATCCTCTACGTTCTTAATGGTTGGATTGGGTTGCACCTCATGAAAGACTGTATATTTAATCTCATTGTGTTCAAGGGATTCCAGAATCCCGTCAAGCAGTTTTAATTTCATCAAAACGCTGTCGGTGACCACCAGAACATGTTTAATGCCCCGTATTCTGATGTTTTCCGGCAGCTTCTTGACGCTTCCGGGGCCGGTTAACAGGAGAGGTATTGGAAAAGGTAAAACCGTGGAGGCGGCTTTCATCACCCGATGCTGCACCCGATATGCTTTTTTCTTTAATTCCCAGATCATGATGTTTCCCTCCTGTTTTTAAATTTCGCGCATGACACGCGAAGAAATCTAAAAGGCGTTACCCTTCTTCCGTCCGTTTATTCCTGGAACAGGATTGAACCTGAATCCAATATTTCTAAAACCTGAAACGTGTCAACCAGGGCCGCCTTTTTGGGGTGCCCGCGTAATGTTTATGCAACGTCAGAGATAATTATGCAAACAAATTTGAACCACCCAAACTGAAAAATCGAAAATCTCATTTATTCCGGCCAGGTGCTATCGAGTTTGATCTTTCCCGGAATGTTTCTTCCGGATAAATAGCGGGTATACGCTTTTGCCGTCAATCTGGATGACGGGCCCCTCTTTTTGATCAGTCAGGATCACAACCTGACTGCTGCTGCCCCCTGCCAGTTCAGGATAGGTGCTTCTCAGTTTCTGGAAATCAAGTTTTTCCAGAAAATATTTCAGGATTTCAATCTTTTTCTCGATTGCCGCTCTTCCGTTTTTTTCTTTGAAATATGTTGAAAGAAGCCTGTTGTAGGCCCTTTTTGTTTCCGTCTCGATACAGTGAGCAGAGAGGTCCAGTTTTATGGGGTCGATTTTCATTGTTCCCATTCCTGCCTGAAGCCGGGATATGACGCGGGGATTCCAATACGCTGAAGCCTTGAACTGTCTTTCAATATTTCATACCGGATTTATGTGGCGGTGTCAAAGTGGAACGTCTTTTAAAAAACAAAAGCCGGCTGTCTTAGAAATTCTCAGGCTGTCGCGGCATGAATCGCGATCATGCGCGCCTTCTTTTTTGGTTTGATATTCCCTTGACGGATTATCATGTTCATACTATAAATTGATGGACGGATAAGATATGCCTATAACCATTTGAATTTATTTATATAATTTTATGATATCTGAACCGGATTTTTTTATCCAGGAGCGCTGAATCAAACATGCCTGAGAAAAACATACTGATTATTGGAGGCGGAGTAGCAGGGCTGACTGCTGCCGACGAACTCGCTAAGCTTGATTACCATGTGGATCTTATTGAAAAAGAAGCGGTGCTGGGCGGATATGCCGGACAGTTTGCCTGCAAAGCAACGGATGAATGCGTACAATGCGGTGCCTGCATGGTGGAGGAGAAGATCGATGCTGCTGTTTCTCATCCTGGAATTCATTTGCATCTGAAAACCACGATCCGGGAAATAAAAAAGGATCAACAGTTTACGGTTACCTTTCTTGACAAGGAGGGATCTGAAAACACCTGCAAGGCAGATGCCATCATCATCGCGACAGGATTCCAGCCGTTTAATCCGGAAAACAAACCCTATGGCTACAAGGTTTTTGATGATGTCATAACCAATCTTGATCTTGAAAAAATGCTCAGGCAGGAAGGCGGTATCGCACGGCCCTCGGACGGAAGTCGGCCGGAAAAGCTGGCTTTCATACAATGCGTGGGGAGCCGGGACGCCCGGCTCAATCATCTCTGGTGTTCAAAAGTGTGCTGTGCCTCTGCCCTGCGCATGGCCAATCTGATCCGGTCAAAAAATAACCGCACGGATATTACATTTTTTTACATCGATGTTCAAACCTTTGGGAAAAATTTTCAAGCCAGGCATGACAGCATGAAAGAGCAGATCCGCATGATCAGGGCAATTCCAGGCGATATTTTTAAAACAGCTGAAGGACGATTGAAGATCACCTATTCTCCGGTTGATGAAGAAGTGCAGCAGGAAGAAGAGTTTGATATGGTCGTTCTTTCAATCGGAATAACGCCCGGGGTTGACAACAAAAACATGGCTGAAAAAATGGGAGTGAAATCCACGGATACCGGTTTCTGGGACAACCTGGATGCGTGTTCCATGACACCGGTTGATGGTATTTTCGCGGCCGGAACCGCAAGCGGCCCAAAAAGCATCGCGGAATCTGTTGCAGATGCGGGCAGATCTGCATTTGAAGTCGTGAAATATTTAAACGCTCACGTTCGGTTAAAGAAAGTATCGTAATGTTTACAGGGCTTGCAAAACGAGTTTAATCCAACACGGTAAGATAACGGAGAAGTTTCTTGACTGGGAAAGTTTTAATTACAGGTGACGGGGATTGTGCCGGAAATGCCGCAAGGGAATTTTCAGAAAGCGGCATCGAGACGATTGTCGCGGCCGGAAGCAAACGGTTTGGCCAGAATGTTGATTGTTGCCGGGAAGGCGCAGCACCTGTTGAAATTTACCAAGGCGCTGAAATTTTAACATGCACCGGCTGTGTAAATCATTTTCATGTATCCATGAAGGTGAATGGGGATCAGATTTCAACAGATGTGGCTGCGATTGTAATCACGGAAGCATATGATCGAAAATCCAATTTTGATCTTTACGGGCTTAAGCCTTCTTCAACCGTGATTTCTCTTTCCGCTCTTTCCGAAAAGGATGCGAACGGTTCAGGGGGGAAAGTTCAATGTAAAACAGGAGGGGAAACCCTTTTTTTAACGGGGCTTGCCCAAGAAAGCAATCCGGTTATCCTGGAAGAGGTGATGCGGAAGGCACTGATGCTTCAGCAGAAATATGATCAGCAAATCGTTATACTGACAGGCAATCTAAAGGTGGCGGGAGACGGGCTCGAGGCGTTGTACCGGAAAACAAGAGAAGCCGGAATTTTAACGATGAAGTGTAATAAAACCGTTCCGAAGCTTGAGCAGAACCCTGATGGAAGTGTAAAAGTCATTGTTGAAGATGAAATCATCCGGGAAGAAGTGATTCTTTCCCCGGATCTGGTCGTTGTGGACGAAACCCTTCTTCCATCTGAATCTCTTGAAAGCCTGGCTGACATATTCGAACTGGAAAAAGATGATGCCGGTTTTTTACAGTCCGGGAACGTTCATCGCAATACGGTGCTGACGAACCGAAGGGGGATACTGGTAGTCGGCGCAGCCAGGGGTGTTATGCCTCAGAAAGACCATGCGGTTGACGTTGTGAATGCCGGCCTTGTGTTAACGGGATTGTTAGAGGGGAAAACCGATGATCCGGTCCGAAAGGCGGAAATCGGTCCGTTTGAATGCGCCCGCTGCATCACATGCCTTCGAATCTGTCCGTACAAGGCGATTCAGTTGGGGAAGAGAGTAGAGGTGTGTGCCGATGCATGCCAGGGATGCGGAATATGCGCGGCTGAATGTCCCCGGACGTTTATTACCATGACAGGACCCGGTATTTCAGAGGACCTTAAAAAAATCCGCATCAACGGGGTTTCAGGAGATTCAACGGATTTTACTCCGGACATTGTCGCATTCTGCTGCACGCGGTCAGCCGCCAGGTCCGGCCGGCTCGCATTGGAGATGGGCGGCATTCTGCCCGAAGGGTTAAAAAAGGTTGAAGTGCCTTGCGCAGGCGGTGTTTCGACGGACCATATCTTAAAGGCCTTCCTGGCAGGAGCCGATGGTGTTCTTCTGTTGACATGCCATAACGGCAACTGCCATTCAGATAGCGGCAATGTTTATGCAAAGTCGAGAGTTGAAAATGTTTCAGAGAGGCTTCCTATGATGGGTTTTGAAAAAGAAAGAATTATGGTAAGAACCATTGCTTCGAATATGGGCAGAGAATTCATCGAAATTACAAAAGGCTTTGAAAAAGTGCTCCGGGATCTGGGCCCGGGTAAAATCAGAAAAAACATGAAAAGCGGACAAGGAAGATAATATGACGAAGACGCGCAACATGATAGACATAAACCAGTTGAATCAGGGTTGTTTCAGGTCCTGGCCCTTCTCACAGGATTATTGCATCACCTGCGGAATCTGTTCCAGCTCATGCCCTGTTTCAGGTGTTGACGGATTTGATCCCCGCAAACTGGTTCGCATGGTTTCTCTCGGTCTCGAGGAAGAGCTTGTTGAATCAAGGTGGCCATGGATTTGTACCATGTGCGCGAAATGCGAAAATGTGTGCCCCATGGAAATCGATATCCCGGGCGTCGTCCGGAAGATCAGATCCCTGAGAGACCGGGATAAAGTTCCGGGCATTCTTCATAAAGGGCTGGACATGGCGATCAAAACCGGAAACAACCTTGGCCTGCCCAAAGAGGATTTTACGTTTATTCTGGAGGATGTCGGAGAAGAGATCGCCGGGGAACCCGGTTTTGAAGATTTCAGGGTTCCCATTGACAGGGAAAATGCAAACATACTGACCACCATACACAACAAACTGGTCAACACGCATACCGATGACCTGAAGCACTGGTGGAAAATTTTTCATGTGGCCGGGGAGGACTGGACCGTGCCCTCTGATAACTGGGAAGGGACCAACTGGGGCCTTTTCACGGGGGATGATGAGTCGATGAAGATTATGGTCGGCCGTGTCGCGGAAAATATGGAGAAGCTCAAGGCCAAAAACCTGCTCTGGCCGGAATGAGGTCATGCATATCTGGCGACCAGGTCTGGTCTCGAAAAATGGTATCCGGAAGCGCTGAAAAAATTCGGAACCTATACGGTGTTTGATCTGCTTAAAAAATATATTACGGAAAACAGAATCAAACTGGATAAAACAAAAATCAAAATAAAGGCAGCATACCATGATCCGTGCAATTACGGCCGGAAAGCCCTGAAAATGTTCGGGTATGGGTTTTTCGACGAACCGCGCTGGATAATGGACCAGTGCCTTGAAGACTGGGTTGATCTTTACCCTTCCAGGATGGGACAGTTCTGCTGCGGAGGCGGAGGCGGTACACTCGTAACCGGGTACGACGACGAGCGGATTCTATATGGAAGGAAAAAAATGCAGCAGATCGAGGCGGCAGATGTAAAAATGATTGTTGTTCCGTGCCATAGCTGTCATGGACAGCTCAATGCTTTAAAAAAGGAATACGGCATGGACGGGCTTGAGGTAAAATACCTCTGGGAGCTCGTAGCCGATATCCTGATTCTGGAGTAGATAGCGCGCCTGCGCAACCCTGAATGACGGGATTTTAAAACCGGAGCTGTAAAAAAATTCGACCCGGAGCCGGACGTTCAACGCGCAAATCAACTATTGATGCCCTCCTGAAAAACCCCAAGACCGATTATCTTAAAATTATTTAATCACGAAAATGCGAAAATTTTTCAGACCGCTGGTTTTTCCGAATCACGAATTCATGAAATTTTTTATTTTAACTATCTTAAAAATAAATAGATATAATCAAGGCCGCTATTTCAGGTGTTTAAAAAGCACTTGATTTATTTCTCAGTTATGGTAACAACTTGATGCGAAATAGAGATTTCGGCTTCCTTCAGGCAGGCACCATCATGCCCATTTGGGAATTATGAATCCGGTACGCCCGCAAACCCTTTCTGAACAGGGAAAAGGAAGTCGCATCCCGCCGGCAAGAGAATTGAAACCGATGAAACATGACAGACCGGAATATGAAACACGTCCATAAAACCTGACATAAGGAACGTTTTACAGGATCAATATGAATTTGCATACCGTATACCAGGAGTCTGAGCGCCGCCTTGCAACCGTGTTGTTTGCAGACATCTCCGGATTCACTGCAATGTCTGAGAAAATAGACCCGGAAGAAGTAACCGTAATTATGAACAGCTGTTTTTTGATGATGGAGCGGGTCATTGAAAAATATGGAGGAACGGTTGATAAATTTATCGGAGACTGCGTCATGGCAACCTTTGGCGCGCCGTCGGCAATTGAAAACGCAGCCCGAAAAGCAGTGCAGACAGCGATAGAGATTCAAACCGGGTTACATCAGTTGAACAGCGAGAAAAATTTTGAAGTACATCTGGATGTTCATGTGGGCATTAACACCGGAACCGTTGTCGCGGGCAAGGTTGGAGGGAATCGGAAAAGGGAATACACGGTAATGGGGGATACCGTCAATATCGCTTCCCGGCTTGAAAGCATTTCTAAAAAAGGACAGATTCTTGTCGGGTCGGATACATATCATGCAGCAAAAAGCCGGTTCGAGTTTCGAAAATTGAAACCCTTTTCACTGAAAGGGAAGTCGGAGATACTGCCTGTATATGAACTGCTGCCTTTTCAGAATCCGCTTCATCGAAAAGAATCCCCGAAAAGGAGCTTGATTTTTTCCAATCTTGTGGGAAGAGATACCGAGATCGCGCTTCTGGAATCGAGTTTGAAAAAGCTGGCTGCCGGCCGGGGGGGAATCATAAACCTTATTGGAGAAGCAGGAATCGGCAAATCCAGACTTGTAGCGGAAATTAGAAAAAAGGACATCTGGAATCGAATAGCCTTTCTTGAAGGTCGATGCATCGCAATCGGCAGAAATTTCAGTTTTTATCCTTTTAATGTCCTTCTTCAAAACTGGGCGGATATCAATGAAAATGATACCGAGAGAATCGCGTTTGAAAAACTGGAAAGATCTGTTTCCGCAATTCTGGGGCAAGAGGCTCAGGATTCCCTTCCTTTTATTGCAACCATATCGGGCATGGCGCTTCCTCAATTTTATAACAGAAGAGTCAGAGAGTTGGAAGGAGAATCTCTGGAGATCCTTATTTTAAAGAGTATGAAGGAGCTTTTTTCTAAAATTTCGCTCCGAAAGCCTCTTGTTATTTTAATGGAAGATTTCCACTGGTCCGATAAAAGCTCGATAAAATTTCTTTCAGCACTTTATCCGCTTTCGAAAAAATTTCCGATTCTTTTTTTTGTCGTTCTTCGTCCGGATTATGATCACCGGATCGAAAAAGCGGTCAACGAGGTCAGGACGGATTACCCGGATCAGTATACGGAAATTGTGCTTCAGGCGCTTACGGATTCCCAGGGTTCGATGCTGATAAACAATTTGATGAATATCCCCGGAATGCCGATACAGGTCCGGGAGCAGATTCTGGCGCGCGCGGACGGGAATCCGTTTTTTATCGAAGAAGTGGTGCGATCATTTGTCGACATCGGAGCAGTTGTTATGAAAGACGGAGGCTATGAAATCACCGAGAGGATGAAGGATGTCTCCATTCCCCAGACGGTAAATGATGTTGTTATGGCAAGAATCGATCGACTTGATGATCGCACCCGGGAGATTGTTCGCATCGCCTCGGTAATCGGGAGGAGCTTTTTTCATCGAATCCTGTCGGAGGTTGCCGGCGATGAGAAAAATACAGATTCCTGTCTGGAGAATTTAAAAGAGATGCAGTTCATCAGAGAGCGTCGCAGGATGGAGGAGATGGAGTATGTTTTCAAGCATGCCCTGGCCCAGGAGACAGCCTATGCTTCGATTCTTTTCCAAAAACGCAGGGATCTTCACCGGAAAACAGCTGGTGCCATTGAAAAGGTTTTTGCCGGCCGTCTCAATGAATTTTACGGTATGCTTTCATATCATTTCATCAGCAGTGATGACATGGATAAAGCGGAATCCTATCTGCTGCAAGCAGGCGAAGAGGCGCTTAAATCCGGGGCTTCAAGTGAGGCGATTTACTACTATCAGGAGGCGATGAAAATTTATGTAAAAAAATTCGGAGACAAGGTCAATCCCCTGAAAATGGCTATGATTCAGAAACAAATCGCCTTGAGCTTTTATAGAAAGGGACAATATCATGAGGCATTTGAATGCTATACCAAAGCGCTTGCATGCCATGGCATTAAAATGCCCGAAAATCGATTTTTATTTATGCCTGTTTTTGCAGCCGCCTTTGTCAATTTTTTCATCAGTTTGTATTTTCCGTTTCTAAAATGGAAACAATATCCAGGCAAGAATGAAATGGAGGTCATTGGACTTTTTTATTACAGGCTTGCAACCCTTGTATATCTGGATTCCAGAAAATTTCTTCTCGAGTCCTTCTTTTTTTCACAATACCTTTCCAGATTTGATCTGGTAAAAATAAAAGGCGGAACAGGCATGTTTGTGGGGTTGAGCGTTGCCTTCTCATGGTCGGCTGTTTCATTCCGATTGAGCGGCAAAATACTCTCGTTTGTAAAGTCCCGGATTGATGAAAAGGAATTGGGAACGCTGCTGAATTTTGAACTGGCTGATTTATTCCACGCCTATTATACCGGAAGGTGGGATATCATGTATCGCAGCAGTCTGGTCGAGCATGGTTTAAAAATGGGTGAGATTATGCATGTGTCCGGATACATCACATTTTACGGGCGCATCCGAACCGAACAGGGCTTTTATGGTGAAGCGCGGGAAATGGTAAGACGATTGTCGGAAATCGGCGATACCTACTCTCACGATTTTTCGAGAACCCTGAAATATTTTTTGAACACACAACTGCTGATGAAATATCGAAAACTGCCGGCAGCCCTGATCGAAGCGGAAGAGGGGATCGATTTTATTTCAAGGACCGATTTCAAACAGGTGCTCATGGCATTGCATTCGTTCAAGAGTATGATTTTCCTGTACTTGCAGGATTATGAGAATGCCGAAAAATCGATTGAAGAAGCGAAAAAGATCAGATTTGAAACGAAAATCGTTTCGTCCTATCTCTGCCACCACCAAATGGGGTTGACCCATTTTGAGCAGTACCGACTGAAAGCAGCTATCGCTGATGGAAATCGCGGGAAGATTGCTTCATGCAGGAAGCAGGCGTTATCCGCCTGCAGGGCAATGGTTAAAAGCTCAAAAAAAGCAGCTTCTTACAGGACCGAAGCGTTGAGAATACTGGGCAGCTGTTATGCGATGACCGGCCGCCACGGAAATGCGATCAAGTGGTGGGAAAAAAGCCTTGTGGAAGGAGAGCGTCTGGGAGCACGGCTTGAAGTCGCGCGAACATGCTTTGAAATCGGACGGAACCTGTCACACCGCTTCAGAGGCAGGCTTCTGGTAAAAGGCAAGACCGGAGCAGAATATCTGGAAAGAGCCGAGAGGATGTTTACAGAGATGAAGCTGCAGTGGGATCTTGAGAAAAACGAATAGAGACGGTTCCAGAATTTCCTCGATGCCGAATCTTTCGGCCTTCCTTCTGGTGGGATCTTCGAGATGCATGGATTAAATGTCTCAAAGATTATAACCGTTTTGTCTACACTTGTATCAATTAAAAGGCGATCAAGAGGTTCTTCGTTCGTTGATTGCGGCATTTGGAGTGTTCTATCACTTGTTTCGCTAAATTTGAAAAACTCGGTCGCAAGCTCCCTTAGACAGTTTCAAATTTGGCGCTCCACTTCATGAAGAACACTTTCCAAATGACCTCAATAGACTTCACTCAGAAGCCACTTGACCGTTGAAGGAAAACATGAATTGCAAAGGTAATATGAGACAACCTGTGGCTTTTTTCGCTCTGACGATGAAATTGGGCCATATGGCATTTTTGAGAGTTCACTCATGAACGTCTCGCAAAAAGTCAACACTTTGATGACAAAGAAAAAAGTTCAAGTTCAAGGCGTGCGAATCACGAGGAGTACCGTGTAGCGCAGTGCAGCGGTAGCCAAAGGCGTGCGTAGTTAGCCTACTCCGCAATGACGAGGGATGACACGCAGTGCGGTTTTTCAAGCCGATAGGCGCAACCGTCAGCGCTAACCGCAACACAGAAATTGGACTTTTTATGAAGCCATCACTTAGGAAGTGAAGAACATACTCAATACCTCGGCGACACAGGCCGGTTTTTCCTGCCCTTCGATTTCAACTGTATGGGTGGTGGTGACGAGAACTCGTCCGCCTTCTTTTTCAGCCACATCGGTGACCGCAATCCGGTCTCTTATCTTTGATCCGACCGGCACCGGGTTGATTAATCGGAGCTTGTTCATCCCATAGTTGATCGCCATCATTGTACCTTCTGGGAGAATCGCGTAGTTTTCC
>JAWOIJ010000050.1:0-37890 GCA_046484745.1 Desulfobacterales bacterium | reverse complement strand
AGGTCATAAAGGCGCATCCCTTAATCAGCTTTTACAGCTACTTGAAAAGGAAGGAACGGAAGCTATTCAAACCCGTGTGGATGAATGGTCAGAAAATGACAGCCGGGCTGAGAAGGTTTCAAACAGACAGGTTATTAAAACTTCAAGTTTTGTTTTCGCTGAGGTTGCTTTCCTCAATGGTTTTAAAATTCAATCAAACACAAGAGGCGATTCTTGCCCCTGGTGTGCCCAACTCAATGGTAAAGTTATCGGGCGCGGTCAGGTAATGTTAGAGGCTGGTGATTGGGGCGCTCCGGGAGAGAAGCCAATGGAAGTCACAAGGCCTCACATAACGGCTCCATATCATAAAGGGTGTAATTGCTATTTAACGCATGTTTAGGCTTGACTCTTACGATTGGTTTGATATGGTATTTCCATCTTAAAATCCAAAACCGGGGAGCCTCCGTTATGGCTATTTTTATTGGCACTCCAAAAAATCAATCGCGCTTGGAAGCCGGTATCCGTAAGGACCGGGGAGCCTGTTTTGGGGCTTTAAGACTTCCAGGCGCGTTTCGTTTTTTAAAGGGGGTATTTATCATGGAAGAGAAAAAAATTGATGGTTTTTTTAAAGATGAAATTCAGATTATTAAAAAAACAAATGATGGAAAAGATGCCTATTTTAAAGGGGATGAGGAGGTTAAAGTTTACACTAATGATTTTAGAGATTTGATAGATTGCGTTCTTACAAGGTTCCAAACCCTTGTTGATTTGTTAGATGACCATACATACGATATTTTTGGTCATATTTTTACGGCATTAATCCAAGATGCGGAAAATCAAATGAGCGAAGTGTTTCATTACTTAGATGACCAGATTGGCGCGATTGATCTTACGATTGTGGGGCGGGGCAATTTTAATTGTCGCGAGGGCAGAATCGTTGATGTAAAATTAACACCATCTGAAAAACCGAAAGACGCTATCGCTGCTTAACGGGTAATCAATTAAGGGGCCGGGTTTACACCCGGCCTCATTAAAGGGGGGCTATATGTATAAACGTGGTGATTCATGGTATTCTGACTTTTATTACAAGGGAGAAAGATATACCGAGAGTCATGGGCCTGTTTCAAAAACCGTTGCAAAAGAAAAAAACAGGGCATTTCGGACAAAAGTTGCTTCAGGAGATTACATCAAAGCAAAGAATAATCCGAAATTCTCAGAGGCCATTGACGAACACCTAAAAAAATCGAAAGCCGAGAATCAGGAAAGTACATATACAAGAAACCTGATTAGTGCATCATATTTAAAGGATCACTTTAAAGATAAGCGTATCAGTTCTATTGATGGGAATCAGGTTTTAATGCGGCAATATATCAAAAATCGGAAAGAGGACATCAGAGCAAAACAACTCAAACTTGGCCGTAATGAAACTGAAATCACGTATACAACAATCAACAGAGAATTGGCCCTCCTGAGATCCATGTTTAATGTATTAATAAAATCCGGAAAGGCAAAAAAGAATCCTGTTTCGCTTATATCTTTTTTTGAGGAAGTCCAAAAAGAGCGTATTTTAACAGACGGAGAAATTGTTGCAATATTCCAGGCAATTGATGGGTTGGACAAAAGATATGCTCATATGAGGGATATTATCATCATTGCCCTTAATACGGCTATGCGTAAGGGTGAAATTCTCAACATGAAAAAGAGTTGGATCAATTTGACGGATTCTATTATTAACATTCCCAGGCATGCTCAAAAGAGCAAAAAGAAGGATAAGAGAGTTCCTATAAATTCGGCCATACGCTCCATAATTCAGCGCAGGTTAAACGAAAATCAAAATTCTGAGTATATGTTCGTTAATCCAAAAACAGGGACAAAATTCACTACAATTCAAAACTCCTGGGAAGGCATTTTAAAAAAATCCGGCTTGATCGGCAAACCAGGTGTTGACAAGTTACGGTTCCATGATTTAAGACATACTGCTGCAACAAATCTTGCCAGGAAGGCTGGCAAGGATATTAAATTTATTGCTCAATATTTAGGACATTCAGACGTGAGGACATCGGCAAGATATATTCATTATTCTGATGAGGATTTAAGAGCAGGTGCTGAAACCTTGGCCGGACTCACATCAAATTTCACAACACCCAACAAAGACCGTTCACAAACCTTACGCGCCCGTAGCTCAGCTGGATAGAGTACCGGACTACGAATCCGTAGGTCGGGGGTTCAAATCCCTCCGGGCGCGCCATTCTTTTCTCATTAACAATTTCATCCATATTCCCGCAACCCAATAATTACAGTTTGCATACAATGGCTTAAATACGTTTTACGTTGACGTCGGGAAAATTCACTGTTATATTGCTGATTATCCGTAAAATCAGCAATAGGATTGTGATATGGAAATAGAACGCATTCTCGATTTAAAAGATTTGTTGAGGAAAAAGTCCTTCTTCCTGTTCGGTCCAAGGGCGACTGGGAAGTCCACCCTGGTCAGCTTGCAGTTATCCGATTCGGCAACCATTATCGACCTTCTGAACTCCCGATTTTTTTTAAGACTGTCGGCAATGCCGCACGATATAGAAGCGATCATCGATGCCGGTGATTACAGTCTTATCGTCATCGACGAAATTCAGCGTATCCCGGCATTGCTCAATGAGGTCCACCGGCTCATTGAAAACCGGAAAATCAGATTCCTGTTGACCGGCAGCAGCGCCAGGAAGCTGCGGAGAGGACAGGCAAACCTTCTTGCCGGCCGTGTCTGGGAGGCAAGGTTGTTCCCCCTGACGTGGAAGGAAGCACCGGACTTTGATCTGGATCGATATCTTCGTTATGGTGGGTTGCCGGATGTCTATCTCAGTGAATTCCCGGAAGAAGAACTCGACGCATATGTCAACACATACCTGAAAGAAGAAATAATGGCCGAAGGTCTGGTCCGTAACCTCCCGCCTTTTACCCGTTTTCTAAGGTCCATTGCCCTTTCGAACGGGGAAGTGATGAATTTCACCAAGCTTGCAAGTGATTGTCAGGTGGCTGCATCCACAGTACGAGAGCATGTCAGTCTTCTTGAAGACACACTGGTCGGATTTTTCCTGCCTGCCTGGACCAAGTCCAGAAAAAGAAAAGCGATTAAGTCAGGCAAATTTTATTTTTTTGACCCGGGGGTCACCCATACCCTTGCAGGGACTCAAGTCCTTGATCGCAACTCCGACTTGTACGGCAGAAGTTTTGAGCAGTTCATCGGCATGGAGATCCGGGCTTATCTGAGCTACAGCAGGATAAAGCTACCGCTTACATACTGGCGATCCACCCATGGACACGAAGTGGATTTTCTTATCGGAGAAAGGACCGCCGTGGAGGTTAAGGCGACAAAGCGGGTAGTGCCGGGAGATTTCAAAGGGCTCAAAGCGCTCGCCGAGGAACGGGTATTTTCAAACTTCTTCCTGGTGAGCCATGATTCGGTCGCCACCCGGCAGGCAAACATCCTGGCAATCCACTGGGAAGACTTTCTGAAACGGTTATGGCAGGGAAAAATCATCGCTACCGACTAAAATGGGTGAAATGGGTTGAAAGGCCATTAAAACCGGAAAATATTGAAACCGTTTTCATGGCGAACCCTCCCCGGTACACCGATCATCTCCTCCTTCATCATGGTTTGGAAAATTTCATCCTCCATCTCGGTCCTGGATATAAACCGCGAATTGTCATCCAGCCGCCCGATGATTACAGCACGAACCGGACAGCCTGTTTTATCGTGAAAAACCGTATAGGTTTCCACTGCCGCGCTGCCGGACGCCTTATCGACGAGCGCAGGACCCTTGAGTAAGTCCAATTCTTTCTGATAGGTTTCCGGCGGAATGATTTTCCATGGCCCTTTCCCGGGAGTTCCCGAATAAATTCCAACTGCATGCTTGCTGATGAACCAGCTCATGGCGTGGACCAGTCCGGTTTTCGCCCGATCGTGCCTCAGAATCTCAACCATTTTGCAGATGGCATGCAGCGAATAATTATTCCCCGGACCGCCAAAACAGGGCATGCTGCCTGTGATTGTCAGCGGACGCGGATCGCTCTTGGGCACCCCGAGCATGTTGCGGGTAATTCTCGGAACGCAGGGGAAACAACTGTACAAATCAAAATGATCGATCCGGTCAATGGAAACCCCGGCCTGTTCCATGGCTTTTTCAGCCGCAACACCCGCCGACGGCGAGGAATAATAGTTGATCCGTTCGGATACATGCCAGACATCCGAGGCATCTCCTGATCCCAGCAGATAGATCCATTTTTCCTCGGGAACTCCCAGCCTTTCGGCGGTCTGCTCATCCGTCAGAAACAGTGCGGCGGATTGATCAACCTGCATGATCGAGCACATGGATTTTGTATAGGGAAAAGATATCATCCGGTTTTCTACTGAAATATCCACAATTTCAGAACCTGTTTTCCGTTGCTTGAACCATGCTTCGTCATTCTGTGACGCGATGGATGAACAACCGGATAAATATTCTCCCAGTTCTTTTCTGTGATTTTCAATGGAAAGCCCTTCATGATGACGCAGGGCATTCTCAAAAAGCGGATAGATATGAATCGGCAGCATTAATCCGTATGTCACTTCAAGGGAAGTAAGGGGATCGCGAAGATCACCCGCCATCCACGGCTCTTTTGGCGTAACTTCCCACTGCTCAAATGCCTTTCCCATGGCCTGAACGTTAATCTTTTTGGAATGAAAAGCTTCGCCGCCGCAAATTAATGCCAGCCGGGATTCC
This sequence comes from Desulfobacterales bacterium, assembly GCA_046484745.1. Classification (GTDB taxonomy): domain Bacteria; phylum Desulfobacterota; class Desulfobacteria; order Desulfobacterales; family SURF-7; genus JAQYVL01. Next base: position 33,154 of record JAWOIJ010000050.1, on the reverse strand, counting down.
CCTGAAGCAATTCTTTCCGCTGTGCGGTTTACAAACCACTGCGGGGCAGTAGCTCCTATCCAGGTATAAGCGTTATGCTTGGGTTTGACACCAATTCGGGATTGAAGTTCTGAAAGCGGATCTCGATAGATATGTGAAAAAATATTTACAAGGCACAGAGAATCAATCTGTCGGGCAAGGAATTTTATTGTGGAATCTTTTTCAGCCCGTTCGATCGCTTTTTCAATCAGATCCATCGGGCTGAAAATCACTCCCGGATCATCAGAGCGGTTCGTAAACTGCCCGATCCCGATAATGACGGGCTTTCTCCTGGTGCCGGATTGAGCGGTCATATATTCTCCCGATGGTTCACACCGGCTGTTTGATACCCGTATTCCCGGCCTTTTTTGTAAATTCATCCATTTTTTCGATGATGTGGTTCCAGGCACCTCCGGCAGGCAGATCATGCCCCATCCCCGGGATGATCATCAGTTCCGATCCCTGGATTGCGGCGGCAATATCCTTCCCTCCCTCCACCGGGCTGATGGGATCATCCGTTCCGTGGATGACCAGCGTCGGTGTGGGCACGGACGCGAGCGCCCGCTTCCGGCTTCCATGCGCCAGAACAGCCAGAATCTGCCTGGCTGCGCCCTGAGGATAAAAACTGCGGTCATAACTGCGGGCGGCCATATCCTGATGCCACGGTTCATCAAACTCATAGCCCGGCCCTGCCAGAATCCGGCTTCCTTTGACAAAATGGGCGATAAACGCTTCCCGGGTTTCCGGAGGCGGTGTAATAAAAAAATTCAAGGCTTCGGGCTTTGGCGGCGGAAGTTTTGAACTCCCCGTTGTGCCGTATACCAGGGTCATGCTGATAAGCCGTGATGGATTTCGAATAGCCATGGCCTGGGCGATGGCGGCACCCATGGATATTCCGCAGATATGCGCGCAACCTATATTCAGTTCGTCCAGCAGTCCGATGGCGTCATCCGCCATGTCATCGAGGCTGTAAGCGGGTTTAATCTTCCGGCCCTTCAGTATCGCGGTAAAGGCTCCCATCAGATCCGGCTTTCCGGCAGCATCAAATTTTGTGGAAAGACCGGTATCGCGGTTGTCGAATCGTATGACATAAAAACCCTTTTCCGCCAGCTTTGAACAGAATGAATCATCCCAGCAGATCAGTTGACAGCCAAGACCCATAATCAGGAGCAGCGGCCGTGAAGAACTCTTTCCGATCGTGTCGTATTCGATCTGGATTCCGTTTACAGTTGCCTGCGTCATAATTGAGCACCTCTCTTTAGAAAAACATGGATACCATCACATATCAATATACAATATCCTGAACAATAGGCGACCTGAAAAAAATCAAAAAAAACACAACACCGGAAGGACAAAGTTGACCATCCCTGTGGGTAAATATGTCCCACAAGGAACGGCCGATTGTGGATGGTTCGAACTCTTAAATAACTTTTTTATTTTATTTCAAAATGTTATAAGTATGATCGCCTGCTCGCCCCAGGTGGCATGCAACTTGCTGTTTGGTCAAAGAAAGTTCAACCGGCAGCGCAACTGACGGAATCGCTCAATCCGCTCCCCTCTCACCTGAACCCGAGGTAGAGGAAGAAACACAATTGAAGGGAAATCACCCATGGAAACCGCTTCCAGCCAGCTCAAAATACCCCGACTGGATCCTGATTTTTTCATTCATGAAGAGGATTACCGAAATCTATTTCGGTTTCACAGCATGTCGGAAAAGCATCCGGTCAACATTCTCGTCACCGGCAGCCAGGGGTGCGGCAAATCGACCCTGGTCCGGCAGTTTGCCCATGTCTGCCGGAGGCCTATGGCCACCTTTCAAATCGGGCTTCTGCTGGAGTCCGGACAACTGTTCGGGCAGCAGCGGTTAAAGGGAGGCGAAACCTATTATCAATCCTTTTTGTTTCCAAAAGCCATCAGAACACCCGGCTGTATCGTCCATCTGGAAGAGTTGAATCGTTCCGAATCCCCGCACGCATTGAACGAACTTTTTTCTGTATTGTCCGAAGACCGCAGCATCTGGATTGATGAACTGGGCATAGTAGAGGTCGCGCCGGGGGTGATTTTTTTTGCGACCATGAACGAGGGAGATGAATTTACCGGAACCGAGGCGCTTGACGCGGCATTGAAAGACAGGTTCTATAGAATCCATCTGGAATATCTGCCGCCGGATATTGAAAAGGAAGTGCTGATCCGGAAAACAGGGATTCCCCGAGCAGATGCCGAATCAATTTTGAGTGTCGTCAATCGTATCCGGGCCAACGAACAACTGGGAATCAGCGTTTCCATAAGGCACAGTCTGATGATTGCGGAGCTGGTCGCACTGGGCGCCTCCCTTCGAGAAGCATTGATTTACAGCCTCCAGATCTCGAGGGACACGCTGGAGTCCCTTTTATTGACGATTCAGGTTGAAACTGGTGAAACAAGAACGGTCAATGGAAATTATCGCTTATTTCTACCAGAGTAAATTCCGAGAATGTTGCAATGGAGTGTAAATGGCCTATTCCCGTTACTGGCGGAAAAACAGATCCCCTCATGAAACAACGGAACTCGCTTTGGCCCTGCGGGCGCTCCGGAAGGTGGGCGGCCACATCGGCACCAATATAAGGCCTGTCTGCTGGAACGGCATGGCGGAAAACAATCAACACGCCATCGTGCTTGATCCTGCAGTCTGCAACCGGCGCTTTCCGATTTCCTTTTCCGCGTTCGACAGCCTGGTCGGCGAGGTTGCCCTCAAAGGCCTGTCATCCATGGAATGGACGGAATGGGTTGTTCAACAGGCAATCAAAAAGATTCGCTCAAGAACTCCCGGAGTCCTCCCCTACCTGGAAGAGACTCTCCGGGCGGCCGAAGATATCTATATCCATGAAATGGTCGGAAAACATATCTGGTCCGGCTATATCCGCCGTTTTTTCAAAAAACAGCTGGAGAATCTGGACAGGGATCCCCTGTTGCCGCCCAGTCCAAAAAGTCTGGCCGATATGTGGCGAAAAAGACATTTCAACCTGCCCCTGCCGCAACATTGTCACGACTATTATGACGATCCAAACCCGTGTTTCAATCGCTATGAGGAAACCATCAAAACGGTTTTCAACATCAAAAGTCCAGGTGAACGCCGGAACAGAAGAACCATTCAACTTCAACAACTTCTCCAGGAAGTGGACAGGGTGATTTCCGAATGGGAAATGTTCAGCAGCACGCCGGATGGGGTAGATTTCTTTGAAGATGAGATCGGAGAAAAACGGCAGTCCGCTTCAAACCGTCACCATCATGAGCAGGATATGGATGAACCGGTGGAAGAAAAGGAGCGGCAGGAAAAGCCGTCTCTTTCGCCTGAGATGGCCGAAGAGATTAAAAAACTGCTGGAAGACGAAAACGTTGATATCAGCAAAATGGTTGCGCTGGCAATAAACGATCCTGAAGCCGCTGTGATGAAAACCTGTTTGCGAATGGGAGTAGCCGCCTCAAGCACTTTCCCGGATGAAGACCAGGTAAGGCGGCTCAAACAAATCTTTAAAAATCAGGAGATGCTGATCCGGAAAGCGCAAAGGAAAACTCTTCGCAGGGGATTGACGGAAGGAAAACTGGATCCAAGGCGGCTTCACCGGGCTACCATTGACGGCAGGATCTTTCGAAATAAAGACGCAGCCGGCAGACAGCACTACTGGCAAATCTGCATTGTCGTGGATGCATCTTCATCCATGGGAGATAAGACCCTGAAATATGAAAGCTGGAACATGGCTGAGAAAACGCTTGCTTCCATCACGAAAGCGTTCAAGGGAACACGGAATCTACTCAGCATCTATGCCTATAACGAAAACAGAAACACCTGTCAGTTGACACGCATGGTTCATGGTGGACAGTTGTTTACGGTCATGCCCAACGGGCGGACGCCTTCCGGCCAGGCCATCCTGTCCGCGGCCATGATGCTGGACCGGAAATACAAAAACAGCATGATGATACACATCACGGACGGCGCATCCAATTGCGGGCTACGTCTGGCGGATGCGGTGTCCTTCTGCAGGAAAAAACAATTACATTTATATACGATCGGATGCGGATGCAATCCTCAGACCCGTGAATTTTTAACCGGGTGCTTCTCTCCTGAAAACGTCTTTTTCATGCATGACATTAAATATTTATCAACAGGTATCGAAAAACTCCTGAATAAAAAAATGCTGGTTCCAATTCTTTGAATCCGCATCCGGAGACAACAACCTTGTAAAGGAGGCAGCATGTCCATGGTGGTTCAGGTTCCCGGCTCCATGAAAAAATGGTTCAACAGCGACAGCGAACCGAGGTGCTCGGGCAACACGATACGGGAATGCATCGATTCTCTGGAAAACCGGTACCCCGGAGTAAAGAAAAAAATCCTGGATGATCAGGGCCGGCTGACCAGTGTTGTAATTTTTGTCAACGGCGACAATATCTTTCACCTGAACGGTCTGGATACAAAAATTGATCCGGGTGACAATGTCAGTATGATTCCCCTGGTTGCCGGAGGATAAAACCATGATCATCGATATTCCGGAAGCCAAATTTATCTTTGTCTATCATCCCCTGGTTCTCATGGGCAGAAAGTATACGGTCTATAACGGCAAAGAGATGACCAACGGCGAAGTCCTGAAATACTGGGGAAAATGGCTGGTCATCGGGGAACTGGAAACCCTTCATAGTCTGGCGGAAAAACTGGACCCTTTTGTGGAAGATAAAAAAATTCCATGCATCAAATATGATCGAAAGCCCTCCTCCAACCTGGGCTTATCGGAGTGCGTCATGATGGTGTACTGCGACTTTCGAAACCGGGATGCGGTGTGGGAGATTTTAAACGCGCACGGCGTAAAACTAAAAGCATGGGTCACGGAAAAAGAGACGATGCAGCTGTGGGAGCCGGGAGGGCTTCTCCTTACGAGATGGATGGCTTCACAGAACTTCAATCCGGAAAAAAGGGCTGTTATCGAGCAGGATGTCAAAAACCGGCTGGAATATATTTACAACCATCCGGATGAAATTTTTACCGGGTTTGAGCAGTAAAAAGGAACTCTGATTCATGGAGGATTACAGAGCCTGATGGTTAAAAAAAACAAACGCCCCATTTGTTTCAGGGCGTTTGTTTTTTTGTATGCCTGTTTTTATAAAAGGATACCTTACGCGTAAAGATCTTCCGCCACCTTCTGAAGTCCCAGCTCAATCAGCTTTGACCTTTTGGGCTTTCCGGTATCCCAGTCCCACTGGCTTACATCGTAGAACTCTTTCAGCATGAGATCCATATCCGGTACTCTTCCCGCAGTGGCGCCCTCTTTCAGGGCTTTGCTTGCGATTGCAGGCAGCCGGTCATCGTTACGGGTTACTCCCAGCATGTTGTTGATGGCCCGCTTCAGGTTCAGGGAACGCTCACCAAAGGTGAGCAAATCCATGGTCTTGAAATCGTTTCCCGTGACCGCCGAAAGAATCTTTGCAATCATGGATGCGGGTATGGGAGAGAACTGACACAATGTAAAGCTGTTGTAAAGTTCACAAAAGTGCAGGATCTTGGCCGTCAGCGCTCCTTTCTGGCTTGGATCGTTTTTATCGGTAAACGTAATCCCGAGCTCCAGCCCCACTTCGGTTCCCGGCGCGTCAAAACTGTAAAATCCGCCCTTCAGGTGGCAGGCACCCCTGGGGCCTACCGCATAGGAAAGCGCGGCGCCCTGATATGCCCGTGGATCGTGCATCGGAAACTCAAGCCCCTTGACATGAGCCGCCTCTTCCGGGTCCACACCAAGCTCCTCCGCCATCAGCTTCACCCCTTTGGAGAGAAGTTTTCCGATTCCCTCCTGACGGATAACCAGATCGATCAGCTTCAGAATCGCCTCCTTGTCTCCCCATTTGATCTCCATTCCGGCGTTTTCCGTTGTCAGAACGCCCTTTTCATAAAGATACATGGAAAATGCGATGCATACCCCAAGGGAGATGGTATCGAGTCCATGACGGTTGCACAGATGATTCGCCATGACCACGGAATCCAGATCGAAATTCATGCAAAGGGGCCCGAAAGAGGCAACGGTTTCATATTCAGGGCCATCCACCTTTTTAATGTCATCGGTAAAATCTTTAATGGTTCTTCCGCAGCCGATCGGACAGCCGCTGCACGCGTAGTTGGACATGGTATACCGATTTCGGAATGCCGAGCCATGGACCTTTGCCGCCGGAAAAATGCTCTTGGTAAAATATTTGGTTGGAACATCGCCCAGGCGCATTGCGATATCCATATAGAAATTGGTTCCATAAAGTTTGTAGGCGCCCGTATTCGCGTTGCTTTTAATGCAGTCCCGCGCTTCACTGATGATCGATTTTAACTTTTCGTCTTCGGCAAGGTCCGCTTTCCGGTTTCCGGAAACAACGACCGCCTTTAAGTTTTTCAATCCCATCAGTGCGCCCAATCCGCATCTTCCGGCAGCCCGGCCTTCATCATTCATGATGTTGGCATAGTTGATCTGATTTTCACCTGCGGACCCGATACAGGCGGTTGAGGACTTGGCATCCACCTCACCTTTGATTTTTTCCTGCGTTTCATAGATGTCTCCGCTTCCCCAGAGGTGTGAAGCGTCTCGGATTTCCGCATTGCCGTCCTTTACATACAAATAAACCGGTTTGGCGGCTTTGCCGGTTATCAGGATACCGTCATATCCGGTGCCCTTGAGGCGCATGGGAAACTTCCCGCCTGTCGTGGCTTCCCCCCAGAGACCGGTTGCCGGAGAGATGCCGCATATGGCGGCCCGGCTGACCATGGGCACATTGGACCCGGTAAACGGACCGGCTGCGAATACCAGCGGATTTTCCTGGGCGGCAGGATCCATTCCGGGTTTCACGTAGTCATACACGATTTTTGCCGCAAGCGTTGATCCGCCGACATACTGGCGCAGGTCATCATCGCTGAGCGGCAGGTCTTCGATCGTCTTCTGGGTAAGGTCGACTTTTAAGAATTTTCCAAAATAACCTTTCATAGGACTACCTCCATATATCCGAATCCATATCCAGCAGTTCACCTTCAAAAGCCCGAAAAAATATATCCTTGAGCTGTTCGTACGTCAGGTCGAACCATCCAAAATAAAACGCTGGATCTGTGGGGGTTTGCGATAAAATCAAATCCATGTGCCTGTCAAGATCCTCCCGGGTCACTCCGGCATCCTTCAGGCTTATGGGTGTGTTTACCTCTCTCATCAGGCCGCGGAGCTTTTCAATCAGATTGCTTAGACTCTTTTCATCGGAATCCCTGTCTCGGATACCCAGCATGTCGCAGATCTTCAGGTAGCGGTCAGTTGCCTTTGAATAAGCCTGAAGTTCATAGGGAATAAACAGAATAACCATGGCGCCGTGATGAATGTGAAACAGCCCGCCGATTGTGTGACCCAGGGCATGAGATATGCCGGAACCGGCATTCGCGAGCGGCATCCCTGCCATCATCGCTGCCTGCTGCATTTTCATTCTGGGCATCATGTCATCGCCATTCCGGTAAGCCCGCGGCAGCCATTCAAATACCATCTCAATCGCTTTCAGCGCGATTGCCTGATTCAATTCATCTGATTTCGGGGCCATAAAGCCGTCTATTGCATGGGCCAGCGCATCGCCCCCGGTTCCGGCTGTCAGTTCCGGAGGCATTCCAACGGTCAGGGATGGATCCAGAAGCGCAAAATCCGGAACAAATTCAGGCAAAGCCCCTCCCACAGGAAGTTTCACGCCATCTGGAAATGAAATTACGGCCACACCGGAAACTTCCGAGCCGGTTCCGCTCGTCGTGGGGATGGCCACCAGTTTGGCTTTGTTTCTCATGTTGAGGGGAACGAGGGGGCTCAGAATTTCCATATTGACATTGGGATGTTCATACAGAAGCCATGCCGCTTTTGCGGTATCCATGGCAGATCCGCCTCCCAGAGCAAAAATGAGACTCGGTTCATATTGCCTGATCTTTTCCGCGCAGTCTTTTACCGTATCGATGGGCGCGTCAGGCTTTGCCTTGTCCCAGATTTCAAACTGAATGCCATGTCTTTTTTCATAGGGACTTCTTATTTTCGGTGCAAACCGGACCGCATAGTCATCGGTTACAATAAACGCTTTTTTATTCCCGCATTCTTTCGCGATCAAATCGACCGAATCCGGAAGAAGCTGCGGCTTATCCAGAAAGAGATTATACCCGGAAAAAACCTTTGGGACAAAAAAAGGCTTTGAGGCATCCCGTATGAATTCCGCCTGAACCATTGGGCCGCCCCAGTTTTTCAGTAAATATTCGTGTGTCCAGTAGCTCATGTTTCCTCCTCCATTGGACTTCGCCGTATGGTTGAAATTGTCCGGCATAGTGGTTCTCACCCATGCCGGGATCCTGATGTTCTGCAAAACTGCCCGTGTTGGTTAAGCCATGACAAACGCCATTGCAGCACCGAACCATGTAAAGGAATGCAGCTTGCCGTCAATTCCTACCTGGTGGTTTTGAAGTGCCGCCATAACGCCCTCTTCGCCTTTTTTCATGGCGTTAAAGGCCGTTTTTGCATCCGCCCATACCATTGCGGTATCATATTGATCCAATACAGAGTCGGTAGAAAAACGCCCGTCTTTGAATATAAAGCGCTTCCCCTTTTTTCCGTCACTTGTCTTGATCACCACCGCGCATTCATGACCCATCAGAAACTTTTTAAAGTCGTCATTTTTTTGCATGGCTTTTTTGAATTTTGACGCCAGAATGGAAAGAAGTAATGAAAATAACATAATCGTCTCCTTGGAAGATGTGCTTTGTTCAAATGCAGCAGACGGTTTAAGATCTACCGTTATGATGATATAAAGTCAACACAAAAGCGAACGATCGCTCTATCTTTTTCTGCGTGAAAAAACAAATAATTCAAATCATATCGGCGTGTGAAAAACGGATGAAACAACTCCCTTCTTCTGACGGAAAAAAAGATCCCGAAGGTTGTTTTTCTCGATATGAGTCAAGGCAGCCTTGCCGCTCTCAAACAAAAGAACATTTTCATGGAGATTGTGCATGACGATTTTCGTGGTCATTTGAAGAAACAGGTTATCGTCATCCGCAACGACTGTTTTGATCGATTGGATGAGATTTTCCATGGTTCGTTTCCGTTTTGGAATGGATGTTCGTTTTTATTTTTGAATCGGCGAGGGATAAAAAGTTGTAACCAGATGTATATCATGCACAAAATCAAGTCAAGTCGAATATGGAGACGTTGCGGAGTCAATTATGGGAACAATTCGGCCGACTGATCCGGCGATTCAATGCATACCCCCATCCGGCAACGACTGTTGAAAACAGGAAGATCTCTTTTATGCATAAAAATAGACAATCATAGCGTTATTGACACGTTGTTGACATGTTGTTGACAAATCGTTTTCATTCCTTCCCTGCCAAAGACCCGAAGCGGAAAGATCATGCGGCGGCTTTTGAAGTCCAAAGAACTGGGACTGCCGCTGGGGGATACTTCGACGCTCGAAGACGATTAGAACCGGTTTAGGAACCTTCTCTTGGGCCAAACCCAACGGACTTTCAACCAAATTGCTGCCGCGCTTCTTTTTGTACCTGCAAGAAGGCATGTATAGAAAACAGGTGATGCGCGCACAGATTCGCAACATCGATTAGTCAAGACATACCCTCCACCGAAATGATGCGCAGGCATTGAAGCCTGCTATGCCGCAGACGCTCTATCCCCGAGTCTCGTCGTGTCGATTTCGGAATAGCATTCTCTTTGCTGTCAAATACAAGTAAATTCCTACATGCTGAACGATTCGGAATAGAGCATCCCCTGCCCGCCCCGGGGATAGATCGCGAATCGGAAAAGGCGTCCGTTGGAATCACAGGGTTTGTACCATCTCACTTCGTAAGTGGCCATGTTCTCCGCTGTATTTTCATCCTGCCGGATAAGGGAGAGTTCCGTTCCGCTGTCATCGATTTCGACGCCATCGATTGCAAGCGGCTCCCACACTCCGCCGTCATCGCTGACTTCGACAGCGGCCAGTTTCCGGTGAAATTCGATCAGGTGCGCGGGCACATCATAAAACGTAAAACTCCAGAATGCCCCCTCCCTTCCCTCTTGCGGGTGATGTGTCGGGGCACCAAGGGAAGCTCTTTTTCCTCCGGGCGTTTTCACCTCAGGATAGCGGCTGCGCGCTTCCATGTTGAACACCCATTCCGATGGCAGGGAGCTTCCGGATCCGTTAACCACCATCCCCAGAACAAGCTGCTCCATGTGGGCAGCAAGAAAGTTTCCGGTATTGGGACCGTAAAGATTGCTTCCGCCTTCATAATACTGCAGGGAGTATTCCTCCGGTGTGGTTACGTATCCAAAGTAACCATTCGAAACACCGGCAACCACGTATTGCCTGACGCCCTGAAGACCTGCCCGCCTCCCTGCAGTCAAGGCCTGGGCTTCAATTCGGGCTCCCATTTCGTACGTAACTTCGAAAGGAAGCGGAAGCAGCAGCGTGTCGTCAACCTGGATGACCTGAAGAAACAGAATGTGGGGGAACTCCTCCTTTGGCACGATGAGAGGTTGAAGGGGTCCGGCTGCATGGCGCTTGTGTCCGTGCTGCCCGTCAGTGAAAATCCATCGGGGCCATCCCGGAGAGATGAATGGAACCCAGCTCAAAAAAGTGCTTCGGCCTCGCCCCTGCGCCCCTGCCAGTGTCGCCAGACCCACCACCGGCCTGTCGGCGATTTTAATATCTCCGATGGCATTATCCGTAAACAGGTCCAGTTCTCGTGCCCGGTATTGAATCACAACATCGTTTTTCAGGTTGTCATCCAGGGAGACAAACAGGTCAAAAACCGCGTCAGCGATGATATCACCAAGCCTCTCCAGATCCTGAAAATTTTCAACCCGGTCTTCCGGATAATCCGGATTGTTATCCCCGTGAGAACCATTGGCCGCGGCATGCGTCGCCTCCCATGGAAGATTGTAATGACGCTTGATTTTCCGTTCCACCTTTCGTTCGGAATAGGAAAAGATATCCCCGTGATAAACCGAACCGAGTTCAGACGGATTGGTATTGGGATGCAGTGAAAAGTTCGTAAAAGCGCCAAGGGGCTTATACTGTTCGTCCGAATCCAGACAGTCAATCCGTATCAGATGAAGATATGGATTCACCGCTTCCCGTTCATCCGGTTTGTTATCCAGCGAAGCGATGTTGCTGTTATGAAGATGCGCGGGAAGACTTCGATTCCGCGCCGCGTGCTTGATCACGGTTTTGCCGGTGGCGATTCTTGCCGGTTTTCTGGTTTCATAAGCCCTGATAACGGCGTCCGCAATCTGACGGCTCAGGAATTCAAAATACCGGTCATCAAACCCGGGCCGGTTTGACGCCTTGTTGTTGTAGAACATGTTTCCGAAAAAGTTTCCCGGAGCCGAATGGGTATGGGTTGCGGAGATCATGAGACCGCCCGCTTCGACATCCGTCTTTTCGGCAACAAGCTCCGCCACCCGGTGATGAAGGATAATGGAACCGCTCAAAAGATCGCACTGTACCAGCGCGACCGGCCTGCCGATAGCGGGTTTCAGGTAAAAAACCCGCGCCATGACCTTTGATCGAAAGCCCCGGCCGTCATCGGAAAAGATTGAAAAGCCTGCCATGGGAAGTCCCGGCGGCGGCGTAATATCCGCCTTTGCGGTTCCGGCCAGAAATGTCCGGCTGGTTCCGGATTCAAGCGGCTCCCGATATTTCATGCTGACGGCAATGTCCCTTGATGAACTGCAGGAAAAAACCGAAAACAAAATGCAGACGGCGGATGCAATGAAAAAAAACTTGGCAGTGGTTTTCACGGTCGGCACTCCTTGAAAAAAATTAAAATCAGTTATAGCACAGGCTGCGATTTCAGATCTCTTCGAAGAAGGGATGAAATTCTTCGGGAAGATCCTGAGCATCCACAGAGGCGGCATGGGCGGACATATCGATGGAATTATACGTATTCCAGAAAAGAACGGGCCGTTTCAAATTCGCCTGGTAGGTGCAGTAATCCAGTGCGCCGGCAAACGCTTTCGCTGTATATACCGGATCAAGCCGGATACCCTCTGTCTCTTCCATCAGCCTGCGAGCCCTGTATCCTGACTCGGTTTTATGGCCATACCCCGGTCCCAGATACCCGTCCATAATTTCCGGGGATTGGATGCGGATTTTAGGGATCTCCGGGCAGCACTTTCTCAGATATCGATAGGTTTGAATCATGAGATCATGCACAGCGCCTTTTGTGCTGGCCGGAAAAAGTCCGAGGCGGGGAGCCGCGACTCTCACGCCGATTGCGCGGGTGTTCATACCTGCAAGCTGAATACCCAGGGAAAGGCCGGCAAGGGTTCCGTTGGACCCGTGGGCGCAGATAACACTTTCCGGTTCCGGAATCAGACCCTCGTCGACCTGCTTTTTCAACTCAAATGCGGCATTGACATAACCGATGGTGCCCGTAGAATTCGATCCCCCGGCAAAAAGAAAATAAGCATCGTTGTAATGCAGACGTTCTGTCAGGAAATAAGAAATTACCGTGCCCCACAGGCTGTTTTTGTATTTCATTTCAGCCCCGAACCGGTGGAAAAGCAGCAGATTTTCTTTCACATGCCTTGTCAAAGGCTGTTTAAAAAGCAGCAGGGTGCAGGCAAGGTCGTTCCGGCTACAGTAGATGGCCGTTGCCAGTCCGTGATTTGTTCCGATTCCCCCAAAGGTGACAATTCTTTTCTTTTGCCTTTTTTTCACTTCACCGATGATGAATTCGAGTTTGCGGACCTTGTTGCCTCCATAAATTTCAGAGGTTTCGTCGTCTCTCTTGATCCAGAAGTTATCGTATCCGATTTTTTTGAGCGGGTGAACGGGAGTCGGGAAACGACCGAGTGATGTCCATGGCACCTTGCCCTGGAAACCCGGATATCGAATAAACAAAATAGGTTCCTTCATCGTTTAACGCCCTTTCAACCTTCTGTGAGGTCAGGACACGCCATAGCCGTTTTTGGTGGATCGCTTGACGGAGTACATGATATTATCGGCCCGAATCAGAAGTTCTTTTGCCGTCGATGCATCATCCGGATACATGGCAATCCCGAAACTGGCAGTAAGGTGAACCGCGTGTTTTTCATACTCCAGATAGGTGGCATTTCGAATGGCAAAGAGTATCTTTTCAACGCCGGAAATCGCCTCCTGTCGGTTTGTATCCGGGAAAATGATGATATATTCATCCCCGCCATATTTGATCAGAATGTCTTTTTCATGAATACAGGAGGATATGGTCTGACCAACCTCCTTTAAGATTGTCGATCCCTTCATGTGACCGTAAGTATCAACAACCTCTTTGAAGTTGTCGATATCCATAAAAGCCAGGGCAAATTGTCCGTCCTTCCTGCTGTATTGATCCATGAGTTCATCCAGAACCTGATAGAGATAGCGCGCGTTATACAGGCCGGTATATTCATCGGTCATGCTGAGATTGACAATGCGGTTACAATGTTGTGAATTTTCGATCGCAATGGCAGCATAATCCGCAAGAATCGTCAGGATGGGAAAATATTTTTTCTCGAAAAAATTCGTGTCAGTCACATTTACAATTTCCAGCACTCCAAGGACCTTCCCATGGGTTTTCAGCGGAACACATATGACGGACTGGGTGTCAAATCCTGTGATTTTATCGACATTCTGGTTAAAGTGCAGATTGTTTTTTACGTTTTGAAGTATTTTGGGTCTGCCGGTCTCAACAACATGTCCTGCGATCCCTTCACCTGGAGCCAGACGAACCCCTTTGAGGAGTTTTTCTTCAAGGCCGACGACAATTTCAAAAGTCAGCTCTTCGGTTTCTTCATCTTTCAGCAGCAGAGACCAGTTTTCCGCTTCGACCAGCTCGCTCATTTTATGGACAATCAGCTCGAGGATCTCCCGCAGATTCAGGGTGGATGTCAACAGTTTCCCGATTTCCACACACGCGGCAAGCGCTTTGGTTTTATGATCCGCATAGTCGGCCGGCATACGCTTTCCTTTGATTCAGTCCAAGTTTATTGGCAAGGTATGTCTTTTAATAGGAGAATTGAATAATTCTGTCAATATGAAGTATCGACTTTAAGTTGACGGATTGACAGAGAAAGTTCGGATTGTTATGTTTCAGGCATCAAATGATCGGGTTCTGGAATGGATGCAGACAGCCGGACAACAAATTGAAGGATTTAAAAAACAATGATTTCGCAAAACACAGTCAGAAGCATTCCGGCAATACTGTCATTCGGAATGAACAGCGCCAAAAGGGTTCGTCAGGCCACAACGGTTCTGGCCAGAACCGGTCTGGACTGGATTCTGGAAGACCACCCCTCTGCCCCGGTTTTATTGAGAAAAGCCTTTGAACGCATGGGGGCCACCTATATTAAGCTGGGCCAGCTGATCGCCAGCTCACCTTCTCTTTTCCCGGAAAAATATGTAAAAGAGTTTCAAAAATGCCTGGACAGGACCGACCCGGTGCCGTTCCGGCACATGAAAAGAATTTTAAAAAAAGAGCTTGGCCGCCGGAACATTAAAAAGATTTTCTCCCACATCGATCCCGAACCCCTTGCCTCCGCATCCATCGCTCAGGTGTACGCGGCCAGGCTGGTTACCGGCCAGGATGTCGTGATCAAAATTCAGCGGCCCGGTGTGAAAGATATCCTCACCATGGACCTGAATTTTCTATTGGCAGCCGCCAATATTATTGAATTTATCGTTCCCGGACTCAAACATGCTTCTATCACCGGCGTGGTATCCGAAATCCGAAGGACCGTAAAAGAAGAGTGCAACTTCATCAAGGAAGCCGAGAACATTAAAATCTTTTCCGATTTTTTAAAAAGCACCGGAAACACAAACGTGATCACACCCCGTGTGTATCATCGGGCTTCCACCCGGCGCGTTCTGACCATGGAACGCCTTCATGGCATCCCGTTGAATGATCGGGATCAGCTGATGAAATCAGCCGATCAGCCTCATCGAATCCTGGGCGCAGCGTTTAAAACCTGGATGGAAAGCGTCACCAAATGTGAACTGTTTCACGCGGATCTGCATGCCGGCAATCTTTTGATCCTTGCAGACGGGCGTGTCGGCTTTATCGATTTCGGAATTGTGGGCCGTATCTCCGAAAAAACAAAGGAGGGCGTCAGATCCCTGATCAAAGCATTGATCATGATTGATCACGCGTCCCTTGCTGAATCCATGGCCATGATCGGCATGACCCGAAAAAAGGTGAACACGGATCTTCTCGCAAAAGATCTGGAAAACCTGTATAATGATATCCATCACACCCAGGTTGATCTGCCCGATCCGGATCAGGTTCTTCTGGAAATGGTGGGAACGGCGGAAGATCACGGCATACGCTTTCCCCGGGAATTTACACTTCTGATCAAGCAGTTCCTGTATTTTGACAGTTATCGGGATCTTCTTTTCAACATGGATTTTCTGATGGATGAAATGATGGGCAAACTGGACAGGCTGAACCATGAATTGGGTTCAACGAAAGGAACCTTGTGATGAGCAATGTATCAAAAAAGAAAATATCCAACGTAGATATCGTTCTGTGGGGTGCAACGAGTTTTGTCGGTCAGTTGCTGGCCGCCTACCTGTGGCCCCGTTACGGAGAAACAGATGAGATTCGTTTTGCGATAGGCGGCCGGAGCAAGTCAAAACTGGAATCACTGCACCGGGATTTAACCGCCGATGACCGCCTTTCACTCCTGGTCGGTGATGCCGCTGATGAGGATTTTCTTGACGGGATGACAAAAAATACAAAGGTCGTTGTGTCCACCGTCGGCCCGTATGCTAAATATGGTTCTCAGCTTGTGGCTGCCTGCGCCGCCAATGGAACGGGATATTGCGATCTGGCCGGTGAAACCCAGTGGATGAGACGCATGATCGACAGTCATCAGAAGGACGCGGAAGCATCCGGCGCGCGCATCGTGCATTCCTGCGGTTTTGATTCCATTCCTTCGGACCTGGGGGTGCTGTTCCTGCAACACGAAGCCCGGAAGCACTTTGGAGCTCCTTTCACCCAGGTGAAACTGCGTGTCAAATCGATGCGCGGAGGCTTGAGCGGAGGCACCATCGCCAGTATCCTGAATTTCGCCGAAGAAGCGCGCCGGGATCCGGAAGTGGTCAAAATCGCCAAAAACCCCTATTCCCTGGCACCGGAAGGCATGCGTTCCGGTATTCGCCAGCACAATGTCTCATCGGTTGAATATGACGAAGATGCCGGAAGTTGGATTGGTCCCTTCCTGATGGGAGGAGTTAACACAAGCGTTGTACACCGCTCCAACGCGCTGATGAATTACCCCTGGGGAAAATCCTTCGAATATAACGAGGCCATGATGATGGGCAGAGGATTCATGGGAGCCTTTCGCGCCGCCACCCTCACCGGAGGATTGGGTGTGTTTCTGCTGAGCGCGCTTTTTGCGCCGACCCGTTTCCTGATGAACAGGATTTTTTTGCCGCAGCCCGGTGAAGGCCCTTCCCCGGAACAGCGTGAAAACGGATTCTTCAACATGCACCTGATCGGGAAAAACGCGGACGGAGACCGGCTTCGCGTGATCGTAACCGGCGACCGTGATCCCGGCTATGGATCCACTTCCAAAATGCTCGGTGAAAGCGCGGTATGCCTGCTCAAGGAGATACCCGGAAAAGACTTGAAAGGCGGCTTCTGGACCCCTTCGACCGCAATGGGACAAAAGCTTATCGACCGCCTGATCGCCCATGCAGGGCTGACCTTCAATATCATCAAAGAAAGTTAATTCGGCAGAAAGGGAGAAAGCGGGATATCCATGGCATAAGCTACAGCCCGCAGAAGTTCGGCCTCCTGAATGGAAACGGTTTTATCGAAAAGCACACACTGGGCGCAGGCGTCAAATATGACTTTTTTCACTCCAGGGGATGCGGATGCGAAACGATCCAGCGCCTCATGCAGCGACTGCAAAGAGATTTCGATGGGTTCGGCCGGTTTCAAGTTGTCTTTCTGAACCGGCAGGCTGGACACCGCCGCCTTGAACGCCTGCACTGCCTCTGCCTCGCTTAGGGACCCCGCGCGGGCCAGGGCTGAAATAAATTTCACCAGATCCGGGATCAGCGGTGTAATGTTTTTATAGACGACTTTCCGTTCGGCTGGTTGAAAGACAGCGTGCATCCGGTGGGTGATCACCTCTTTAAAGGAAAATTCAAAGAGAGATATTTTCTTATCCGCTGCAATCAGGATATCCATGGTGTTTATCAGGTTCACATACTGGTCATGGGACATGAGCCGTATTGCCGGTATGGCCATATCAAGAAGCGGAAGCCTCAGCCTCGGGTTGAGACCGGCCAGGTAACGATCCAGTATCAAAATATGCCGTATCATTTCCGGAGGGGCTTTCCCGTCTAACAGGCTTATCTGCTTTTGTTTTTCATCAGGATCTTTATCCAGCAGAAGCGCGCATACCACTGCCGAGGCGCCGAGGATATCATGAAGCTCATCTCGCACGTTGACAGGCACCTCGGAAAGAAGTTCAGCGCTGAAAGAGACATCCTCATGCGTGATGCTGCCGATCCGGTTGATAACGGATTGAGCGTCGGCATGTATCGGCTGTTCAGTACCTGTCGCGGCGAAACCCTGAACGGCTGACGGAATTGACGGCCTGCCTGCTGCGGAAAGTTCATTAAACTCCCCTTTAAACGAGGGATCGATGCGCTGAATTCTGTCCTCAAGCGGAGGATGGGTCGCGAACAGTGAGCTGATGGCGTTCGCAAAAAACATGTGGCATGCTTCCCCGGCCGCGGGAGATTGGATGGCGGACCCCGAGGAAAATCCGCCGATTTTTTTCAGTGCGTTTCCGATGCCCATCGGATTCCGGGTGAACTGAACGGCAGAAGCATCGGCCAGGTACTCCCGCTGCCTGGAAATGGAACTCTGAATCAGCCTTCCCACCAGCATTCCGATATATCCGATAACCAGTAGTCCGATTCCAGCGATGGCAATCTGCGCGTTTCTTTTTCTGCTGCCGGAGGTGGATCGAAGGATAAGATAGCCGATGTTTGATATGATCAGGATACCGCTCAACAAACCGATCAGCCGGATGTTAAGCCGCATGTCGCCGTTTAATATGTGGCTGAATTCATGGGCCACAACCCCTTGAAGTTCATCCCGGTTCAGACGTTTTAAACAGCCGCCTGTTACCGCCACAACCGCATCATCAGGAGAATAGCCGGCGGCAAAAGCGTTGATGCCGTTTTCCGCGGGAAGAAGATACGCCTGGGGGACCGGTATGCCGGACGCGATAGCTATTTCTTCCACCACATTCAAAAACCGTTTCTCCAGGGGATCGGTCGTGGAATGGTTGATCAGGGTGCCGCCGAGGCTTTCCGCGACACTGCCGCCGCCTTTCCCAAGCGCAATGATTTTAAATATGCTGCCGATTAAAATGACGGCCAGGGTAAAGACGCTGATTGTGAAAAAAAGGTTTGGGTTCAGCCACTGGAAATCGGAAACAGCATAACCGGCTTCCTGGGAATGCTGCAGGTAGTAAAAGGCGAATATGATCACGGTGTATACGGACACAATAATGCCGACGATTGCCAGAATGAACAGAAAAACAAGTTGAGTTGTTTTTCCTCTGGATTTGTCCTGCTGGGCAAAAAAATCCATGGACTTAATTCCTTTACCTCTGAACTTTTTACAAGTCCCGTGCGTTTCAGAAAGATACTTTCGGCGCTTTTCGTTCTTCCGGGGATTCCGTGGATTCAAGAAGCTCTGCCCGCTTAAAATTGAACATTCCGGCGATCATGTTGCTGGGAAATTTTTCACAGGTGATATTGTATGCGGTAACCGCGTCATTAAAAGCCTGACGGGCAAAGGAAATACGGTTTTCCGTTGAGGTCAGCTCCTCCTGAAGCTGCAGCATGTTCTGGTTTGCCTTCAGATCGGGATAGTTTTCCGATAGAGCAAACAGGCGGCCAAGGGTTCCGGAAAGAACGGCTTCAGCTCCGGCAAGGCCTTTCATGGCTGCCGGGTCTCCAGGGTTGCCTGCCGCATTCTTTCCTGCGACCACGGCACTGTTTCTCGCATTGATCACCGCTTCAAGGGTTTCGCGTTCGTGCTTCATATACCCTTTTGCGGTTTCCACCAGATTGGGTATCAGGTCGTAGCGGCGTTTCAGCTGGACATCAATCTGGGAAAAAGCGTTTTTAAAACGGTTTTTCGCAGCGACAAGGCTGTTGTACATGGCCCCGACAATAACAATGAGCGCGATAATGACACCAGTGAAAATCAGTAATCCAACCATTTCTCCTCCTGTAAAAGGGGTCAGGTCTTGAATCTTGACAGATTCAATTCCGACTCGATTCTTCCAACCCGCTTTCTTGTTTTTTGATCCTTCTGTATTCTTTCCGCAGCACGCCTGCGGGAATGCGATACGCCCGAGTCACTTATCCCAAAATGGCTTGAAATCTCCTTTAAACTTTTACCGGAATATTTCTGGCACAGATACATCTTTACATTTCTTGCAACAACAGGTTCGTCTTCGAACACCGCGTCAACTGCAGTGAATATCTGATCAAGCGTTACTTTCTGCAACAGTTCCTTTGTTGCCGGAACATCTTTATCTGATTGCATTCCGGACAAGTATTTATCTCTAATCCGCTCGATAAAATCAGAAGCCCCGAGCAGCGTTGAACTTACAACCCCGGTTAACGGACTTTCATATTTTTGGTTCAATAAAGCCTCGACAAACGCTTTGTATCTCTTTTCCGCTATAGAAATCTTTTTTCCAAAATATGCAAGTATAAAATTCCTATGCAGCCATTTCGGAGCCTTGTTTTTGCCGATGAAACAGGGATAGCTTGACCATTCATAACTCTCCGGAAGCTCTGCCATCTTTGCCCTTACCGGATTCAAGTGGATATATCTGGACAGCTCATTCGCATATTCATCAATATCGACGAGGATCGATTGATATCGTCCCTGGAAAAGATGCCCTGCCCTTTTACGCTTGACGTTAAAATAGGTCGTATAGGAACCATTAATATGGTGCATTATTTGAGAAAGATTACCGGAAGGTGTCTCCAGCAGCAGATGGTAATGATTATCCATCAAACAATAGGTATGTATAACGGCATCATACCGTAAAACAGCGGATTCTAAATATTCAAGAAATTTTTCCCGATCTCTTCTGCTCTTAAAGATCGCTTTCCGCTCATTGCCTCTTGAGGTGATATGATAAAAGGCGCCAGGATAGGTAATGCGTAATGGTCGGGCCATTTGAAGTCCTCTTTATAATGAAGTCATAGCCGATTAGAGGATTCCATATCCGAAAAATCGCTATCTGTCAAGATTCAAGACCTGACCCCTCATCTTTCCTGCGAAAAAAGCAATCTGCTTTTGGAATTGACGCCGCAGGATATCCGTCTAAGAGATATTTACAGCGGAAGGTTATGATTGATATTTGGATCAAAAAATGCCACTGTTGTTCCATTCCAGTCTTTATCTCAGAACCCGCCAAACCCGTTCAGGAGCCAAAACATGTTATACGAAGAAGAGGCCTTGCATTACCACAAGTTCCCGCGTCCCGGAAAAATTGAGGTTGTCCCGTTAAAACCCTGTTTTTCCCAATATGATCTGAGTCTGGCATACACACCGGGCGTTGCCGCCCCATGCATGAAAATCAAGGAAAATCCGGACAAGTCTTTTGAATATACCGCCCGGGGGAATCTGGTGGGCGTGATTACCAACGGCACCGCCGTCCTCGGCCTGGGAAACATCGGCCCGCTTGCCGGAAAACCCGTAATGGAAGGCAAGGCCGTCCTGTTTAAGCGGTTTGCGGATATCGATGTCTTTGACATTGAAATCAACACCAGTGATCCGGACGAATTCATCCGGACCGTAAAACTACTCGAACCCACCTTTGGCGGCATCAATCTTGAGGATATCAAAGCGCCGGAATGTTTCTATATTGAGGAGCAACTGATCGCCCAGATGTCCATACCGGTTTTTCATGATGACCAGCATGGCACTGCCATTATATCTGCCGCCGGTCTGCTGAACGCCTGTATCCTGACGGACAAGAAACCGGAACATCTGCGGGTGGTTATCAATGGTGCCGGTGCAGCAGCCATTGCCTGTGCCAGATTGTATATCCAGCTCGGTATTCAAAAAGAAAATATCGTCTTCGTGGATTCAAAAGGGGTTATCTACAAAGGCCGCGAACAGGGCATGAATCCGTTCAAGGAGCAGTTCGCCGTTGATACCAGTTTGCGAACCCTGAAGGGTGCTGTCAAAGGGGCGGATGTCCTGATCGGGTTATCCGTCAAAGGAGCATTCTATCCTGAACTATTGCAGTCCATGAATGCCAAACCGATTATTTTTGCACTGGCCAATCCCGAAGCGGAGATCGATTATCATGAAGCCAAAAAGGCCAGACCCGATGCCATTGTTGCCACCGGACGTTCGGACCATCCGAATCAGGTCAACAATGTTCTAGGCTTTCCCTTTATTTTCAGGGGTGCGCTGGATGCACGGGCCACTCAAATCAACGACCGGATGAAACTGGCAGCCGTACATGCCCTGGCGGAACTTGCACGCGAAGATGTTCCGGATTCGGTGATCCGGGCATATGGCGGCTGTTCCATCCAGTTCGGTCCGGATTACATTATTCCCACCCCGCTTGACTCCAGGATTCTGTTAAAGGTAGCGCCCGCAGTGGCCAAAGCTGCCCAGGAAAGCGGGGTTGCCCGGAATAAAATCGACCATCACAATGAATACATCCAGATGCTGGAGGCCAAACTGGGACCGGAACGGGAAATCATCCGGAAATTCATCATCCGTGCCCAGAAAAAACCCAAAAAAATCGTACTGCCCGAGGGCAATCAATCGGTCATTCTTCGCGCCGCCGCCCAGGTCGTTCAAGAGGGGATCGCTGATCCGATTGTCATCGGTGACAGCGATGAGATCAAAACCCTGGCTCGGAATCTTCATATTTCTTTGGATGGTATCGAAATCCTCGACCATCAGAAATCACCGCTTTTCAATGCGTTTTCCGAAAAATTATTCCAAAAACGGGCACGCAAGGGATGGTCATTGGCAGAAACCAGAAGGCTGCTGCGAAGCCGGTATCTGTTTGGCGCCATGTTGGTCAATGAAGGCCTGGCCGATGGGGCCGTACATGGGGTGGACTGCTATTATCCCTATGCCATCCGTCCCATATTGCAGGTGACCCCTTTAAAACCGGGCATCAAAAAGGCTGCCGGAGTTTATCTGATGATTTTCCGGGACCGCACCATGTTTTTTGCCGATGCAACCGTCAACATCAATCCAAGTGCCGAGGACCTGGCCGAAATCGCGCTGCTGACTGCCGATCTTGCCGGTTTCTTTGACATTACACCCCGCATCGCTATGCTGTCTTTTTCCAATTTCGGTAGTACGGATCATCCGGATTCCAGACGGGTGGCCCAGGCCATGGAGATTGTCCGTGAAAAAAACCCCCATCTGATCATCGACGGCGAAATGCAGGCAGATACGGCGGTTGTGCAAGACATTCTGTCTCATCAGTTTCCGTTTAACCGGCTGAAGACACCGGCCAATATCCTGATCTTTCCCGAGCTGTCATCCGGAAACATTGCCTACAAACTTCTCAACCGCCTGGGCGGGGCCAAAGCAGTCGGACCGCTTCTGATGGGAATCAGCAAACCCTTTAATGTCCTTCCCCGGGGATCGGACATGGAAAACATTGTCAATGTCATTGCCATCACCGTTGCCCAGGCCCAGGAATCTGAAAAAGGCGAATGCAGGCTTGAGGGGGAGGGTTTGTGATCAAGGTTGGATATCATAATTCAGATAATGGGAATTACAGAATTCCGAACGACAAGGGGTTGGGTCTTGAATCTTGACAACAACCACTTGATGTTCACCTGTCAAGATTCAAGACCTGACCCCTAACCAAAAACCACCCCTGCACAGGTTTCAGGGGTGGCAATTTTATGGTTGCTGTTTAACTACCGATCAGTCAAAAAGCGGAAACGGACGATGGACAAATCCATCATACACTGGTGTCATGCTGAAGTAATTCGGATCAAACACCGGTGCTCCGCCTACCCCCACCCGGATATCGCCTGATTCTCCAAGTGGAAACATGCTCTCTATGCGAACCGGTCCATCTGACCCGTATTCCACACAGTGGGCATAGGTAGATCTGGATGAAAACGGCATCTCCCAAACCATTCCAAGCATCGGATGGTTGTATCTGATGGTGCCCCGGCCTCCGACACCCCAGGGCCTCGGCCCCAGATCCGCCAGCACGGAATCCAGTGCGGCAACAATGATTGCATCGGCGGTTTGCGGTGCTCCCGGATCAGCCGAATTCTGGAACCAGTTGTAGTAGTTAACGATACCCGATTCCGGTCCGGCAAGTCCGTGAAGCAGCACGTCGAAAAGCACCCGGGTGGCCTGTGTATCGCCAAGTTCATCTTTGAACGTAAGGTCGATCACCTTGCGGATCCACTTGTCCATGAGAATCCAGGCATCGGCGCGGTTCATGCCAAATGCCCACTGTGAAGAACCACCATCAACAAAATGGCCGTCCCAGCCTGCCATCAAATTAAGCGCATCCATCTGTTCCTGCGTCGGACTTCCATTCACCACTGCCGCGGTAAAATCATCTTCCACGGATTTCCAGGGATTGCCGCCGCTGCCGAATGAATCGGTGGTTGCGATCAGAAGAGATAGATCACGAACATTTTCAAAGCTGACCCTGCCGTCAGAATCGGCAAACCGATCCCTGAAATAATCATAAATCACATGACTTCGGTGGAAAGGCCCGTACATTGCGTATACTCCATTGAACCCGCTGTCATAGTCGGGGTTGGTCTTGTTGTTCCATCCTCCGTAGAATCCGCGTGCTGCATTCCTGTCAGAGGAACGCGGGATGAGAACATCCGCATCCCATTCCTGGGGTGGCCCGGCTGCTCCCTGGGGCAGACGCCACTCACCCGGTGGCCGGAGGGGATCGCGTCCCGACATCCAGTAGGCGATATTGCCGTCCCGGTCGGCGTAGCAGAAATGCTGACTGACAGCCACGCCTTCGATTCCTTCGCCAAATTCATCCATGCTGGTGGCGGTGCCAAGTTTTAGAAATGCACCAATGGTGCCGAACTCATATCCCCAGTGTGCGTATTTCCAGGCAACGATGGGGTTTGCCGGATCCGGCACATAGGTTGTCGGATCGAAGGGCATCGGGTTCACCACCGGACCGTGGGCAGTACGAAATACCGGAAGGATAACGTCCGGCATGCCCGCTACTTTGATCGTCTCAAAACGATGCAATAAGACCGCGCCCGGATCTTCTAAATAGTAATCCGTGGTATGAGAATGCCCGACCTGCATAGACCAGGCATGATGAGGCGTTCGGCCGATGATGATGCCGGGAATACCCGGAACGGACATACCGGAGATGTCCAAGCCACCCGCACGGATCGATCCCTCCAGCACAATTGACGGAACTGAAAAACCCATCTGGGGTCCGGAGTAGATCATTGGATTTCCAGTATCGGTTTTATCCCCGGAGACCACCCATGCATAGCTTCCCATTTTGACATGGGCTTTGATTTTCTTGAGATTTTCCTTGAACAGCATTTTCCGTTCCTTCATCTGTTCGGCTACTTCATCAAAACACTCTGTGGAGTCGCCTTCCCCAGAAAACGCCGCATCTGCCAGATCCATCCCATCTACGATATAGGTCTGAGCTTCCGGGTCGTTGATCCAGCGCAGATCCTGAAACATAGCCGGTCCGTATGGGCCAAACCGGGCTACCAAATCCTGATAAAGGGCGGCGTTGTCCATCTGGCCGGTATCCAGGGCCTCGGGATCGAAGTTGCGAAGAAGCATGGCAATCCAGGCAAGCACATCCCCGTTGTTCCAATCCGCCGGCATCAATCCGCCCAATGCAACGAACTCGAAGGGCAGCATACTCGGATTATTTCGGATTTCATTGATGCGGCGATTGACTCCTGCCACATACCCCTTGATCACTTTCTGAACATCTGCATCCAGGTTTTGAAAACCCTGTTCCAACTCTCCGTCAGAATAAGAGATGGTTCGGATAAACACATCGGTGGGAAGCTGGCTAGGGCCGAAAATTTCAGCCAGCGTTCCGCGGCCCTGGCGGCGATACAACTCCATCTGCCAGAGGCGATCCGTGGCAACCGCATATCCCATGGCCTCAAAAATATAATACAGGCTGACCTGATCAGATCCGGTAATAAACCAGACGCCTTTGTCATCCCGAACGGTTTCAACCGTGCCGGTTTTAACATAAAACTTTACCCTGTCATAATCTTCCTCATAGCCCTCGCCACCCACGTAGGTATTGAGGAAATTCCTGCCTGCTCCTTTAATGGATCCATTCTCGCTCTCATCTAATGATCGCAGCCCGTCGGCCGACGTAAGCTGTGCTTTCATTCCGTTTTCCGTGGCTGTAAAACGGTTGGTGATATTCTGTCCGTTCAGCCAGGCTTCAAATGTATCTGGATTTGCGCCATCCTGAAAGCTGACCAGTACCTCTACCGGCTCAAAATCCAGTATTTCACTCTCTGAGGGCGTTTGAATATCAGCCAGGTCATAGGCAATGGCCTGCCCCAGTCCGAAAGCGGCCAAACCGGTAATGACCAGCAGGCATAGTAAAAATCGTTTAACCATAACTCCTCCTTAGCAATACGCTTATAAATTTTTGGCAGGGCAACATCTCTAAACGCCCTCAATCTTCATGATGCAGGTTATAAAAAGCCTTGTCTGCGTTCTGTCAATTCATCATTAATCAACCGAAGTAATCGCGGGGATAGATGGACAGCCTCGAAAGATTGATTTTTCACCTTTCGAGGCAAGGGAAATAAATTTCAGTTTTTTTCCTCTCAATAGATGGCAAATCTTTTTCATGAGGACCTGAATTTTTTGTTTCCCGATTCAATGGGATTTGAGTTTTGAGTGCATAAAACAGAATAGTCATCTTAACCTATCGAGCAGGGTCAGGTTTTTGAATCAATTCAGGATAGGTTTTATACTCATATACATCATTGCTATTCAAAACAGCGAAGACTGTCAAGCGATAAGTAAAGGGTAGAAATCTTCTTTTGACTCCTGCAGTACTGAAAAAGGTCTGACCTGCTCAGCGATGAAACATTTTTTCAGGCCAGATGAACAATATCACCCCAGTTCATTCCCAGCAGAGCGGCTGCCTCTCGATCCACGGCACGGGCATCGCGGCCGGCGAGGATTCGATTGACCGGCGGTTCACAGCGGGAACCTCCCAGATGATAGTCGGAAAGGCCTGCAGTGGCGTCCATCACCGTAAAATCCGGGCTCCGGTAGTGATTCAGATCCATGATCGACTCATCCAGCCGGTCGTGAAACGCGGCTTTCTTCCAGATTCCGAACCGGCCCGCGTAATGGTCCGGGGGCAACAGCCCCATCATGTTTTTCATGCTGCCGGTAAACCGGCAAAGCGAGTGGGCCTTGAGTACAGGAAGCGAAATCAGAATATGGTCAAACACCGCTTCCGGAAGCCACATCTCCTGATATACGGAGCATGCCCTGTTGGTCAAGCGTCTCAATGGAAGCCGGTTCAGATCCAGAAGGTCGACGGAAAACCGCCGGGCCAGATCCCGGTATCCGAGCCTGTCAAACACTTCCGGGGTTTCCATATTCGCGTCTCCGCAGCCTTCGGCGATCACAATGGGCGCATCCGTGTGCCGGCGGACAAACGCGATAACCGCCTCGCAAAACAGCGGAGCGGTGGTGACCGGAAACGGCGCGGCGGTAACCAGGTTGGGCTTGAGCATCACCGGCCGGCCATCGGCAATCACCCTGGCTGCTCCAGCCGCTTCCAGGCATTGATCGACTGTCTCTTCATAGCCGGTAAATGACGCACTGACGACTTCTCCGTCCATAATGGCTTCCCCCGGTTGTATCCTGTCGATCCGATATGCATGACGGTCATAGCATCATACCCGAATCTCATACCGGGTCAAGCACTTGATGGAATCTCACCGCCTTGTTCCGGAAGAAAAATGAAGCGGCTCTATTTTTCGTAATCTTCTTGACAACCACCGGTTTCTTGAATAGAAAATCCATCATAACTCTTTGACATTATTATCCGTAACTTTGGCGACATCCAAACAGTAAAAGGAGAGAGCCCATGTCTGTCTATGAAAGCAAGCCTTGGCTGAAGTGGTATGATGAAGGTGTGAAACCCGAAATCGAAATCCCGGATAAAACCTATCTTGATTTCCTGGAAGAAGGTTTGTCCGATAATCCGGACAGGCCGGCATTCCACTTTTTAGGAACTACTTATACTTTCAAGGATCTGGATAATTTATCCAGCCGGTTTGCCGCATATCTTTCAAAAAACGGTTTTGGAACCGATGATGTGGTTGGAATCAATCTCCCCAACATTCCCCAGTTTTTGATTGCAATGGCCGGCGCCATTCGCTCGGGCTGCGTCGTTTCCGGAGTGTCTCCTCTTCTGACACCCAAAGAATTGAATCACCAGTTGAATGACTCCAAAGCCAAAGTTCTGGTCACCCTGGACGCTTTTTTTGAAGAGAAACTGTTAAAAATCAAAGAAAATGTCCCGGAACTGAAAAATATAATCGTTACCAACCTCGGAGATTTTCTGCCCCTGCCCAAGCGATTTCTGGGAAAACTGCTCAAAAAAATTCCAACCGGAAAGGTCGAAGAAATACCCGGTAAACATGTCATCTCCTTTTCCAGAATTTTAAAAGAGTCTCCTGCTCAAAAACCCGATGCGCGCCTGACGCCCGACAACACCTGCCTGATTCAATACACCGGCGGGACCACCGGCCCTTCCAAAGGAGTCGTGTTGACACACCGGAATATCGTGGCAAACACGATCCATGCAAACACATGGCTCGGCGTAAAACTCGGGGAAGACATTTCCTGCTCGGCATTTCCCTTTTTTCATCTTGCGGGGATGGGGCTCGGACTCCAGATGATGGCACTGGCAAACACACAGATCCTGATTCCAGATCCTCGAAACACCGATCTCATCTGCAAGGACATCGTTAAATACAATCCGACTTTCATGTATAACGTTCCAACCCTGTACCAGATGCTCCTGGACAATCCTGTATTTCAATCAATCGATTTCAGCGGCTGCAGAAACTGTATTTCCGGAGCCGCGCCGTTTTCCGTCGACTCCATCAACGCCTTTGAGGCGGTTGTCGGAAAAAACAAGGTGGTGGAAGCTTACGGCATGACCGAATCAAGTCCGGGCATCTCCATGAATCCCTACAAAGGAAAAAAGAAAGTCGGGTCTGTGGGAATTCCTTTCCCCAATACACGGGTTAAACTGGTAGACGTAAAGGACGGCACAACAGAGGTTCCTGTCGGCGAACCGGGCGAGCTGATCGCAAACGGGCCGCAGGTCATGAAATGCTACTTCAACAAACCGGAAGAGACTGAAAACACCTTGCGGAAGATCAACGGCGAAACATGGCTCTATACCGGTGACGTGGCCCGGATGGATGAGGATGGGTTCTTCTACATTGTCGACCGCACCAAGGACATGCTTCTTGTCGGCGGCTATAATGTGTACTCCAAACAAATTGAAGAAACACTGTACGAACTTCCGATGATCGAGTTTTGCGCCATCATCGGCGTACCCAACAAAGACAGGCCCGGGAGCGAACTGGTCAAGGCGGTAATCCAGTTGAAATCCAATGAAAAATCCCGGGATAAAACCGCTCTGGAAAAAGAAGTTATTGCGCACTGCCGGGAAAATCTGGCTCCTTACAAGGTTCCCAGAATTGTCGAATTTGTGGAAGCCATCCCGCTGACGGCCGTTGGAAAGGTGGACAAAAAAGCACTCCGGTAGGATTTCATACTTTGCGTGAAAGCGAAAAGAGGTTAAACAAATTTTGCTTTCACGCAAAATGTATCCCCTGCGAAACCGGTTCCAATCAGATCCTGCGGATAGCCGCGCCTGGAAGCACTCCTTCCTGAAACTGACCCGCTTCTACCACAGGCATTCCATTGATAAGCACATGCTCGATTCCCGACGGGTGAACCGCCGGATCATAAAAGGTGGCGGAGGTCCCCAGGCGATCCTGGTCAAAGATGACGATATCCGCGTAGTTTCCCTGCTGGAGGACTCCTCGCTTTTGAATTTTCATAATTTCCGCGGGCATTGATGTTGATTTTCTCACCGCCTCTTCTATGGTCATCAGCTTCTCCTGTTTTACGAAGTGCTCTATGAATTTCGGGAAACAGTCGTAGAACACATGAGACGGTCTTCCCATTGGCCGCAGAATGGTATCGGTTGCCGGAACAAAGAGGGGGTGCTTGAAAACCTCACGAAGAGAACGGAACACAAAGGGGTCATCCGGAAAGCTGGGGGTATGAAATACCATCACCTGGGTGTTTTCTTCGATCAGGAGATCACAGATCGTGTCAATCAGATCTTTTTTCAGTTCCGCTGCGATTTCCGGAAACGTTTTGCCTTCCATCCACTGGTTTTTCGGGCTTTTCACGGCCATGACCCGAAGACCATTCCATCCGGTGATCTTGATATAGTTGAATGACCAGGTTGCCCCGTCCCGGTGCGGCCAGTCCGGCTCCACCTTTTCGATGTCATGCAGAACCTTTTTTCGAAAGGCTTTGTCCTGCAGCCTCTCAAGCGCCCTGGTTTTCCCTCCTTCGGAAACATACGGGGGAAGAAACGCCAGAAGCTCTGTAAAGCCCTGTGCTGTCGGAAGCTGATCAAACCGGACATCCACCCCTTTCCGATTCCAGGACTCGATCCGCTTCAGCTTGGGCACAATCCCCTTCTCCACCGGAATGGGAATTTTGAGCCGGTTATAGGCAAATGATCCGACCTGGATCAGCTTTCGGGTGAGCGCGGAAAACATTCTGGAATAGGGCTGCCAGTACAGGTGGGATATCTGAATCGGGATCTCGTTTTTCAATCCCACTTCGCAGACTTCGTCAATGGCCTGATCCAGGGTATGGGAATAGCTTCTGAGGTGGGAAGTAAAGATCCCGTCATACCTCTTCAGGATTTTACCAAGATCATCCAGTTCCCGGGAATCGCTCTGGAGCCCCGGAAAATACTGAAGCCCGGTGGAAATCCCAAGACAGCCCATCTCCATGGCCTGTTCCAGGTAGTAATTCATCTTTTCCTGTTCGTTCGGGTGAAGCAGACGGGTCCTCAGCCCGGAAGCGGCGATCCGGAGCGAGCCGTGTCCGATCAGCGTGGCCATGTTGAGCAGCAGCCCCCTGGCCTCCATCTGGTTCAGAAATTCCGCCGGGGTGCTCCAGGTGATATTTTCTTTCTGCGACTGACCGGACAGGTTTTCCAGGTAGATGATAACATCTTCTTTGTTACGCTTCGGAACAAAGCAGCTTGAAAATCCGCAGTTTCCGCCGACAAATGTGGTGATGCCCTGCATGACCAGCGGCTTCAGAATCTCCGCATGGTTATGAAACGGAACCGTGATATCCGCATGAGAATGAAGATCGATGAATCCCGGTGACACCACCCGGTTTTCCGCTTCGATGACGCGGTCCGCGTCGGCATCTTCTATCTTTCCGATCCGGGAAATGGTATTGCCCTTGATGGCAATATCCCCTTGAAACGGCTGTTGGCCGGTTCCGTCTACAATCGTTCCGCCGCGTATGAGAATGCTTCCCATTCATCTGCTCCTGCTATGTTGCATTTTGCGCTTTTTCATTCACCCGGCCTCTCCGGTAAAACCGGATCAAGTCCGCCTCAGTCATCCGTTATCCGCAACCAGGGGTGCCAGCATATAGGTCAGATCGCTTTCCCGGCTCGGATAAGGGCTCATAATGCTCTGCCGATGCAGTCTCCCCATATCGATCCGGTTCAGCATCGCCAGCCTCAGGGTGTTGATCAGACCGGAAGCGTTGTCTGAAAGGATATGGGCTCCCAAAAGATATTTTTTTTCATCCACCAGAATTTTATATGCCGCATGCCGCATGCCGATTCTTCGATAAGTCGACCACTTCAGGCCGGATGCCTCACTTTTATGATAGGGTACACCTTCCTGCTGCAGCGCGGCCTCTGTTTTTCCCACCATCCCATACTGGGGATAGGTAAACAGCATCACCGGGACAGCCGTATAATCGATTTCATGTTTTTCGGTTTGTTTCAAATCCGCGATGATGTTTTCCGCGGCGATATGGGCTTCAAAATCCGCCACGCGGGCAAGCTGTATGGTTGCCGCGCAATCGCCGACCGCATAGATGTTTGAAACGGTTGTCCGCATGTCGTTACCGACCTGTATCCCCCGGGAAGAAAAGGACACACCTGCGGCTGAAAGATTCAACCCTTCGATATCGGGTACGCGGCCCGCGCCATGTACCACCAGGTCGGCCTGGACGTCCGGTCCGGCCTTGCCGAAAGTCACGGAAAAGCCGCCGTGGCCTTTTTCGATGGCGGTGATCGCCGCGCCGGTCTGAATTTCAATGCCCTCTTCTTCTGATGCCCTGACCAGCAAGCCGGCCATATCCGCATCAAACGGACCCAATACCCTTTCCCCGGCTTCC
Source organism: Desulfobacterales bacterium (assembly GCA_046484745.1). Classification (GTDB taxonomy): domain Bacteria; phylum Desulfobacterota; class Desulfobacteria; order Desulfobacterales; family SURF-7; genus JAQYVL01. Next base: position 1,584 of record JAWOIJ010000050.1, on the reverse strand, counting down.
AGTATAACAATGCGTCTTTCAGAAGAAGTAAACCGTGCGGCAAAATGGGCAAATTCGAACGAGATAAACCCACCGCCTGCAAAAACGATCCTGTCCGGAAGGGCATTCAACTCCAGAAAAGCATCGCTCGTGGCAAGGTGTTCGCTTCCCGCTATTGGAAGGGGCATGGGTCTGGCTCCGGCAGCCAGGATGAAATATCCGGACCGAACCGGTTTTCCGGAAACCGACAGGGTTTCTTTGTCGATAAAACAGGCATCTCCGGGTATAAAATCGATTCCCGCGCTCCTCAGCCCCTTGACCGTGTTTTCCGGAACCCCTGATGTGAAACGGTTCTTCTCGGCCAGGACCGATGCCCAATTCACCACAGGCGCCGTTTGAATTCCTTTTCCGGCCAGATGCCGTGATCTGGCGGCAACCTCCATGGTTTCGTAAAACCATTTTTTCGCCTGGCATCCCGCAAGCGCGCAAACGCCTCCGGGCCGATCGCTCTTTTCCACCACGGCAACCTTCAGTCCTTCTTCTACCAGATCATAAGCCGCAGTCTGTCCGCCTGTTCCTGCTCCGACAATCACCACATCATATTTTTTCATGGAATGCATCCTCCGCCATTTGAGTGCGCCCTCTCTTTCTTTTTTTATGTTCCCATTGATTCAATTCAGCAGATGCTCGGGCCATTTCTCCTGCAATGCATCTTTATTTTTAATGTTCTGCAAATCCGTATCCATGTTAATGAGATCACGGTTATCAAAACCGCCTTTCAATGCCGAACGCAAGGTATGCAACGCCTCCTCAATCTTATTTTTGAGCTTTTCCGATGCCGTAGCGTACTTGAGGCGTTCCAGCTTGACCGGGCCAAAATAGGCCTTCTATAATGAAACCTGGCCTAGGTGGGGGTGCCGCAGATGAAGATTGACGTCCGAGGACTGATCGGATCCGCTGGCGAGCAGCGGGTATTAGATCTGGTCGTGCCGGTCCCCGTCCTGGCCGGTGAGGCTGAGGGGCTCTTTTCGCCGGCGTCCGTCCGCCTGGTGGTGACTTCGACGCCGGAAGGTATCCTGGCCGTGGGCGAGGCAAAGGCAATAGCCCACCTCGAGTGCAGCCGGTGCCTGGTGCAGTTTGATTACCCTGCTCAAGGTCAGCTGGAGCATCTGTTCATCAACGAGGCACCGTCGACCGGGCCTGCGCTCGGAGATAAGATCCTTCGTGCCGGCGAGATCGACGAGCGGGAGTGGTCTGACACTGACGCGTCCGCGGATGAGGATCTGGACATGTCACCGATCCAGGATGGCATGATCGACATCGGGCCCCTTGTTCGCGAAGTCCTCGCTCTGGCTTTGCCGATGAAACCGCTATGCCGCGAGAATTGTCCGGGCCTCTGCCCGGGTTGCGGTAAGCCGCTCAACGATGGCCCGTGTGGCTGCGAGGTCGATGTCATCGACCCAAGGCTCGCGGCACTCGCCCGCGCTTTCCGAGTCGGTGGGGTCAAGCATGACGTGCCGGCCGAGGCCGAGCAACCCAAGGACAAGAAGGAGTAGGATCAAGCCATGGCAGTTCCTAAACGCAAAACTTCTAAGGCACGCCAAC
>JAWOIJ010000022.1:0-21660 GCA_046484745.1 Desulfobacterales bacterium | reverse complement strand
CCAATCCCCTCAACTTCTTCCAGCCGCGCCTGACTTGCTGCCGCCAGGGCATCAATCGAGCCAAACTCGTCAATGAGCAGCCCAGCCACCACATTGCCCACAAAGCGAATCCCCAGCGCCGTGAGAAAACGCACCGGCGATTGGCTCTTACTCGCTTCCAGGCCGTTCAGGATATTGCCCACCTTTTTGTCCTTAAACCCTTCCAGCGCCAGCAGTTCATCCCGGTTCAGGTAGTAAATGTCGGCCAAATCTTTTACCAGCCCCACTTCGGCCAGCAGCGCACCCGTTTTGCCGCCAAAGCCGTCAATATCCATCGCGCCCCGGCTGACAAAATATTCCACGCGGCGGACGAGTTGTTCAGGACAACTTGGATTGTCGCAGTAGATAGCCACCTCGCCCAGCGAAACAAAAAAAAAGTATCTCGCGGTTGTTCACGGCAGGTTCGAGAAGCGATCAGGAACGATCACCACGTATCTGGCCGAAAAACAGGGGTACGGCATCTATTCTACATCGGATTCCAAAAACGGGAAACTTGCTTCCACTCGGTATAAGGTAATCCGGGAGACAAAAAGATACTCCCTGCTGGAAATCGATCTGCTGACCGGCAGGAAGCATCAGATCAGGGTACATATCGCCGACACCGGACATCCGGTTGTCGGCGACAAGAGATATGGGAAAAAGGATAAAGCAACACATAGAATGGCACTTCATGCCTTATCCATCGCCTTCAGACACCCCTTCAGCGGCAAGGAACTTTTTTTTGAAACAAAAATGCCGAAATACTTCGGCAGATTAGTCGGCATGTTGGATCAGGCAGATGTCGTTCGGGAATAAGCGGTTGACGGAAAAAAAAGATGTCATCATTATCGGGGCCGGAGCTTCCGGGCTGCTGTGCGCGATTGAGGCGGGAAAGCGTCATCGCAGGGTGCTCGTTATCGATCATGCAAAAAATCCAGGGCGGAAGCTTCTGATAACCGGCGGCGGCCGCTGCAATTTCACGAATTACCATATCCATGCCGACAACTATATTTCCCATAATCCGCATTTCTGCAAGTCAGCGCTCAGCCGCTACACTCAATGGGATTTTCTGACATTGGTAAAAAAACATCATATCGCAATCAGCGAGAGAGAACATGGGCAACTTTTCTGTACCGGCAGTTCCCGAGACATCCTGAACATGCTGCTCTCCGAATGCAAAGAGGTCGGAGTCTCTTTTCAACTGGATTCAAAAATTGAAAAAATTGAACCCAGTGGCAAGCATGGATTTAACGTCCGCGCAGGCCGGGGCGATTTTTTCTGCGAGTCACTGGTCGTTGCTACCGGCGGGCTTTCCATACCGTCGATCGGTGCAAGCCCGCTGGGGTATAAAATCGCCGAGCAGTTTCATATCCAGGTCCGGCCTTTGCGCGCTGGTCTGGTTCCGTTCACACTTCACCCCAAGGATAAAGAAAAACTGTCGGCCCTGTCCGGTATTTCTGTTGATGCCGCAGTCAGCAACGGGCGACAGCGTTTCCGCGAAAACATCCTGTTTACGCATCGGGGCCTGAGCGGACCTGCTGTCCTGCAGATATCTTCATACTGGCAGGCCGGCGATGAGCTTACGATCGATCTGCTGCCGGATACCGATCTGGTCAATGAACTGAAGACACAAAAGAGACATCCTCAACGGAAATTAAAGTCCGTACTGGCGGAATACCTGCCCAAACGTCTCGTAAAGGCGATGATACTGCCTGACCTCATGGAAAGTCCTTTGCAGACACTCTCTCACAGGCGGTTTGAGGAAATTTCAGCACAACTCCGGCAATGGAGAATCAAACCGAGCGGAACCGAGGGATACCGAACAGCCGAGGTAACCGTGGGCGGCGTGGATTGTGATGCGGTTTCATCAAAAACCATGGAAGCCCGTGAGGCTAACGGGTTGTTTTTTATCGGAGAGGTACTTGACGTGAGCGGCCGTCTGGGCGGGTATAATCTCCAATGGGCATGGTCGTCAGGCTGGTGTGCGGGACAGAATGTTTAAGCACAGGAGATCCATGCAGGCGCCCGGCAACATTTCCACGTTGACAAGCCGCACATGACAACGGCCATCTTCTTTATCTCTGCTGTCATCAATATGCTCGATTGCCATTTTCCCTTTCAGATACGGTCATCCGGCCAGAAAATCCGGCCTCTTTACAAGCACTGGATATCCTGATAAACATATCTCGCAGCACAAGAACATCTCTCTCACATGCTGCCCCGGGACAACGTTTCAGATTAATGTTTGTATTCGATTTGAATTCAATAACATATAAGGAGAAACGATCCATGAAGATTCTCAGAACCCCGGATGAGCGTTTTACCCGTCTGCCGGGCTATCCATTTGAACCCAATTATGTTGAAATTCCGAACAACGACGGCACTCCATTGCGGATTCACTATGTCGACGAGGGGCCAAGAGAGGCCAATCCGGTACTTCTCATGCATGGCGAGCCAACGTGGTCCTATTTATACCGAAAAATGATCCCGATCATTGCCGGTGCGGGTAACCGCGTCATCGCCCCGGATCTGATTGGATTCGGGCGCTCGGACAAACCGGCTGATCGAAACGATTACACGTATAAACGGCATGTTGACTGGATGAACGCTTTTCTTGAAAAAACAGCTCTTACCAAAATCACACTGGTTTGTCAGGACTGGGGAGGCCTTATCGGGCTGAGGCTTGTAACGGCAAATCCGGATCTTTTCTCCGGTGTCGTGGCGGCAAACACAGGACTTCCGACCGGGGATCATCAGATCCCCGATGCATTTCTGGAATGGCGCAAATATTCACAGGAGGTTCCGGTTTTTGATGTCAGCCTGCTGATCAAGGCTGTTGTAAAATGCCCTTTCACCGATGGTGAGGCCGCTGCATATGATGCGCCGTTTCCGGATGAGTCTTACAAGGAATGTGCCCGCATTCTTCCTTCGCTTGTTCCAATCACTCCCGATGATCCGGAAAGTGAAGCAAATCGAAGGGCATGGGAGGTGCTGACCCGCTTTGAAAAGCCTTTTTTAACAGCTTTCAGTGATGATGATCCAATCACAAAGGGAGGAGATGCTGTATTCCAGGAGCTTGTTCCCGGAGCAAAAGGACAACCCCATACAACCATAAAAGGAGGCGGTCATTTTCTGCAGGAGGACCGCGGCGAAGAATTCGCGAATGTGGTTGTTGAATTTATGAACCGGCTGGATTGAAACAGGAAACAACCATGAAGGACCATCGTGTATACCCGTTCAGCGCGATCGTAGGCCAGGAAGCGATGAAAACGGCTCTTATCCTCAATGCGATCAACCCCAAGCTCGGCGGGGTTCTCATCAGCGGTGAAAAGGGTACTGCCAAATCGACGGCGGTAAGGGCTCTTGCTGAATTGCTGCCCGAGATGGAAGTCGTTGCGGGCTGCCGTTTTTTCTGCGATCCGAAAACACCCGGGAAACTCTGTTCAGACTGCCGGGAAAAGCTGAATGCGGAAGGCAGTCTGGCAACCGGCAGAATGAAGATGAAGGTGGTGGACCTTCCCATCAATGCCACGGAGGATCGGGTAATCGGGACCCTGGATCTGGAGCACGCGATCCAGAAAGGAGAAAAGCGTTTCGAACCCGGGATCCTCGCGGAAGCGAATCGCGGCATCCTTTACGTGGACGAAGTAAATCTCCTGGATGACCATATTGTGGATGTACTGCTGGATTCGGCCGCAATGGGGGTAAACACGGTTGAACGGGAAGGGGTCAGCCACACCCACCCTGCTGAATTTATCCTGGTCGGAACCATGAACCCGGAAGAGGGAGAGCTGAGGCCTCAGCTTCTCGACCGTTTCGGCCTGTGCGTAAACATCACCGGTATCAGTGATCCGGTCAAACGGGTGGAAATCGTGATGAACCGGGCGCATTTTGAAGACGATCCGGTGGGTATGGCGGAAAAATGGAGAATAAAAGATCAGGAACTCGCCGAAAAAATCATACAGGCCAGATCGATCCTGCCTCAGGTCAGCATATCCAAAGATCTTCTCCTGAAAATCGCCAACATCAGCATCGCTCTGGATGTAAACGGGCACCGTTCGGACCTGATCATGATGAAGGCATCCAAAACCATTGCCGGGTTCCACGGCCGGAAAGAGGTACAGGTCCAGGATATAAATGATTCACTTGAAATCGCTCTGTCTCATCGAATGCGGCGTCAGCCGTTTGAGGACATGGTCATCGAACCCGGGCGGATTCAAGATCTTGTCAGGCATAAGATCGGCGATTGAAAGAATATTGATAACAAACCATGGAAAGAACGAAATACAATCCATCCATATTTCCCTTTACCGCAATCGTCGGGCAGGAACTTCTCAAGCTGGGCCTGGTGTTGAACGCGATTAATCCAAAGCTTGGAGGAATACTGATCCGGGGTGAAAAAGGAACCGCCAAATCAACAGCGGCAAGGTCCCTCTCCAGACTTCTCTCCGCGATTGAAGTTGTGGTTGAATGCCCGTATCGCTGCAATCCTTCAAACATCCAAACCATGTGCATGCAATGCAGATCCAGAAAAGACGCCGGTGAAACACTCCACGCAGAAAAAACCCCCCTGCAGGTTGTCGATCTTCCCCTCAACACAACCGAGGACCGCCTGGTAGGAGGCATTGATTTTGAGAACACCCTGCGGGCCGGAGTCAGAAATTTTCAGCCTGGTCTTCTGGCGGAAGCCAACCGCGGAATCATCTATATCGATGAAGTGAATCTGCTTGAAAATCATCTGGTGGATATCCTGCTGGACACCGCCGTCACCGGCATCAATATTGTGCAGCGGGAAAGCATCAGTGTTGTCCATCCGGCTCACTTTATTCTGATTGCCACCATGAACCCCGAAGAGGGTGATATCCGGCCGCAGCTTCTGGATCGTTTCGGTTTTTCAGTCAGCATCCGCGGGCTTTCCGATCCAAAACAACGCATGGAAGTCATTCGCCGGAGAGAGCACTTTGATTCAGATCCGGATGGCTTCATTCAGCTATGGGAGAAGGAACAGGACTTGCTGCGGAAACGGATAAAGCAGGCTCAGCAATGCCTCAGCGAAGTAATGATCCGGGAAGAGCAGTTATCGGAAATATCCGGAATTTGCATGTCCCATCAGGTAGCCGGTCACCGGGCGGACATATTACTGGAAAAAACCGCCCGGACACTGGCCGCTTTTGACGGACGCCGGCAGGTTGATCAAAACGATATCCTGAAGGCAATGGAGCTTGTGCTGAAGCACAGGACCCGGTTACCGGAGGGAAAACCGCAACGCCGAAAAGGCCGCGCGGATTCCGGTTCAAGCCATAACAATGAATCCGGACTGGATCCGGCAGCAGGGGAATCGATCCGGGAAAAAGATCCGGATATGGAGGCAGGCGATCTTGGAGGCGGGGATCAATTTTCCAGGCCTGTTGACCGGGACGCTGCTTCTGCAAAAAATGAACCCGCACAGGCCGCAATGGCTGCTGAAATAACCGGCGCCCTTTCCGGAACCGGCGCGGCACAGGTATTTGATATCGGGGACCGGGTAACCATGCCCTCCAAAAAAATAGAATTTCCGAAAGACCATTTTAAACGAAGGGCCGGTGGAAGAAGAACCTTAACATCCACCCCAAATAAAACCGGACGGTATGTGCGGTCTACCGCCGAGCGTCTTAACAATGACCTGGCTTTTGACGCGACGCTGCGGGCAGCCGCGCCGTACCAGAAAATCAGAACGCATGGAAACCTTGCCGTCACGATCAGAAAGTCCGATATCAGAGAAAAGGTACGGCAGAAAAAAACATCCAACCTGCTTCTGTTTGTTGTTGATGCCAGCGGGTCCATGGGAACGAAACTGATGACCGAAACCAAAAGCACCATCCTGGCCCTTCTGATCGAAGCTTACCAGAAACGGGATAAGGTCTCCATGGTTGCGTTCAGGGACATGGACGCGCAGGTGCTTCTGCCGCCGACCAATTCCATCGAGATCGCGAAAAAAATGCTCGAAGAACTGCCCACAGGCGGGAAAACGCCTCTCGGAAAGGGATTGCTCACATCCTATCGACTGATCAAGATGCAGTTGCGGCAGGATCCTGGAACACTGCCGCTGATGGTAATTATTACCGACGGAAGAGCCAACGTCGGTCTTCATACAAACAGATCATACGAAGGCCCAAGGTTCGGCGAGATATATCGGGAAATTTCTGAAATCTGCCGGCTGTTTCAAAAGGAAAAAAAAGTGCGCGCCATGGTTATCGATGTGGAAGAAAAAAGCACCGGCAGTTTTGACCAGGCGAAAAAACTCGCGGAGGAATTAAATGCGAGCTGGTATGTACTGGAAGATATCATCAGCCGGAACATCATAAAAACAGTAAAAAAAGAACTGGAATAAAGATGTTTTCCAGAATGTGAATCCATTGGAATTGGTTAGAAAAAGGAGGAGAAAAAAATGAATAACAATAAACCAAAAGTATTGTTAACCGCCAGTTACGGCCCCAACGAACTGGGATGGGGTGAGGATATGTACGACCTGATCGCAGCCCGGCTCGGCCGCGGGCATGGTCCATTCCAGGTCACATCCCACTGTCATTATTTTGCCCTGTATCTCCTTGCGGAAAACATAACCAACCCGACCACGGTTCTGGAAAACCCCCACTGGGACGAGTTTGACAGAGAGCTTGATGAAGGATATGACATCGTTGGCTTCCAGCTCAAGAGCCTGCATACAACCAAGATCGCCCGAATGATGAAACGGATTCGTGAGAAGTGTCCGAACACAAAAATTGTGATTGGCGGTTATGGTGTCAGCGCACTTCAAACCCCTGTACCCGGCGACACCAATGGCGATGCGGTTTATATTCGCGAAAACGCGGATTACCTCTGCCGCGAAGAAGGGGTGCGGTTCATGCGCCGGATATTAGGCGATGAACCGGTTGACCGTGAGATCACCCAGTATCATCTTCCGATGACCGGCATTGCGCTGGCGGGGATGAACCTGCAGGTCAGGTTCCCGATTGTCCTTGGCGCCTTAGGATGCCCCAATGCCTGCGACTTCTGCAATACCAGTGCGTTTTTTCATCATAAAAAAATCTACGTAGCCGAACCTGAACAGATTTACCGATTTGTTAAAAATTATCAGAAGCGTCTGAGGTCAGACAACTTCATGTTTATCCTTTTTGATGAAGATATGTTTTTAAACAGGGAGTATGTTCTGGAACTGGGAAGGCTGCTCCGCAGCGACAGGACGACCTGGGGCGTTCGATACATGACATTCGGATCCATGCGGTCAGTCTCCAAGTTTACCGCGGAAGAACTCCGGGATTGCGGCGTGGGAAGCATATGGATCGGAGTGGAAAGCTTTATGTGCGGCGAGAACCTGACCGACGACAAATATGCCAAGCGGCAGGGAGAAAACATTAAGGAGATGTTCAAGGATCTCCACCGGCACGGCATCTGGATAACCGGTTCCATGGTGCTGGGGTTTGATTTTCACACACCTGAAAATCTAAAAGAAGACATCGACCAGTTCGTGGATTTAAAACCTGAATCCTATCAGATATCGCCCCTGACTCCCTGTCCGGGAACAGCACTTTATGAGCGAATGACGGAGGAGGGCCGGATACTGGACTCTTATGAGTGGAAAGACTTCCACCTCTGGAAAGATGATGTTATGGTGCATAAAAATTTCAAGCCCGGTGAAATTAAAGAATTCTTTGATTACGCCCATCAGCAGATCCGGGACAAAAACGGTCCCCAGGCTCTTCAGGTGATGGAAAACGCTCTTGACTCCTACAAGCTCTTTGCAGAGCAGGCCAAAGAGAGGAGGAAGGACGAATATCACGCGTTTCATACCAGACGTGCAAGGGCGATTGCAGTGGGCACCTCCGCCTACCTGCGTGCGGTCAAATTGAATCACACCAGCGCGGTGGTCCGCGAACGGGCCGAGATGCTTGAAAAAAGACTGCGGGAAGAAATCGGTCCACCGCCTTTTGCAACCAAGGTTATTTCCCGATATCTTTCCAGGAAAATAAAAAACAACGGCGAGCAGCCAAGGCCCCCGGTAATCTCTGATCCCGAGCCTCGCTGGAGTTATTACAATACCAATGGTGACGGTCTGGTTTATGTTAAAAAAGGCAGGAAAGCAAAAAAACCGGTTCCATACCAGTATAAAAATACCATTGCCAAATCACTTGGCCGGTCTATCGCTTCCGTTATCCGGGGGAGGATTTAGTAAAAACCCTAAAAACAATCGAGACAATAAAAATAAAAAGTGATTTTTTTATATCCTGCATGGTTTGAACGCAAAAGGGGTCGCCAGAAAAAATAGAATAAGAACCCTGCCCTGTTTTTTCCTACCGAGCCCTTTTGCATGCGTTTACACGATATAAAATCATCCATGAAGCGATGTCGGCAATACACTCTCCGACACCGTGAACTACATAATCTTTACACCCAGAATCTCCCGTGCGATATTCCGGTGCATGATCTGGCCTGTTCCTTCAAAAATATCCGTAATTTTAACGTCTCTCATCCATTTTTCAGCCAGAAAATCCTGCGAAAATCCAAGCGGACCCAACAGGTCGCAGCACTTCTGGGTAATCAGGGTTCCGGCTCTGCCGGCCTTTGCCTTGCACATGGCCGCCTCAAGGCTGTTTCGCTCGCCATTGTCCGACATGCAGGCCGCTCGCCAGATAAGAAGACGCATGGCTTCGAGGTTGGCTTCCATCATGTAAAACTCTTTTTCATTGCTGCTCACATTGTTCGCGTTCTTTTCATAATCAAGCGTTATGCCGCTCTCCTGAATTTTTTCCTTTGTAAACTCAAGGGCCGCCCGTGCCACGCCAAGGGCCATGGCGGCAACAGCCGGCCTCGTGGCGTCAAAGGTTTTTCCAACACCCCTGAATCCTTCTTTCTTTACTTCCGCGCTGCCGAGAATGTTCTCCCTGGGTATCCGGCAGTCTTTTAGAACAAAGGTCCCGGTATCCGAAGCCCTTATCCCCAACTTGTGCTCAAGATGCTCCAGTTTAAACCCCGGCGTTCCCTTCTCCACGATAAATGACTTGATTCCGGCTCTTCCGGCGCTCTTGTCGATGGTCGCCCATACGACAACCAGGTCACATCGATCCGCGCAGGTCACGAAAATCTTCTCCCCGTTCAGCACCCACTCGTCACCATCCAGTTCCGCTGTCGCAACCAGCGCAAACGAATCTGAACCGGCTTCGGGCTCCGTAATGGCCATGGCCGCCCATTTGCCGGCATACTTCTTTTTTTGCTCCTCTGTTCCGTTTGCTGCAATTGCTGCATTCCCCAGACCACGCCCCGGAATCGTGAGGAGAAGACCAAGATCTCCCCAGCACAGTTCCTCAACAGAAATAACCTGGCTCAGGTTGTCGGTTCGCTGTTTTTTTTCTTTTGTATCGGGTTTATCCTTGTTTTCTTTTTTCGATGACGGCGCCTGCGCCCCCCTCATGATTTCAAGCTCCTTTGGATATTCATGCTCCGCCACATCATATTTTCTGGAAATCGGCCGGAGAAGATCCCTTGCCACAGTATGAAGAAAGTCTTTGGTTTGTTTCAATCCTTCGGGCAGCTCTAAATTTATCATCTTTTCCTCCTGCTATATCTAAGAATAATTTTTCTGAATGTTCATCGGTTCAATATTATAGCATCCTGTTCTCAAACCCTTTCAATGGATGTCCGGGTGAGCAACCCAATTTATACGGTTGCCATTCCTTCAAGGATACTGATTCCCCTTCCGTTTCGATAATACATCTCAACCGGATACTCTCTTGTATATCCATGGCCTCCCAGTATCTGGACGCCCCAATCGGTAATTTTCATTGTCATCTCTCCGGCATACAGTTTTGCCAGATAGGCTTCCCGTTTGGCATCCTTTCCAGCTTCCAGCATAGATGCGGCCTGCCATGTCATAAATCTCATGGCATCAACTTCATAGGCCATTTCCGCCAGCATGAACGAGATAGACTGTCTGTGAATAATCGGCTCCCCCCACTGCTCCCGGGTTTTGGCATAGTCTTTTGCAAACTCATACGAAGCCCTTGCGATACCGGTTCCGATGGCAGACAGCCCTACCCGTGTTCTTTGCAGAAATTTTCTGAAATCGCAGCCGTTTTTTCCACCAAGACGGTCCTCTGCAGAAATTTCACAATTTTCAAGGGTAACCGGATAGGTTGGAAGAGCATTAAGTCCGAGATTTTTTTCCCGTTCACCGATTGTAAGGCCCGGATTGTCCTGGCTGACAATAAACAGGTTGTTTTCACCTTCAAGAGAAGCCGCAATCAGGATATGAGAGGCGCCCCTGGCAAGCGGCACAAAACATTTTTTACCATTCAGGATGTATGCCCCGTTCTTCTTTTTCGCGACGGTCTTCAGAGCTGCCGGATCAAATCCAAAATGGGGTTCGTTGATCGCCAGCGTACAGGGTGTAAACTCTTCTTTACAGTAAAGAGGAAGATACTTCTTTTTTTGATCTTCCGTTCCCATGGTATTGATCGGATTAATAAACAGGGAAGGAGTGGTTGCGGCAATTGCAAAAGCCATATCACCGTGGGCTAGCTCCTCAAGAATAATGGTTGTCTCGATGGGAGAGTCTTTCATTCCGAATCCCCCGCATTCTTCCGGAACGCTTGAAACAGATGCCCCAAGACCCCACGCTTTCCGGATCGACTCTTCCGGGATTTCACATTGCTGATCCATCTCTTTCACATTGTCCGTTACAACGCCCTTTACAAGGTTGGCGACTTCCTTTTTGATCATTGTCTGTTCTTTTGACATCGAAAAGCTAAGCATTTGTTCCTCCTTGTTTTTTTCCGTATCCATAAGGCCTGAAAAGCGGTATGATCATGCCTTGCAGCCATGACGGCCTGTTATTCGGAATAATAATGAAAACCATCACTTGTATTCATCCGTCTACATCTATGAAGATGAAGCGAATGATTGTCAAGAAAATAAATGCCTGAAGCGAGTGTTTCACATGTCAAAAACATCGAATTTAGAAATATTTTATATAATTGATTCTGCCCCGGCACGTATGATCATGCTGCCATATGATATCTTTTTAAATGTATTTTTTTTGTTTAATCTAAAAAATTAAGGCAGGTGGGGAAAAAGTTTCCCCTGCAAAATCGGTGCGAATTATTGAAAATTCTCTTGCAAGATCGAATTGTCGTGGTATAAGCAGACTACACAAGGCTGAATCTGCGCAGGCAAGCGGAATCGCGATACGAGTGGTGGGTTTCATTGGAAGGGTTTGAATCGCCGGTTGATCCCATGAAGGAAAATTCAATGCAGGAAGACCAGGGATTATACAACAGCAGAATCATTGACACGTATATTAAACTGATCAATGAAAGATACAGCCATATCAATGTTTCCGAGCTGTTGGACTATGCGGATATGACACCACATGAAGTGGCGGACCAGGGGCACTGGTTTACACAGCAGCAGGTAGATCTTTTTTATGAACGGCTCGTGAAACTGAGCGGGAATGCGAATATCGCAAGGGAAGCCGGCTTATATGCAGCATCCCCCGGGACGATTGGAAATGTAAGACAATATATTCTTGGAATGATGGGGCCCGCCCTTGTATATGATAAGATCGGAAAGGCAACCTCCAACTTCACACGGTCTTCGGACTATCACTCCCGAAAGCTTTCGCCCAATAAAATCGAAATTACCGTTACTCCGCGGCCGGGAGTTCAGGAAAAGCCGTTTCAATGTGAAAACAGAATGGGGTTTTTTGAGGCAATTTCACAGGCATTTGAACTGAAACTGCCTCGAATCGACCACCCTGAATGCATGTTCAAGGGAGACAAGATTTGCCGTTATTTAATTTCCTGGGAAAAAACGTTTTCAACCATATGGCGGCGGGCTTTAAATTTTCTTACGATCCTTGCAAGTATCATGTTGATACTCTGTTTTTTTACATTTCCCATCCAGCAGATTATAGACTATCTTCCGCACGGCTTTCTGGTTGTCCTGGTGATCATTTTGCTGACAATCATACGCGAGAGGTTTGAAAAAAAAGAGATCGAGAGAAGCCTGTACAACCTCCACGACTCAACCGGCAAGCTTCTTGAACAGATTGAAATTAATTATAACAATGCACGATTGATCAATGAAATCGGTCAGGCGATCAGCATGCATACGGAACTGGAAGATATTTTGTCAAAAGTAATACAGATCGCTGAGAAGCGCATGGATTTTGACAGAGGCCTTATTCTTCTGGCAAACAAAGACAAAACAAGGCTGATTTTTCGCGGCGGATTTGGGTATTCAGAAGACAAGCTGGATTTTATTAAAAATACCAGTTTCCATTTAAACCGTTCTGAGTCGAAAGGTATTTTTGTTCTATCCTTTCGCGAGCAGAAACCGTATTTGATTAATGATATCAACGCAATCGGAAGCACCCTTTCCCTGAAAAGTCTCCGATTCGCAAAAAAACTCGGCACCCGGTCTTTCATCTGCAGCCCGATTGTCTGCGACGGAGAGCCCCTTGGCGTGTTTGCAGTTGATAATCTGAAAACAAAAAGGCCTCTTGTTCAAAGCGATATGAATTTTTTAATGGGTATTGCGCCTGTTATCGGAATCAGTATACGAAATGCAGAACTCCTGAGCGCCCGCAGAGAACAGATGAATTCCATTTTAGAAGTTATGGCTGCCAGCATTGATGCGCGAGATCCAATGACTGCCGGTCATTCCAAAAAAGTCAAAGAATATGCACTTGGAATATGTTCGGAACTTGGAATTTCAAATGACTATAGTGAGGTAGTCGGCGTGGCGGCATCTCTGCATGATTACGGAAAAATCGGGGTGCCTGATTCGCTTTTGAAAAAGGGGGGTCGGCTTACGAATAATGAATTTGAGATTATCAAGAAACACTCAGAAAAAACCAAAGAAATTCTCTCACAGATGAGATTTGAAGGTATGTTGAGGCAGGTCCCCGAAATTGCTGGTGCTCATCATGAAAAGCTCGATGGCAGTGGCTACCCTGACGGACTTAAAGGGGATGAAATCCCTCTGGGCGCGCAGATCATTGCTGTAGCGGACTTTTTTGAAGCGATCACGGCGAATCGGCACTATCGGGAGCCAATGCCTGTTGAAAAAGCGTTCAGGATGCTGCGGAGTGAAGCGGGCAACCATTTCAGGCAAAAAATTGTTGATGCGTTCATACGGTATTATTTTAAAAATCATGCTGATGGAAAAAAATTACAGCTTGTGTCATCCATGTAAGGGGATTAAGAAAACCGGTCCTATAACGCACTGCCCGGTTTGACGCCTCTGCAGGATATGATCGGCGTATACGTGAATCTCCTTGGATCTGAAAAAAAACTTCTAAACTCTTCCGTAAACTCTTCATACCCGCCTTCATATTCATTAAATCTGTATCCGGAGTTTTTGACTGCGACTTCTACTTTTTTGACCCAGTTAAATTCGTCAACTTGATTCAGCTCACCATAGATAAGGTGGTGAGGAGCCAGGTTTACGGCTATCTCTCTGTAGTCAAGATCATAAAGAAATGAGTATAGTTTGATCCCGGCATACGGGTCGAAATCAGCATGTTCTTCAAGATAATTCATGATGCCGGAAATGGTTTTTTTCAGTCTATCCGAAAGGCCGAAGTGATTCAGGCAGTTATAATCCAGGTCGATGAGACAGATAATACCGCCGGGCTTGAGTATCCTGGACAGGTTTTTAACAATGTCAAAGCTGTTTGAACGAAAATATTCAAGAAAAAAGCGAACCCAGATAAAATCAAACAATCCGAGATCATCGATTGTATCGACAATATTTCTCCGGGCAAATTTGATCCCGGGTCCTCCAAAATGTTTTTTTGCATAATCAAGTCTTTCTTCGGAAATGTCTATGCCGACTGCTTCTCCTTTGTTTCCTATGATTTTATGCAGATATGAAGTTGTGATCCCTGCTCCGCATCCGATATCCGCAACTCGCATACCCGGTTTTATGCCGGCCCATGTGGCCTGCTGCATGACGGTTTTTTCGTCTGTTTTCATCACAAGGCGGGTTGTTTCTTCGTCATGTTCCATCAAGTAGTGATTGTCAGGCATTATCCAGATCCTTTTTCCAGCATCCATGCAATATGAACGTATTACGTCGAAGCCCATATATCATGCTGTTTTGATGAAGTCAATCCATAGGTTTCAAGGATCAAAAAGGACCGCGCTTCGATTCTCCTTTGAAATCAATGACTCGAATCGTATGGATCGGATTAAAATTTTCGTATATAGACATGTCCCGGCAGTTGCCATAAAAATGAATTGATTTCATCGACAAAGCCGATCTGTTTTTTTGAGGTAAAGACTTCTTGACGAATTTTACAGGGAATGATAGACAGGAGAACAGATATGTCTTTTTTAAAAAAATAAATCATAATCATTTTCAGGCATTTTCCTCTCTGCCTGTATTGATAATCATGCAATGGCGCTCGCTGCCGGACGGCTCGGCAGGTACCATGCCTTTTCTCCAAGAAAGGTTTCATTATGAATCGTTTCGGATCATTCAGACCTTCCGAAAATACCATGAGTGATGACGATATCTTTGTTGCAAGACTGCAGCTTCTGATCATCATGTCAAAAGCGTTCTTGAAAGATTTTGCCATCGGAGAATATCAAAAAAAGGCGATCATTGAAAATGCTCAGGCTCTTTTTTATTGTTCATTGTTCCTGGATCACAAAGAGATTGATCCGAAAGCGGATCCATCCAAACAGGAGAATCAGGAGATACAGGAGGAATCACTTTTCCATAATAAAATTCGTCTGCTTGCGGTGGCCGCAATGGTATTTGCGGAAGGACGTTTGCTTGGAGAGCGAAAAAAAAAAGAATTGCAGAACAACATCGATTATATCAGCAAGAAAATTACATTTGAAAGCCAGATCGATACGATCGAATTCTTCAAATCCGGATAAAAAATCGTCCTGCTTATCCATCCAGAAACAATCTGCATTTCAGTAAGCTGCCTCAACAATCGAAACCATCTTCAAGTTCAAGCAGGCTGAATCTTCAGCAGCCGGCCTACGTGCTTGAAATACTCATCTGAATATTGCACATTCATCGTCCAGAGATTATACATTTTTTCAAAAGGTATTTTTTCTTCTTCCGCAAAGGATGAAGGGTAGATCAGTACAGGAAATTTTTTCTGTTCAAAATTTTTCGAAAGAAAAGATACGACTTTACCGATAACCTCCTTTGTAATGCCTTGCGAATCAACGATAATAATCTTGATGCAGTTGGTCAGATCAGACATGTTCAGGGCGATATCCGTAGTATTCAGCATGAGGAATGCTTTGAGAATTCCATTTTTTTTCAAGGCAAAAAGTTGCCTCTCCCTTTTAAACCCGAGCTTTGCATATCTCCTTGATAGATCAAAACGATCAACAGAACCCGGCTCAAGGTCAAGAGCTTTGAGCATGAGTCCTCCGGATTCACGATCATAAAAACTTTCAAGCTCATGCAAATCCATCGGTAGAGGCTTTTCAAGACTCCATGATTTCGGCAAGCTGTTATCGGTATCCACAGATTTTCGAAAGTGGGTATACGAAAAGGAATCAAGAGAGAACGCTTTTGGATTGTCAACTGATTTTACGGCCCCACCGAAAATTTGATTCGGAAACTTGTTTTCCGGCCGATAGTAACAGATGAGATAATCCATATGGCTTGAATAGAGTCGATAAGAATCATAGGTGAACTTTCCAATCTGATCCAGAACGACTAGGCCTGCTTTGATCATGGATGATTTTAAAGCGGCATGATGATGTATCAGCCATGTGTTTTCGTAAAATCTCAGCATGGACATGTGTCCCTGGATCAGGCCTTTTTTCCGGCAGATAAAATGGGTGGCAATCGTGGGATTTTCCGTATAGAGCTTCTTGTAGGTTTTTTTGATTTTTTCCTTGTTTTCACTGATAAAAGAATATTTCCCGGGATAGATAAATCCAGCCTCAAAGAAAAACCTCCATAAGTCATCCAGGTCTACCTTGCTGCTGATATAGGAATTTTGATTTCCGACCTGATGCAGAAGGGAAAGAAGTCGCCGATGACCGTTCAAATCCATATCAAGAAACGTCAGACCGCACTTCACGAAATTTCCATTTTTCTCTTCATCCTGAACAATTCTATAGACTACCTGAGCCTTGCATTGCACGGTAAAACTATTTGCGAGATTGATCTCAAGAGAAGGAATGATCATCCCGGCCATCAGGGCGGCATTGCTCTGGTTATCCTCGACCGAAAATCCAGAACCGGATA
The DNA here is from genome assembly GCA_046484745.1 of Desulfobacterales bacterium. Lineage (GTDB taxonomy): Bacteria > Desulfobacterota > Desulfobacteria > Desulfobacterales > SURF-7 > JAQYVL01. The sequence continues at coordinate 5,379 of JAWOIJ010000022.1, read as the reverse complement.
TATCGATTACTTTGAGGTTCTGCACCTTCTTGGTTATCGGATGATCAAAAATCATATCCGGTGATGGTGTCAATATTAATCGCTGGCTTCGGTATTCTTTGGGTTTAAAGCGCTGAATGACCTGACTTAACGGCTCAAGAACAAATTCCCTCTCCATCTGGTCCGAAGTCTGTTTTATGATCCTGCACTCTCCCGAATATAAGTTATCCTCAGCATTTGAAAAAATAATATTAACTTTCGATTTCGGGTTGATCCATTGAAATGTCTGGGGGGGATCTGCTTTCAGAGAAATCCGGAAAGAGATCGCGCTGAAATCTATCAAGGTTCCTGAAAAGAACACACCATTTTGTATTAACTGAATTTTGAGGCCTTTGCATTTGTGCCTTGCAACCTGCCTGGCTCTATTTTCAATACCGGCTTCCGGAAGGGTCAGACAGATGCCTTTGCTGCTGATCATTCGTGGCAAAGCATCCACCGAAATCATCTTCTGTCCGTTGGGTATGGTTAAACGCTGAAAGTGATATGAAGTGGATAGTTTTTTGAATTGCCCCTCATCAGGCCAGAGGCAGACAAGATAGTCATTGATGCAAGGCTGCGGTAAGGCTTTCAGGGAAATGGTTCGGTCGTATCGATTATGCGCGAAATGAATTAAAACAAAGCGATTTTGGAAGTTTATGTAATTCAGCCTGTTGGTCAATTCCAGCCGGCTGATCTTCTTTTTCGTTTCTTTTTCTGTTTCAATGCCGACTGTTCCGGATCGATCCTGTTGAAAGGATGTTTCGGTTAATTTAATTTCAGGGGGCTTTTCGAGATTATCCATAAAGCCCCTCCGGCACAGGTGTTTCGAAGTCCAATATCCAAAAAGCGGCATCGCGGTGGAAACGCTGAGAACTCCCGGGCAAATCGATTGTTATCTGTTTTTTATCCACCTTGGCCCTTTTTCGATTTAAAATTTTGTCCATTGCCGGATCAAAAGCCCAGTAAACCACAACATTTTGTAGTTAGTCTTTTATCAAGCACATGTCAATGATTAAGATCGATGCTTTGGCGTAGAATTATGCAAATATCATGCAACAACAGGAAATATTATTAATAATTAATTATTATAATGAGTTATATTGATTGTGTGAATTTTCTATCCAGATCAACTATGAATCGGATTACACAAAAACCCGTTTATGTTACACGGAATGGATAACAACTTGATATTTACCATGGATTTTCGAGATGTTGTGATATGGTCCGGCCGGCCGCGCCATGGTCGGATTATAAATCTGCCTGGATCAAGGGGTGTGACTCTTTTTCCCAAACGCAGGGGGTTACTCTTCGTTAAGTTCTCCGGCGCCTGTGATCTTCTTTATGATCTCTTGCGGATTTCCGGAACAATTGACTGTTCCGCTGCCCGAAACCGTTGCATCCAGTTTTTTGGAAGCATATATCGTTGCATCACCGGCTCCGCTCAAGGAAATCTGAACGGTTTCCGCCCTGAGATTTTCAGCATCCATATCGGTTGCCCCGGAGAGGTTTACAATAAAAAGCTTTGTTTTGCCGGACAGATTGATATCACCCGCGCCGTCCATTTCAATTTCAAGCCGGTCGCTTTTCACGCCGGAAACGGAGATGTCATTTGCTCCGGAGGATTGAATCTTTTTGATATCATCATTGTCGATATCAATGTGAAGTTTTGAGGTTGTGCATATGGATCTATCTGAAAATACATATAATTTCCCTGACTTTACACGGGTTATGATATGCGGCAATAAATTTTTGTCTGCGGTTACGGTAATTTTATTTTTCTTTTGATCTTGAATCGCAACATCAAAAGCGCCGTTGATATCAATTTCGCCGAAAGGGGGAACCTGTCGCTGCTCCTTTGTCGTAATGCCGTTCCCTTCTATGCATCCTTCGCCAAAACTGTCCGCCTGGTGAAAAAAAACGAAACAGATCAAAAACAGCAAGAAGCTGAAAAAAAAACGTGCCATGGGAAAAGCTCCTTTGTATATGGTTCTATTGTCAACGTTATCTTTCGATTAAACTGCGATCAGAACCGGACATGTCGGCGATTGATCAGAAATGCAGTTTACAGCCCAGAAACAGGGCATCGTCCGTTTTATTGATCTTTTCGGTTGTTTTCTCTAAACGAAAATCCAGGTGCCGGTAACCAGCAAGGATGGAAGCATTTTTTAACACATGCCCATAAACGGTAAAGGTAAAATCAAAGTACTGTGTTGCATCAATAAAGCAGAGCGGCTTCGGAGCGAATGAAAATGTTGAATTGAGGCTTATCGGCATCTGTAATCGGTCTCCATGGTTACGGAAATCATATTCACCGGCAACAAGAAAACTGATTGTGGCGATGTCGTGATCGATGTGATATTCTTCCGCGGTTCCAAAACCTCCCTTGAAACCGATTCCAACCGATAACGGCGGAACAACTACTTGATCTTTCAAAAAAATGTTCATACTTGAAACAAGATAACTGTCATCACTATATAATACACCCGCTCCAGCGACAATATCGGTTTCGTAACGGGGAAACCTGAATTCGAATTTTCCTTCCACATCGGAAGAATTTGCGTTAATCTCGAAACCCGCTGTTTTTTTTCCAAAAACAAATCCAGGACATACAAACAATAGTATCAGAATGAATACAGTCAGTCTGTTTGACACAAATCTTCTCCTTTTATCCTTTTCACAACTGCCGTCTGACAGATCAATCGTTTATTTTTTTCAGGCCAAAAAACAGGAATGCAGCGATCTGGCTGATGGAAGTAAATACGTGTTCAGTATTGATGGGACTATTTTAATATATGATGTATTCCTGCACACCGGATGCTTCATCTATGGTGCACTGAATAACTTTTCTGCCCACTCCTGCCAGGGAAATATCCAACGGATCCGGTGTCCCCAGGGTATGATACAGCCAGGCATTAAACGTTCCCAGGGAATCGGGATTACTTGAACTGATGTTCGGGGTGGTGATAAATTTTATTGCTACACCCGGAGAAAGGGTATAGACAGGACTTCTCGGGGTTGTTCCATCCTCTTCCATGACACCGATGTTTGAACCGCCTGAACTCAGGGCATCATACCGGATGCTATCATTGTCCAGAAAATTGTTATTGATGATCGTGATCAGATTTTTCGCATCCTGCATAGCCGCAGAGTCTCGGGCGGCATGAAACATGTCCAGCATCCAGAGCGCACTGATCGCCATAAGCACACCGAGGATAGCCATGACCATCATAACTTCTAAAAGAGTAAAGCCGTGCTGATTCCTGTATGTATTCAACGTGCATTCTCCTTGATCAGTTGACAACTTCCTGCCAATTGCCATTAACGCAAATATGGGAAATATTTTCAATCCCGGGATATTGAACATTCCCGACGCCGATATTTCCCTTTTTATCCTTCCATACAAGATATTTTTTACTGTAGTCAGAGACAACGGTTTCAGCTCTTTTTCCTCTTTGATCGGGCGCTGTTTCAGGGCCGGTGGTTGCGACTTGCTGCGGAAGCGGTTTCTTGATATTCACCCAATTCCCGTCTCGATAGATGGTAATGGTTGGTGTATCAGGATAGATCATGTTGCCGAAGCCAAGCACACCGTTTTTATCTCTCCATACCAGAAATTTTGTGCTCACAGTAGAGGATACGCCATGCCCGATTTCACCTTCCACCATTGAAACGATTTCCGGCTGGGCAATAAGCGATTCCTGCTCTTCATCTTCCAGATTTAAAGGTTCGATGGGCTGAATGGTTTTAAGGGGCGCCAGCGCCAGCGCAGGAGAGCTTACTTCCTTTATCTCAGCCGGTTCAGGTTTGGAAACGCCCGCGACGAACTCTCCGGTGCCCATTCTCGGAGTCAAATTTTTATCAATGGAGGCCACCAGTTCTTCTGAGCCACGGATGATGGATTTACTCAGAAAAAAATTATCCGCTCGGGGTTCATAAGACCAGGCAATATCATCTATAAAATTTTTGTTCGGAATAAATTCAGGATACAGTTCACTGAGCCTGGCTGGATATTTATGGTTTTTTTCGTGGTATTTCTTTAAAGCCACCCCCATCTGGGGTAATCCTGCCTGGGGAACCTTCTGGGCAACTTCGGTTAATTTATTGAACGCTTCTGAGCTGACTCTCTGAGTTTCTTCTGCTTTTTTGTAATCTCGTAAAAAAAACAGGGCGCCTGCTATAATGAGTCCAGCCAGCACTGCGAAAATAAGTTTTTTATTCATGTGATACCTGTATCTCAGGTGAATAGAAGCCGACAGTACACTGAAAATGAACGAAATTCAGACCTGCAATTCAATATTCCGGACCCGGCAGGAGCCTTTCTATCCGGGAATACAAACTTTTCTCATGCATATAGACCCTTTGCACGATTATTGTCAAGGATAAATCTTTTTGTCTGAATACCAAACCAAAGGGGATCACCGGCTCAAATTAGAGGATCTCTTAAGAGCATTTCAATTGATTTTCCGGAAGTTGCTGCAACTTTTGGGAAAATTTGGGTAAGGTTTCGGATATGTCTCAGGTTGTCGGAGGTCCTGAGAATCAGCCTGGCAAGATCCCCCTCTGCAAGCCCTGAAATTTCCAGCGTCGTATCCCATGAGTTCCCAAGCGCCCAGGAATAAATTGCAGCTGCAGGTCGTATACAGAGCGATTGCGCTTCAAATCCTCGTGATCTCATCTGTTTCGCAAAAGGTCTCAGCGATTTTTTAATGACAAGAAACTGTTTTAAAAGCATTTTTGGAATGAGTTGGGTACTCAGATTCTCATCTGCGTCCTCTCTTTCGTTGACAAAGGATGCAATCAATGCGGCAAGCATGGCTGGATCGGATTCAGGGACAATACCGAGCCTGAAACTCTCTGCGATCAGCAAAGGATGATCAATCCTGAGTTTCGAAGCCCATCTGCCGTCATCGGTCAATTCGTTCGACTCTGCAACATACTCATTTTCTTTTAAAAAGTTGAGATGCTGCTGAAAATCCCGCCACAGGTATTTTTTGTCCTGCATAAAAAAATGTTTGTTTTTTTTGGATTGCAGCAACTGATATGCGGTAAATGATTTTTCAAGAAGTTCTTCGATCTGATCGGGGGTGTGTGACAGCAGCAGATTGAGAACCATGGAAAAATTGATTTTAATCTGACTGTAGACGTTGGAGGAAGCGGAACGGATCAGCCTGGCCACCAGCCGAAGATCCATGAACTTCCCCGGCAGTATGACGACAAATCCGATATTATCCATTCCGCGTCTGCCTGCCCTGCCGGTCATCTGATGAAATTCAGTCGGAGTAAGTGGCCGGAATTCAATGCCATTGAACCTGTCGGAATTGAGAATGCCGACCGCTCTTGCCGGGAAATTTACACCTGCGG
>JAWOIJ010000016.1:0-26362 GCA_046484745.1 Desulfobacterales bacterium | reverse complement strand
GGGAGCCCATTTTTCGATTGCGATAGCAAAGAGGAGCCGCCCGTTCCCATCCCGAACACGGTCCGATAATATTTTCTGGTAAGCTCTTTAGCGCCGATGGTACTGCACGGGAAGCAGCGCGTACGAGCAGGACGCTGCCGAAAATCTTTTTAATAGCCCGGTGCCTGTAGTCAGGTACCGGGTTTTTTAGTTGGAGCGACCCGGTGTTTGCTATATTGAAAGGTTTTTTAAAAATATCTGAAATGCGCAGGCAGTCTTCGGCTCATTCAGGCACTGTCTTTTCATTAATGGTGATACGATCCCCAACCCGCAATTCCCGATATGCTGTTCCAAATGCCTCGCGAAATTTTTTAATGGCCTCGTCGCTGCTGTCGTGGGCGCTGAGACTGACGATGCTTGGTTTGCGGGTTTTCAGTTCTTCAATATCCGTCATCACATGTTCCATCGTAATCCCTCGAAAGGGAGATTCCGTTGATACGATAGGTTGGACATCCAGGCCGAATTTTCGGATACGCCCGTCAGGTACGGGATAATGAAGGCCGCCGATGATGCCGTATATCGGTTCTGAAAAGATCTGTTCCGTGCGCTCCAATATCTTTTTAATGTTTCTGATAATCAGAGGCCATTATCCATATTCGATATCAAAGGGGTTTAATCCATTTTACGGTTTTGAAAACAGTTATGGATGACGAAAGATGTATCCGCTTGATCCAAAGGCGTTTTCATTGACAAATCAATAAGATATTATTAAGAATATACGGTAAGAGAATCTAGTTTTATTATCCCGGATACAACTCCATGATGGATAACCCTTCGAAATGTGCATTTGTGAGAGGCAAACAAGAGGTCGAACATGCAGGGCAAGGTGTTGGATGAACCATCATATTGGTTCTCACATGTCTGTATTCACGAACGGTGACAAGACATTATAAACAATAGGGTCAACATGAATTTTAACAGTTTAAAAGTAAAAATTGGACTGCATCTGGCAATCCTGCTGCTGATCGCCATGTTTTCGATTGATTTTATCGTTGTAACCACGGGGCAGAGCACTTTTGCGGAATCGGAAATCGTAAAAGGAGAGTTGATCTCAGCGATTATCCAGGAAAATCTGTTGATTTTCGGCAAATCAGAAACAATCGAAATAAAATCCGGCTTTCAGCCCCGGCTGAATCGGATGATTAAAGAATATGGGATTTCAAGCCTGCTCGTTATCGATAAAGGCGGGAGGACGGTTTATAGAAGCAATAATGGCCTCGAAACCGGAAACGAGTTTGTAGAGTTTACAAAACAGGCTGTTTTATCTCAAAAAAAAACAAGTCGATATTCCGGAGATACATGGGGCGTTTTTTGGAAGCAGAAACAGAATATCTGGGTTTCGGTCCCTTTTTTTAAGGAAGGCAGCGTCATCGGGGGAACCGGAGTGTTGATTCAACTTGACGGATTTTATAATGCCATGAGACAATCGCACAAAGTTGTACTGTTATATATCATCACCAATGCGGTTTTGCTCACCCTGGTTGGTTTATACCGAATGATTCAGTTGACAATCAATCCCATCAACCGTCTTGTCAAAAAGGCTGAGGAATACAGAGATGACAATCCCTTTGTTTTCAAAGCCGAGAAAGAGGAAAATGAGTTCGGCCAGCTTTCACGATCATTGAATCGCATGATGACCCGAATATCGAAGGACAAGGAAGCCCTGCAGCATTCTCTGTCATCTATCGAGAGTGCAAATATCGAGATAAAAAAGGCCCAGAAAGAAATTATACGGGCGGAGAAGCTTGCCTCGGTGGGAAGGCTGGCAGCAGGGATTGCCCATGAAATCGGCAATCCTCTCGGCATTGTGTCTGGATATTTAGGTCTTTTAAAAGAAAGAGCCATTTCCATAGAAGAACGGGAAGATTATCTTAACAGATCGGAAGCGGAGATCAGCCGGATAAAATCCATTATCAGGGAGCTTCTGGATTTTTCAAGACCGGTGGAGGAGGTAACGGAAGATGTTAACCTGCATGAAATCATTCATGAAACTGCCGAGATCCTCAAGGTCCAGCCATTGATGAACAATATTCGTATCGATTTGGTGCTGTCGGCGGAGAATGATACGGTTCATGCAGATCCAGACCAGTTGCGGCAGGTATTTATCAATTTAATGATGAATGCCGCTGATGCGATTTCTTCTTCCGAGAATTCGGAAGCCGGGATGCTTACTGTTGAAACCAGGGTGACCGAACATCCGGAAATAAATAATTTAAGACCGTTTCTTACAATACAGATCATGGACAATGGTTCCGGGATTCCAGCCGGGAATCTGGGAAACATATTTGATCCGTTTTTTACGACAAAAGAACCTGGAGAAGGGACCGGACTCGGCCTTGCTGTCAGCTTTATGATCGTGGAACAGGCTGGCGGAAGGATTTCGGCGGAATCCGATGGCAGACATGGCACAACCTTCACGGTATGTCTGCCTCTAAAATAAAAAAAACAGGAATTGAAAATGGATATCAATAGCAGCCGGAACAGGGAATCATGGACAAAACGTTTGCTGGTGATTGATGATGAAGAGAATATGCGCCATATGCTTTGCACCCTGCTCGAGAAAGCCGGGTATTCCGTTGACACCGCAGAGGATGGTCGTGCAGGACTTCTAAAGGTGACGGACAACCCATACGATTTCATACTTTGTGATTTAAAGATGCCTGGTTGTGACGGAATGGAATTCCTGAGATCCGCCGGCGATAAAATCGATAAAACAACTGTCATCATGATGTCTGCATTCGGGACGATTGATTCGGCTCTTGAAGCCATGAAACTGGGCGCATATGATTTTATATCAAAGCCGTTTAAATCCGATGAAGTCCTTCTCACTTTGAAGAAAGCGGAAGAACGGGAAAGTTTGAAAAGAGAGAACACCAGGCTTAAAACACAGCTTAAAAACATTGAATCAAATTATCAATTCGGTAACATGATTGCGAAAAGCAAAGCCATGCAGGCGATATTCAAACTCGCCGGGAAGGTAGCACAGTATGATACAACCGTTTTGATCACCGGAGAAAGCGGCACCGGAAAGGAGTTGATTGCAAGAGGAATACATTACAGCGGAGTTCGGACGGAGAAACCGCTGATCCCTGTAAATTGCGGCGGCATCCCGGAAAATCTTCTGGAGAGTGAGCTCTTTGGTCACAAAAAGGGGGCATTTACAGGTGCGGATCGAAACAAAAAGGGCCTTTTTGAAGAAGCAGACGGTGGGACATTGTTTCTGGATGAGATCGGAGAACTTCCTCTTGCACTTCAGGTAAAGCTTCTGAGAGTACTTCAGGAAAGTGAAATACGGCCTGTAGGCAGTTCCCAGACGCTGAAAATCAATGTCCGGATCGTCGCCGCCACATCCAAAACACTTCAAGAAGAAGTAAAGAATGGAAATTTCCGTGAAGATCTGTTTTACAGATTGAATGTACTGCCGATCAGGCTGCCCTCCCTTCGAGAGAGAGTCGATGACATTCCGGTTTTGAGCCAGATCTTTATTGATGATTTTAATCGAAAACTGGGAAAAAGTATTAAAGGGATATCTCCTCCGGCCATGTCAAAACTGTTAACCCACAGATGGCCTGGAAATGTTCGAGAACTTGAAAATGTCATTGAAAGAGCAGTGGTTTTGGCTGAGGGGAACGTGATTTTGCCGGAAAATTTGCCCCAGGAATTGGATGTCAGGAGCGGGTGCGATACGGTTGATGAAGTTTTTACAGGATTTTCACTGAAGGTCGCTCAGAAAATTTTCGAAAAAAGATTAATTGTAAAAGCGCTTAATAAAACCGGAGGTAATCGGACAAAAGCCGCAAAACTTTTAGAGATCAGCCATCCATCTCTTTTAAGTAAAATGAAATCTTATGATATTCTGCTTTGACCTGAATTGAGCGTTTCATCTGAACTGCATGGAGGGGACCGGTTATGCAGAAAACAGAAGCGATTCAGAACAGTCTGAAAAAAATATATGGGGAGCAAAAAGGGAAAATCGCTTTTTACCGGATTTTGCCGATCCTTGAAAAGTTTCCTGCGACAGAAAAGAAAAAAGGAGAATATTTTTCTGAAAAAGATATTATATTGATAACCTATGGAGACACCCTGCAAAGCCAAGGCAGTCCGCCGCTAAAAACGCTGCATCAATTCGCGAATCAATATCTTCGTGATATATTTTCAACCATTCATATTTTGCCGTTTTATCCATTTTCTTCCGATGATGGCTTTTCGGTGATTGATTTTTTTGCTGTAAACCCCGATCTTGGAACATGGGAGGATATCAAAAGCCTGAATGCTGATTTCAAGATGATGTTTGATTTTGTTCTCAACCATGTTTCTTCCAAAAGTGAATGGTTTTCGAACTATCTTGCCGAAAAGAAGGGGTTTGAAGATCTCGTGATCGAGGTAGACCCGGGGACCGATCTTTTTAAGGTGACAAGACCGAGGTCATCGCCTCTTTTGACAGAATATCGAAAAAAGTCAGGGAAACCCGTTCATGTCTGGACAACGTTTTCTGCCGACCAGATCGATTTGAATTTCAGCAGTATCGATGTTCTTGCCATGATGCTGGAAGTGCTTCTGTATTATATCAAACAGGGAGCGGTTATCATACGGATGGATGCCATCGCCTATTTGTGGAAAGAGATCGGGACCAATTGCATCCATCTTCCACAAACCCATGAAATGGTGAAATTTTTTCGAAACATTTTCGATCTCCTCGCACCCGATGTGATGAATTTAACGGAAACGAATGTCCCACATGTTGAGAACATCAGCTATTTCGGGGATGGGAAAGATGAAGCTCAGATGGTTTATAATTTCACACTGCCACCTCTTCTTTTTTATACTTTTGTAAAGGAAAACACAAAAGTTATTTCAGAATGGGCAAAAGGATTATCGCTTGAATCGGAGAGCAATACTTTTTTAAATTTTACAGCCTCGCATGATGGAATTGGTGTAAGGCCTCTTGAAGGGATTTTGCCGGAAAAGGAATTGGAAAGCCTGATTGAGATCGTAAAACAGAACAGGGGCAGGGTATCCTGTAAGAAAAACGCAGACGGTTCGGAAAGCCCTTATGAGTTAAACATTACCTATGTGGATGCCCTGTGGAGAAATACGGCGGGGATGGATCCATACCATGCCGCAAGATTTCTTGCCTCTCAGTCGATTATGCTCGTATTGCCTGGGATTCCTGCTGTTTATATTCACAGTCTGCTGGGTTCCCGGAACTGGCTTGAAGGTTTTCGACAAACCATGCTTGCAAGAACGATTAACCGGAAAAAGCTTGATATGCGTGAGTTGCTTGAAGAACTGAATGAGCCGTCCTCTTTTCGCTCTCAAATTTTTTATCAATATGTTGAGCTGGTTAAGATTCGAAAAGCCCAATCGGCCTTTCATCCAAATTCAATGTTTGAGATCCTGGATGTTCATGAAAGCGTTTTTGCCATCAAAAGGTATTGCGCTGATCAGACAATTCTTTCTGTGACCAATGTCTCGGAACGCTCGCAATGCTGTTCACCCCCAGGAGATTTTCCCGCTGAAATGAAGGATCTTGTTTCCGGAAAAAAGATCATCTCAAAGGATATTAAACTTTCTCCGTATCAATATGTATGGCTGGAATATTGATTGCCCTGTATGGCGTCTGTAAAACCATATGAAGGTTCAAATTGCAAAAGATATAAATTAATTAAATATTTCAATTAGTTGTAATTTTTTTCAAACAGTGGTGGCCAAAATGAATGGGCTGATACTTTTAGACATATGAACTGGGTGCACGGCTTGATTTTTATTGAGTTGTGATTATAATAACAAACTATGAAGACATTTAATGAGAAAATTCCTGGACCCAAGGAGATTGAAAAGGAAATCGGCGAGTTCCTTTCTAAAAAGTTCGGAGACAGTGTAAAGATCGTTTCTCCAATTGTTTTACCTCAGGAAGACCATTCGGTCGATAAAGGGGAAAAACGAAAGAAGGATAAAAAACTCAACTTCAGCATGATTCCCGAAGATCTGGTTGCCTATCTGGATCAGTATATCGTGAAACAGGATAGAGCTAAAGCCGTACTTGCCACCAAAATATGCACTCATTTTAACCGCGTGAAACGAAACCGGGAACATCCTGAGAGCGCGGATGAAATGGTTGGCAGCATCAAGAATAATGTCCTTATGATTGGGCCAACCGGCGTTGGTAAAACATACCTGATCAAATTGATCGCAAAAAAGCTCGGCGTCCCTTTTGTAAAAGGAGATGCCACAAAATTCAGTGAAACCGGTTATGTCGGTGGAGATGTGGAGGATCTGGTAAGAGATCTGGTAAGAGAAGCGAATGGTGACATTGATGCAGCCCAGAATGGCATTATTTATATCGACGAGATTGATAAAATTGCATCGTCTTCAAATCTGTACGGAGCGGATGTTTCAAGAACCGGCGTTCAGCGGGCGCTTCTAAAACCCATGGAAGAGACGGATGTAGAAATGAAGGTGCCTCATGATCCCGTATCCATGATACAGGAGATCGAGCGGTTTCGAAAATCAGGGAAGCGGGAAGACAGCACTGTCAATACCAAGAATATTCTTTTTATTATGAGCGGTGCTTTTTCAGGCCTGGACAACATCATTAAAAAGAGAATGACGGATCAGTCAATTGGTTTTGGCGCCAATATCAGTAACAGAAAACAGCAGTTTGATGTTTTAAGGCATGTCAGGTCAGAAGATCTCATCAAGTTCGGCTTTGAGTCGGAATTTGTCGGGCGGCTTCCTGTAAAATCGGTATTTGAAGAGCTTTCGGAAGAAGATCTTTACACGATCTTAAAGAATCCCAACAACCCGATTGTCCTTGGGAAAAAACTCGATTTCGCGGCCTATGGAATTCAGGTTAAATTTGAAGATGCCGCTCTTAAAAAATTAGCGAAGATGGCCTCCCGGGAAAATACCGGAGCAAGAGGACTGGTGAGCGCAGTTGAAGAGGCGCTGCTTATCTTCGAGAACAAGCTGCCTTCCGCGGATATTCAAAAATTTTCAGTGACCCTTTCCATAATTGAAAATCCAAAAGCGGGCCTTGAAAGCTTTCTGGAATCCAGGAAAGATAAAAAATGGAATGAGCTGTTTTGTCGGATTTTTGAAGAAGAAAAAGAATCCATCAAGACATATATTAAAACCAATCGGGAGCATTTGGGGAAAAAATATAAACTCACCCTTTCGGATCAGCGCATTGATATCGCTTCTGAGTATTATTGCCGGAACATCGTGGATATCGGGAATACGCTCAAAAGGGTGAAGCTTCACTATGATGAAGTAAAGACGCTTGAATTGTATTTTTTTAACAAACAGGATGTCAATATCGTTCTGGAAGATGATGCCATTGATTATATCATTGAGCAAATCGTTTCCGGGATGATGGATTTTGGAAAATTTTCAAACAGGATATCCAATGACTTTGAATACGGACTGAGACTGGTTAAAGAAAAGACAGGAAGGAACCGTTTTTTTATTACAAAAGAGGCGCTTGTCGAGCCTGACAGTTATATCTCCAACCTGCTCAAGGACAGGTACCTGCCGCTGGAAAAAAAGGACGTTCAGCAGTAAAATACACAATCTTGGGAAAGTGGGTTAGATGATTGATATCTCAAAGCTTTACTGTGGGACAGCAGCCCCTTCCGATGCCCTGCGATATGGTCACCACCTCGAAACGCTTCCGTCACATCTCCTCCGGATTTTAAGCGACAAACGCCCTGTGGTTATCTGGAACGTGACCAACAGATGCAATTTAAAATGTGTTCACTGTTATGACTACGCGGATAATCATGCGGGGGATTATGGACTGAAGACAATGGAAGGCAGGGAACTGATCAATGATTTGGCAGGATACGGTGTTCCTGCTCTTCTATTTTCCGGTGGAGAGCCGTTTGCCAGGCCCGATCTTCCGGAACTGGCCGCGTATGCAGTGGAAAATGGAATGCGCGCGGTAATATCAACAAACGGCACGCGTATCACTTCTGAAAAAGCAAGGATTTTGAAAGATATTGGTCTTTCATATGTGAGCATCAGCCTTGATGGCATGGAAGAAGTGCATGATCGTTTCAGGGGTGTTTACGGCGCTTATGCAGCCGCGCTTGACGGGATCAGGAATTCCCGGGCCGCTGGAATTGAAGTGGGTCTTCGGTTTACGATCAATAAATATAATGTGGGCGAGATACCCGGAATTTTTGATCTTCTTGAAGAGATGGATATACCCCGTATATGTTTTTATCACCTGGTATATGCAGCAGGGCGCGGTTCAGAACGATTCAAACAAGGCCTCACTCATGAGGAAACCAGAAAGGCGGTAGACCTCATTGTTGAAAGAACAAAAGATTTTTATAAAAGAGGAATACATAAGGATGTTCTGACGGCAGGCAACCGCGCAGATGGACCTTATCTGTATTGGAGACTTTTGAAGGAAAACCCGGAGCGTGCGGAAGAGGTTCTGGAACTCCTTAAAATGGATGAGGAGAACAGTTCGGAGCTGGGAATTGGATGTGTCAACTGGAATGGATCCGTATATGCGGATCCATTCTGGCGTCATCACAGCTTCGGCAACATACGGAAGCTTCCTTTTTCGAAAATCTGGAGTGACTCGTCCGATCCCTTGCGGAGCAAGCTGAAGGAGAGAAAAAATCATGTAACAGGAAGGTGCGCAGCCTGCAACTGGCTTGATATCTGTGCCGGGAATTCAAGGGCTCGTGCGGAAGCCCTGACAGGCGATATCTGGGCGCCGGATCCGGCCTGTTATTTGACAGACGAAGAGATCTCTGAGACCAGCTTGTAATCAATATCCTTTTTTTGTTCACTATCGATGTCTGACTGAGATTTTATTCTTTGAAACAGGGGCACTATCCTTCCGGTTAAGATCTTTTGTCACCCTTGATCTTAAACCGAAGAGGATCTTTTCCAATTACCTTTTATGCCATGATAAGGAGGGGATATGCTTTTCCCAGATTACAGACCCAGAAGGATGAGGCAGAATGAAACATTCCGAAGAATGGTCCGGGAAACCGTTTTATCCATTGATGATCTGATCCTGCCGCTTTTCGCGATTGAAGGAAAAGATATAAAAAATCCCATTCCATCCATGCCCGGTCATTACCAGCTTTCAATTGACAACCTGGTTAAAACCGCATTGGCCGCTGAAAAACTGGGTATACCCGCCATGATGCTTTTTGGAATTCCCGATAAAAAAGATCCACTTGGAACAAGAGCATACGCAAAAGACGGAATTGTTCAAAAAGCGGTTAAGACATTAAAGAATAAGCTTTCAGATATGGTTGTAATCACGGATGTCTGCCTTTGCCAGTATACGGATCATGGTCACTGCGGTGTTTTGCAGGGAGAGACAGTTGACAATGATGCCAGTCTGGATCTTCTGGCAAAGGCTGCGCTATCTCATGCAAAGGCCGGAGCCGATATGGTGGCGCCGTCCGACATGATGGACGGAAGAATCGCTGAAATCCGTGAAACGCTGGATGAAAATGATTTCAGTCATATTCCTGTCATGTCTTATTCCGCAAAATATTGTTCCGCATATTACGGACCTTTCCGTGAAGCCGCCCATTCCGCCCCTCAATTCGGAGATCGAAGAACCTATCAGATGGATCCCGCCAATGCGTTGGAAGCGATTCGTGAAGTTTCCATGGATGTTGAAGAGGGAGCGGATGTGATTATGGTTAAGCCGGCGCTTTCTTATCTTGACATCATTTGTCGCATCCGGGAGGAGATAGATCTTCCTGTCGCCGCCTACAATGTCAGCGGGGAATATGCCATGGTTAAGGCTGCTGATAAAATGGGGTGGATAGACGGGGAAAAAGTCATGATGGAGACGCTTACTTCCATTAAACGTGCGGGGGCGGATATGATACTGACCTATTTTGCAATGGAAGCGGCGGAACTTTTGCGAAAGCATCAATAATCTCAACCAACTTCATGAGTTTATCAGGGATCTGGTGCTATGATGCGAAAAAGACGCATAACAATTATCGACTGGATATTGACTCAGAAAAAATGGATTGAAGACAAGTCGTTTCCTTGTTTCAGCGATTGGTGTCAGGAGGTTTATTTCCGAAAATCAAAATCATGGCCTGATCCGGCAGATATGGCCATTGCGGGTGGTTTTTTTGCAGACCGGGTCAGTTATGCATTTGCCGCGGGATATCATTCAAGCCTTCATCGCCTGATTCCTTCATTGCCGGTTGACACCATCACCGCATTTTGTGTAACCGAAGAAGGAGGAGGGCATCCCAGGGCGATTAAAACCAAAATGGAACCGGTCGTGAGCAGTGAAGGTGGAATGTCCTTATTCCGGATAACCGGAACAAAGAAATTTATCACCTGTGCCGACGAAGCAGAGCGAATGGTAGTGGCCGTGTCCACCGGATTCGAGGCAGCCGGCAAAAATCAAATCCGCATGGCGCTTTTACATAAGGGAATGGCGGGGATTACCGTAATCCCGATGAAGGATATCCATTTTGTTCCGGAAATCAGCCATGGAATTCTCCGGCTGGAAGATGTTGAGGTCAAGGAGAGCGATCTGCTACCGGGCGACGGATATACGGAATATATCAAACCGTTTCGTACCATTGAAGATCTTCACGTATCCGCAGCCATCCTGGGATATTTATTTCGCATTTCATGTCTTTATGAGTGGCCCCGGGAAGTAAAAGAAAAAATCCTTTTTTTGATGGTAACGGTCAGAGCCCTTGCGGGTTGTGATCCCAATGCTCCGGAGGTTCATATCGCTTGTGGAGGTTTCTTCAGCCAGATTTCCCATCTGGTTCAAGTTGCCGCTCCTTTTTGGGAAAATGTGGAAACAGAGGTACGGAAAGCATGGGACCGGGACAAGGAGTTGTTAGATGTCGCCGGATCCGCCCGGGCAAGGCGTTTAAAAACAGCCTGGTCATTTTATGGGGAGTAGAGCGGTTGTCAGAAAAACGTTCCGTTTCGATGCGCCGAAGATGATGAACCTCATTTGCTGGTTTACGGATGTTGATCGTTTCTAAACTCGCTTTAAGGATTCAACCTGGCCTTTGAAATGCGGCCGAGATGCGGTGCGGTCAGGCTGCCGAGATAAAGGTAATCTTCCGTCTCCATGATGCTGGTGATCATCGGATAGCCGCCATCCGGGTCCTGAAGGTCTTGAATCACGTTTCCCTGATCGTCAATCGCAATGATATGTCCGTATTTCACGGCTCCGGGCCGCATAAATTTGGGAAGGCCCGATATCATTTTCCGTATCCAGGGATTATCCGAAAGGCTGTCAACCAGGGCGTTTCGCGGCGATACCAGCGCAACCCAGTAATATCCACTCAATCCGGTTGAAATGTTATCCGGAAACGAAGGCAGCGACTCGATTAGCGTTTCCGATGTTCCTTTTTTTGCCCCGGTTAACCAGTAGCGTGTCACCTGATAGCTTCCAGTTTCAGTCACCAGGACATAGGCCTGGTCCGGACTTATCGCAACCCCATTCGCGAAATTCAAACCATCCAGAAGCGTCACTGTTTTCGAAGTAACCGGGTCATAGACCAGAAGTCGACCATGCCCCCCGTGTTCCATGATATCCAGAAGGCTGGCTTCCAGGGTCCCTCCCCATTCTTTTGCGCCAAATCGGGTTGAGGCATCTGAAAAATAGATTTTGCCGTCCACTGCCACATCCACGTCGTCGGCATACAGAATCGGAATATTGTCAGCCGTGGTTGCGAGTTCGGAAATGGAACCGTCCGGAGCAATGGATAAAAGCCCCCGATACGCATCTGCTACGATAAGATTGCCAGTATTGTCGAAATCAATTCCAAGCGGTCTTCCTCCGGTCTCCACCCAGTTTTGCGGGTCGGAGCCATCCGGTTTCAGCCGCACGATACGGCCTTCATGGGTGGAAACATATATCCTGCCCTGCCCGTCGATCGCAACGTCTTCCGGCCCTTTATTGTCTCCAATCGAGAGGGGCTCAATCTCTTTCAGCCGTTCATTCTTTAAAAACGATCCGGTATATCCGGGATTGGGTGGCGCGTTCCAGGAAACCGGCTTGATCGGGGTCTGGCATCCGCTCATAAAGAAAACAATCGCTATAATAAATAGGACTATCGATCTGATTTCTTTTTTTCGCATGAGTCATCTCCTTTGTGGTAGGGCAATCTCTGCATAAGGGAGCGGTTAGCATGAACCGGATGATATTGTCAAGGATGCGGTTGACTCAAAAATTCTCTCGTATGGCATCGGTGGGTGATGTGCTATATCTGTCCGCGCATATCGTGACGTTTTGCTCTTGCCATGGATATCATATCGTGTTTCAGGTAGTACTCCACCTGGTTCAGACCACTCTCCAGCCGGTTTTTGATTGGCTCTTTCCAGAATTCTCCTTCTTAGGCAACTCTTTCGTTCTTGATTTGTCTTGCATAACAATCCTCCTGTAATTTTTTTGGAGGATCATGACATGACATGATTTTATCTCTCTGTGAAGATGGGATTTACTGAACGGTTACTTATATACTTCTTTTCGATTTCGTATTCTTAAAACGAGAGCCGTATCACCTATGATAGAAAAAATTACCCTGAAGTCTCCGACTCTAAATTTTCTTAACCCTGAAAATTTACCAGCTAATGTCGGTAAAGTTTCCGCTTTTTGGGGGAGTTCAGCTTCAATTTTATTTAAAATTCTCTTAACCTGCTCTTTATCTATTTTATTAAGATCACGGGAAACAGATTTCTTGAATGCTATTTTATAATTCAAGTTCTTTCCTCATATCTTCAATAGAAATTACAGGATCAGTTGTATCATGCAAGCGATCATAGGCTACCTGTAAATCTGCTACTTCAGACAGGTAAGTCTCCAATGCTTTTTGAACATGAAATGATTTGGTCCGTTCTGTTTCTTTTGCAATTTCAGATAGTTTTAAGGCGAGTTTGTCAGAGATTCTTATCGATAATGCCTTGCTCATACGTTGCCTCCAGTGTATTTAATTGTAATACATTCTAAGTGCTATAAAATTAATTTGCAAGTTCTTTTTCAAAGATTGGAAAACATCAAAGTCATCAGCCGGAGTCTAACTATCGGCCGGATGGAGTTATTATCCATTTTTGTTACCTGCAATTAATACCCGAAATAATATTTAGAAATAGACAACTGAGCCGCCAATAAATCAGAAACGACAACAACATCCGTAAAAGGCTTCACTCGGTTTCATCCTCTTCGGCTTTAATCGGAATAGATTTATGACAATCATTATATGCCGGGGTGTTTATGATGAATCAGCTTGAAAAAAAAATAAGAATGCCGGCAAAGAACTGGTCTGGCAATGGTTTTTCTCGGCTAAGGCATTGGCTTGGATTCCAATTTTTTGTTGACAATGATTCCGCGCCATGTGGTATAGAAAATAAAATGCTACAATGTAGCATTTATAGTTAACTGTCGCCTTCATATAAACTGTTTCAGGAGATCATCGTGGAAAGCGAACAATTTGTATTTTTTCGGAAAAAGCTCGGGAAAACCCAGGCGCAGATGGCACAACTGCTCGGTGTATCGTTGAAGGCCGTACACAGTTATGAGCAGGGGTGGCGAGCCATTCCGGCACACGTCGAAAGGCAATTGCTGTTTCTTATATCAAGGATTATAAAAGGCAAAACATCGCAAAAGCACTGCTGGATTGTTAAAAAATGCTCGGTTGATCGCAGGAAAAGATGCCCGGCCTTCGAATTTAAAGCAGGTAAACTATGCTGGTTTATTAACGGTACAATCTGCGCCGGGCATGCCTATAAAACATGGAAAGAAAAAATAAAGGTCTGCATGAACTGTGAAGTGATGATCACGCTGTTCAAATGGGAATAAAAAACATCAAAATCGTGCTTGAACAGGCAATGCGCCGGTAAATCCGGAAAGGGGCGATTCCTTAAAACGCATCGGGTTTTAAACCAGGCCCTTGAGAGTGCAAAAAATGAGTGAAACCATTGAACATGATAAAACCGGCAGCAGTGTCGGCCAGATTGAGAAAAAGTTTTATACGTTTGCAGATCAGTCTGACGAAATGATCCTTGAAAACGGCACAAGATTTGGGCCGATAACGTTAGCGTATGAGACTTGCGGGACATTAAACCCGGAAAGATCCAATGTAATCCTGATCCTTCATGCATTGACCGGAGACTCGCATGTCGCCGGCTGCTATACGAAAGAGGATCCAAAACCCGGATGGTGGGATATTATGGTAGGTCCGGGAAAAGGGATCGATACGGAAAAATTTTTTGTTATCTGTTCGAACATCATTGGGGGATGTATGGGGTCTACAGGGCCTGGTTCCATCAATCCGGAAACAGGGAAACCATATGGCATTGATTTTCCGGTGATTACCATTGGAGATATGGTAAGGGCCCAGAAAGCGCTGATGGATCATCTGTGTGTTGAAAAGATATTTTCGGTCATCGGAGGGTCCCTGGGTGGAATGCAGGTTCTGGAGTGGTGTGTCCAGTATCCCCGGATGGTTATATCTGCTGTGCCTCTCGCGACAACAACAAAGCACTCTGCACTCGCAATCGCGTTTAACGAGGTGGCGAGGCAGGCCATTATGGCCGATCCGAACTGGAACAGCGGAAATTACTATTCCGGGGAAAAACCGGATCTCGGCCTTGCCGTCGCAAGGATGATCGGCCACATCACCTATCTTTCAGATGAATCCATGAGACAGAAATTTGGGCGGAGGCTTCAGGATAAAAGTGACTTTTCCTATGATTTCAGTGCGGATTTCCAGGTTGAGAGTTACCTGAGATACCAGGGCACAAAATTTGTAGAGCGTTTTGATGCCAATTCCTTTCTTTACATAACAAAAGCCGCTGATTATTTTGATCTGGAGAGGCAATACGGAAACGGTTCACTTGTCAAGGCATTTGAAGGGGTGGTTTCAAAATTTCTTGTCGTTTCATTCACTTCGGATTGGCTTTATCCAACATACCAGTCAAAGGCAATGGTAACGGCAATGAAAAAAAATGGAATGGATGTAAGTTTTTGTGAAATCGAAGCCGAGTGCGGTCATGATGCGTTTCTGCTCCCCAATGATCGGCTGACAGGGATTATACGAGGCTTTCTGGAAGGCGTTTTCAATGAAATCAGGGTTTGATAATACGCGTTTCGACCTTCGGATAATTGCATCCTGGATAGAACCGGGTTCAAAGGTGCTTGGCCTTGGATGCGGAGAAGGAGATCTTCTGTATTTCCTCAAAAAAAATAAACAGGTCAAAGAGACAGGCATTGAGATAAGAGAAGAGAGGGTTCGACGATGCATTGAAAAAGGACTGTCGGTTCTGCAGGGCGATATCAATGCAGAGATCCTTGATTATCCGGTCGAATATTTTGATTATGTCATTTTGAGTCAGACGCTGCAGCAGGTGTATGAACCGGAAAATTTAATATGCTCCATGATGAATATCGGTAAAAGAGGAATCGTCAGCTTTCCGAACTTTTGCCACTGGCGGATACGGATGCAGCTTCTTTATTCAGGGCATGTCCCGATCACGAAAGAACTTCCGTATGAATGGTATAATACCCCCAATATACGCGTTCTCAGCATAAATGATTTCCGAAGTTTTGCGGGAAAACTGGATTACCGGATTATGAAGGAGGCTGCCATCAACATGAAAGGCGGCAACATGAATGGTGATGTCGTCAAATTCCTGCCGAATATTTTTGCCACCTATGGAATATTTATGATCGGGAAAAAGAAAACATGATTGAGATTGTTTCGATAGCGATAAGCCGGAAAAAAGGAACGCGAAAAATCCCGGTGGATGAAATCGTTCTCCTTGAAAATTATGGTCTGGAAGGAGACGCTCATGCAGGAACGTGGCACAGACAGGTCTCTTTCCTTTCTTCTGAAAATATTGAAAAGGCGAGAGACAAGGGACTGGATGTTTCCTTCGGCGACTTTGCCGAAAATATTGCGACCAGGGGGGTTGACTGGAAAACAATACCGATCGGAACGGTCGTCAGGCTCGGGAAGTCAGCCGCAGTCGAGATCACGCAGATCGGAAAAGTCTGCCATAACAAATGCGCGATATATTATAAGGCCGGTGACTGCATCATGCCCCGGGAAGGCGTTTTCGCAAAGGTTTTAAACGGAGGAAAAATCGTCTGTGGAGACGAAGTAAGAATTGAAAAGTTGAATCCGGAGGAATCGTGAAGCATCGGAGAGATTACAGGGAAATACAGGAGGAAATTGTCAGGCTGAAAAGGAGGTACGGGAAAGAACTGGTGATACTGACCCATCATTATCAGCGGAAAGATATTGTGGACCTTGGCGATTTCCAGGGGGATTCTTTCGGACTTTCACAAAAGGCAGCAGCAGACAGCGTCGCCAGGTATATTGTTTTCTGCGGGGTTCATTTTATGGCGGAGAGCGCCGCAGTGCTTGCGCAGAAGCATCAGGTCGTTCAGATTCCCGATCTGGAAGCGGGATGCTGGATGGCGGATATGGCGGACGCCTATGTTGTGGAAAAGGCATGGAAAGAGGTTTCCGGGATCGTCGGTGAGAAATCTCTTATGCCCATTGTCTATATGAATTCGGATGCTTTGATCAAGGCCCACTGTGGGAGAAATGGCGGTTTGGTCTGCACCTCTTCAAATGCGAAAGACGCATTTAAATGGGCATTTGAGAGGAAAGAAAAGATATTTTTTTTCCCGGATGAGCATCTGGGGAGAAACACCGGAAACAGACTGGGTATCTCACCTTCTGAAATGATCGTCTGGGATCCGGAGAAAAAACTGGGCGGCAACACCGAGAAAATGATTCGAAACGCAAAGCTTATTCTGTGGAGAGGATATTGTCTTGTTCATACCCGGTTTACCGAACAGGATGTAAAAAGCATGAAAGAAAGTAATCCGGATGCCCTGATTCTCGTTCATCCGGAATGCACCCAGGAAGTGGTAGCACTTGCGGATGCGGCAGGTTCGACAAGTTATATTGTAAAATATGTTGCAGAAGCGCCGAAAGGCTCAACAATCGCAGTGGGCACGGAAATAAATCTGATCAAAAGACTTGCATTGGCGTATCCCGATAAAAAGGTGATTCCCCTAAAGGAATCTTTTTGTCCCAATATGTATAAGATTGATCCATCGAAACTTCTTTACACACTGGAAAATATCGGGGAGTACAATCGGGTTGTCGTGCCGGAAGAGACCGCTTCTGATGCACGGCTGGCCCTGGATCGTATGCTTGACTTATCTTCTTAGGGTACCATCGCCCTTGGTTTCAGATGTTTCGAGTGTTCATCAGGAATTATACAACGTAAACAGGAACAATTTATACGGTATTTTCGGAAAAGGAAAGGGGACTGAAAAATGGTGGTAGATCATAAGTCACAAGAGGAAAGCTGCAGAATAGAGGCAAATACATTTTCGGAATTTCGTAAGAAGATTCCTGAAGTTGCGGAGAAAATCATTGAAAGCTGCAGCGACAACGAATGTTATACCCATATCGATTATGACCCGATTCCGTCAAATCTTTCCGTTATTGAGATTATAAACCGGTTTAAAGAGATTCTTTTCCCGGGCTATTTTTCGATCGGAAAGGTTCATCCCGCCAATCTAAAGTACAATATGGGTCAGACGGTTTCAATCCTTTTTGATATTCTTTCCGAACAGATTACAAACAGTATTCGCCATGAGTGCCTGCGGTATGACAATGACTGCACCGATTGCGGTATGAGGGGGCAGGAGGTTGCGATCGATGTTCTGGAATCGGTACCTGCGATTCGAAAAGTACTGGCAGCGGATGTCAAGGCCACTTATGGGGGAGATCCCGCGGCACGCAGTCATGATGAGATCATTTTCAGTTATCCGGGAATATTTGCCATTACCGTTCAGCGGGTGGCGCATAAAATTTTTAATCATGATGTACCGTTGCTTCCCCGGGTTATGACCGAACACGCCCACAACATAACCGGGATCGATATTCATCCGGGCGCAAGAATCGGAGAAGGTTTTGTAATCGATCACGGTACAGGAGTGGTTATTGGAGAGACGGCTGAAATCGGAAAGCATGTACGAATTTATCAGGGTGTAACGATTGGTGCGCTGTCTCTTCCCCAGGAGGCCGGGGAACAGTTCAGAGGGAAAAAACGTCATCCCACGATCGAGGATGATGTGATTATCTACTCCGGGGCTACAATCCTTGGCGGTGAAACGGTTATCGGAGCCCGTTCCGTGATCGGCGGCAACGTATGGATCACAAAATCCATACCCCCTGATACAAAAGTACTGATGGAGGAACCGAAACTGATTTATAAGTAGACCGACTGCAGCATATCGGTGTTGAGGCGATTTTTTTTTATTTCGTATAAAAAGATGCTTCATTTTTGAGTGGATTCCAGTGAAGGCGAAATATCAAAAGGAGAGTTTTTATGACAATCTATCCCGGAATAAGTGATACGGTCGGTTCGACGCCCATGGTAAGATTGAACCGGATAGGCAAAGACTCCGGTGCTGAGATCATCGCGAAATTGGAATTTTTCAACCCGCTGGGAAGCATAAAAGACCGGGTAGCGGTTTCCATGATCAATGCTGCGGAAAAACAAAATCAGATTACCGGGGAAACGTTGATTGTTGAACCGACCAGCGGAAATACGGGGATTGCCCTTGCTTTTGTCTGCGCGGAAAGGGGGTATAAGCTTTGTCTTACCATGCCTGAAACGATGAGCATGGAACGTAGAAAACTGCTTGTGCATCTGGGTGCCGAGCTGGTACTTACACCTGGGAAGGAAGGGATAAAGGGGGCAATCGCGAAGGCAAAAGAGATTGTTCATTTAGAGAACAACACCTTCATGCCGGATCAGTTTGGAAATCCCGCGAATCCTGAAATACATCGAAAGACAACCGCAGAGGAGATATGGTCCGACACGGAAGGCGGTGTCGATATCTTTGTTTCAGGCGTCGGGACCGGAGGAACCATAACAGGAGTATCTCAGATAATTCGAGAGAGAAAACCTTCTTTTAGAGCCATTGCGGTAGAGCCTGCCGACTCTCCGGTACTTTCCGGAGGAAATCCGGGGCCTCACAAGATTCAGGGGATTGGCGCCGGTTTCATTCCGGATGTTCTCGACCGTTCGGTGATTGATGAGGTGGTAACGGTTACCAATGATGAGGCTTTTGAAACCGCGCGAGATCTTGCCATGCTGGAGGGTCTGCTGTGTGGGATATCGTCTGGAGCGGCAGTCTGTGCAGCCCTGAAAGTAGCTTCAAGAGAAGACGCAGGCG
This sequence comes from Desulfobacterales bacterium, assembly GCA_046484745.1. Lineage (GTDB taxonomy): Bacteria > Desulfobacterota > Desulfobacteria > Desulfobacterales > SURF-7 > JAQYVL01. The sequence goes on along the minus strand of JAWOIJ010000016.1, from coordinate 7,083 downwards.
GAAAAAAGATTGTTGTCATCCTGCCAAGTACCGGCGAGAGATATATCAGCACGGAACTTTTTAAGAGTGATGATTCTCAGCGATAACGTGTCAACCCTTTATTTTAAATATAGATCTTGACAGCGCGAATCAGGTTTGATAGGCAACCTTTTAAATAAGAACACAAGGGTCAAACCTTGCTTTGGTAAGGGTCAAACCTTGCTTTGATAAGGGTCAAACCTTGTTTGCAGATGGTTCAAAATACAATACAACGTGATTTTGATACTCATCCATTATGGCAAGACAGTTGCGGATAGAATATGCGGGAGCTTATTATCATGTACTTTCCCGCGGTAATAACCTGAATGACATTTTTCTGAGCGATGAAGATCGGAATGACTTTCTCGACATTCTCGCTGAAATGTCTGAGAGGTTTGATATTGAGATATACGCATATGTGCTGATGAGGAATCATTACCATCTTTTGCTCAGAACCTTGAAGCCGAATCTCTCAAAAAGCATGCAATGGCTGGGTACGAGATACACCCGAAGTTTTAATATCAGGAACCAACAAAGCGGGCATTTGTTTCAGGGGCGATTTAAAAGTTTACTTGTAGAAAACGGTGCCTATTTAATGCAGCTTTCATGGTACATCCATCGCAATCCCTTGCGAGCAGGTGTTGTTGAACGTTTGACGAAGTACAAATGGAGCAGTTATAATTATTACGCCTATCGTTCCCACCCCCCCCCCAAATGGTTGAAAACAAGCCTTTTCTTTTCGCAGTTAAAAGCAAAAAAAGACAAGCACCGTGCATTTCGTAACAAGGTCGCGGTATTTTCCGAAAAGGGAGGGGGTGTCTGGGAAGATGTTCGCTGCGGATTGATATACGGATCTCACGAGTTTCTTTCCCGCATAAGAGACACCTATCTGAACGGTCCTAAAAATAAAGAACTGCCGCAGTTGAATCAGCTGTTAAGAGATGAAGAACCCAATACCGTGGTAGAAAAAGCCGCGGCAGTGCTGGATTGTGATATTAACGATTTTAAAGAATCCAGAAGGATAAACGGAGAATTGCGAGACAAGCGAGATGTCATTTTATATTTATTGTGGGAAACCGGGAAATACAGCAATCAAGAGGTTGGAGAGCTGATGGGGCTTACCTATTCTTCTGTGAGTCGAAGGGCCCATCATATTAAAACGTTAATCAGAAGTCGACAAAGCAGTAATGCCAAAACACTGTACAACCATTTAAAAACAAAAATTAAACGATGAGCCTGAATCCTGCCTCGGAAACAATCCAGAGGGCAGCTCAGGCAAAAACCGGGAAAAGGGGGTGATACTAAAGAATATTGTCTGATACCAGCTAAATAAAATGTTATTTCATTGTCGAGATCGTTTTTTTTAAATAACATGATTTTCTCAAAGAAGATAAAGGAGTTACCAACATGAAAAAAGTTTTAATTTCACTAGCAGTTCTTTTGATCGCAGCGACATCTTTTGCGATAGAAAGCCCTGACGTAAAGATCAACGGTGAAGTCAGGATGCGCGGATATTATCTGGAAAACTTTTATGATTTTGACAGCAGTTCGGATTATGACAACTGGTCGGTGTTCCGGATCAGATCCCATATCGCCGCTACCGCCGCTTTTGAAAAAAATGTCACTGCCTATGTAAAATTCGCCAACCAGACATATGGTGAAGGTGTAAGTGATGCTGCAGACAACCAGAGCGGCAAGGTTTTTGTGGACAATGCCTGGATCGAGGTGAAGAAATTTCTGGATGCTCCCATTAACCTGAAATTCGGTCGTCAGAACCTGATGTATGGAGGCGGATTTGTCCTTTTTGACGGGCAGAGTCAGATGGCATCCACATCCCTCTACTTTGACGGTGTGAAACTTACCTGGGAGGTCAAGGATAAAATGGATGTTGACTTCCTCTATTTCAAGGACCAGGAGAATCGAAGAGAAGATGCGATCGATGATGATATCACGCTGATGGGTGTTTATGTGACCGCAAAATTGCTGTCCGACACCGGCAAGCAGGAACTGTATGTTCTCCATAAAGAACAGCAGGATCAAAAGGGAGCTGTGGCACCTGAAAAAAGCATCTACCTGATCGGCGCAAGAATATCCGACAAAATGAAATCCGGTCTTGATTACGCGGTTGAAGGAGCCATGGAGACCGGAAAGTATGATGACAGAAACAATATTGACCAGGAGGCATATGCCTTTAAGGCGGATCTCGGGTATACCTTGAAAGCGAAAATGGACCCGAGAATTTTCGGTGGGTTTACTTATCTGAGCGGCGACGAGGATCCCACTGATGATACAAATAAGGCATGGGACAGCTTTTACGGTGGATGGCCGGTATATGGGGACCTGCTTGCATGGAAGTATCTGACAAACATACCATATCCTCCTTATGGCGCGAACGTGCTTGGAAACGCTTATCCGAATTATGAGGTCGGAAGCAATATTGTCGGAGAGGTGATGTACTCCAATTTAATCATGGGTACACTGGGTGTTGGTTTTGTTCCGAAAGAAGATATTTCGGTCAGCCTGTCGGCATCTTATATAGAGATGAATGACACCTATGCCGGTGTAGACGATGAATTCGGATGGTACTACCAAATGGACACAAAGTATAAATATTCAGACGCGCTTGGTTTTGGATTGTATGCGGCGATGATCGATCCGGGCGATGCATTCCCTGATGCGGACAACGCTTATGAAGTTTTCTGGGAAACCAGCCTGAGGTTCTAAGGGTTTAATTTTTTATATGGAAAAAGGCATGGGTGCGGTTTGTACACCCATGCTTTTTTTATCGTTCAACCTTCCGGATACCGCTGCTTTGCTTTCCTGGTTTCCGGTTCCGCCAACCGGGTTTTGTTTTCACCGGGGACCTGATTTTTTTTCTTTCCAGGACGGTTTAATCGTCAGCGCAATCTTTTTTTATAGTTTATCATAAAAGCTGACACCCCTGAAAAAGGGGGATCCTCCTTCCATTCAATGCTTAACTCCTTAAAACATGAATGATTTCAATTTGTTTCGTAAGAAGGCATAAAATTTTCAAATGGCACACAGTTTGCTCTTGAACGGCAGTGGCGAGTCAACATGGCTTTTTGCGCCGGCAATCATAAAATGTGCATGAGGAGGAGAGATGAATGTTTTGAACAAAGCTCAGATTTTACTTCACATTCTAAAGTGGCGGCTGACATGGAACCGGAAAAAGCTGGACTATAAACCTGCGGAAATTCAGAACTCCAAATTTATGACTGCAATGGAAGCCGTAAAACTGATTGGGAACGGCGTAACGACCTTTTCTTCCGGTATGGCCGCCAATGCGCGCTGCTCGGTATGGTTCTGGGCGATTGAAAGGTCATTCCGGGAAACCGGAACGCCGGCCAATCTCACACACATTATCGTAGGGGCTCAGGGGGGACGAGGAAGGGTTCCGGGAACCGTTGAGGAACTGGGAAAACATAAAGGATGCGTAACCCGTTTCATTGCCGGGCATCATGAGACGGTGAAGTCGATGTTGCAACTCGCTCACCAGGGCGAAGTTGAACTTCACACGTTTCCCCAGGGTGTCGAATCATTTTTAGTGGCTGCCCAGGCAGGCGGCAAATTTGAGATGGAAAGTGAAACAGGAGTGGGAACCTTTCTGGATCCCCGTGTGGGGAATGGCACTGTAGTTGTACCGGGTAAGGGGAAAAGCATGTCGGAAGCAGTCGGTGATAAACTGAGATATCATCTTCCAAAGATTGATGTTTCTTTTTTTATTGCTCCGGCAGCAGACCTGGAAGGAAATATCTATAGCCGAAACTGTTGTTTGTTTACGGAAAGCTATGAAGCTTCCCTTGCTGCAAAAGCAAACGGAGGCAAGGTCCTCGTAAGTGTCGCGGAAGTCGTTGATAGGAGGCCCGATGAAATTTTTTTAAAGGCGGATATGGTGGACGCCATCGTGGTCCACCCGCTCAATGAACAGACCGGTTCGGTTCCGCAACGTAAATATTGGAAAATGTTTACCGAGGGGGCGACGGAGAATATGGATGAGTCTCTGGAAAAATTAAGATTCATCAACAAATGCCTTAAAATTACACCCAAACGGGGTCCTGTGGAGGAGGCACTGGCCCGGCTTGCCGCTTCAGTCTTTACCCGGTATGTTAAAAAGTGTTCCAATATTGTTGTGGGTGTCGGGATGCCCGAGGAAGTCGCCAGGCTGATATATGAAGGCGGCCTTTTCAAGGACGTGACATTCATGTCTGAAACCGGAGTGGTTGGCGGTCTTCCTGCACCGGGAATATTTTTCGGTGCCGGAGTCAATCCGAAGGAAATTATGTCTTCAGTCCAGGTTTTTCAGTTATGTTACGATCATCTGGATGCAGTCCTGTTAGGGATTCTGGAAGCAGACAGCGAAGGAAACCTGAACGTTTCCAAAAGGGGGGAGGGCCCCTTGAATTATGTGGGACCAGGCGGCTTCCCTGATTTTTGTGCTGCGGCAAATACCATCATTTTTGTCGGAAGCTGGATGGCTCATGCCCACATGGATATTGTTGACGGTTGCCTCAGAATACTGAAGGCCGGTGCCCATAAGTTTGTCGACAAGGTCGATGAAATTACCATGAGCGGCAAACAGGCGCTTAAAAAGGGCAAAACCGTTTTATACGTGACCAATATCGGCGTATTCAGACTGACGGAAAAGGGAATGACACTCATTGAAGTGATGCCCGGGATCGATATCCAAAAAGATATTATGGATGCCTGCCCCATGCGTGTGTCGCTGCCCGAGAAAGTTCCGGTTACACCTGCTGAAATTGTTACCGGCAAGGGTTTTCGTTTGAGTTGGGGTGCCCAATAAAAAAGTCAAAGCAACTTCATCCGGTTTTATCCTCTTCGGCTTCAATCGGAATAGATTTATGGCAATCACTATATTGCGTGAAAATTCGGAATGTTGAAGGCAAATAAAAAAAGGTTAAGTTCAAGGCGCGCGCATTCCGAAGAGTGCCGCGCCTTCGGCTATGGTTTTGTTGCTCTTGACGGTAATGACGAATGATGAAGCGCAACGAAGAAATTCGACTGTCGAGGAAGTTGTCAGTTCTAATATTTTTTTCCTTCCTCATCCATCATCGGAACAAATCTTACAGGGATCACCGGTTTTTCGATCATTTGCCCTCCTTTTTTTTCCAGTACCTGAAGATTTTGGAAAACACTCCCTCCAACCGGAATCACGATCCGGCCTCCTTCCGCGAGTTGATCTTTCAGGGACTGCGGGATATGAGATGACGCGCAGGTGACAATAATCGCATCAAAGGGTGCGAACTCCTTCCATCCCTGATATCCGTCTCCTATCTTGGCTTTTATATTTTTGTATCCGAGTTCGTTCAGCAGGTCTTGCGCGTTTTTGCCCAGAACAGGTATAATTTCTATCGTATACACCGTGTTACATACTTCGGCGAGTATGGCAGCCTGGTAGCCGGATCCGGTTCCGATTTCAAGCACCACTTTGGTATCATCGGGCTCTATGACAGATGTCATCAGAGCGACAATGTAAGGCTGTGATATAGTCTGCTTTTCTCCAATAGGCAGCGGGTAATCCTTATAAGCCTGATCCCGATATCTTTCAGGAACGAATCGGTGTCTTTCGACCTTCCGAAAGGCTTCGAGAAGAGGTGCGTCGGTAATTCCTCTTTCCTGAATCTGCTTTTTAACCATTTGCTCTCTTGCTTTTCGGAATGGATCGGTATTTTCCTCTGAGGAGGCAGAAAAAGCACCCGGAAAAATTCGTCCAGAGAAGCAGAGAAGAAGTAAACCGAAGAAAAGTGTGATCAATTTCATTTTCTGCTGTCCTTATGATCTGGGTTGTCGTGATTTCAATCCCCGGCAGCTGGATTGAATCGATACAGGTTGGCGGATTTTTAAGGCAAGTTAAGCCTGAAACAGATCGGCATGTCAAGCCAAAATCCCGGAAAATTTCTGAATGGAAACCATCAAAAAAGGGAAATTTCGTCGAGGGCTTTTGGGCAACCTCTCGACTTAACTATGAAAAAAATTACAATGTTTTATGAAACAACTTTCATAGAACTGCATGTTCGGTAAAGGGAAAATTATTATAACTATCTGTAATTAATAATATATAAAACAATTTGTACCGCTTGCACACTATTTGCATCAGCAAAAGCAATTCATCTGTTTTTTTTGCACATTGACATGCGTATGAGAAAGGATTAACAACAAAACATGGTTCAGACTTTTTTAACCGGTTCGATTGCGTTTCAGTTTATCACAGATTCAACCAGCCAGATCGCAGATGTCAATGAAAAAATAAGGAGGTGAAGCTGAAAATGAAAAACTCATTGAACAAAAAAATTGCATTACATGGAGAAATCGCTGAAATCAAGCGAATCTATTCCGCGATAAAGTCTTCGTTGTTGAAAAAAAATCCCGCCTGCCTGGTTATAACGAGCGCTGTCCCCCGAGAAGGTAAAACAATCATCGCCGCCGGACTTGCCGCTTATGCGGCCAGACAAAACAATGAACGGGTGCTGGCAATGGACCTGAATTGGTATTCTCCTGCACTGCATCAAAGTTTTGGACTGGATTTAACTTTTAAATTCGATGCCCTGAAACGCGGTGCTTCCATTCTTGATTTTGTGAAACCTTCCGGTTTGGAAAATCTGGATATTTTGACTGCGGTTCAACCATCTGAAGGCAGCGAGGTATCCTTTGGAGAGACCGATGCCCATGCTGTTTTCATGATAAAAAAAGCCCGTGAAAACTATTCATTTGTCGTTGTTGATACGTCACCCATGTTCCGTCCGAAACCACCCCGGCAGGGCGGCGCCGTGCTGCTGGAACGCCTGGGCCGGCTGTGGACCCGGCTTTCCAGCGGCTGGCGCATGGTGCTGCGCAGCACCCTGCGCAACCACACACGGACCGCCACCGGCGTGTTCGCGGCCGCCATGGGCGCGGCCATTTTGGTGAGCGGGTTCATGATGTCGAAGGCCACGGTGTACCTGATTGACTTCCAGTTCCGCTGGGTCCAGCGCAGCGACATCGACCTCGTGCTGCGCGACGAGCACGGCGCCGACGCGCTGGACGAAG
>JAWOIJ010000066.1:0-25383 GCA_046484745.1 Desulfobacterales bacterium | reverse complement strand
GAGTTGGTCCGGATATTTCGTGAAACCGCAGCTTGAATATGAAAATATATGGACATGCGCGATTCAACGACTTGTATGCTACAGGATTGAACTGGACAACCTTTCGAAAATACTCATGAATTGTGTTACGTTCCACAGGGGCTGACTTTGGTTGAGAAATAGGTTCCGGAGATGACCGGCACGGCAGGATTTGCAATTGAAGGCGGGAAATAGTACAGTGGCGGGACATGGTGGTTACGGCATGTTCCCTCCTAAATCCAAGAGGGTATCTGGCTTATGGTATGCCGTGAGCAGGATGGTTCAGGGGACGATGAATCTGTGAAAAGGAAAGTGCTGCATGAACATCGAGAGTGCAATCAAAAGAGCGTTGGAATATGAAAGAAAAATACGTGATCTGTATTTTGAGGGCGCCTCAGCCTTAAAGGGCAAAAGAGGTGAAAATATTTTTGAAACACTCGGAAAGGATGAGCAGTACCATGTGGAATACCTGGAAAAGAAGCTGAAGGAGTGGAAAAAGAAAGGGGATTTTGGTTCAGATATCGTGGTGAGTATGATACCGCAGAAAGAAGATATTGAAAGGTCGGTCGATAAGCTCAAAACCAGGCTGACAGAGGATCACAGAGGCCTTGTCCAGCAAATACTCAACAGCGCTTTGAAAGCAGAGATCGAAACGTCAAAATTTTACAGCGATATGGTTGATGCGCTTCCGGAACAGGGAAAGAGGCTTTTTGAGAACTTCCTTAAAATTGAAGAAAATCATATCAAAACCGTTCAATATGAACTGGATTTTATTTCCGGTACGGGTTACTGGTTCAATATCAAAGAATTTGATATGGAATAAAAAAAATCCACAACTGCAAAGATAGAAATATTCGATGAAGATTACTGCATCCGGAAGGCTGAAGGCCTTATACAAAATATTCAGTGAAAATGACAACGTTCTCATCATGATCAGCGCTGATCCGGACTCAATGGCAAGCGCTCTGGCAGTAAAACGACTTTTATGGAGAAGGGTTTCCTCTGTTACCATTTCCAGTATCAATGTTGTAGACCGTCCGGACAATATCGCCATGATCCGGCTCTTGAAAATCAAAATGGTCCATATTGATGAGATCTCCGGCAGCACTTTCAATCGTTTTGTTATCCTTGATTCACAGCCGAACCATCACGATCTTTTTTTAAGATTTACGTATGATGTTGTTATAGACCATCATCCGGAGACAGGCTACAAAGCGCTCTTTTCCGATGTGAGACCGGAATACGGGGCTACAGGAAGCATATTGACCGAATATCTTAAAGCAGCCGGGATAAAACCCTCCTCAAAACTGGCTACCGGGCTTTTCCATGCGATAAAGACAGATACGGCTAATTTTCAAAGAAAGGCGGTAATTGAGGATATGCAGGCATTTCAATTTCTTTTCCGGTATGCCAATCTGCATCTTGCCAGAAAAATCGACCAGTCTGACATCCGGCTTAACCAGCTTAAATATTATAAAAAGGCTCTTGCCGGAAGGATCATGAGCAGAGGAAAAATATTTACGCATTTAGGAGGGGTCGAAAATCCGGATATTTGCGTAAATATTGCGGATTTTTTTATGAGGATCGAATCGGTCCACTGGAGCATCGTTTCGGGGATTTATAATGAAACCCTCGTGATCATTTTCCGCAACGACGGGATCAGAAAAAATGCCGGAAAAGTATCTGCTGAAACTTTTGGGGAGTTCGGAAGCGCTGGCGGGCATAAAAGCGCAGCTCGCGCCGAAATCCCGGTATCGGCCTTTCGAAAGGAAATCAAGCCGTTTAATGCTCAGAATGTTTTAAAATGGATTATAAAAAAAGTGCATGGAAGATCCCTGTCTGTAAAAGCGAAAAAGAATCCAAAAGCCGAGTGATGTACAGACAACTGTTTTTTTTATAGGTAAGATTTTTTCCGCAACGATTTCCTCTTACTATGGGAGGGGCAAACCGGAATGGAAGAAAGACTTGCAACGTATTGGAAGGGTATATCAAAATGTATTTTCCGGTTGCCGGGATTGAAGTAAATCCTTTTTTACCGCCTGCAGTTGCTTTTTTCATTTCATTTTTTACATCAATGGCCGGGGTATCCGGCGCGTTTCTGCTGCTGCCGTTTCAGGTCAGCATACTTGGATTCAACAGCCCGGCGGTCAGCGGCACGAATCATCTGTTTAATATTGTTGCGATCCCGAGCGGTGTATATCGTTATATCAAAGAAGGGAGAATGGTATGGCCGCTGACCTGGGTTGTTATCATCGGCACGCTGCCCGGAGTACTGATCGGGGCGATTTTTCGAATCCAATACCTTCCGGACCCAAGAAGTTTTAAAATGTTCGCGGGCGTTGTTCTTCTTTATATCGGAAGCAGAATGCTCAAGAATTTATATGCAAAAGAAGATTCCGGGGGCAGCCAGAGCCGCTCGGAAGATCAATTCCAAAAGATTGTGAATCAAAGCAAGAAGGAAAGCGAAGGGGACCATCTCCCAAAAGTTCACACAAAAAAAATTTCGTTTCTATCGATTGAATATGAATTCTATGGTCAGGATTTCAGAATCAACACTGCCGGGATAATGGCATTGAGCTTTTTTGTCGGCATTATCGGAGGGATCTATGGAATCGGCGGCGGAGCGATAATCGCTCCTTTTTTTATCAGCGTTTTCAAGCTTCCGGTGTATACGGTAGCCGGTGCCGCGTTGATGGGCACTTTTGTGACATCGGCTGCCGGTGTGCTGTTTTACCAGCTCATCGCTCCATACTATCCGGATATGGCGGTGGCGCCGGACTGGGCACTGGGTTTTTTGTTCGGGATCGGGGGGTTCGGAGGCATGTATTGCGGAGCAAGATTACAGAAATTCATTTCCGCCCGGATCATTAAATGGATACTGACGGGCTGCATTCTCTTTACTGCCGCGAAATACATGGTCGAATTTGTGCGATAAGATAACGGCTCTGTAATGCCGGAAAAGGATATGGATATGATGTTGAGAACGCCTCTCCCGGCTTTAAATGATGCCGAGGGAGCTGAAGTGCCTGAATTTTTCCCCCTGGTCGTGGATGCTCATGTGCATGTGTTTCCTGAAACTCTTTTCAGGGCGATCTGGAAATGGTTTGATGAATTTGGATGGCCGGTGCGCTATCAAATGAGCAGTGAAGAGATTTTGAACTTTCTGTTATCCCGCGGAGTCAGCTATGTTGTGGCATTTCAATATGCTCATAAACCCGGGATTTCCAGAGAATTGAATGATTACCTCGCGGCGCTTTGTAAAACGTTTTCCGGAAAAGTAATCGGCATGGCGACTGTCTTTCCCGGTGAAGAAGGCGTAAGGGATATTCTGACGGAAGCCTTTCAATCAGGTCTTGCAGGCGTTAAGCTCCACGCGCATGTTCAGTGTTTTGATATGAACGGTAAGGAGATGGAGCTTGTTTATGATATCTGCTCGTCCCGGAAAAAGCCGCTTGTCATGCATGTGGGAAGAGAGCCCAAAAGTCCCGGATACTCCTGCGACCCCTACCTGATTTGCAAGGCCGAAAAACTGGCGATCGTTCTGAAGGAGTTCCCCGAACTGAATGTATGTGTGCCGCATCTGGGCGCCGACGAATTCCTTGCCTATAAGGTTCTTATCGAAAAATATGATAATTTATGGCTTGATACGGCTATGGCGGTTACCGATTATTTGCCGGGTGAAAATCCTGTTTCCCTGGCCGATCTCAGGCCTGATCGTATCATGTACGGGTCTGATTTTCCGAATATTCCATATGCCTGGGACCGTGAGCTGAAAGAACTGGCAAAAATTTTTCCGCAGGATAAAACCCTGGACCGGATTCTGGGGGGAAATGCCATAGATTTTTTTTCATTACATATGCCTCATTTAAAATAGACAGGTATGACGAGATCTAATTTGACATTAATCGGGATGCCCGGAGCCGGGAAAAGTACAATCGGTATTGTACTGGCCAAATATATGTCTCTTGGATTCATTGACACCGATGTTTTGATCCAGATCAACCGGCAGAAGTCATTGCAGGAGATCATCAATGAAAGTGATTATTTGAATCTGAGAAAGATCGAAGAGGAAGAGATTTTGAAAATCAATATTAAAAATCATGTAATTGCAACAGGAGGCAGCGCGGTATACAGCAGAATAGCAATGTCTCATTTAAGGGATATTTCAATGATTGTTTTTCTAAAGGTGAAATATGAAGAGATAAAGAAAAGAATTCATAATTTTAAATCAAGGGGGATTGCCAAACATAAAGATCAGACATTCAGGGATCTGTTTAATGAAAGGCAGATCCTTTACAATAAATATGCGGAGCTTGTGATTGACTGTAAAGATTTCGATCAGGAAGAGATCGCTGAAATCATTTTATCGAAGGTATTGATTTCCAGGTGATTCTTGTCAATAGACAACTCGAAGGGGAATAAGATGAGACCAAAAGTATATATTACCCGCCGAATACCGGAAATCGGTATTGATATGCTCAAAAAAAAATTCGAAGTAAAAATTTATTTTGAGAATCGCCGTGTGGATAAAGCGCTTCTTATCCGTGAAATTGAAGACTGTAACGCCATGATAAGTCTTCTGTCCGATAAAATTGATGAAGAAGTTCTTAATGCTGCGGGCAATCTTAAAATAATTGCCAATTATGCGGTGGGCTACAACAATATCGATATTCAGGCAGCAAAAGCCCGTAAGATAATGGTAAGCAACACACCACGTGTTTTAACAAACGCAACCGGAGAAATTGCGTTTGCGCTGTTGATCACCTTGACAAGAAAAATTGTCGAGGCAGACCGGTTCGTCCGAAGGGGAAAATTCATCGGCTGGGATCCGATGCTTTACCTCGGAGATGAATTACGCGGGAAAACCTTGGGAATCATTGGCATGGGGAGAATCGGCCGTGACATGGCATTGAAATGCAGGGCCTTTGGGATGAATGTCATTTATTATAATCGGGAACCTGTGGATGAACGTATTGAAAAGGAATTGCAGGCCGCATATGTAAATTTTGAGAAACTGCTTGAAAATTCAGATGTGATATCCATCCATACGCCCCTGACGGAAGAAACATTTCACATGCTGGAGGAGAAGGCATTCAAAAAAATGAAAAACGGGGTTTATATTATCAATACATCCCGGGGAGAAGTAATCGATGAAAAGGTTCTCGTTCATGCGTTGCAATCCGGAAAGGTGAAGGGGGCCGGTTTTGATGTTTATGAATTTGAGCCTGAAATTACTAAAGATCTTTTAACCATGAACAATGTTGTCCTGCTTCCGCATATCGGTTCCGCTACGATTGAGACGAGAAGTAAAATGTCTGAAATGGTGGCGGAAAATATAATCGCAGCATTTGAAGGGAGAAGGCCTGAAAATCTGGTGCCCGAGCTTTCCGGGTTGTTTTGAAACCGATCCGGCAAGGGGCCCCTTGAGTTGAATAATAACTCCGGGGGGTGATTTTTTTACAGGTGTTTTTTGCGGGCAATAGTCGGATTTCGGGAACGCATATGATACGGTAAAGTAGTAAGCGCAGACGGAGGATTTTTTGATGGACAAAGAACCGGCCGGTATGAAATCAGAAGAAAAAATTGAAGCCTTGAAAAAGGCGGCCATCGAGCGAGAACTCGCGGAGAAGGCATTGAGGGATAGTGAGGAAAAATACAGAAGTCTCGTAGAAAATATTCCGGATATAATATATTCGATCGACAAATCTTTCAAAATTGTAGCCGCAAATCTGCCTGCCGCAAATTTTTATGGGCATGAAGCCAGTGAATTGTTGGGAAAGGATTTTTCGGAATTTATCTATCCTGAAGACAGGGACGCTGTGGTAATCTCTTTTCTTGAAGCGATCGAAACCCGGCGAGAGTGGACCCGAGGACTTCAGTTTCGTATCGTCTCGAAACATGGTGTAACACACTGGGTGGAACTCAATTCTCATATGCAATTTGACGACGATGGCAACTATGAGAGAGAGGAAGGCGTGCTTCGTGATATCGATGATCGCAAAAAAGCTGAAGAGGCACTTCAAAAAGTACACCGTGACCTGGAGAAGACGATAGAAAAAAGAACCGCCGAACTGGTGCGGGTAAATCAACAGTTGAGCCAGGAAATCAAAGAGCGGAAGCAGATGGATGCTGAACTGAAAAATTCAGAAGAACGTCTGAACATTCTGTTTGAATATGCTCCGGATGCCTATTTTTTGAATGATCTGGATCGGAAGTTGATCGATGGCAACAGGGCAGCCGAAAGGCTGACGGGTTATACCCGGGAAGAATTGATCGGAAGGGACTTTTTAGAGCTTAACCTGCTCCCCCGGGAGCAGATTTTGGAGGCCGGAAGAAATTTTAAAAAAAACTTGAAAGAGTTGCCCACGGGACCCGTGGAGTATAGCCTATACCGCAAAGACGGCCGGAAGGTTTTTGTTGAAATCAACGCTTTTCTTGTAAAAATAAAAGGAAAGGATATCGTTTTGGGCATTGCCCGGGATATTACGGAACGAAAGCAGACAGAGGAGAAACTTCGAAAATTACATGATGAACTGGAGAAACGGGTCAAAAAGCGAACCGAAGACCTTGCCAGAATCAACAAGGAGCTGGAGATAAAAACCATTAATCTTGAAGAAGCCAATACGGCATTAAAGGTTTTGGTGAAGAGACGCGAAGAAGATCAATTTGAAATTGAGGAGAAAATATTGTCTAATTTCAATGAATTGGTTATGCCGCTGGCAGACAGGTTAAAGGGCAGTCGTCTGGATGACAGACAGCGGGCCTGGCTGGATATTCTGGAAACAAATTTAAGAGATATTATTTCTCCCTTTTCCCGCAGGTTGAACTCAAAATTCTGGAAGCTAACCGCTACAGAGTTCCAGGTTGCGAACTTTATCAAGAATGGTAAAACAACTAAAGAAATCGCTAACTTAATGGGAGTTGCCACAAGCACGATTGATACGTATCGTGATAATATTCGAACGAAACTCGGAATCAAGAACAGGAAGATTAATCTGAGAACCTACCTGATGGATATCAAATAATATTGATTTTTAATCCATATTATTCCCACAATCATTCCATATTGTCTTTTTAATTTTTATTTGTATATACAGTAGAGCAGAATGGAGCATGAAGACGATGAGATGGTGTGTGATTATTCTTGCAACCGGTTTTATCCTGATTCCTTGCGCAGGAGAGACCGCTATGAAGGAGATGACCAATGATTCCCTGGGGCAGGTGGAAAGCAGCTCCGGTATCACCTCCTATCCGAAGACCTATCCGATAAACGACACACTGGATGTTTCCCCGCAAAAAATTGAGTTTTCAAGGTTTGAAACAGAAATAAGTTCATTAAAACAAAACCGTACATATATGAAATTTTTACTTCTGCTGGAGGAACTGGAAAAAATTTCAAAAAAGAAGGATTACGAAAATATTTTGAATTCAAAATATTTTTTGGAGCTTTCTTCCAATATGGCGAATCTTTCTCAGCATTGCGGGGAAAAGTTAACCACACTGGAAACCACAGTGGACGATCATCAAATGAAGGAACTGATGAAAACGCAAAGAATCGTCTTCGCTAAAGTGAACACTTTTTATGATTGCCTTTCCGATTATCAAGGCGGCAAAGACGTGTTGGCTGATCTAAAGAAACTGATCGCTGAAATACGATTCGGGCAGAATTTTTTTGAAACGGAATATAGCAAATTAAGGAGTTCGAAATAGCACTCCCGACAAACCTTATGAAGCATCATGTTTTGCAAATATCTTTTAAGCAGCGGTTAAGTAACAAGATAAGCCTTCAGTATTGATGATAAATTTATCAAAAGAGAAATGGATCGGAGTGTCGAAAGTCCACCTGATTCCATGCCGAATAGTTGTATTGCTGTGTGGAAGCAGATCACTCAGTCATCGAGGAAGAGTTGTGACTGATCAGAAACCGATTGTAGAAAGACGCAAACACAAGCGGTTTGCCGTCATGGAAGGTGCAAACATGGCATTCGTTCCTTACTTTTCAAAGCAGGGGCCGGTCATCGACATCAGTGAGGGTGGTCTTGCTTTCCGCTATATCTCCGCGAAAAAAATTCTTTGGAGAGAGTTGATTGCAATCCTGATCGATCGCATGGAGTTGTTCCTTAAAGATGTACCGTTTAAAACCGTGTATGACCTTAAAATGAAACATGTCAATTTTTTTGGCGTGAAATCGATTCGAAGATGCGGAGGGGAATTCGGAGAGTTAACTTCCTCCCAGACAGCCAAGCTGGAATACTTTATCAAGAATTATACCTCATTATCTAAAATGTAACGGGTTGCGCTGCTTGTTTTCCTATTTTTTCAGGGAAAAGCAAAAATCGCAATACGCCGCCCCTTCCATTATCGTTTGTGTGCGAGTAAGAATAATATCCGGATTGAAACCCTCAATCAGCGCATAATCCCTTCCGCATGAAAGCAGATAACCAAATTCAGGCATTCCGTTTTTTTTATACATTTCCGCATAGCGGCATCGCGTGATGTTCATGCAAATTTTTTCGCTGTCTGCTTCCACAAGTTCAAATTCGAGTGCGCCTCCCTGGGCAAAGAGAGGCAAACCCTTTTCCAGATCACTCAATTTGTTTCCCCCGGTAAATGCGGCAAGCATTTTTCCGCTTTCCATGGCAAGATCTTTAATAATTTTTTTGACAACCGTTTCAGTTTTTTTCTTTCCGAATTTTTCGCTGAACGCTTTAATCATGGGGCCGGCAACAAGGGCTTCAATTTCACGCCTTACCAGCATATTGACACTGTTTATGTCTTCGGTCATGTGGGCACCTCCGGTAAAATCAAAATGGTTTTATTGTTCTGTTTTAAAAGCCCCCTGCTGGACAGCGGGATCTGCAAAAACACACAACATGCGGTGCGCGCTGTCTTTCAGGACGTTGTCCATAAAATAAAGCCACCCGCCATGCGAATGGTTTTTTATGCTATCGGTTACGGGCGTCTCTTTTTTTCATCACAAGATCTTTTAAGACGTTTTCTTTGGAAAGCGGTTCCAGACGAAGATCTCCGTCAACAGGGGTCTGACAGAAAAGCCCTGGTTTTCCGTTAATTTTTCCCGTGCATTTGCCGCAGACACCAAGGGAGCAGCCGGCATGATCATAATAGGATAGGGAGCCATCTATGTGTTGATAAATGTAATCCAGCGCATCCATGGCACTCATTCCTTCCTCCCACGGAACATCATATGTTTTCGAAACCGGTGCATTGCCACTATCGGGATCGAAACGAAAAACATCAATTTTTACCATTTTTTCAGTCACTTCACCCACCTCATCGCTTGATTCCATAAGTTCTGTCTGATGACCCGAACACTGCTAATGCTTCCCCCCCGTATCCGAGTGTGATTTCATCATCTGGCGGATATGATCAATCCACGGCTTTTTACCGGATGGAGGCGTCATGCTTGTGATGGTCAACTGCCTGCCGGTCAGATTCATACCTTCACCAGCCAGCCTGACAATATTTTCCCGGAGCCAGTTTTGATCGTCAGTTTCCGGGTAGTCTTCTCTGAAATGAACCCCTCTGCTTTCGGTTCTTTTCAGCGCACTGAGTGCTGAAGCTTCAAGCAGCTGGACCATGTTTGGAAGCTCCATAGAATCCATCCATTCCTTGTTGTATATTCTGCTTTTGGAGTCTGTCGCCAGAAAAGGAAGCTTTTCTTTCCGGACTTTCTCAAGAAAAGAAAGAAGGGAGGTTAACTCGCTGTGACTTCGAATGGGGCCGAGATATTTGTGGGCCATTTCCTGGACCGATCTTCTTAGAAGCGCTGGTTTTATGCCTTTTTTTCGGAGAAGCGCGGAATCCGATGTCTCTTCAAACCTATCAAAATCAACCTTTTTAAGCTGGATTGAATTGTTGTGCGCGGCGTAATTGCCTGCGTTTTTTCCTGCATCCGCGCCATGGACCAGCATTTCGGTGATGGCGGAAAAAACCCGACTCGCGCCAAAGGCGCCCAGCGTGCATTCACCCGCCGCGAATAAACCGGGGATTTCTGTTTCAAAGTTTTCATTTACCACGATACCGCCGTCAAAATATTCGACGGCAGGCCCCACTTCTGCCGGCTCGTTATTTTTGAGCATGTGGCCCCATGACGAGAGATCAATCGCTTTATACTTCCATTTTGGAAACAGTATCGAGGCGACCAGTTCAATATTTTCCCATGGCACCTCGCCACGGCTGTAATGGACTCCACCGTTTTGAAGGCCCTTTCCTTCACGCACTTCTTTTGTGGTAACATAGGAGACAAAACATTTGTTCCATTCGGTGGTTGTTCCTTTTTCAATGATATACGAATCATAACCCTCAAAAATATCTTCTCTCCTGATGTTCTCAAGCCTTCCGCCGCAGATAAGGCTGAGCATGTATGGTGCAATACTTCCTTTCCATATCAGAGGAGCGTAAAATACATTGCAGCAAAAGGTTATAAACTCCATGTTGCCGATTGCCGCTCCTGCCCGCTGGGCCATGGCGATTCCTTCACCTGAAAGATCCCGCATTCCGGTATTGGGCCAGAATGCTTTATGCCAGCCCCCGGTGGCAATAATAACCGCCTTGCATTTAAAATGAATAAACTTTCCGTATCGCAGATCCAGCCCAAGGACCCCGGCTATCTTTCCTTTTTTTGTAATCAGTTCAAGAGCCGCAATCTCTTCGAGCATCTTTATGCCGGATGATCCGGCTTTTTTAAGAAGCACATCCATGATTCCGGTACCTGACGTAAAAATCATTCGTTCATCCGAGGCCTTAATTTCTATTCCCCATTCAATGAGTTCCCGGAGACACTGAGGCGCAACGCGGACATACTGTTCAACAAGTTTCTGATTATTTAAAAAACAACCCTGAGTGATGATATCGTTGAATACTTTTTCTTTGGTGTCATTCGGATCGCCTGCAATCCCATCCATGCTGCTCAAGCTCTTCCCATCCAGCGTAAAATCAGCACCTGCCATGGGAGTCGCTCCGCATCTTCCAAGCGGTCCCTTGCTCAGCACCACCACCGATACCTCTTTTTCCCTTGCTCCGATCGCAGCACGAAACCCGGCACCTCCGCCGCCGATTACCAGCACATCTGTTTCAATGGTCTCTGCCATGTTATTTTGCCTCCCACTCGGATCGAGGTGTTATGGTCCAGATTTTTGTTAACCAGATTAACTTTTTACACGGGTTCTACCCCGAATATCGAGACGATAAGAACCTGTTTCCTGCTTTGCCAGCAATGAATCGGCATACTGGTTTATTTCATTCAGAAGAGTCTCAAGGGATTCGATGGTTTCAGGTGCCAGTTCATTTATTTTTCGAATGAGGATAGAATCCATGACAGAATGAAAGTTTTCATGACCTTTAAAGGCGACCTCTCCTTTGATTTTTAATTTTATCCGGACCGTTTTGTCGTTTGAACTCTCTTTGAACCGCTCAATCAAAAATTTTTTTTCGAGTTTTCTAAGTTTTTGGGAAATAGCGGCTTTTGATATCCCCTGTTTTTGTGCAAGCATCGTAACATTGATCCCGGAATTTTTTCCGATTGTATCGATTAGATGAATTTCCGAAGGGTATAAGAGGGTTCCGGTTCCATAATCCCGTGCTACCTGTTCAATCTGATTGAATTTGTTGATCATGCGGGTAAATTTTTCAATCAGATTCAAATATTCCGGTTGTTCATTCATGGGTATTTTTGTTAACATACTTAACTTTATTGTCAAGAAAATTTTTTTATTATGGGTTTGACGGATCTGTTTATTTTGTTGTATTGGTTAAACCCATATCGGGAATAAGACAACCCATCGATGTTTCGATAATGTTTGAAAAGCAGGAACATGTGCCGTATACAATACCTGGAAGTCGGTATATTGAAAGTTCAGTTTAATCATAAATAACCTATGTTCAAAGGAGGCCTTAAATGGGCAATGTCAAGAGATCCAAGTGGAACCTGATTTTCCTTATCCTTACGCTGATTCTGCTGACAGGGTGCGCAAACTGGCGGGCCAGGAAGATGGTGGATGGAATGAGGCCGATAATGGATGGAATGAAAGTTGCTGTGAATCAAAATGCCGACTACAAACTTGTCAGAGACGCGATGCCGGCCAGCCTTGTCCAGCTGGATGGCTTTATTGAGGTTTCGCCGGATAATGATGACCTGTTGCTGCGGGCTTCCGAAGCAAACAGCGGATATGCGTTTCTGTTCATCATGGATACAGACAAACCCCGTGCGGCAAAGCTTTTTAAAAAAGGAAGAGATTATGCTTTGCGGGTATTGAAAAAGAATGACGCCTTTAACGATGCCTTTGACAAGCCAATCGAAGAATTTACAAAATCATTGGACACGTTTGAGAAGGAAGATGTGCGCGCTCTTTTTTTCGCAGCAAACAACTGGCTTTCATGGATCGGGCTTACACACTCGAAAGACGCGACGGTTCTCGCGGATCTTCCTAAAGTCGAAGCACTGATGGATAAGGTTGTCGAACTTGACGATACGTTTAATTATGGCGGTATTCATTTAATGCTTGGCGCTTATAATGCTTCAAAACCGGTTATGTTTGGAGGAAAACCGGAGGAAGCAAAATATCATTTTGAACAGGCGATGGAGATTAACGACTCGAAATATCTTCCCTGTCAGTATCTGTATGCGAAGTATTATGCGGTACAGGTTCAGGACAAGGAGCTTTTTATTAAGCTGCTGGAAGAGGTGATTAACGCGCCTGAAGATCTCCTGCCTGAAAAGAATTTTGCCAATGAAGCTTCCCGGATGAAGGCAAAAGTTCTGATAGAGCAGGCTGATGATCTTTTCTAATCCGGGTATCCTGGAAATTTTTATACGAAATTCTGATCGGCCGCCAAATCAAGGCGGCCGATAGTTTTCACTTTCAATATTATTTCAATACAATAATATCTTCCTCAAACCGGGTAAGCTGGTTCAGACCGTCATCACCGACAACGTGCGTATTTTCAATTCCCACAACACCTTTCCCGGGGAAAATCAGTTTTGGCTCCAGTGCGATAACCATATTTTTTTCAAGTATGATCTCTTGATTTTTTGCAAGAAACGGAAACTCGTCCAGCTCAAGACCTACACCATGACCCACAAACTGAATTCGGCTGCTTCCGAAACCCATAAAATGATTCCCAAAACCGAATGCATTCGTTTTTTCAAGGGCGATTTCATAGAGTTCGCCGGACCGGGTTCCCGGTTTCGCACTTTGTTTAACAAGTTCCTGAACGCTCAGCATTGCCTTATGCGCGATGATCAGTTCATCGGGCAGGTCACCAAGAGAAAAAATTCTTGCATGGTCGGCAAGGTAGCCATTGAATGCAAAAACATAATCAACCAGGATCGGTTCATGACGCCTGACAGGTCTTTGTCCCGGTCCCTGGGCAATCGCAGGATTGATAGCGGCACCGCCTGTGGGAGATGACAGATAGCTGGGCACAGCCGCCGAGTCTCCGGCCATCAGATGTCCATAGAACAACTCGCTTCCCCAAAGCCTCATTCTGATAATTCCCTGGTGGCCAAGCTTTCGTGCAGTTGCTTCAATTTTCCCTGCCAGCTCAATTTCCGGAATGCCTTCAACCAGAAATTCCTCAACGCTTTCCGCGACTTTGTCCGCAAGCTGTGATGCCTTTTGTATCATTTCGATTTCATATTCCGACTTTACAGCGCGAATCAAGCGGATATCCTCGGAGATGTCTGATATTTCGGAGCCGGAAAAAATTTTTTGAAATTTAATGTACCGATTGACCGGAAGGACATCCAGTTCCAGTCCAACCGCACGCGGGAGATCAATCCTTTGTTTTCGAAGGATCTCAGGAATCTGATCCGGCCCGCTGACAGGAACAATCCCGGTAACAGCCGACTCCGCCATCGCACGGTCCTGATCTTTCTGCACCATAAGAAGCGGATCACCCTGGGCTGGAATATACAAATATGACTGCTGAACGGTACCAGAAAAATAGTACAGATCTGTATTTTGAAGGATAAGGGCACCGTCAATGTCATTTTCCGCAAGGCGGAACTGCATTTTTTTGATGCGGCTTTCAAGTTCTGTTTTCGGGACATTGTGCATAGTGTCAAACATATCGTTTTCCTGAGTCGTTCTCATTTGAGTATTGGAAATCTCTTGAATGCATCTGCCCTTGTACTATATGGCATTGGTTTTATCAATGGAGAGTATCTTTAGAAAAAGAGGAGCCGTTCTTTTCACTCCGATGGTGATGAAGCGGTTTTGCGGTTTTTTATCGCCTTGTTTTATCGCCTGTTTCATGGTAAAAATACGTTTTGTTAAACTTAACACTCTTTCAGGAATCTCTGATCTCGGAATCATCGCAACAGGTATTATCCGGATTTAAATCAGGCAAAATGGATTACTGGGATATTTTTTTAAAATCATATACAAGCGGGAGAACAAAATGAACGTTGAACAGTATCTGGATAAATACACGGAAATATTTATTGACTGGGTCAGCATCTATTCCACCAAAATCATCGCCGCGGTTCTTATTTTTATAATCGGTAAATGGATTGCCGGTAAAGTCTTAAAACTGCTCTCCAGGCTTCTTGAAAAAAATAATGTTGACGTCACCTTAATCGGCTTTTTATCCAACATTGTATACTACACCCTGATGATTGCCGTACTCATAGCCGCTGCCGGGCAACTGGGGATCAACACAACTTCATTCTTAGCCATTGTCGGTGCCGCCGGCCTGGCTGTTGGCCTGGCACTCAAAGATTCACTTTCAAATTTTGCTTCCGGGGTTATGCTGATTCTGTTTCGCCCGTTCAGGGTGGGAGATTTTGTCAGCGTGGGCGGTGCTACCGGAAAGGTGGAAAAGGTAACCATTTTTACAACGATACTCAACACCCCGGATAATCAGCGAGTGATTGTCCCCAATGCAAACATTACGAGTGGCGTTATCCAAAATATCACTGCAAATCCCACCAGACGTGTAGATATGGTAATGGGTATCAGTTATGGGGATAATATTGCGGCGGCAAGGAGAATCATGACGGATATCGTATCCGCGGACGAGCGTATCCTGAAGGATCCAGCCCCGACAATTGCGGTTTCCGAGCTTGGAGACAGCAGTGTGAATTTTGTGGTTCGTCCATGGACGAAAACGGAAGACTACTGGAACGTTTATTTTGATTTGACAGAAAAGATCAAGGTTGCTTTTGACAAAGAAGGGATCAGCATTCCCTTCCCGCAGAGAGATGTTCATATTTATAATGAAAAGGCAGGAGATGCTCAATAAGGCGCCTGCAGGACATTTTCTTTAGATTGGTATTATATTGGACATTTTATTTCCGATGGTTTCGGGAACCATTACAGGCTTTGAAACGGTCTCTACGATGCGCCCGAAGTCAGGTCTTTTATACAAAAGTTCGGAGTAAATCCATACATGAATAAAACTTTCAGACGGTTTATGTTATACGCGTTTATTGCCGCATTTTTTTTGATGATCTGTATCTGGATCTTTGCCGGTCGTATTACAAAGAACTATCTTACAGCGTGGATGATAAAACAGGGTGCTGAAACCGCTGCCATTGAATCCATTACAATCAATCCCTTTGCCCTGTCAATTGAAATGCTGGATCTTAAATTTCAAAAAAGCGGACACCCGCTGACAGGGTTGAAAAAAGCATATGTTAACCTTTCTTTGTTCGGATTGTTCAGGAAGGAGCTTCGCATATCAAAAGCAGACATCCAGGGAATCAATCTGGATATCCATCAAAAAAAGGATGGTGTTGAAATCGGAGGCTTTCCGATCCCTGCCCCTTCCGGTAAAGGTCCTGAAAAGCAGGAAGAGGAGCAGGATTCTTCTGAATGGAAAGTAAGACTGACTCTTGGATCAATTTCAGACGGCAGCGTCAGAATCGTAACACCGGAGTTGGACAGCCGGATTGTCATTGAAAAATTTTTTACATGGGAGACTTTGTTATCGCAACGTGTTCTTGATGGCGCATTTAAATTTTCCGGGGGAATAAACGATTCTCCTGTATTGCTTGATTCAACGTTTAAACTTGTTGACGGGAATGGAACAGCATCGTGCAAGGTTTCGTTTAAAAACCTGGAGCTTGGTGATTTTCAGGAGTTTCTTCCAGACGCTGTGTCGCACCTTACCGGGAAACTGTCGATTATATCAAAGGTCACCGCCGATATTAATCAGGATAGAATTGAATTGTCACAGAAAGGGAAAGGCAGCCTCGCGTTACTGAAAGTCGAATCAAAAACTTTTATGGCTGCCGACGATACTTCGGAATTTCAGACAAATGTGCTGATAATTCTGGAAAAAGGCGAGTTCAGCTCGGCAAGAGTACATGCGGAATTTGCAGGTGAAGAGTTTCAGCTTCAAGATCAGGAGTCAGGCTTCACACTCGTAAAATGGAAGGAAGTCAGCGCCCGGAAAATTGAGATTTTATTTAAAGAGTACCTGGATCTCAGCATCGCTTCGATCGAAGCCTCCGGGCTTTTAGTCTCAGCCCCATCCATAGAAATAGAAGGAACTGCTCCCCTTTTGCTGGCAGAAAATTTGTCTGTTAACAATATCGCCATTCAAGATATGGATACAAAAATCGGAAGTATTACAATCGCGGATATGGAAAGCAGTGTTCACTTGAACAAAGAGAAAAAAATAGTGAACCTTCCTGAGCTGTCAAAAGGTGGACGTTCAGAGGACCAGACACCTGATGAAAAAACGGTGGAAGCGGATTCCAGCGACGAGAAGGAACCTCCCGGCATTCAAATCGACTTGTTTGAAATAACCGGCAACAGCTGGTTTAATTTCACAGATGACAGTATCGATCCCGGCTTTAAAGAATCGGTTACAATAAACACAATGGAGATTAAAAATCTGGACAATAAAAAGCCGGACCAGGAAAGCCCTTTTATTCTGATCGCGGGAATGAAGGAATACGGAAAGCTTGAAGTGAGCGGCGTGATTAAACCATTTTCTTCAAAACGGTATTTGAAGGTGAACAAAAAGATTTCCGGGTATCCGCTGCCGTCTGTCTCCACATATTCCCGTAATGTTATCGGCTACGATATCAAAAGCGGAAAGATAAATGCAGAAACCGGTCTGGAGATTGCCGGCGACAATCTTTCAGGCAAAACCCATCTTAACATTTATGCCATTGAGTTAACGCCTCATGGCGCCGACACAGCCGGAAAGATAGCCCGACAGGTGACTATGCCGTTTAACGTGGCTGTCGAAAGTCTTTCGGATAAGGATGGAAACTTTGAGTTGGAGATCCCCATTTCCGGAAGCCTCGATGATCCGAATTTCGGGCTGTCTCATTTTTTCCAGACCATTTTGACCAATGCGGTAACATCTGCCGCATACGGCGCGATTAAAACAGCAATTTTGCCATACGGAGCACTGGTCCAATACGGAAGCGATGCCGCGATATATGACGGGGAAAAATTGGTTAAGCTCAAGCTTGATCCGGTTGTTTATAAAGCCGGAAAAGTACTTCCCGAAATTCAGCATGATAAATATATCGAGCAGCTTTCAGAACTGATGCAGAAAGAAAAAGAGATACGGATCATTCTGTGCGGGTTTGCGATACCTGCGGATGTGAACGCCGCAGATAAAGGATCGGCTGGTTCTGAAGAAAGGAACCGGATGCTTTTATCTATTGCGGAAAAACGGGCGGATGTTTTTAAAAAAATTCTGGTTGAGAAGCATAACGTTTCTTCAGACAGGATACTGAAATGTCAGCCGGCGATTGACAGAGATGACGGGGCAAGACCCCGGCTTGAAATCGAGCTTTAAAACCAAAACTTCATGCAGAGCGCTTTCCAAGCGATCGAAATAGACTTCACGTTGAGACCTCCTGAATATTGTGTGAGACATGGATCGGAAAATGAGGATGATACCTGCGAACAGGTGAATATTTTTTATCCAGATGGCTCGGAGATCAACATAACGTTCGGGTATTTTTGAACCACTTTGACAGGCTGCCGTTTGGTCATGATGGTTCCGGGTTGAGGGTGATCGTAAATAACTTTTGATGAATCAGCCTGTTATGGAAATTTTTGGTGCTATGATTCTTTCCGGCATGATGATTGCTGTATTCCAGAGCAGGAAGGATGCAAACAACAAACAAAGCAAGGAGCAAAAAAATGAAAAGGAACTATTTGTCTATCGGACTGTTGGCGATCGCACTTTTTTCTTTGGTTGGATTCGCTGGAAGCGCTTTTGCTTTCAGAGGAGTCGGCAATTGCGGAAGTGGAGGTGGACCTGGCTGGAATAAGGGCGGAGGCGGTCCTGGATTTGCCGATGAGTTGAGTGAGGATGAAATCAAAAAGATCACGGAAGAGCGAAAAGCGTTTATGAATGAAACCAAGGACCTTCGGAACGATATTTATGCGAAGGATCTTGAGCTGAGGGCGGAAATCGCAAAAAAGAATCCGGATTTGGGAAAAGCCTCCAAGCTTCAGAAAGAGCTTTCCGATCTGAATACCGAATTTGATCAAAAAATGCTCACCCACAGAATAAAAATGAAAAAAATCTGTCCGGCCTCTGAAAGGGGTTGCATGTACGGTCATGGCGGCTCGGGATTCGGGAAGAAACATATGGGAAAAGGACGCGGGAAGTAATGGTGTGAAATCCGGTCGTTCCAGGCAGGAAAGGGGATGGTTTATCCCCGTGTCTGCAGGTCGATTCTGCCCCTCGGCACCAGATCAAAGCTAAAGAAATCAAAGGGTTAGAGTCGAAGTCTCTAACCCTTTTTTCTTTGAAAATCGACGATTGTGCCCGAAATTGTGCCCGCGCGAGATTCAAGGTATTCCTCCTGCTTTTGAGCCGCTTCTTTCAGATCCGCGTAATTGACAATATTGTAACGCTCAAAAATCGATCTGGATTTATGACCTGAAATTTGCATGGCAACCCTTTCTGGAACACCTGCCCTAACCATATTTCGAACTGCTGTCCGGCGAAGATCATGAAACAACCGTTTTCCGATTTTGGCATTATTGCATGCCGTTTCCCATGATTTGTCAAAACGTTTAACCTGATCATCACCTCTACTGTTACGAAATACAAATGGCAGCATTTTTCGATCCTGTTTTCTCGAAATCCATTGGCGTTGAAAAATCTCTTTCAACTCCTCATCTAAATAAATGGTGCGCCCTTCATTATTTTTGGTTTCACCGACTTCAAGCCTTACAATGCCGAGCGTTCTGTCGACCTGCGCCCAAGTGAGATTGGCAATTTCCGATACACGCCAGCCGGTCTTGTAACCAAACGTCACAAAACCTTTCAGGTAATCCGGCAGCTCCTCTCGTAGCGCCAGAAATTCTTCATGCTCGAAAAAACGAATTATCCAGAACATTAAACGGAATCGGTATAAATTGTTTTTCCACTGTATGTTTTGAATAGTTGGGATCTGTAAATTTCCTTACACTGTTTGCATTATATTCAGTAATATCCATCGAATTTTCCTTTCATTAAACAGGCCCGCCATAAAGACGGGCCATAAGTTTATTTTTCGCAAAGTTTTTTGATGGATTCTGACAACCTGTAGGCGTTATATGCCATCAGGCTGATCGAGCATCTATCGAGTTTTGCTTCATATATAAAACAGTCCCCCTTGATGCAGTCCCCATCCATGAAGGGACATATCTCTTTTTCATTCTTTTTATTGATCTTCATATTTTTATTCTCCTTTATAATTTTTTAATTCAGCTTTTTCTTTTTCGCTCGCGGCTGAAAGTGTAAATCCTTCTTCTAAATAACCTTTAATTCTTGAAATCAAATCCACCTGAAAAGCACTGTAATAACGATAGTGCCGTTCACCGCATTGAACTCTTTTTACAGAAAAGATGTATCCCTTTTCCTCCCAGAACCGTAATTGTTTCTGAGATACACCAGTTACATTTTCTACACTTCCGATTGAAAACATATTCTCTTTCATACAAAATACCCCCTTTCGTTATATTGTGGAAGCCATGCTCCCTATTGGCTATACGGACAAATCATTCTGGTGATAGGATTGCTTAACCAGAAAAAAGTATGTCCCTACCCATATACAGGTTAGTTTATTCCTGGTTTTCAAATCTAATTTCCAGGCAGACAAATCATTCTGGTGAAAGAATTCCGTATCCAGAAAAAATCATGTCTCTACCCATATAGACTGGTTACATTAATCCCGACTTCCAATGATAATTTTCAGGGATGGTTTTTCAGAGATTCAAGGTTATGATGGTTGGACTTGCGTTGGTTAGTGCGAACAACAAAGAAAGGATTTACTTTTTTGAATCGGGCGGCACAAACAAAATGAAAAATGGTATACATAACATCCAACAAGCATCTCATAACCAGAACCATCATGCATGAAACAACGATATCCGGTAGCAATTCAAACATAGCTAAGTTAAGAATTGGAACCAGTCATCTGAAGTAATGAAACAAACACGGTTACGGGTATGTTCATTGTTTGGGTATGCTATAGTATATTTATTATCCTGAGAACTCTGAGCAAATCCACAGGCAAAAAAGCAAACACCCCACAGCAATATTTTTTGTCTGTAACCAGCGGTTGCTTCCAAACCTATGAGATGAAGAATTTCATTGGTTAGAAAAGGATATGAAAGGATGAATGATGATGAGAGAAGCGGTTTTTGTGCGAATGGGATATGGGTATGGCGACTATTCATAAAAAATCGTGTGTATTTAATACCAAAATTGCCAAAAATGAAAAAAAATCCTAAATCTGACAATATGTGAGCAAATTACAGAATTGACACTCCATAACATCTATAAGAGAATCAATAATTTTTTTATTGATCATTTCAAATCCATATTGTATGGTGCATCTAAACCAATCAATTGATATAATACCCTTTTGAAGCTTATTGTTATTTTTAAGCGCAGTTTCAAAACGATCAAAACGAAAGCTGGGTATCCAAAAATCATAAATCCCCATCCCATTTTAACGCCTTGGAGCCTGGCCGGGCAAATGTATGTGATCGCAACAACGGAACGGACGAGAAAATTAAAAACGGGTCGAACAAATTGTATTCACAATGAAAAACAAGGATAACCAACCCGGAGAAGCCTCTTCTTCCGCAAACCCAGGACAGGCAATGCGCCGGCAGGCCGAAGCGATTGCCCGGGAACAAGCCTCCCTGTCGACGGAAAACCTTGGTGCCCTGTCGTCCGAGGAAACCCGACAGATGCTCAACGAACTGCGCGTGCATCAGATTGAAGTGGAGATGCAGAACGAGGAGCTGCGCCGGGTGCTGGCGGAAGTGGACGCCGAGCGGGCGCGCTATTTCGACCTCTACGACCTGGCCCCGGTGGGCTATTGCACCGTCAGCGAAAAGGGGCTGATCCTGGAGGTCAACCTCACCGCCGCTACCCTTTTGGGCGCGGCCCGAAACACGCTGCTCAAGCAGCCGATCTCCCGGTTCATCCACAAGAAAGACCAGGACATCTACTACCTGCACCGTAAACAACTCTTTGAGACCGGTGAACCCCAGGTACGCGAGTTGCGAATGGTGAGCCAGGATGGTAAGTCCTTCTGGGCGCGGCTGGAAGCGACCGTCGTGCAGAACACCGACGACGGACCCCTGTATCGCGTTGTGATGAGCGACATCACCGAGAGCAAGCGGACGGAGGCAGCGCTGCGAGAGAGTGAAGCGAACCTGCTGGAGGCTCAGAAAATCGCTCGCATGGGCCGGTGGGAGCTCGACCTGTCAACCGGCCTCCTCTTGTGGTCGGACGGGATCTTCACCTTGTTTGAGGTCAGCCGTGAGACCTTTGCCGCTTCCTATGAGGCTTTCATGGACTTCGTTCATCCCGACGATCGCGCCCTGGTTGACCAGGCCTACCGCAAGTCCGTCGAGAGCAAAGAACCCTACGAGATCGAACACCGGCTGCGGATGAAGGATGGACGCATCAAATGGGTCAGCGAGATCGGCCGCACCGAGTACGACGACGCAGGCAACCCCATCCGTTCCGTCGGCATCGTCCAGGACATCACCGAGCGCCACATGGTGGCAACATATAGAGAAATGGGCCGGGAAGTCCTGCAGATACTGAATGAGCCGGGAGATATGCATGATTCAATCCAGCGCGTCATCACCGTATTGAAGACGCGGACCGGGTTCGATGCCGTGGGCATTCGGCTGCAAGACGGGGATGACTTCCCGTATTTTGCACAGGAAGGCTTTTCCAAGGATTTTCTGCTGACGGAAGACACGCTGATCGAGCGTTTCGCAGATGGCGGGGTGTGTCGGGACAAAAACGGCAACGCCGGACTGGAATGCACCTGTGGACTGGTTATATCCGGCAAGGCCGATCCGGCCAATCCGCTTTTCACAGCTGGGGGAAGCTTCTGGACGAACGATTCATCCCTGCTTCTGGACATCCCGCGCGGCGAGGATCCCCGGCTTCGTCCGCGCAACCAGTGCATACATCAAGGTTATGCCTCCGTGGCCCTTGTGCCCATCCGGAACAAGGATAGGAATATTGGTCTGATCCAGTTCAACGACCGGCGCAAAGGATGTTTTACCCTTGATACAATTGAACGCCTGGAAGGAACCGCATCGCACATCGGCGAGGCGCTGATGCGCAAGCGGACCGAGGAGGCGTTGCGGGAAACGCAAGCAATCCTGAAAGCCTCTATGGATAATAACCAGGTGGGCATCGCCATTGCCGATGCTCCCAGCGGGACTCTGCGGTATGTGAACGATGCGGGACTGTTCATTCGTGGCGGTGACCGCCGGAAAGTCGTCAACGGGGTCGGGATCGATCAGTATGTGGCCAGTTGGCAGCTCATGGATTTTGATGGCAGGCACCTGAAATCCGACGAAGTGCCCCTGGCCCGCGCGATTATGTACGGCGAAACATGCAGCAGGGAATTCATCATACGGAGGACCACCGACGACGATCGGATTGTCTTGGCTAAGGCCTCGCCGATTTGGGACGACAATGGGAAGGTTATAGCGGGGGTTGTGGCTTTTATGGACATTACCGAGCGCAAGAAGTTGGAGGTGGCGCTGCAAAAAGCCTATGACGATCTCGAAAAGCAAGTCAAGGAACGGACGATCGAACTTGCCAATGCATTGGAAGAGTCTGAAAAAAGAAGACAAATAGCTGAAACTGCCTTTTCTGAAATAAAAAAGTTAAAAGATCAACTGGAAGCAGAGAGAGCCTATCTGCTGGAAGAAATTGAACTGGAATATAACCATGAGAACATTATCGGTCAGAGTGACGGGCTCAAATACGTGCTCTATAAAATTGAGCAGATTGCCGACAGCGATACTACCGTATTGGTTCTTGGTGAAACAGGAACCGGCAAAGAGCTGATCGCACGGGCCATTCACAGCTTGAGTTCGCGTAAAAATCGGTCTTTGGTAAAAGTAAATTGTGCCGCGCTTCCCCCGAACCTGATTGAAAACGAATTGTTCGGTCACGAGAAAGGTTCCTTTACCGGTTCTCATTCCAGAAGCCTTGGGCGGTTTGAGGTCGCAGACGGCACAACACTTTTCCTCGATGAAATTGGAGAACTGCCTCTGGAACTCCAACCAAAACTGCTCAGGGTGCTCCAGGATGGCGAGTTTGAACGGGTGGGCAGCTCCCGCACCGTCAAAGTCGATGTACGGATTGTCGCCGCCACAAATCGTAATCTGGAAGAGGAAGTCCGTAAGAACAATTTTCGTGAAGATCTCTGGTACCGGTTAAATGTTTTTCCGATTACCATGCCGCCTCTCCGGGATCGCTTGGAAGACATACCGCTTCTTGTGAAATTTTATGTTAAAAAAATTTCCAGGCGGCTGGGCAAGACGATTGAAATCATTCCGGTGAACGTAATGGAAGCCTTGCAAAATTATCACTGGCCTGGAAATGTTCGGGAGCTGGAAAACGTCCTCGAACGTGGGGTGATAACTTCTTCGGGTACCAAACTGCGCCTGATCGATGAACTCAAGAAGCCACAAAGGAGTTTAAGCCCTGGCCAAAAAACATTAGAAGCGGTTGAGCGTGATCATATTCTCCAGATACTGGAACAAACTCATTGGAAAATTGGTGGGAAAAATAGTGCGTCTGAAATCCTCGGGCTGAACCGCAGCACATTGCGTGCCCGCATGCGAAAGCTGGATATCCAGAAAAAGTCATAATGCTTCGGAAGCAGTTGAGCGCGGTGGTAACGTTTTTATATCGACCATGAACCGTTATTTAGATAAGCCCATAAGGGGCTATGATGATATAAACATAGGCGAATATGTTGTGATAAGTGTCTCAGACGATGGCCCGGGAATATCATCAAGTGATCTTGAGAGGATGTTTGAGCCGTTTTATACAAAAAAGGTAATGGGAAGAAGTGGCACAGGTATAGGGCTGACTGTCGTATGGAATACTGTACAAGATCACAAAGGATACATAGATGTGGCAAGCGACGAAGATGGAACAATATTTCAGCTGTATTTTCCAATAACGAGAGATGAATTGTTGGCTGAGGATTTGCCCAGAACAATTAAAGACTATAAAGGAGATGGAGAGACGATTCTGATTATAGATGATGTGGAAAGCCAAATAGAGATAACCTGCACTATGCTGGATAGATTGGGTTATAAAACTAAAGCCTTTTCCAGTGGGGAGGAAGCGGTTGAGTATTTGAAAGAGCATACCGTAGATTTAGTACTGCTTGATATGATTATGGACCCGGGCATAAATGGGCGAGAGACATACGAGAGGATAATAAAAATCCATCCTAATCAAAAAGCTATTATAGTCAGTGGATTCTCTGAAACAGATGAAGTGAAGGAAACCATAAAATTAGGTGCAGGCCAATATGTAAAAAAGCCGATTACATTAGAAAAGATAGGTCTTGCTGTGAAACAAGAATTGCTGAAGTAATGTATTTTATTACCAAGTTTCAATCTGATCTGCATAACACAATCTAAATCCAGATGAGTTCGTGGCGATCTCATTTGAAGAGCTCAAGGAAATCCAGAATCCCTGTGGTTTTGATTCATCTTTAGAATTTTACGCTTGGATTCGTATTTAAAAATTGCAGATCAACGTGGCGGAATTTCAATTTTTACATCAAATTATAGATGGTGTGAACTGACTTTTTACGAAGCCGTCATTTTTGATTCCGAAAACACAAAAATACCAGCGTATCATCGCTGTTGTTGATTGCCTGATGCTGTTCATCCGGTGCGAATTCAAGAAAATCCCCTTCCTTGATATTTTTTCGTTCCTCCCCGGCTTTAATCACGGGCGGGAATTCATCGAATGGATTCTACACCAGGAGGGAGGCGGAAAACGATTCCCTTGGAGACTCTTGAATGCCCTTGGGGGAACGCAATTGGCGGAGGGGGAGGTTCGTAGGCCGAAATCTGAAGG
>JAWOIJ010000023.1:0-14675 GCA_046484745.1 Desulfobacterales bacterium | reverse complement strand
TTTGATCAGTATTGGATATGAAGGCGGCATTCTACTATATTTCATTATCGCCTGTTCAATTGGTGTTTTGGCCGGTTTGATCAACGGATTTATCGTAACGCGATTTGATCTGCTCGTGTTCGATGTTTCCCTGGCCATGTTCACCATGTGGTATGGATTTGTACGCTTTTTTATTGGATCCGAAAGAAACCACAACCTACCGGCTGGTGTGAAGGATTTCTATTCCAGATTCATGGTGACAGTCGAAAATCCTTTTTCCGGAGTGTCAGGATTGCACGTTTCTGTTCTCTATGTTCTGGGAATTGGGATTGCCATAACGCTCCTGCTCAAGTACACAACACTTGGCCGGGGTATCTTTGCCATGGGAGGCAGCCGCGATGTCGCCATCCGCAGCGGTTTCAACGCTGCCATACAATAAAAATCAAAAGGTTCAATGGAAAATGAAACCAAACACCATGTCTCCCCCCTCAAATTTTATCAAGACGATTATTGCGGAAGACCTGAAATCAAACAAACAGAACGGCAGGGTGGCGACCCGCTTTCCACCGGAACCTAACGGATACCTCCATATCGGGCATGCCAAATCCATTTGTCTGAATTTTGGAATCGCCGCTGATAACAAAAACGGCTTATGCTACCTCCGGTTTGATGATACAAACCCCAGCAAAGAAGAAGTCGAATACATGGAAGCGATCAAGTACGATGTCAGGTGGCTGGGATTTGACTGGGGCGACAGGCTACGTCATGCATCCGATTACTTTGAACAGCTTTATCAGTATGCTGTCGAGTTGATTAAAAAGGGCAACGCCTATGTCTGCAGTCTCAGCCCGGAAGAGACCCGGAAATACCGCGGTACGCTTCAGGATTCCGGGAAAGACAGCCCCTATCGAAATCGATCCGTGGAAGAAAATCTTGATCTTTTCGAACGAATGAGAAAAGGAGAGTTCCCGGAAGGCGCCCACGTTCTTCGAGCCAAAATCGATATGGCTTCTCCGAATATGAATATGCGGGATCCGGCGATTTATCGAATAAAACATGTTGAACACAACCGAACCGGAAACAAATGGTGCATCTATCCAATGTATGATTTTGCCCACTGCCTGTCCGATTCCATAGAAGGAATAACTCACTCCCTTTGCACGCTCGAATTTGAAGACCACCGCCCCCTGTATGACTGGATACTGGATCAACTGGATGTGGACTGCCACCCCCGTCAGATCGAGTTTGCCCGCCTCAATCTCAGCTACACGGTCATGAGCAAAAGAAAACTCCAGGTGCTGGTGGAAAAGGGTCTTGTAGAAGGGTGGAATGATCCGAGAATGCCAACCCTTGCCGGGATGAGGCGATGCGGGTACACCCCCGATGCGATCCGGAATTTCTGCGAACGAATCGGGGTAGCCAAAAGAGACAGCATGGTGGATGTCGCCCTTCTGGAATACAGCATCCGGGAAGACCTGAATGAAAAGGCCCCCCGTCACATGGGTGTTCTCCGCCCGCTGCGTGTTGTCATTGATAACTACCCGGAAAATCAAACAGAAGAACTCGATGCTCCTTTCCATCCCGGCAATCCGGACATGGGATCGCGCACAATTCCTTTCTCCCGGATACTGTACATTGAAAAAGATGATTTTATGGAAGATCCGCCGAAAAAATTTTTCCGCCTTGCGCCTGGCCGGGAAGTCCGTCTGCGCTATGCTTATTTTATTACCTGCCGGCAGGTTGTAAAAAACGAAAAGACCGGAGAAGTCATTGAAGTTCACTGCACCTATGATCCCCTGACACGCGGCGGAGATTCTCCGGATGGCCGAAAAGTGAAGGCAACCCTTCACTGGGTTTCAGCGGACCATGCGGTAACCGCCGAAGTCCGGCTTTATGACCGGCTGTTCAGCAGGGAAAATCCCGGAGAAGGAGAAGACGGATCGACCTTTACGGATTTTTTAAACCCAAATTCCCTGGAAACGCTGTCGGATTGCAAAATCGAACCCGGACTGGCAAACACCGACCCCGGATATCGGTTTCAATTTGAGAGGCTCGGCTATTTCTGCATGGATTCAGTCGATTCCGTTTCCGGCAGACCGGTGATCAACAGAACGGTCACCTTGAGAGACTCATGGACCAAAATCGTGAACAAGACGAACTGAAAAAACAACCATTGCGTGACTTGCTGCTTTCCCCTGTTGCAGCAAACCGTATCCAAAAAAATTAATCCCGACAATAAAGGAGGATCAACCATGATGAAAAAAATCTGCGCCGCGCTGATAACGCTCTTGGCCGCCGCTTCCGTTTCCCATGCCGCTCCCGACATCAAAGAGGGTAAATGGGAGATCACCACAAAAATGGAAATGCCGGGCATGCCCATGGAAATGCCTCCGGTAACAGTGACACAATGCCTCACCAGAAAAAATATGGTTCCTGAAGATTCCGATCCAGGACAGGAATGTAAAACAAGCGACATTACAATCAGTGGAAACACGATTTCATGGACCACCACATGCAGCAGCGGTCAGGACGGACCGGTTACCGGAACCGGTAACATTACCTATGCGGGTAAAACCATGAAAGGCACCATGAAGATGAAACAGTCCGGTATGGAAATGACCAGCCACATCCATGGCAACTATATCGGGAAATGCGAATAAAACCCTTCTGTGTTTAGAAAAATGGGAGATGGATGCATGAATCTTTCCGAAGTCAAAACCATCGGCAGCGGGTTGCGGAGACCTGAAGGCGTGATGGCGGCAGATGACGGCACGATCCTGACAGCGGATGCACGGGGGCGGTGTTCCCGAATCAGCCGGGACGGCACCACCGCGTTTTTCGGATCTGTCGGCGGATTGCCCAATGGCATATGCCTGGATAAAAGCGGAAACTGCATTATCGCGAATATCGGAAACGGTCAGGTACAGTCCCTTTCACCCGACGGAAGCCATGAAGTGCTGCTGGTTGAAGCAGACTCGAAAAAGATCAATTCTCCGAATTTCCCGTTTATCGATTCACGGGAACGGTTGTGGATTTCCAATTCCACCTTTCGGAAAAATATAGAAGACTCCCTTGTAAAACCGGCTCCGGACGGCTGTATCGTCCTGATAGAAAACGGCTCAGCAAGGATTGTCGCGGAAGAAATCTTTTTCGCAAACGGAATCACCCTGGATCATGGGGAAGAATATCTGTATGTCGCGGAAACCATGAAGCGGGATATACTGCGCTTCAAAATAGCCGCTGACGGCTCCTTACATGACCGGGAAGTCTATGGCCCGGAATTTTTAGG
This sequence comes from Desulfobacterales bacterium, assembly GCA_046484745.1. Classification (GTDB taxonomy): domain Bacteria; phylum Desulfobacterota; class Desulfobacteria; order Desulfobacterales; family SURF-7; genus JAQYVL01. The sequence continues at coordinate 11,407 of JAWOIJ010000023.1, read as the reverse complement.
CCGCCTCGGCTTCCCGGACGGGATCGCGTTTGACGAAGCCGGAAACCTGTGGGTGACCTTTCCCATGCAAAACGCCGTGGGCTATATTACCCCTCAAGGAGAGCTCACAATCGCAGTGGAGGACCCCGAAGCCATCGTTTTAAAACGCCCGACAAATATCTGCTTTGGAGGGGAAGACAGAAGGACGGCCTTTATCGGAAGCCTGGAGGGAGAAGAAGTTCCCTGCTTCAACGTCCCTTACCCGGGCATGAAGCTCATTCATCAAAATGAATGATCGGTTTCTATACAGGAGATTGCGATGTCACTGCTGTTTTCACCGACAAAAATCGGAAATCTGGAAATCAAAAACCGTTTTATCCATTCTGCAACATATGAAGGAATGGCTGCGGAAGATGGTAAAGTCCGGGATGCGATCATAAAAAGATATGCCCGGATCGCCAAAGGAGAGGCAGGACTTATTATACCCGGATATCTGTTCATCCATCCGCATGGACAGGCATTGAAATATCAGACCGGCATCCATTCCGACGAAATGATTCCCGGTTTAAAGAAGGTTGTGGATGCCGTTCACGAGCATGGCGGTAAAATTGTTTTCCAGCTTGCCCATTCCGGACGGCAGACCACAAAAGAGCTGATCGGCCGCAAACCAAAAGGGCCGTCCGCCAAATGGAGAAACCCCGTCGATTTTACAAGGCCTTTGGAAATGAAGGAAGATGAAATCCGTCAAACCATCAGGGATTTTGGAAATGCAGCCGGACGCGCGGCAGAAGCGGGAGCAGATGGTGTTCAGCTTCACGCCGCACATGGCTACCTGATCAACCAGTTTCTTTCTCCCTTTTATAATGATCGAAAAGATGACTGGGGCGGTTCAGATGAAAATCGATTCCGGTTTTTAAAAGAAGTGGCGGCTGAGGTCCGAAGCACGCTGCCGGAAAAGATGCCGGTTCTTGTCAAACTGAACAGCAATGATTTTACACCCCGGAAAGGAGTTGTTCCCAGCCTGGCGGCAACGTATGCAAAATGGCTTGCTGATCTCAACATTGATCTGGTGGAAGTGAGCTGCGGAAGTGTCGATTTTGCGCCATTTCATGAATGCAGGGGTGATATTCCGGTTGAAGAAATGGCTGGAAGCTTCCCCTGGTGGAAAAAACCGTTCATCAAGGCGATGCTGAAAAGCTGGGCGGGGAAGTACGACCTTCAGGAGGGCTATAATCTGGAAGCCGCGAAAGTGATCAAACCCGTGTTAGGGAAAATACCGCTGGCGGTAGTGGGGGGAATTCGGAAACGGAACCACATGGAAGAAATAATCGCCAAAAAGAAATCAGATTTTATTTCTATGTCAAGACCCTTTATCCGGGAGCCGGACATCGTCAAAAAATTCAGGCAGAATAAAGTGAATGCGGTTTCCTGCATCTCCTGCAACCGATGCCTTGCCGCAATCCTGTACCACCTTCCGATCCGGTGTTATCAAAAAGGACTTCCCCTCAAAAAATAAGGCATGGCATGAAAGAACAGGATCCATATGAATCAGACATACAATCGATATCTGCTTCTGGCAGACGGAATTTTACTGGTACATTTCGCCCTTGTCAGCTTTGTTGTCCTTGGCTTTATCTTCATATGGATCGGATATTTCGCAAAATGGCAATTTGTGAGAAACGCGAAATTCCGAATCAGCCATGCACTCATTATGGGGATCGTTCTCTGTGAAAGCCTGCTGGGTATCATCTGCCCTCTCACCGAATGGGAAAACAATTTAAGAATACAAGGAGGAGAAGATCAGAAATATGAAACCGGTTTTATCCAGGAATGGATACAAAAAATCATGTTTTATGATTTCAGTGAAGGCACCTTTATGGTCATGTATCTTCTTTTCTTTGCGCTCATTCTGATAACCTTCCAGGCGATTCCTCCGGATTTTAAAAAAAAGCGGCGGTCTGAAAACAGGAACGGCTTGAAAAGGTGAAGAAATAGCTTGATCACAAAATTTCTCTTTATCCGATCAAGGTCGGACCGACTTACGGAAAAACATTCCTGAAGATGCGTATCACACCGGAAAACGTTTTTGGGGTCGAGAAAAATTTTAGGCTGAAAAACGATAATGTTAAGTCGGGCATGCCGGTGAATGATATGGAATTCGACAGGCACTGGCTGCCCGGAATCGGAGTTCAGGACAGGTCAACCTGTTGTATTCACGAAATTCTTGACACAAAAGCGTCCAATATATATACTCGACCACCAGAAAACTCGACTCTCCACTTTTTTTTATCAACCGTAAAGGAACCGGCCTATGCGACGCACTCACTACCTGGCGGCAGCCTTCATGTTTATCAGCGCGATTTTTATCTGTTGCGGCGAGAAGATTTCGCCGGGAAACACCGATCCGAAGACAGGACCCGCGATTTCCGTTCGCGTCATGACCGTGGTGCTGGAGGAGCATCCGGTTTTGTATGAGGCTGTCGGAAGTGTCAAGGCCCAGGTTGCGGCCACCATTTCCAGCAAACTCATGGGTGCCGTAATGGACATGAAGGTAAAAGAAGGCGACATCGTCAAAAAGGGAGATGTTCTGGTCCTCATGGACGCCCGTCAAGTGAATGCGCAGTTGAAACAGGTCGAAGCAGCGCTGGGTGAAGCCAAAAAAACCGAAGCGGCCGCAGTTTCCGCTCTGAAAGCAGCAGGGGCCGGTGCGGAACAGGCACGGCTGGCTTATAACCGCGGGAAAAAAATGCTTGAAGGCGAAGCGATCACGCATCAGAATTTTGAAAGCATCGAAGCGCAGTATAAGCAGGCGCAGGCATCTCTGGCCCAAGCCCAGTCCATGGTGGAAGCTTCGGGACACCGCATCAGGCAGGCCCAGGCCGCCGTGGATGAGACGCTGGTGGCAAAAAAGGACGCCCGTATCATGGCCCCTTTTGACGGCAAGGTGATGGCAAAAATGGTGGATGTGGGCGATCTGGCCTCGCCGGGCACGCCGCTGCTGACCATCGAAGGGATAGGCGCTTATCGAGTGGACATGGTCATACCGGAAGCCTATATCCAATCCATTCAGGTGGAACAAGCCGTGGATGTGCGGATTCCCGCCGTTGGCGACACCCCCATTCAAGGTGCTGTTTTCCTCGTCGTTCCCACTGCCGATCAAATCAGCCGAACCTTTATGGTACAGGTGCTCATTCCTCAGGACGAACGAATCCGCTCGGGCATGTTCGCACGGGTGGCACTGCCGGTAAGCAAGAAAAAAATGATTCGCATCCCCCAAACAGCCCTTGTCCGTCAGGGGCAGTTGACGGGGGTCTTTATCGTAGATCCCGATAAGACGGCACGCTTCCGCCTGATTCGGACCGGCAGCCCGGCCGGTGATCAGGTTGAAGTGATTTCAGGCATTCCGGACCAAACACGGATCGTTGTTTCCCCGCCGCCGCAACTGAAGAACGGATCCCGGGTGGAGTGGTCAACATGAGCCAAAAATACGGTCCTGCCGGCAAAATCGCCCAATTTTTCATTGATTCCAAGCTGACCCCCCTGATCATTATCGCTTCGGTCATCTTGGGTCTTGCTGCCGTAGTTGCCCTGCCCCGCGAAGAGGAACCGCAGATTATTGTTCCCATGATCGATATTTTCGTCAGCATGCCCGGCTCAGATGCCACGGAAGTCGAACAGCGGGTCACCCGCCCCATGGAAAAACTGCTGTGGGAAATACCGGGTGTCGAATATGTATACTCCACTTCCGCGCCCGGCATGTCCATGGCGATCGTGCGATTTCTGGTGGGGCAGAACGAAGAGGAATCCATTGTCCGGCTCCAATCAAAACTGATGGCCAATATGGACCGGATACCCTGCTGCATTACACCCCCGCTCATAAAACCGCGCTATATCGACGATGTTCCCATCCTGGCGCTGACCTTCTGGAGTAAAACAGTGGAACCGTATCTGGTGAGACGCGTTGCGGCAGAAGTGGAAGAGCGTCTCAAGCAGGAACCCAATGCATCGATCACCACCCTGATCGGCGGCGAAAGCCGACGGGTTGAAGTGCAGCTTGACCCGACCCGACTGGCAGCTTACGGGCTGGATGCGGAACGCGTCAGCCAACTGGTATTTGCCGCCAACCAGGCCGCCGATGCCGGAACTTTCCCGTCTTCCGAAGGGCAGATCATCATTCACACCGGCAATTTTCTGAAGACCCTGGATGATGTCAAAAGTGTCGTGGTGGCAGCCCACCAGGGGAATCCCGTCTATTTACGGGATGTGGCGGAAATCAAAGATGGACCGCCGTCACCGGAACAGTATGTCTATTACGGCACCGGACCGGCTTCGGAAGAAGCAATCAATTCCAGCAGCACATCCGGGGCCCCACCCTATCCGGCCGTCACCCTGACCCTCGCTAAACGTAAGGGGACCAATGCCATCAGCGTGGCGGAAGAAGTTCTCGAACGCGTTAATCGCATGAAAGGAGTCCTGATCCCGGACGACATCCATGTGACGATTACACGTCATTACGGCGAAACCGCCAAAGAAAAAAGCGATGAACTCCTGTTTCACATGATGATCGCCATCGTGTCTGTCACCATCCTGATCTGGTTTACGCTGGGACATCGGGAATCCGGTGTCGTGGCCTTTGCCATCCCGGTGACCCTGGCCTTCACCATGGCGACCTTTTACCTGTACGGTTATACCCTGAACCGGATTACCCTTTTTGCCCTCATCTTTTCCATCGGCATACTCGTGGACGATGCTATCGTGGTTGTTGAAAACATCGTCCGCCATTACCGGCTGCCCGGCAATGAAAACCGATCCAGGGCCGAGGTTGCCATCGAAGCGGTAGACGAAGTAGGCAATCCAACGATTCTGGCAACGCTTACGGTCATAGCCGCCATTCTACCCATGGCCTTTGTCGGCGGTCTGATGGGGCCCTACATGCGGCCAATTCCCGTAGGCGCCTCGGCGGCCATGATTTTCTCGCTGATCGTCGCCTTCATCGTTACACCGTGGGCTGCATGGCGGCTGTTGAAACAGTCGGCGGCGGTACCCCATAACCATGATCATGGCACGGAAAGCCGGGCCACTCAATTGTATCGCTGGGCCATGAACCACCTCATCCATCATCCGGTCTGGCGATGGTCCTTCCTGTCAGGCACCGCGCTGCTGCTGCTTTTCGCATGCGGCATGGTGGCCGTTGGATGGGTCAAAGTCAAAATGCTTCCCTTTGACAACAAAAGCGAATTTCAGGTGATCCTGGACATGCCCGAGTATGCCACCCTGGAAAACACGGCGGCGGCCGCGTTTGAAATGGGGGAATACCTCCAAACGGTCAACGAGGTGGTCAACTACCAGATCCATGTGGGCACCTCCGGCCCCTTTAATTTCAACGGTCTGGTCCGTCATTACTATCTGCGGCAATCCCCCCATATGGCCGATATTCAGGTCAATCTGGCCGGCAAGGGCCGTCGCAAGCAGCAAAGCCACGATATCGCCAAACGCGTTCGGCCGCCCCTTGAAGCCATTGCCGGAAAGCACGGCGCCCGTGTTAAAGTGGCGGAAGTTCCTCCTGGTCCGCCGGTTTTATCCACACTGGTAGCGGAAATTTACGGGCCGAATTATGAACGACAGCGGGAAATCGCCCTTGAAATCCGGAGAATATTCGAAGAAACCGAAGGCGTCGTGGACGTTGACTGGATCATGGAAGAAGAACAAACCCGGTATCAGATCGATGTGGATCAGGAAAAAGCCGCTCTGCACGGGATCAACGTGGCCCAGATTACCCAGACCCTGCATACCGCGCTGTCAGGCAAACCAGCCGGGCTGCTGCATCAATCATTGGAAAAAGAGGATGTCGATATCGTCCTGCAGCCTCCTCTTGCCATGCGATCCGATATCAATCGCATTCAAGCTATGAAAATCAACGCGGCAAACGGAAGCCTCGTTCCCCTTTCCGCTCTTGTGAGCGTCAAGAAAACGCCAATGGACCGGAGTATCTATCATAAAAATTTGATGCCTGTGGTATATGTCATCGGCGACGTGGCCGGTGCCAAGGAAAGCCCTGTTTACGCCATCCTGGAAATGCGAAAAAAAATCGATTCCCTCCAGCTGCCGGAAGGATACCGCATTGAGCAGCATACAGCGGCCCTGCCCGAAAGCGAGCAGCGTTTTTCAATGAAATGGGACGGGGAGTGGCATATCACCTATGAAGTGTTCCGGGATCTGGGCATCGCCTTTGCCGTTGTGCTGGTATTGATTTTCGTTCTCGTTGTGGGCTGGTTTCAGTCCTTTTCCACGCCTTTAGTCATCATGGCAGCCATCCCTTTCTCCCTGATCGGCATTCTGCCGGCCCATTGGGCCATGGGCGCGTTTTTTACCGCAACTTCCATGATCGGATTCATCGCCGGCGCTGGCATCGTGGTGCGGAATTCCATCATTCTTGTGGATTTTATTGAATTGCGCCTCAAAGAAGGCGCACCCCTGGACCAGGCTGTCATTGATGCGGGCGCGATCCGCTTCAGACCCATGATGCTGACAGCCGCGGCAGTGGTCGTGGGCGCCTCCGTCATCCTGTTCGACCCCATTTTCCAGGGACTGGCCATATCCCTCATGGCCGGCGAAGTCGCTTCATTGCTGTTTTCGCGCATGACGGTGCCCATTCTCTATTTTCTGGACAAACGCTGGGAGACGGCCCACTCATAAAAAAATCGGCCTTTGCGAAACATGTAACGACGAGACCATCCATCCCGGCCAATACCGGCTTGTCTGTCTCAGTTCATTCAGGCAAATCTTTTGATTTCTTTCAGATACTGTTCGCTGTGAGACAGAAAAAAGGAGAGCGCCCTGGCAAAATCCGGACCCAGAACGCCATCGATGAACATCTGGCTGATCTCCTTCTGTCTTTGCAGGGTAAACTGGGAAGATACGAAAATATGGCGTTCTTCTTCCGTAATATCGTGCAGAAGACGCCTTAACGCGCTTGCGGCCCTTGGCTGGTACATCCAGAAATACAGAAAATCCAGTGCATGAATGCAGATGATCTTCTCAAGATCCTGAACCTCCATGTTTGTTTTCTTTTGAATTTTCTGGGGCTGTTCGAAAATTTCGAGCGTCCGCTTCTCTGGAAACAACAGCTCAAGCTGCGCATAAACACTGATTAAATCGGACAATTTTTTCCGATACTCCCGGAACCGGGTATGAATATTTTTATGCCGGTCAACTGTCCCCTCGATCACACCGGCCATGATATCCGACGCTGTCTTTGAGATGATGGCCGCCCATTTCTGAAGGACGGCGTTCACATCAGGCACAGCCGCCATGGTAAGGACTCCACCGATCATTGAGTTCAGCAAAACCGCAATGGGGATGGATAAAATACTTCTAAAAAAATTGCCGAAAATCGCCCCTTTGGGCAACCCCCGGAACGCATTGTGGCTTGACAGGTAAATGCCGTTTACAAGCGCCATGATTGCATAGAGCAACACCGGATTGGTTGTTGTGGTTATCCCGCATATCTCTTCCAGCAGCCACATCTTCACAAAATATTCCAGCAACGGGACGGAAAATCCGGTATACAGAAGGGAGTCTGCAATCCGGTCCCAGCTGACATACGCGTTCCACCGTAAAAGCGGGGACCGTCTGAAACCACCTCCGCCTAATATGGATTGAAGAATATTCCGGAAGCCTGTAATACCGAACCAGATAAATGCCCCGAAATAGGAAAGCAGCCACCAGTCCTTGGTAAGGGCAAACGTTAAAAAGGCCGGCACAAAACCCATGATAACCTTCAGTACATTTCTCAAATGAGAATCAAAATATGCCCAGGGAATTTTTTTATACTTCCTTTTCATCCGCCTGTGCTGCAAAATCAAATCATTGGAAGTGCGTTTTTGAATCCCCCCCAGAGCGATAACGTTTCCATTTTTCGTCATCCGCGCCACATCTTCCTGAAGAGCCCAATCCACTTTCAGGGTATGGCCGATTATGGGATTTCCCAGTGATTCGGCCAGCCGTTGAAACGCCTTATAAGATCTTGCGATGTTTTCTCTGGGCAGCAGGGTGAATCGTTTGTATACGGCTATGCGGATAGAAAGCTTCGGGAAACTCGATCCGGCCATTTTCCTGATCTGTTTCACCGCCCGCCTGCCAAGCGTGTCAACAACCGCCAGCCCCATTCCGTGAGAGCCCCGAAAACGTCCTGTGGAATCACTTCCGATCCTTGCCTTTAAAAACTTTCCCTTATAAAGGATCTGAAGCGAAATAATATCATGCAGGATGGTATATAGCTTTTCAATTCTTTCTTCCCGGTCCGGGAGCTTTTTCTTTTCGACCTTCTGGATGATATCGAGAATCAGATGCTTCAAGGCAATGGGATTCTGCTCGTTAATGCCCTCCTGAAGCTTGCTGATCGCCGGTATATGATCCGCTTTCCCAGCCGTCCAGTCTTTGAGATTCAACAGTTCCAGTCTTGATATCATGCCATTGCAATCGTAAAGCAGCTCCAGAACTTCTTCAACGACAAGATTGGTAAGATTCAGGGTAATCCTGTGTCCGGACTGAAGTTTTGAGAGTCGGGTCAGCAATTCCGGAGCTGAGAGCGTCAGGAGATAAGGCACATCCTCATCATCCCGGGGTATTGCCGGATCAGGTATATCCGGATTCGTGGCAAGAGAAAAATAATCTGCTGCAAGCCGCTCAATATCCAGATCGTTCATCTCCTGAAACCATTGTTCGATTCGTTCTTTTTCTGCCGCATCAGAACTCTCATAAACCGACTGGAATGCTTCTGCTTTACGGACAAGAACATCCTTTATTTTTTTATGAAGAAATGCTTCAAGGTGCAGGGTGGATTTCTGACCGATACCCACAAAACGGATGAAATCGCTTTCAATAAGAGGGTCCAGATCTATCCCGCAGGTTGTTCTCAAGTGTTCCAGGTGCTTTTCATTAAAAGCCCTGAAAAGCGCCATAACATGTTTCTGCTGATAAACCGATACCTGACGGCCCTGATCCATCAGTTCTTTTACCGCAGGTTCTTCCAGAAAACAGAGGAACGCCTGCGCGTCTGCAAAACCCCTTGGAACCCAGACCAGGTTGATATATTTTTTTCTGTACCGCACCGTATATTCAATCCCGATCCGGATATCGATATCCATGATTTCGGCAGCTTCAAGGAGCTCTGCCGCAAAACGCGGCTCAATATAATTATAATGGACGATCCTCAAGCGCCTGATGCCCTTTATCCAGGCATCCATGATCAAATGGGTGGATGATTTTCTTCCTTTTGTATTGGCATCATGAACATGGTCATCAAAAGAGATCTGATTCCATTCTTCCGGCATTTCAAGTAAATGGTATCTTTTAAGCTGGTTTCTTACAACCCTTGGCTTTCCTGCTGCGGTAATTCGAAAGTTATGAGCCAGTTTTAACTGCCGGCGCTGGTTCCCTCTTGCCCGGACCACTTCTTTCATAATCTGCATCAATGCCCGCGCGGTATTTTTGGGGAGCGATCCTTCTGCGGTTTCAAGCGCTTCTTCGCGAAGAAACCGGAGCGCACTCAACCGTTCATCCATGCCGCCGACCTCAAAAGAGGTAAGGAGGTGGGCCATGGCATAGGCGATCCGCAGACTCCTGGATTCCGCCATCTCCTTGATGCCATGCGGATGAAAATAGCCGTAATACTGGCAACGCACATAATCCAGATCACAACCCCTGGCGCACACATCATTCACGATTCGAATCAGCTCATCGTCTCTCTTGTCAAACAGAAATCGGGAAATCTGTTCCGAGGGTTTGCGTTCAAACTGATATAGAATTTCGTCCATCATCTTCTTGTTATCGGTCTGTTACCGTTAAAAAAAACGAGCCGGAAAGATCTGCTATAAACCATTTCCGCCTCCTCTTTCACGCCCGTCACTTTGATCGAATTAAGTTCTATCATGCCCGATTTTTCTAATCATGTAAAATAGTTTCTAAAAAAGGGGCCTCTTGATCCGAAGGTAAAACAGGATCGATGCCGTTTCCCTGACGGGATTTTCGCAAGGGAAGATTCAAAACACGCCCGCTGATAAATATCGTATTTTCAAAAAGAAAAAAAGAGATGTTGCTGGAACCGGGCAGTGCCCACACAAAATTTGGACCGGTATTCTCAACCAGAAGCGTCCGTAATGAAAGCAAGCAGCTGGCTCTGGGTCAAAAACTGACTTCGATACCCTGTTTTTTGATCTTGATGTCACTTAATGTCGGCGTTAATTTGTTACCGGTCAGCTGTTTTATATCCAGCAGTACGATAATGGGCAACTCCTGCCCAACGAGCTGGGTTACCTGTTTAACCAGGCCCTGGTCAACGCCGGCTGACGGTTTCACCCAGTCAAGACGGGCGATTTTTGGTTTAACCAGTTGAAGCTGCTGCTGCTGATTGTCAAAGTGAATGCCCCCGCGCACCATTGTTACAGCTTTTGCGGTTTGGCCGCTGATTTGATCTTTAAGGGAGATGTTCAACGCAATGCCGATTTCCTGAGACGCCTCGTAGAAATATGGCCTGGGGTCGGTCAGGCTGATGTGACTGTTGCCCATATGGGTTTGATAAGGAAAGGTCAGCGCCAGCATTCCATTAATCTGGGGTTCACTGATCATGAAACTGAATGCCCAGACCGTGGAGGGGATGATCGAGCAAAGCAGGAACATGCCGAATTGACTGAGGCTGTAATAGTTGAATCTTTTGAATCGCATTGATGCCTGCCTGTAAACCGTGAGTCTGAATGTGTTCTGCCGGGGAAAAGAGATTGCTTTTCCGGAAACCGAGTATATGTGCAGGGCGGTTGTGTGTCAAGGAATATGAGCATACAACATGTTGAATTGGCTTGGGCCAAATAAAGGGGGTCAACATACAAAATGCCACCGTAATCCGTGGCATTTTATGTTCGCTTGGTGATCCCACCGGGAATCGAACCCGGGTTTCCGGCGTGAGAGAACCAACATGCTGGTATTTAAGCGCATTCCACCTATTTTTAAATTCTTTTAGAACCGTTTAGAGCCATTAAAAGCCGTCTAAAAAGCCGTCTGTTTTCCAAATCATCGTCACTCATATAAATACGTCATCTAAAGTATCATTGGCAAAAATTACATTTCAAAAAAAGGGAGTGTTTGTTCCGGGCACCCTGTATCGGTTTTGTAATTCCGCTGTTCATCCGTTTTACAATCTGCCACCGCGTGTAATTTAGTAATAATTATATAGTATTATATGTAATTATATATAACTATGTAGTGTAACATCCTCAAATACAATAGCCATAAAACAGCAAACCCGTTTAATTCAGAACACCGATAAAATAGAATTAAAACAGGCGTAATAGGTTAGAAAAGGACTGTTAAAATCTGAGATGAATGTTAAATCTTTTTTTGGGTATGCTATCACAATAATATTCTCTTATCA
>JAWOIJ010000008.1:0-10292 GCA_046484745.1 Desulfobacterales bacterium | reverse complement strand
TGCCTTCAAACCAATCTGAAATCACTGCCAAATCTATATCAGAGTATTCTTTAGGGTTGCCATACGCATATGAACCAAACAATATAATTTCCTTGACTGGGATCTCCTGACTGAGTCTTGCGATGAAACCTTTTATAATCTCATCTACTTGATCTTCTGATAAAGCCATTTATATATTTCCTGAGTCTCTTATAAACCGAGACTTTTGCACTTTGAATAAATCATTTAAAATCACTATTCCACTTTTTAAGTTCTTCTATAACATATTTTTAAATTTTCTGTAAATCATAAGGCTTTGAATTTAAACGATTTTTCAAAGTTCTCCGGCTGTTACCCTCGCAAGAAAAAAAAGGTATTATGGGCTAATACTACTCCAGCTTTCTGATTATTCTTGCGGGATTGCCGGCCACGACCGTATTGTCGGGAACATCATGCACGACAACGCTTCCGGCTCCGACCAATGAACCGCGGCCAACCGTTATTCCGCATAAAATAGTAGCGTTGGAACCAACGGAAGCACCTTTTTTAACCGTTGTCTCAATGACTTCCCAGTCCTGCTCGGTCTGCAGGCTCCCGGATTCCGTGACAGCGCAGGGAAACCTGTCGTTGATAAACATTACGCCATGGCCGATAAAAACCTCATCTTCGATCGTAACGCCTTCGCATATGAATGTGTGGCTTGAGATTTTGCATCTCTTCCCAATCGCGGCATTTTTCTGTACTTCAACAAAAGGGCCGATCTTTGTATCATCTCCAATCCGGCACCCATAAAGATTGATAAAATCATTCAGCATTACATTTTCCCCGAGAACGACATCCGGGGCTATTTTTTTATTTTCCATATTCCCTTCTCAAGACCTTTGCAAAATATCCCCTTTTGCTCCATTTCTGTGTTAGACTCAAATTCCTATCCTCAAAATACTCCATGTATTCCTGTGGTTGAAATTTTCGTCCGCCTTGAACCTGAACAAAATTGTACATTTTTCAAAAGGCCTCTTATCATATTAGAACTCTGAGCGTTATCAGCCTGGTGTTCCAATTTTTTATCCAATTTTTATGGGAGCACCATTCTGGGCCAGCGATTTTTTGGATGCTTCCAGTATTTTAACCACCTCAAGGCCTAATTTCCCTCCGGTTTCCGGCTCCGTGCCATTTTGAATGCATTCGACAAAGTGTTTTGTTTCAAAAGCAAGTGCTTCAAACGTCTCCACCTTGGGAGAATAAATATCGCCGACCCGGTATTGAATCTTCATATGATACAGGTCCTCTTTGGTTGAGATCATCTCCACGCCCTTGTCGTAGATTTTAACTTTTTCACTTGGATGATTGTCATCATAAAGAATCATCTTGGAATTCCCGCCGATAAGGGTCTGACGAATCTTCACCGGCGAGAGCCAGCTCACATTGATGTGCGCCAGAATATTGTTTTCCATATAAATGGTCAATACGGCTTTGGGGATAATTTTGTCTCCGTAAAAATAAGATCCGGTGGCGGAAACCATATATTTCTTCATCGGCATGACATAGTCCATAATGGAGATATCATGAGGCGCCAGATCCCAGATGACGTTTACATCCTGTTGAAAAAGACCGAGGTTCACGCGCATGGAATCGAAGTATATCAGTTCACCCAGTTCTCCGTCGTCGATAATTTTTTTGATTTTGCGAACCGCTCCGGTATAAACAAATGTCTGATCGATAATAAGAACTTTTCCTTTTTTCTCAGCCAGTTCGATCAGTTTTTGGCCCTGCTCCACCGTTTCGGTCATCGGTTTTTCAAGCCAGACATGCTTGTCGTTTAAAAGCGCTTTCTGAGTCAGTTCAAAATGAGTCGATACCGGGGTGGCAATGGCGATTGCATCCAGGGAAGTATCCTTGAAAAATTCTTCAATATCCGTAACCAGATTCACATCCGGATAAAGTTTGCTCGCGGCTTCAAGCCGATCTGCTGAAAAATCACATATCGAGGCAAGCTCCAGTTCGCTGTTGCCGTTGAAATTTCTCGCAAGATTCGGTCCCCAGTAGCCATACCCGATCAGGCCGATTTTAATCATGAGATATCCTTTCTTTTTGTCCGCTCTAAATTAAAAATTTTTCTATATCCATGCCCTGTTCATTTATTGTTGAAAGTCTCGTATGAAGTCAAAATATCACACAAAGCCGCAGGGAAACTTAGCGCCTCTGCGTCTCTGCGCGAAAATGTTTTTAAGCCCCGAAGGGAGAACTTGGAGTCTTTGCGAAAAAATTTAGTTTTTATGGGATTCGTCATTGTTACTTCTTTAAAAACTCTTTTATTGACGATACAACATATTCAATCTGCGTTTTCTCCAGTTCCGGAAACATCGGAAGAGAAAGAAGACGTTTCGAAACTTCTTCCGTGACAGGAAATGAGCCCTCTTTGTATCCAAGATGTGCATATGCCTTCTGCAGATGCAGTGGAAGAGGATAATGCAGACCGGTTGCAACTCCCTTTCGGCTTAAAAAATCCTGAAGACTGTCGCGGTCATCCACCAGGATTACATAAAGATGATAGACGGATTCAGCAAACCCGGGTTCAAACGGAGTGGTCACAGCCGGCACATCGGAAAGCAGTTCATTGTAATATGCGGCATTTTTTCTTCTTGCATGGTTCCATTCTTTAAGCCTTTTCAACTTGATCCGAAGTACTCCTGCCTGAATGGCGTCCAGACGGCCGTTGTATCCTTCCATATCATGGAAGTATTTTTTCGCCTGCCCGTGATCTCTGATCATCTGGATTGTCCGGGCTATCGTTTCATCCTGCGTAACGACGGCGCCCCCTTCTCCAAACGCGCCAAGGTTCTTGCCCGGATAAAAACTGAAACATCCCGCAATGCCCGAAGATCCTGCTTTTTTATTTCTGTACAAGGCGCCATGTGCCTGGCAGGCATCTTCGATAACGACGATATTGTTTTGTCCGGAAATTTCCAGCAGGGGGTCCATATCAGCCACCTGGCCGTATAAATGAACTGGAATGACTGCCTTTGTCTTCCGGGTGATTTTTTCCGCGATTTTTGTCACGTCTATATTGTAGGTATCATGGCGGATATCGACAAAAACGGGAATTGCGCCGACCTGTGAAATCGCTTCGGTTGTCGCGATAAATGTATTCGGAACGGTTATCACTTCATCATCCGGCCCTACTCCGGCGGCCATGAGAGCAAATCGAAGGGCGTCCGTTCCGGAATTCACACCAACACAGTGCCTGCTCTCACAAAACTCGGCGAACTCGGATTCAAAACCCATGACCTGAGGCCCTCCGATAAAGGCCGCATTCTCCATTGCTTCCGTGAGCATGGGAAGGACTTCCTGTTTGATCTGCTCGTATTGAATCTTTAAGTTAAGAAAAGGAATGTTCATCCACCCTCCAGCACGGGTTCAAATTCGATAAACCCGTAAAAATTGATTTTTCTCAAAGTCGCCAGGGCCTCTCTGCGGGAGGTTTAAAAAACATTTTCGCGCAGAGACGCTGAGACGCTGAGTTTTCCCTGCGAGGCTTAAAAAATATTCTCACGCAGAGACGCAGAGGCGTTAAGTTTTCCCTGCGGGGCTTAAAAACATTTTCGCGCTGAGTCGCAGAGGCGCTAAGTTTTCCCTGCGGGGCTTAAAAGCATTTTCGCGCAGAGACGCTGAGACGCTGAGTTTCCCTGCGAGAGCTTAAAAAATATTCTCACGCAGAGTTAATCCGGGGTTTTCAAGTTAAAATCTGATTTCAGAAACAGACAATTCCGGTTCATTTCGCGAAGAAGCCAGGCAGCAGCGGTATCCCTCACCAATATCAAGCCTGGTGATATACCAGTTTTTTCCGCAGAGCGTGACGGCATTTCCGTTCACAGCCATTTCTTCTATCGGCAGGGAAAATCCCCTTCCGTCCGCTTTCAGTGATGACTCTACCATTGTCCAGTAATCATAAAACAAGTTTTCTTTTTCATCCGACCGATCAATCTCTTTCCACACTTCAGGCAGGATGTATTTTTTGAATCCGGACAATTCAACGGGTTTGATTTTTTCAATATCGATACCGACTCTTCCGTTTTTTGATACCGCGCAGACTGCAATTTCTCCTGAATGGGAGAGATTGATATCAATATCATGATCCATAAAAGGTCTTCCAAACCTTGTGAACTTGAGATTTTCAAGGCAAGCATCGCTGCAGCCGCAGCCTGTCAATGCTTTTCTCAGCAGCAGTTTGCCATACAGACCGGCCTGCCTGTCCTGCCATCTGTGAAAACGGCATATTCTTTCCTGAAGTTTTTCAGGTAAATTTTTAAGGTGGTTTTCAAAAGTCTCGTTCGAAAGTTTTTTATCCCATTTTGTAAATAATACGGCTATCCCTTCAGGAAGAATCATGGGAGTATTCGATACGGCCTCGGAGGCATGATCGTGATGCTGAAAAAAACCTGATTTTCATTAAATTCATTCCGGATCTCTGTTGATTTCAAGGATCGGAAGCGATACGCTGCCCTTGAAGAAACCCATTGGGTAACCTGATAAGTAAGACCCAGGCCCGCGATGAAAACCGTGTCTTCTCGATCGAAGTTAATATAATCATTAAGCTGATAGGAACTGGTTATATCACCTGAAAGATCCTTCAAAAAAGCATATCCCACCCTGAACCCGCCCTGATAAAACAGCATAAATCCCAAATTCTCGGCATCCAGATTTGATTCCCGATATCCACTTGAAGCGTTTACATTAATGGAGGTTCGACGAAGCGCCCATGTTTTGGTTAGATCGATCTCGGCTACAAACCCGGATTCATCATCACTCTCCCCGAATCCATCTTCACTCTCGTCGAAAACCTGGAAAAAATAACCGAAACCCAGCATCAGAAAACCCTCATCCGAAAACGTGTAGTTGATCCCGAGGGAAGGATTGAAAACCTGATAATCTGTCGTTTTTGTTGTACCGGTGTCGGCGTCATAACTCATTGCCGTATGCGCATATTTCACAAACCCGTTTAAATGGCGGTTGAACTGCCTGATCAGGCTGATATTTCCTTTAACACTGTGAAAGTCATCTGAACGTTGTGTGCCGGATATCTCGTCATATTGCCCCCTGGTGTAACTGCCGCCGGTTTCCATTCCCCATTGCCCGGGCACCATCCAGTAGGTCAGGCCGAATGAGGGAGAATGGCTTGAATTGTCTTCAAAATTTTGATTTCCGACAACACCGGGATCATCATTCTTAATATCGGAATCACTGTTCTTCAGAAAGTTGTAATCATATCGCACGAAAACAGAATCATTCCGACCGAACTGATGGGTCAGCCAGATTCCAGCTCTATTCTGATTGTATGGCTCCTGATTATTTAAAGCAGCGAAAATTTCCTTCTGCAGCTCACCCTCGTTTCCTAACTGAAGCCTGTCCTCGGTTCGTAAAAAGGAATCCTGAAAATTCAGGGTTGTATTCTTATCAAGCCCGATCTTTCCCAACAATAACGCGCTGTGACGCCAGAAGCTTCGCTCCTGATGATCTGAATACATCCGGTATGATGGAGAATAGGATAGTGAGGCATCACTCCTCTTCCCGATGAGTTCAAAAGAAAAACCCGGAGAGAAGGAATATATGAAATCATCCTCTTTGTTTTCTTTTTCCTGAAAGACATTATCCGTATATTCCGTTCCGAGGGTGAGCCTGGGTGTAAATGTTCCGATGTAGGCGGTTGCGGAAGATGCCGACAGAAGAATCAAGCAGATGGCTATGCAAAAACAGTGATGCCGTATTACCGTTAGTGGTTTCAAAAATATTGAATTACCCAATTTCATTTTCAGATCCAAAAAGTTGACACTCTTGTATTCAATTAAAATATCACACAACGCACACAAAAAAAAACGAAAAACTCAGCGCCTCTGCGTCTCCGCGCGAAAATGCTTTTAAACTCCCGCATGGAAACTTAGCGTCTCCGCGCGAAAATGTCTTTAAGCCCCGCAGGGAAAACTTAGCGTCTCTGCGTCTCTACGCGAAAATGCTTTTAAACTCCCGCATGGAAACTTAGCGTCTCTGCGTGAAAATGCTTTTAAGCCCCGCAGGGAAACTCAGCGCCTCTGCGTCTCTGCGCGAAAATGCTTTCAAACTCCCGCATGGAAACTTAGCGTCTCTGCGTGAAAATGCTTTTAAGCCCCGCAGGGAAAACTCAGCGCCTCAGCGTCTCCGCGCGAAAATGTCTTTAAGCCCCGCACGGGAAACCCAGGGATCACGGGACAATGATCGTATCATTCACCCGCAGTTGAATATTTTGCCTAAACCCCTCGCCTTTACCTTTGATCATGTTCTTATAATCAACCCGGATGATGCTTTCCCGGCCCCCTTCATTGCGAAACAGGATGATCTCGTCTTTCGAAGCCCATTCCGTAAACCCTCCGGCAATCGCGAAAGCCTGCAATATTGTCAGATTTTTATAAAGGTTGTATTCACCGGTTTGCATAACCTCTCCAAGAATATAAAATTTCTGACTCCCGGGGTTTTTGATCACAACCGTTACGACAGGCGCCTCGACATATCTTTTCAGACCTTTCTCGATCTCTTTTTTCAGTTCGATGGGTGTTCGGCCCATTGCCTGAATATCATCCAGCAAAGGAAATGAAATTTTTCCGTCTATTCTGACAAGAACATCTTCACGGGAAAAATCCGGTTCTTTCCAGGTGATGATATCGAGAAGATCACCGCTTCCGATTCGATATACCTTTTCATCCACCCGGGAAGTTTTTTTCTTTTCGGGTGTGGCAAGTTTTTCAAGTCCAAAGCTCGATTGCACAACACAAAAAGACAGAAGCACTCCCAGGCAAAATTGAAAAAAAAATTTTCTGCTATTCATCGTACGTTTCTCCTGAATGATGGTTACAGGCGACCTTCCCTTAATGCCCCTTTTTACACAGCTCCGCCCTGTGGCTTACATGGAATATGCAGCATAATAAGTTGTTTTATATAGCTTTTTCAAAAAAAACAGGTTTAAAACATGCAATATCAAATTTTTAACCCGCTTGAATCCATTCAAGAGTGAGCCATGGATTTAGTCAATAACTACTTTTTATTGTAATATTTTCCGTATTTGCTGTATTTCCCATAACCATAATAGGTAGATGAAAGAAGATCAAACCGGTTCAACACAATGCCCAGTATTTTCTCTTTACCCAGCTTCTCAACAAGATCGGCAATAATCTCCCGTTTTGTCTTGCCATAGTTGATGACAAGAATGACACCGTCAACCAGTCTCGCAATGGCCGCCGACTCCGCGGTTAATTGAGGAGGAGCACTATCGATGATAACATACCGGTCACTGTACCGGCTTCTAACCTCATCGATAAGCTTTGTCATTTTATCGGAAGTCAGCAGTTCCGAGGGATTGCCGGGCGGTTTGCCGCCGGGAAGGATAGACAACTTTTCCAGTCTGGTTTTTAACAGCAGGGAAGAAACAGATTCCCTGCCGGCCAGGTAATCACTGAGTCCTCGGACTTCTTCAAAACCAAACCGTTCATGAATCGAAGGTACCCGAAGATCGCAGTCTATCAGCAGAACGTGTTCATCGATGTTCTGCGCGATGCTGATTGCAAGGTTTGATGCCACAAAGGATTTGCCTTCCCCGGGCACCGCACTGGAGACCATGATTACCCGGGGTGGTTTTCCGGAACTTGGAAATAAAATGTTTGTCCGTAATATTTTAAACTGCTCTGCTTCAAAAGACTGGGGATCCAGCAGTGAAATCAGAGTTTTATCATATTGATTCAAATCTTTCGGTGAAAGAGGGGCGGTTAACCGTGTTGCTTCCCGGATGGTTTTCTCTTTCGAATCTGCTTTGCGTCTGTTAGATGGAATGGAGGGTACACTTTTCTCTGTACTTGATTTCTCTAACGCGTCAAATATTTTCCCCAATGAAATAACCCCTTTGCAAATAACTCCCGTTCAGATTGAAAAAAACGACCCTATAGCAAGGTTTAACGGCGAACAACTCACTTCATCAGCTCCTGTATTTTATCAATTCCGATAAGAGCGACCGCGGAAAAGCCTGTAAAAAGGACAAATGAAAGCACAAGAGATACAACTGTCGCAACCTTTTGAATCTGATTTTTTCGGATATCAGATGGATAAACAATATTCGGAATCATCGTAATCACCGGCAGCCCAAGATAAGACTCTACCTCCTCAAATCTTCTGAACGATGTGTCGTTATACTCCAGTAAAATCACGATCCCGGCTCCGATGCCCAGCCCGGCAGCCATCACCAGTAAAAACAGCTTTTTCATGTCAGGGGATGCGGGTTTTTCCGGCACTCTGGCATAATCTATAATTCGAAACCGCTCACCTTTCTGCTTTCGCTCCATATTCCTCGCGATTTCCGCTTCCAGCTTCCTGCTCAATAACGAGCTGTAAGATTCCTGAATATTCTGATAATCCCGTTTTAAGGACATTAACTCCTGTTCACGCTTGGGGGTGTTTTCAACACGGTTCTTATATTGGATTATCTGATCCCGGTAATCGGAAAGCTCATTCTGCAGGGTTTCTATCTCCGCTTTAACTTCGATCAGCTTCTGTCTGTCAACCACTGAATAGGCGGCAGGCGGTTCATCTCTGCCCTCACTTTTTCTCCCCTCAATTTCTTTTTCAAGGCCGGCAATCTTTTTCTGCAATCGTATGATATCCGGGTGCTGATCCGTATATTTATTCTTCAGATTCTTAAGCTCATCCCGCAACTGATCGATATTGGTAATTTCATCTGTTCCAGATGATGCCCTGCCTGACAGAATTAAATTGTTTTCCAGTATAACAAGCCGGTTTTTTGCGTCACTCAATCGCGTCTGCCTGTCGATCTGCTGTTCCTGGAGCCGGTCAAGGATTCTTAAATTACTTTCAAGCTGTTCCGGGAGCTCTCCCATATTTCCTCGACGATACTCCTTCATTATCTCTTCAACCTGCTCCAGCTTTTGCCGCATGACGGCAAGTTCTCCTTCCAGAAAATCACTGGTGCCGGTTGCCTGTTCTTCACGAACCTTGAGGTTTTCATCGATGAAGTAAGAAGCAAGCGTATTGGCGACCGCTGTCACCTTTTCCGGAGATTTCCCACTGAATGAGATTCTGAAGGAATCAGGCATATCATTTCTACCACCCCCGCTGCGTGTAACATCAACAGTGATCTGCTTTCTCATTGCTTCAACTTTTTCCTCCATAAGCATTTTTTCATTTCCGGGATCGGTATAGAGGTTTAGTTGTTTGATAATTTTTTCAAGATTGGTGCGGCTTAAAATCTGCTCGGATATGGTATTGATCCGGGTACCGACATCAATGGAAATGATTGACTGCACCAGATCTGTGGGAACTCTCTGGGCCTCGATCAGGATCAGGGTGCTGGATTCATAAGATTTGGGGAGAAAAGCCGTCAGCAGCATTCCCACAACCATTGCCAGGCAAAAGGAGATGATCAGATACCAGCGTCGTCGTATAACAATTTCGAATATCTGTTCTGGTTTTATGGTACCGGTTTTTTCATCCATATAAAGGCGGCCTTTAAAATACGATTCCTTGCCCGAATTTCAATACCCATAACAGGTTATTCAAATCACAGTCAGAATCAGAGTCAGAGTCAGAATCAAGCTTTTAAAGCAACTTCCATACCACCTGAAAAAAACAAAAACGATTCAATATATTAATCAATGATATCAGTATATTCTTTCTGATTTACGCTTCATGGCTCCGCAATGATTTTTACATAACACGTGCCATATCCCCTTTCTGCGTCATATTTGACCTAATTCTGAAAACTATTACATATACTTCTGTATTTCTAAGCATCTTTTGTAACATATTTTTTAATTTTTTTATAGATAAATTAAAAAGCCGGCGCTTCAAGAATCGGGTGACAGCAGAAAAAACACTATTATGTATGGTATATGCTGCACGTGAGATACATTTTTCTCGATATGCGAATTATGTGAGATCAAAAACACCATATATGGTCACATCTACCCTGTTACCCCTGGAAAGTCAAGTTGTATTTAGGCTGATTTACTATGTTTTCAGTTGAATATCCAGACATTTTATGTGTTACCGGGAGCCATCGCAAAAATAGAAATTTTTGCGATGGCCCCAACCATTTTCAAAAGCTCCCCCTTGACCGTATTGTCTCCCTGAAGTAAACTTAAAGTAGAAGTTTACAACATCATGTCACCGCTTAAGGAGGAAGCCATGCGATTTTCCATGTTGATTGCCATCATTTTCATTGTCCTTCCGCTTTCCGACCTGTATGCCGGCTCGATCTATTCATGGACAGATAAAAACGG
>JAWOIJ010000042.1:0-15860 GCA_046484745.1 Desulfobacterales bacterium | reverse complement strand
CAACTTTTTTTTCAGGCCAGATTCGTTGAAGATATCAACGAAAAGATTGCATTCGGATTTATTATTTCAAATGCCAAGGGACTGGAAATATTCGGCACAAAAGGAGGATTTTATGACGTGTGGATCCCTCCAGGAAAATGTGGACAGGTTGTAGAATGCACTGCAAAGATAAATATGATGCTTGTACCTCAGGAATATTTTTTAAGTGTGGCGCTCGCGCCAGATGAAGGAAGCACCGCTGACAACAACTTTTATGATTGTCGCTTCGATTGCCTCCATTTTAAAGTAATCGGGGAATCATTATGCTTTTCTACGTCAGTGGTTGATTTAAATGCAGCCCTTTCTGTAACCTCTATTGCAGAACCATAGTATTTGGATCGTTGAATCGCAGAATGCATTCAAAAGAAAGGGTTTTGACTGATTTTTTTATACTGATTTGTGAAAATCATCGTCCAGGAGAATAAAATGGGCATATCTTCAGGAGCGTTGCCATTATTGATAAGAGAAGGGCTTAGAAGACCTTTTAAAGGGTCTGTGCTAACGTTAGGCAAGCAAGATGCTGAGTTTACGATTCATGAACTCTATTCACATGCTGACAGAGCGGCGCTGCCGATAGAACGTGGTCTGCCTGAGCAACTTTCTTTGAAATCTGATTTGGCTGAAAAAAGATTTGTATCGGATGAATTTGTATTTAAGACGCTTGGTTTCAATCAGGTAACGGCTGTTGATGTCAATGATTTTGAAGGGGCTGAAATGTTACATGATCTCAATCAGGCGCCTCCACCTTCAAAAACGTTTGAATTGTTTGATTTTATCTTTGACGGTGGTACGCTTGAACATATTTATCATATCCCGAACGCCTTGGAGTGCATTTTTTCTTGGCTTTGCGTCAATGGACGCGTTTTGCATCTGTCGCCATCCTCAAATACCGTAGATCATGGCTTTTACTCTTTTAGCCCGACTTTTTTTTATGATTACTATTCCGCAAATAATTTCGAGATTAATTGCCAGGTACTGATAAAATTTCAGAACAGCCCAAACAATAATTTGTGGTGGTACTGCGATTATACTCCTGGATGCCTTGATCAGCTCGGCATCGGCGGTCTTGATTCTGATGTTTATTTCACCAGCATTATTGCCACCAAACTTGAAATTTCAACCTGTAACAGAATCCCCCAGCAAGGTTACTATAAAAAATTATATTCGTAACCATTCATATCCCGTCAGGAGTTTGCGAATGGAAGAAATAAACTGCCCCCTGTGTGGCGCTTCACATACAAAATTGTTATTTAAACGACCCGACTATACACATCGAATCAGTGATGTTTATTTTAAAGTCGTTCGGTGCGTCCGCTGTTCATTTGTCTATATTAATCCAAGACCTTCGGAATCTGAAATCCATGCATACTATCCGAATGAATTTTACGATGTACATCATTCGCCTGAAGATACGCTTGCCATTAAAAAGGAGATGCTGCAGGCAAAATTAAATAAAGTAGATCATCTGGAACCAGGGAGGGCGCTGGATATCGGCTGCGGAAAAGGAGAATTCCTTCACATGATGCAGCAACAGGAATGGAAGGTCAGCGGTGTGGAATTTTCTTCGAAGCCTCCCAATCTGTTTGATATCGATATTCACTATGGCGATCTGGATCAGGCCCCCTTTGAACCATGCAGCTTTGATCTCATTACCATGTGGGCCGTCCTGGAACATGTATACCGGCCTGTGGATATGCTCAAAAAGGTAAACTCCCTATTAAAAAATAGTGGCACAGCTGTCATTCTTGTCCCTAATTTTCACAGTATCCCTGGCCGATTGATGAGGCATGATGACATCCCTCGCCATGTGAACATGTTCACAAAAAAGACGTTTAAAAAAATTGCAGCTCTTACTGGTTTTGGAATACAGAGATTTATTTTCGACAATGATGTTTTCAGCGGTTCCGTGCGTGGGGTATTGAACTATTTATTAAAATTGGCATCAGGAGAGCGACTTGATGAGATTGTAAAACAAAATCGAATGCCTGGAAAGTGGGGCGAATTTTCCGGGAATTTGAATGGACGACCATCAAAAATCATGCAGCGTCTGGATCGACTGGATATTAGATTGACACCCATCTTTGATGCTGTCCTGTGCGCGATACATTTCGGATTTATCATGACAGTCGAAATGAGAAAAAATCGCAGCGTTTAGCGCTTTCCCGATCTAAAATTTTTTGTTTTGTTATCCTGTTTCATCTGCCTGCAGATAGGACAGGCCTGTTAAAGAATGGAAGACATATGAGTAAGAAAGGTGTGAAATGATAAAACGAAATCCTGTTTCCTGTATCGAAACAACCTGTCTGCTATCTGTTTATCGATCAGAGGAGATATATCAAGAAATTTTAGCGATCAAGAATCGTTTGTCCATGCTTCATGCAGATGTTTTAATGCTGCTTTATCACTTTAGCCGCTACTGTGATGAAGGGATAATTGAAATCGGTCCGCATGTGGGGGGCTCAACCATTGCGCTTGCAAAAGGGTTGAGTGCTGAATCCAGGGGAAAACCATTTATCACTATCGAAATAGGAGGCAGGTTTGATCATCATCTGCCCGCTTTTTCGACCAATGATATTATTTCTGATTTGAAGACCAATTTGAAAGAATATCATGTGCGTCATCTGGTCGATATCGTGGAGGGGGATTCAAGGGAATCACAAGTCATCGATATTGTATTTAAGAAAATGAATAAAAGAAAAGCGGATTTATTCGTTATTGATTCCGACGGGATGGTTTTGGGAGATATCTCAGCCTATACGGATATAATGACGGATGATTGCTTTTTCTTCATCGATGATTATCTCTCGCCGGGCAATATTGAAAAAGGAAATATAACAAAATCCCATGTTGATTTTCTTGTTGAAAATCATTTTATGGAATGCCTTGGCATTTATGGCTGGGGAACATGGATAGGAAAGCGAACAGGCAGGAAATTCCCTGAATCTTTTAATGAAAAAAATAAGAACATTGTCAGTCTTGATCCTAGTCAGGAAGAACGTTGAACCACCTAAAAAATTGAAAGAGAGTATTGAACAGCCATGTGTGGCGTTGCCGGGATACTAGACTTTACGAATAAAATTCCAGCTCAGGAGATGCGGCGGTTGGCGGAAAAAATGGCCGGTTGCATGGTGCATCGGGGGCCGGATGATCAAGGGTCATGGGTTGATGAACATGGCTATTGCGCCTTTTCTCACCGCCGCCTGAGCATTATTGACACGTCTGAGGCTGGTCGGCAGCCGATGGAGAGCTGGGACAGGCGGTATTGCATTACCTATAATGGCGAGATATACAATTTTAAGGAATTAAAACCGGAGATCGAGGCGAGGGGACATCGATTTCGAACAAAAACCGATACAGAGGTTCTGATCGAAACACTGCGCCATTTCGGTTCCGATGCTTTTTTAAAGCTTGATGGCATGTATGCGTTCGCGTTTTTTGATAATACGAACAAGGAGCTTTTGCTTGCGCGCGATCCATTCGGAGAAAAACCTCTTTATTACATGGCCACTTCCCATCATTTCGCTTTTGCCTCTGAATTGAATGCATTGCAGCAGCTTCCGTTTTTTGACGATTCCATCGATCCGGAAACGCTTGCCGAATATCTTTGCTTTCAATATGTCGGCGCTCCTCGCTCCTTGTATAAAACTGTTCAAAAGATCCCTCCGGGACATTACGTGATCGTAAAATCGGATGGGACCTGCACGCTTCACCAATATTTCGAATTCAATCCCGTAGTGGAAGGAAAGAGCAATCGCTCTCTTGATGATTTCGCCGATGAGCTCGAGGAAATTCTCATCAAAAGTATAAACCGCCGGCTGATTTCAGATGTTCCGTTAGGGGCGTTCCTTTCCGGAGGAGTCGATTCATCAACCGTTGTCGCGCTCATTACAAAAGCGCTGGGGCATCCCATTAAAACATTTTCAATCGGTTTTAATGGTACCGACGAAACAGAACACCTGACCGCCAGAAGGTTTGCCGAACACCTGGGAACAGAACACCGGGAAAAAATCCTGACGCCTGATGCAAGCAGTTTTCTTCATAAGATCGGAGGAATTCTTGATGAACCAAATGGTGACAGCTCATGCCTCCCGACCTATTTATTGTCCGAATTCGCGAGGCAGGAAGTAACTGTTGCCATCTCCGGTGATGGCGGAGATGAAATGTTCGGCGGGTATGGGCGCTATTTTGATACGCTGAATGAGGAACAAGCCTACCGGGAAGGGAAGTTAACCGAGTGGACTCCGGGCAGGGCCTATTTTTCAGGCCGGATTCTTTTTTTTACGGAACCCTATCTGCGGGAGCTTTTTGGTTATGTGCCCAAAGGACTACAGGAGATACTTCGCCATCTTCGTAACCAGATTGATTACAAGGATCATCTGCCCCTTTTGAGCAGAATGCGCAAAGCCGATGTTGAGAACTACATGCCTGGCGCTGTTCTGGCCAAGGTTGATCGAATGAGCATGCAGCATTCTCTTGAAGTTCGGACACCGTTTTTGAATATCGAGGTGGCACGTTTCGCTGAAAAGCTTCCAGTTTCGGCCATGGTTGCGGATGGCGCCGGAAAGCTCGTACTCAAGAAAATCGCCCGCCGCTATCTGCCGTCTGAGCTTATTGATGCGCCTAAAAAGGGGTTTGGTCTTCCCATGTCGCAGCAGTGGGGCCGGAGCGAGTTGATTAAAACCGCCGCGTCGTTAATCGACAACAAAGACAGTGTTATTGGTTCACGCCTGGGTGATGAGGGCATCAAAAGGTTTTTTGGAAGACAGCGCAGCGAGAATGGATTTGCGACGTATCAGGTATGGGCTTTATCTGTTCTTGAATCTTATCTTCGTCATCATTCATCTACTTCCGCGGGTTTACCTTCCGGTCTTCCCATTTCAGAGCTGCTTCAATCTCATAATGACACCGAAAATCTCGGCACATTCATTTCCATGATGGATCAGGATCATCCTGTTTTTCTGTTTTTCCGAGACACCCTGCCTTTCTGGTGGAATGCCCTGCCAGCCGGGAGCAAGCTGGTTTCACCGATAGCTGTTCAACCATGCGGCCGAATCGATACTCTTCAAATGGACTGGTTGCATGACCAATCCAACTGGGCGGATGAAATCAAACCATACACTGCGGGCGCTTATACGGCATGGATATACTGTGATGATTTTTCGGATAACATTACGAATGGTCTGCTGAATTCTTTTGAAAGGGCTGGATTTAAGAAACTTGTCTGCTCTTTTGACCAAGGACGCTATCCTTTTGAATGGGATTTGTACAAAGGCGCTGAAAAAAAAGTTCGACAATGTATTTCTTCCGCAGCGATCAGAATATATGGGCATCGCATCGGTACAATAAAAGCGGGCAGAAAAGGGGAGCATCACCCGCCCTTTCGATTCGCGAACAGGCTGCGTAACAGAATATCCAGGTGGGTTGTCAGGGCTTTTGGACGGAAAATCGGGAAGGGAAAGGAACCGATTGTCTGGGGCAGCGGATTTATGTATAAGAACATTTTCCGTTCCTCGACAATATCCTTTGAAAAGGATCGATTTAAATTCCATGTCCTGTTTGAAGATGGTGTTCCGCTGCCATTTCCCGAGAGTTTTCATGAAGAGATTGCCAATTTTGGTGCGGGTCGATATTCGATCTGGAAGCATGAAATCTATTTTTCCAGTTCAGACAATTCTGATCCCAGCGCCAACAACCGTGAATACAGGCTGATTACGTTCCATTACCGCCTCAGATGGCTTTGGAGATTGATTTTTGAAGGACTTGATTTTAAAATTTATTATGAGAACGTTGGAGGCAACAGCTACAATGCGAGTCTGCCGGACGCCTGTGAACCAAAAGAGGATAATGTTTTTCGGAATTATTATCTTTTTGAAAATGGACTGCCCCTTTTGAGAAACAACAGCTCCCACGATTCGATCCGGAATCTTGGAATGGGACGATATTCCATATGGGAAAACCAGATATTTTTTTCAAGTTCCGATAACACGGATCCAAATTCCAATGGGCGGAAATATTATATCTGCCGGTTAAAACCATGGAACAAGGGAATTGGTCGCTCCACGGAACCATCAAAAGCGGAAAAGGAATCTTTCCGAGACAAGCTTGTCGATTTTATACGACTGGACAATTCGCGCAACCAACCAACCTGTCCGGCTTTACCTGGATCAAAAGTTGTCCTTATCACCCATGCGCTTACAGCCGGTGGCGCTGAAAGGCAGTGGTGCTTTCTGGCCCGTGAGCTTGACAGGCTTGGATACAAAGTTACCCTGATTACAACCAGTCCTCTTGCGCAAAGCCATTCACATTATCTTTCTCTTCTGGAAAAAACCAATGTGGATGTCATATGGTCTCGAGAGTTGAGCAGCAGGTTTGATTATCGGTCTTTGAAAAATGAAAGACCTGCCGGCAGGAATCAACTGCTTCGAACTGTCCCATCTGTGTTTTCGGATGATCTGCTGCACCTTTTTTATTGTTTAAAGCATATCGATCCCCAGTTTGCAGCCTGCCAGCTGGATTACACGAACCTGACAGGCGGTATGGCGGCATGGCTGGCAAATGTCCCATCCATCTTGTTGTCTACCCGAAATGTTAATCCTTCCAATTTTCCGGCTTTTCATCAGCCCTGGTTTAAAGAATATTATCAGGCTCTGTCCGAATCCCGAAGAGTCAAACTTACGGGAAATTCACTCATGGGGAATGAAGATTATGCCGCTTGGATTGGAATTCCATCCAAACGGTTTACATTGATACGAAATGGTCTTGATACGACCCTTTTTAAGCAGCAGAATGGTGCCGAATCAAAATCTCTTCGCGACAATCTGGGGTTGAAGGAGAACTCTCCGATTCTATGCGGGGTCTTCAGGCTTGCGCAGGAAAAGAATCCATTGCTGTTTGTCGATGTGGTCGAAAAAATTATCAGGAAGATGCCGGAACTTGAGGTCGTAGTTGCCGGAGAAGGGCCGCTCAAAGAGGAGATGATGATCAAGATTCAAGAAAAAAAACTTGAAAAAAACATACACCTTCTGGGACGCCGTCAAGATGTAGCCGCAATCATTGGCGCGTCAAAGGTTCTCCTGCTTGCATCGACTCATGAAGGGACTCCTAACGTCGCCCTGGAAGCGCAATTTTTAAAAGTCCCGGTTGTTGCATACCGTGTAGGAGGGGTTCCCGAGACGCTCCGGGATGGTGTCAGCGGGTTTATATGCACTCCCGGGGAAGTGAGTGAAATGGCTGATCGCTGCCTTTATCTTCTGATGAATGAACAGGAACAGAAAAAAATGGGCAGCGCTGGAAAGGAATTTGTTGAAACGCATTTCAGCATGGAACGAATGGTTCAGGACACGCTTTCCGTCCTCTCAAAGCAGGATGGCAGTTTAATATCTAACTCTTGCGGGAATCATTCCTGAAAAAATCAGAAAATAGATTTGCATGAACCAGAAGGAGAAATAGATGAGTGATCCGGTTAATTTTCAACCAAAAAGTATCGATCCAGAAAGCATAAGCCGGGATATCGGCTATGCGGTTCAGGTTGGTGAGGGATATGTCAATCTTCTCTCCGAAGCTTCAGCTCAGCTGGATGGAAAGGTTGTTCTGGAAATAGGACCGGGCATCAATTTTGGATCTGCCATGATATTGCTCTGTCACGGCGCGAAAAAGGCTCTTATCTCCGATTTATATCTTTCGTTTTGGGATTCGGCATATCATCCCGTTTTTTATGCAGAATTACGGAAATGGCTTGCTGAAAACCGGTCTGGACTGGATCTTGCCCCATTGGATAAGATGATAGAAAAAAGCGGTTACGATCCGGACATCATTGCCTGTTATGAGTCGCCGTTAGAGGATCTGTCGGATATCCCCTCGGATAGTGTCGATATCATTTTTTCAAACGCCGTTCTGGAACATGTATTGGATCTTGAGATGGCTTTTGAGGAACTGGCCAGGATATCACGTATCGGAGCTCTTGGCTTCCATCAGGTGGACTTCAGAGATCATCGAGATTTTTCCAAGCCCTTGGAGTATCTTCTGATGGGAGACTTCGAATTTGAAGAGATGCTGTATGAAAGACACGGCGAATGCGGCAACCGTTTTCGTCCTCATGAAATGCAGGCGATACTGGAGAAAAAGGGATTTGCAATAAGCAAGTTTACCGCCAGCGACTTTGCCTCTGACAAATATTTAGATGAATTCATTCCGCGTTTGAAAGCATCGGCCAATTCAATGTATAAAAATTTCAGCAAAAAGGAGTTGATGACGATCTCCGGAAGGCTTCATACGGTAAAAGAACATTCTGCACCAGATCGATCTGAAAAGTCACCAAAGGAGAGAATAAAAGTCCGTGCCATTTATAACTACTTGAGAGTTTTCGAAGATTCAAAAAAATTTTCAAAACTCGAAGGCTTTTTTAAAAGCTCGGGCAAGATGGAACTGGTTCTGAGTCCCGGAAACATAAAATCGGAAAAAGGATACGCCTTCTACTACGGATTCCAGACCGCTGCCGGTAAAGCTTACAGCCTGACCCGTTCATTTGCCGGAGAAACATTATATGAAGATGATAAACCGTTGCCATATCCCATGGCCCTGCATGATGAGATACGAGCCAAAGGAGAGGGCGCGTACTCGATGTGGCCCACCGGGGTTTTGTTCTCCTCAACCGATAACAGCGATCCGCAAACCAATGGAAGAAAATACAGCCTTACAGTCCCTGCCTCCGTATATGTGTTGGAAAACATGCCGCAAGATGAGATCGTCAGATCAGGCCTTTAGCAAGGAAACCAATTGGAATAAAGACAAATGAATTTTACCTCATTGAAGAGTAAATGAAAAAAACATTCTCCTGTATATTGATTCTGTCCTGTATTGTATTGGGTCTTTTCAGGTTTGAAATTGTAAATTTCCGGCTGGATAAACCGATAATCAGCGATAAAATTTCTCACGACAGCGGATATGCCTATACGGTTTATGTAAAGCCTCCGTTATTTTATGACCGGGATAGTTTTTCCTCTGCCGTTATCCTGGAAAACAATCATCCCCTTGGTCCGGTTGATAATTTGCATGACCACATCAGACAAGTAGGGTTGGGTAAATTCTCATACTGGAATCACTATTTTTATTTTTCAACTTCGGATAATTCAGACCCCAGAGTAAACCAGCGGGAGTATGTCATACACTACCCCTGGATACCGGAGGCGTGGGTCTTTTATGGACTGCTTGTCCTGACGTTTATATTCAATATCAAGGCTGCTCATGATGTATGGAAACGGTTGGGAGAATATTTCCGATCCGGAAATTTTATTAAATTTAAAAGAATCTTTTCCGGTGTTCTCATTCTATCCGCTTTTGCATTGGGTCTTTTCAAGTTTGGTGTTGTAACGGTCTGGCTGGATGAACCGATAATCAGCGATAAAATCTCCCACGACAGCGGACATGCCTATACGGTTTATGCAAAGCTTCCTTTTTTTTATGACTATAGCAGCCTGTCCTCTGCTGTTATCCTGGAAAACAATCATCCCCTTGGTCCGGTTGATAATTTGCATGACCACATCAGACAAGCAGGGTTGGGTAAATTCTCATACTGGAATCACTATTTTTATTTTTCAACTTCGGACAATACCGATCCCAGAGAAAATCAGCGTGAGTATGCCATACATTACCCATGGATACCGGAGGCGTGGGTCTTTTATGGACTGCTTGTCCTGACGTTTATATTCAATATCAAATTATTCAAACCCATATTTTCCGGGCTGAACCGCATGGACAATATGCATCCGGCCATTCCCTGTTTTGCCCTGATGCTTCTCGCGCTGGGTTATCGCTTGTTTGTATTCGATAAGTTCGGTGAGGAGAGCTTTTATTCCAGTGTCAACGGAATGCCGTTTTCCGATGCATCGGCATGGTATATCATGGCCAGAGATTTTGCGAGGGGACTAAATTTGGATTTTTATTGGTCCGGATGGTCCGCACGCCGGCCGTTTTATTATATTTTCATGGGGTCCATATTCTCACTTACCGGCGCATCTGTCCTGATCAATCAATCCATCCATATCCTGCTGAGCACCCTGTCTGTGGGACTGGTATTTGACATGTTCAGGCGTGTCAGCAATACATTTGTTGCATTGATCACCTCGATTCTTCTTGCGCTTAATGTGTATGACAGCCGCATGAATCTGGAAACGCTGACGGAAACACTGGGCCATTTTCTGACGGTTCTGTCTCTCTGGTTCCTGATTTACGGTCTTGAACAGTTTCGGCAAAAAACAATTGCGCAGAATGCCGGGTTGAAAAAACCGGCAGTACTCCTGCTGGTAAGCGGGCTACTGCTTGCCCTTTCCAATCTTGCACGGCCCCTGAACCTTCCAGCCGGAATAAGCATGGTGCTCGTATCGCTGCTGTGGATAAAAAAAACAAGACTCTCGAGGCTGAAACGCGGCATGATCATTCTGACAGGGGTTTATTTTTTCGGGATAAGCGCGGCTCTGGCACCATGGATAGCCCGGCAATATACGGTGCATGGGATATTGTCTGTTTCCGATAACAGCAGTGAAATGCTGTATGCAGCAACCTCTCCAAAATACGGTTCCTGGGTTTCAGAAGTCGGCGAATTGCCTCCCAAGGGGCTTTCAATCAAAGAACGGTCCGAGTTTTACAGTAACGAAATCAAAAAAAATCTCAGGGATAATCCAACGTATTATCTGTCCAATGTGGCAAAAACGTTTCAAACCATTATCCAGCAGCTTCGCTCTTCCGAGGTGATCTTTTTGTTTCTGCTGGCTGTTTTTTTATCCATTTCTTTTTTAAACAAACAGAAAATTTCCCATTACAGGAGTAAGGTTCTGGGAACCTTTGCTGTTGCATTGATTGTCTGTTATTTCCCGAATCCACTGATGATCGGTATTTGGCTTTTGGGGTGCATAATGGCTTTATGGAAGCAGGAAGACAGCCTGATTCTGGTTTTTTTCCTTCTGTTTTCCATTTTGTCCATTTCACTGACCGGCTGGGCTTCAGAGCGTCTTTACTATTCTCTGGGCTGGCTGATGGATGGGATTACGGCCTGGTCCATCTGGATGATGCTGAATCTTATTTTTTGTGGAAATCGGGAACTTAGATTAACCCGTAAAGAATTTTCAACAACAAGGAGTTCCTGGGGGAAAACAGGAAGAGCGGTCTTGGTGATTGCAGCCGGATGTTTCCTTTTGTTTTCGGCCGGCCTGATCAAATCAGTGTCGTCGGGGTATGCTTCCGGGTCTGACTATAACCGGAAACCATTAAGCCGAACAGAAGCGGATAAATGGATATCGTATGTGTACTCGGGTGAAAATTTAACGGAATACCTTCCGATTAAAGCCTCCTTAAAGGTCTATACTGGAGAAATCACCCCGGGTTTGCTGCTTCACGTAAAAGCGAATGAAAAATCAGAACATTGGTCTCCTCTTTTTGCGTCCCGTCCCTATTCATATACGGTTTTTCGAATTTATCCGGAAGGTCACTGGTGTATTTTTCCAGGCAGACTGCCGCATGAAATCCAAGGGGAGAAGCTTGTTTTTGTTGGAGCGGCATACAATACCATACATGCGATTGTCGCGATCATACGGTGTGATGCCAATGGTAAGGTAATCGATACATTTTTCCCAGCTCCGGAAGCGAAAGTGCCTCATTCGCACGAAATGCTCAGCTATCTGATGCCGAAGGATTCAATATCTTTTGATTTTGGGAAAATGAAATATCCGATTGTTTACAATGGAGACACGATCACAGCATCCGGAAGCATAACAAAAATCGACTTGTTCAAACCGATTTTCGGGCCGGATCGCTCATGCGTTAACCCAATTCAGCCTGTTGTGCAGAATGGCTCGCAAATTAAATTCAGTGAACCTGGAGAATATTATCTCTATGTAAACAATAACCAGAACGCGTTGAAAGCTCTGGTTCTGTCCCGGAATGAGCCTCTCCGGGAATCTGTTCTCAGGCTGTTTGATTTCTGTGTAGCCAACATGCTGGTTTGTACCGGGCATGAAGGCCTGTTTGCGAAAGACAGACAATCCCTGATAGACCAATGGTTCCGGAGTGACTGGCCGTTGATGCTGATCTGTGGTCCCACGCAGGATCTGTTTGGAGAACTTGTTGAGGAACGATTTGGATTGCCATGGCGGGCGGTAACGTTTCCGGGAACATTCATGCAAAACGGAAAGGTTGGCTATGTGACTCACAATGTGCCTGAAGTCTATCTGCCGGATCTGGATAAATGGGTGCTTTTTGATCTCAATCATGGGTTTATGGTCAAATGGCTGGGGGCTTTTGAGGTATGTGACAAGGTTCGAGAGGCCGTGGATAACAAGAAAGCCAGGGAAGAGGATAACCTTTCCCGTATGGCAACCTGGGGTGATCTTACCAAAAATGAATGGGAGGCCACCAATTGGGATATGCATAACGATGTGCCGGAGTCTTACCGCAGCACCAATGTGGGGATTACCGACCCCAATTTTCATAAAAGTTTTATTTCAGAAGGCAAGATGAAAGACTCTCATCATGAACTTGCCAGGCTTTTCGTTGGAGGAGCCGCGTATTGGGGCGGCCTGAAAGCAGGCGATTCGGTCGTTCTGCCGAATGAAGAATACCAGGTCTATTATGCCAGTCTTCACGATCCATTTCTTGCTGAAGCAGCCGCCCGATGGGATTGGAATTGGAATCTGAATGTAAAGATATGCAAGGTCGAGGAGCTTAAGGGAATATTGGAAAAAGGGTATCAGAATTTTTTGAATTCCAAACCCTGGATGGAACATCTTCCGAAAGAACAGCAACGTTTGCTTTTAGAAAAACGCTAAAGATGATGGCATGCGGAAAGCAATCTCCTCCATATTAATTTTATCCTGTTTGATATTAGGTCTTTTCAGGTTTGGAGTTGTAAACGTCTGGCTTGACAAACCGATAAAAAGCGGCAACATCTCCCACAATAGCGGGTATGCCTACACGGTTTATGTAAAGCCCTCCTTTTTTTTTGATAGCAGCAGTCTTACCTCAGCAGTTATATTGGAAAACAATCGTCCTCTTGGCCCGATTGACTATTCACATGATCACATCAGACAAGAAGGATTGGGTAAATTTTCATACTGGAATCACTATTTTTATTTTTCAACTTCGGATAATTCAAATCCCAGCGAAAATCAGCGGAAGTATATCGTACACTATCCCTGGATACCCTCGGGATGGATTTTTTATGGGTTGCTTGTTCTGGCTTCTGTTTTCAACATCCAGGGGGCTTATGGCCTATTCAGGCGTCTGGAAGCCTATAGCCGGTCGAGCTATTTTATAACATTTAAAAAAATATTTTCCTATGGTCTTCTTTTAGCCTGTTTTGCATTGGTTCTTTTCAGGTTTGGAATGCTAAACATCTGGTTTGATGAATCGATCGTCAACCATAAAATTATGCACGACAGTGGACATGCCTATACGGTTTATGCAAAGCTTCCTTTTTTTTGTGACTCCAACAGCCTGTCCTCTGCCATTATCCTGGAAAACAATCATCCCCTTGGTCCGGTTGATAATTCGCATGACCACATCAGACAGGAAGGGTTGGGTAAATTCGCATACTGGAATCACTACTTTTATTTTTCAACTTCGGATAATTCAAATCCCGGCAAAAACCAGCGGGAGTATGTCATACACTATCCATGGGTACCGGCGGCGGAGATTTTTTATGGATTGCTCGTTCTGACCGTCATCCTCAATGTCCGGTTATTCAATACCATCATTTTCAGGCTGAATTGCGTGGGCAGTATGCATCCGGCTTTTCCCTGCTTCGCATTGATGCTCTTCGCTTTATGTTATCGTATCGTTATATTCAGTAAATTCGGTGAGGTGAGTTTTTTTTCCAGCGTTAACGGGATGCCGGTTTCTGATGCATCCGGCTGGTATATCATGGCCAGGGATTTCGCAAAGGGCCAGTTTCTGGATGGGAGCTGGTCCGTATGGTCGGCACGCCGGCCGTTTTATTATATTTTCATGGGGTCGATCTTCTCCATTGTCGGTTCCTCTGTTTTAATCAACCAGTCGATTCATATTCTGCTCAGCACGATATCGGTCGGCCTGGTGTTTGATATTTTCAGGCGTGCTGGAAATACCGTTGTTGCCGCGATCACCGCGATTTTTCTTGCGTTTAATCTGTTTGACAGCCGCATGAATCTGGAAACGCTGACGGAAACACTGGGCCACTTTCTGACGGTTCTGTCTCTCTGGTTTCTGGTTTACGGTCTTGAACAGTTCCGGCAAAAAACAGTTGTACAGAATGCCGGGTTGAAAAAACCGGCAGCACTCCTGCTGGTAAGCGGGATACTGCTGGCCCTTTCCAATCTTGCACGGCCACTGAACCTTCCAGCCGGAATAGGCATGGTGCTCGTATCGCTGCTGTGGATGAAAAAAACAGGACTCTTAAGGCCGAAACACGGCATGATCATTCTGACAGGGGTTTATTTTTTCGGGATAAGCGCGGCTCTGGCACCATGGATAGCCCGGCAATATTCTGTTCATGGAATCTTGTCTGTTTCCGATAACAGCAGTGAAATGATGTATGTGGCAACCTCTTCGAAATACGATTCCTGGATTTCCGAAGTTGCCGAATTAGCTCCCAAGGGTCTTTCAATCAAAGAAAGGTCTGCGTTTTACAATAATGAAACCAGGAAAAACCTCAGGGACAACCCATGGTATTATATCGCCAACGTGGCAAAGACTTTTATTATAATCATTCAAAAAATTCGTTCTTCGGAAGTGATATTTCTATTCCTGCTGACCGTATTTTTATCCATCTCTTTTTCAAATAAACAAAAAATTACCCATTACAGGTACAAGGTTCTGGGAACCTTTGTTTTCGCGTTGATCGTTTTTTACTTTCCAAATTACATGATGCTGTGCTTGTGGCTGACAGGGTGTGCAGTCATTTTCTGGAAGCAGGATGACAGCCCGGTACTGACACTTTTTCTTCTGTTTTCAGCTCTGTCCATTTCACTGACCGGCTGGGCTTCCGAGCGCCTTTTCTATTCCCTGGGCTGGCTGATGGACGGGATTACCGCGTGGTCCATCTGGATGATTTTACAGGTGGTATTCCAGGGAAAATTGGGTCTGGATCCGGTGGTAGAACCCTTTTCACCGGGAAGGGCTGCCTGGGGGAAAACAGGAAAAGCGGTCTCCGTTATCGCTCTTGGATGTTTACTTGTTTTTATGGCGGGTTTGATCAAATCGGTGTCCGCGGGTAAAGCATCTACGGCGGAATATCACAGAACCCCATTAAGCAGAACAGAAGCGGATAAATGGATATCGTATGTTTATGAAAAAGAAAATTTAACAGAATACCTTCCGATTAAAGCATCCCTAAAGGTCTATACCGGAGAAATCACTCCGGGTTTGATGCTTGAAGGAAATGCCGGTGAAGAAGGAGAATACTGGTCTCCGGTTTTTTCATCCCGGCCGTATTCCTATACTGTTTTTCGAATGTATCCAGCAGGCCTCTGGTGTGTTTTCCCAGGCAGACTGACGCATGAAGTCGAAGGAAAAAAGCTTCTTTTCGTTGGAACCTCATACAATACAATCTTTGGGGTTGTCGCAATAATCCATTGTGATGAAAATGATAATGTAATCGATGAATTTTTTCCGGATCCAAAAGCGAAAACGACCCATTCGCATGAAATGCTCAGCTATCTGATGCAGTAGCATTTAATCCAAATCGAGGCCATGCTCGTGGCGGTACTCAACGTTTCCGCCCACGCGGCGGAGCGGCCGGCCGCGGACGCGCAGCCGCTGAAGCCGCGTGGCGCCAAGGCCAGTTCCGAGCTGGC
>JAWOIJ010000063.1:0-29437 GCA_046484745.1 Desulfobacterales bacterium | reverse complement strand
AGCGATTGAAAGTGATGCCGGAGATCTCATCAATATGGACCATTTTGATTTTCAAGAGCCGGATCATGGCGATATTGTCCGGACGGTCTACAACATTGATACTGGAAATGGTAACAGAGGAAACCCTTCTCCATAAAAGTCGTTTTACTGCCAGAGCGCTTGCCATTGAGTCCGGATCAGCGCTGATCATGATGAGAACGTTGTCGTTTTCACTGAATATTTTGTATAAGGCCTTCAGCCTTCCGGATGCAGTAATCTTCATCGAATATTTCTATCTCTGCAGTTGTGGATTTTTCTATTCCATATCAAATTCTTTGATATTGAACCAGTAACCCGTACCGGAAATAAAATCCAGTTCATATTGAACGGTTTTGATATGATTTTCTTCAATTTCAAGGAAGTTCTCAAAAAGCCTCTTTCCCTGTTCCGGAAGCGCATCAACCATATCGCTGTAAAATTTTGACGTTTCGATCTCTGCTTTCAAAGCGCTGTTGAGTATTTGCTGGACAAGGCCTCTGTGATCCTCTGTCAGCCTAGTTTTGAGCTTATCGACCGACCTTTCAATATCTTCTTTCTGCGGTATCATACTCACCACGATATCTGAATCAAACTCCCCTTTCTTTTCCCACTCCTTCAGCTTCTTTTCCAGGTATTCCACATGGTACTGCTCATCATTTCCGAGTGTTTCAAAAATATTTTCACCTCTTTTGCCCTTTAAGGCTAAGGCGCCCTCAAAATACAGATCACGTATTTTTCTTTCATATTCCAACGCTTTTTTGATTGCGCTCTCGATGTTCATCCAGCACTTTCCTTTTCACAGATTCATCGTCCCATGAACCATCCTGCTCACGGCATACCATAAGCCAGATACCCTCTTGGATTGCGGAGGGAGAAGGCCTTAACCAACATGTCTCGGCACTGTACTATTTCCAGCCTTCAATTGCAAATCCTGCCGTTCCGGTCATCTCCGGAACCTATTTCTCAACCAAAGTCAGTCCCTGTGGAACGTAACAAAATTAATGAGTATTTTCGAAAGGTTGTTCAGTTCTGTAGCATACAAGTCGTTGAATCGCGCATATCCATATATTTTCATATTCAAGCTGCTGTTTCACGAAATATCCGGACCAAATCTTCCGGCAGGTAAAACTTTTGCGTACGTTCTATCTCATGTATCAATTCAACCACTTTTGAATTGAATGGCGCGGGAGCTCCTGTTTGTCTCCCTAACCGCACGAACTCGCCATTCAGATAGTCTATTTCCGTTTTTTTCTCCTATTTCACACGTTCGATCCCACTTGCTCTCCTGATGGGATGAAGCATTACATCCTGAAGTTTCATACGCTTCTCTTTTTCCCGATATATTGAAAACCGGAAGAGATATTCCCGTTCATGGTGACCACTTCAAGATCAAACAGGTCCAATTCGCTGAAATCAGCAAGAAGGGAGGATATCCATTCTTTTTCATGGTGTCTTACAACGGTTCCCTCCGGAAGTTCGAAAACGCCATAGGTTCCATATTTATTTTGAAACGCTTTATATCGGGTACGGTTACGATCATCATTCTGAAGCCAGTAGTCGCTGATATAAATAATACCTTCCGGAAGAAGAACGCGATCTATTTCGTTGATAAGAAATTTTTGGCCGATATCGGTAGGAATACAGGTAAGAACGGCAAACAGAATAACCGCTTCAAAAACTTCCGAATCACAAGGAAGATGATTACCCTTCCATGTCTTCAGGCAGAGGAACGGATACGCCTTGCGGCCGCGTTCGATCATCTTTTGTGACGAGTCGACACCTGTTATATTTTGATATCCATTTCGATACAGCTCATTGCAGGTTCTGCCATAGCCGCAGCCCAAATCAAGGATATGGGCTGTTCTGGGTACCAGGGAGCAAAACCGGTCAAAAGCAAACGGATGTGTAAATGTTTTTGAAGAGGCCACGCTGTCCCAGTATTCAAACTGATTTTCAAGAGATACCATTTTTCCCCAATACCTTTTGTATCGTTTCCGCGATATCACGCTTTACAAAGGGTTTCATGACAATCTTTTGGATACCGAGCTGTTTTGCTTTTTCAGATGAAATCAGTTCACTGTATCCGGTGCAGACAACAATCGGGATATCGGGCCGGATACGAAGCAATTCTTTTGACAGTTCTATCCCTGTCATGTTCGGCATGGTTGTATCGGTTATCACCACATCGAACTGCATGGGATTTGCTGAGTTTCCCCATCATTCGCAACCGCCTTGATTGAATATAACTGATTCAATAAACAGCTATTACTCATCTTGCCACATAACGGGAATCAGGGTCAAGCATAACATTTTCTCAATCCGCGGAATACCTGACTGATATTAATCTTGATTTATATTTAATTTCAAAACATGATGTGAACTGTATCAGAACGATTTTTACGAAATACCCGGCTTCCCTCTTTATGAAAATTATGCTACGTGTAATGCTCAAACGCCAGGCAAAACCGGATACTCACGTTGTTATTCGATAACCATCAGATTAAACACACCTCGGAGGAGGAAATTCCATGTATATCACTTTTTATGGTGCAGCAAGGGAAGTAACCGGATCCATGCATCTGCTGTCGACTGAAACCGACAACATTCTGCTCGACTGCGGAATGTTCCAGGGAAGAAGAAAAGAATCGGAAGAAAAAAACAGGGTAATTCCGTTTGACCCTGCAATCGTTGCCAGCATCATTCTCTCCCATGCTCATATTGATCATTCCGGCCGAGTTCCGTTTTTGACCAGAGAAAACTTTGCCGGCCGGGTCATCAGCACCGATGTCACAAAAGACGCTTGCGAATACCTGCTGCTCGACAGTGCCAAGATCCAGGAATCGGATTCAGATTACCTGAACTATAAAGTTGTACGGGGATTTTTAAACAATCTAAAAGCCAGTTCAGATCAAAATTCCGCATCGCCTCATGAAGTAAAGGAAATCAAAAAACTACTGAAAAAAAAGGGAGAAAGGCTGAATCGGGAGAAAATAAATGAACTGATCCAGAAATACAATTTAAAAAAAGTAGAACCGCTTTACACCTCAGACGATGCAAAGCAGGCCTTTGGCTTTTTCGACGGATATCCCTATAAGCATTCCGTAGAGGTCGGAAAAGAGATCAGCTGCAAATTTTATGATGCCGGCCATATATTAGGCTCCGCGATTTGCATGATCAAAGCAAAAGAAAACGGCCGCCGTTACAACATCTGTTTTTCCGGAGATTTCGGTCGGTTTGACAAACCGATCCTCAAAAACCCAACGCTTGTTTTTGATGAAGAAGATCGGGATGTGGACCTTCTGATCATGGAAAGCACCTATGGCAACCGGTATCATGGAGCTGTTTCGAACATCAAGGAGCAACTCAAAAAAATTATCAACGATACTTTTGACAGGGGCGGATCGGTTCTGATCCCCTCTTTTGCATTTGGCCGGGCCCAGGAGATTATTTACGTTCTTCATGAGCTTTACAATGAAGGCCTGGTGCCCAGAATTCCGGTTTATCTGGACAGCCCTCTTGCAAACAATCTCACCCGTGTGTTCGGTGAACACCCTGAAGTATATGACAAGGGTACCCATCAGACCTTTCTCGAAGACGGGAAAAACCCTTTTGCATTCAAACAGATGCATTTTGTCCAATCTGTCGAAGAGTCAATGGCTCTCATGAGGAATGAGAAACCGGCGATTATTATCTCTTCTTCGGGGATGTGTGAAGGAGGCCGGATTCTTCACCATCTCCGATATAAGATTCATAATGCGAAACACACCATCCTTATCGTTGGTTACATGGCGGAGCACACCCTGGGCCGCCGTCTCCTGGAAAAAGGCCTGGAATATGAAAAATCGGGTCGCACCGGACAGCCGCCCCTGCTGAAATTTTTAAACAAGGAATATCCTCTTAAAGCGCAAGTCACCCAGATCGGAGGTTTCAGCGCGCATGGAGACCGTAATGAATTAATCCGCTTTATCAAAGAATCAAACCTGAACATTAAAAAAATAGCAGTTGTCCACGGTGAAAAGGAGCAGGCCCTGTCATTTACAGATTATCTCAAAGAGGAAGGTTTTTGGGCCACTGCTCCCAGAAGGGGGGAAACCATTCACATTTAAAAGGAGTTGATTGATATGGAACTTAAAATCGTAACCATAGAAAATCCCGACAGCCTCAACATGATTCTGGGACATTCTCATTTTATCAAAACGGTTGAGGACGTTTTTGAGGCCATGGTCAACGGAGTATCCGGAGCCAAATTCGGTATCGCTTTTTGTGAGGCCTCTGATAAATGCCTGGTGCGATATACCGGGACGGACGATTCGTTGATCGAGCTCGCTAAACAGAATGCATACCGTCTTTCCGCAGGTCACAGCTTTATTGTCTTTATGAAAGATATGTTTCCCGTTAATGTTTTAAACGCGATTAAAAACGTTCCGGAAGTATGCCGGATATTTTGCGCCACGGCAAACCCGGTGGAAGTGGTAATCGCTGAAACAGATCAGGGCCGCGGCATCATGGGCGTTATTGATGGATTTGCCTCGACAGGGATAGAAACAGAAGAAGATATCGAAGCGCGAAAAGGCCTTTTGCGGGCAATCGGATACAAACAATAGCGCGGGAGAGGGCTCTATAACAAACTGTTACCGACCCGGATGCATACGTTAATAAAAGAGGGAAAATATGAACGGATCGAAAACGCTGGAGATATTTTCTGACTATATCTGACCATGGTGTTATTTCATTACCGGGAGTATTGAAAGAATCAAAAAAGAGTTCCATATTAAAATTCGGTGGATAGCATTTCCACTGCACCCCTATATACCGGATGAGGGCCTTACCTTTGATGAGCTTCTGGCCGGGCGGAATATCAACATCAGCCAGATGATGATCCACCTGAACACTGTGGCCACCCAAATCGGCCTTCCGTTAAACAATCCCTCCAGAGCCTATAACACGCGCCTCGCGCAGGAGATGGGGAAATGGGCGGAAGAGCAGGGAAAAGGTGATG
This sequence comes from Desulfobacterales bacterium, assembly GCA_046484745.1. Taxonomy (GTDB): domain Bacteria; phylum Desulfobacterota; class Desulfobacteria; order Desulfobacterales; family SURF-7; genus JAQYVL01. The sequence goes on along the minus strand of JAWOIJ010000063.1, from coordinate 24,420 downwards.
AATTCCATCTTGCTGCATTTCAGTCCTATTTTGTCAAAACCCAGGATATAAGCAGTTCATCGGCATTGATCGATCTGGCTGAATCCATCGGCCTTTCCCGGGAAGAGGCTAAGCATACGATCGAGAACAGGATGTTCCGGGAAGAAGTAGATGCCGACTGGTCTTACTCAAAAAAAATGAAGGTTACAGCTGTTCCCACTTTTCTGGTCAATCAAAAAAAACTTGTTGGCGCCCAGTCTTATGAGGCCCTGAAAAAATTCATGCTCGATAGTCATATGCAAAAAAGATAAAAATCACCTCCCCCTTTCCATACAGGCGGGTGGTGATTCTGATCACAAGGGTTCGTTCTGAAAATGAAAAGAGCATTCAATGTCAAACTTGAAATTAACGATCGAGAAACACTTTGAAACACTGGGACACAAGCTTTATCACCATCGATTGAAAACGATCCTGCTCGTCTTTCTGGCGGTTGGTGCCCTAATATCTCAACTCCCCAAAATAACGGTTGATACTTCCGCGGAATCCTTACTCCGCAAAGATGACAAAAGTGTTCTTGTCTACAACGAATTCAAAGATGAATTCGGAAGCGCAAATATTACCTTGATTGGTGTTCAATCATCGAATATTTTTTCAAATGCTTTTTTGCAGCGGCTCAAATCCTTCCAGGAAGATCTGGAAAAAGAAGTTCCTTACATTGAAGATATTACCAGCCTGATCAATGTCAGAAATACTCGCGGTGAAGATGATACGCTCTATGTCGACAGCCTCCTGGAACAATGGCCGCAGACAGAATCGGATTTAAACCATCTGAAAGAGAGGGCGCTGAAGCATCCGTATTATGTAGACAATGTTATTTCAAGAGATGGCGCATTAACCGCGATCATCATTAAAACCCGGGCAATCATCCAGCCACAGGAGGTTTTATCAGAAGAATTAGACGATTTTGAGGAAAACGCAATCCCCGATCTCATGCCGGATAAAGAGGAGGAGGAAAAGAACTATTTTTCAGAAAAAGAAAACCAGGAATTTATCCGGGCCGTAGAAAGCGTGATCAAACGCTATGATGCTCCTGATTTTGCCATCGCGCTTACCGGGGGGCCTCCGGTTTCGGAAATTTTCGATCGTGCCACCCGCAAAGACTTTTCTGTTTCATTTGTACTGACGACTTCGGTAGTCATCCTATTCCTGATTATTCTTTTTCAACGTGTTTCCGGTGTGATTTTACCTTTTATTCCAATCTACGGGGCGCTCTTTGCCACCATCAGTCTGATGGCCATATTCAAATCCCCCTTGACACTGTTCACCACAATACTGCCTGCGTTCCTGATTGCCGTGGGTGTGGCGGATTCAATCCATATCCTGGCGGTTTTCTATAGAAATTTTGAACAGGGGAAAAGCAAGGAGGATGCCATCGCCTATGCCATGGGACATTCCGGGCTGGCCATTGTAATGACCACCTTGACAACCGCGGCAGGCTTATTGTCTTTTTCATACTCTGAACTGGCGGCGCTGGCAAGCCTCGGCATCTTTGCGGCGACCGGCGTAATGTTGGCGCTTATTTTTACGCTCATCCTGATACCGCCGCTTATTGCCCTGTTTCCCATGAAGCGAAAGCGGAAAAAGGTTCGAAGCCGGACAGACCGGATGGATCGCGTGCTGTTGTTTTTTGCGGATTTTTCTTATAAACATCCCACAAAAATCATCCTGATAAGCAGTTTGATCTTTGCCGTAACCCTGGCCGGCTTATCTGAACTCAGGTTGTCTCACAATGTCATGGGCTATTTCCCGGATCATATGGCTATCAAGCACGATAACAAATTGGTGGATGATAAGCTCAAAGGGACGCTGGTACTCATCGCGCTGGTTGATACAAAACAGGAAAACGGTCTCTACGAACCGGATATTTTAAAGCGAATCGAAACCGTAACGCGGCGGCTTTTGAAACTTCAGGGCAACGAGATCTATGTGGGAAAGGTGTTTTCAATAATCGACATCATTAAAGAGACAAACCTTGCCCTGCATGACAATGATCCGAATTTTTATGCTCTTCCCGAAGATCGCGAAACCATCGCGCAGGAACTGTTACTGTTCGAAAACAGCGGATCGGATGATTTGGAGCAGATCGTCGACATCCGATACAGCAAGTCGCCGATAACGATAAAAATCCCCTATGTAGATATCATATATATCGAACAAATGATCGAGGATATTGAGCAGGTGTTTGAAGATGTGTTTGACGACCGGGTTGAAATTACACTGACCGGTCTGACCAGCATCCTGAGCCGTGTGCTGCCCGCGGCACAACGAAGCATGGCTAAAAGTTATTTGATCGCTTTCGTGGTCATTACGATTATGATGATTGTGTTGATCGGCAGTTTTAAATTTGGTCTGTTCAGCATGATTCCCAACCTGCTGCCCATTACCATGATTATGGGGATCATGGGGCTTATCGGTGTTCCTCTGGATATGAACTCCCTGATGATCGGCAGCGTCGCAATCGGTCTCGTCGTGGATGATACCATGCATTTTATGTACAACTTTCGAAAGTATTATGGGCTCAGCGGCAACGTGCATGAAGCGATCCGGGAAACCCTGCTTGGAACCGGCCGCGCGATCCTGATTACATCGCTTGTCTTGAGCGCGAGCTTTTTCTCCATCATGGGATCGACCTTGAAAAGTTCAATCAACTTTGGCTTCTATACAGGTCTGGTCATATTGGCGGCACTGCTCGCCGACTTCTTGCTCGCACCGGCACTGATGACCCTTCTGTTGAGAAAGGTTACCGCTCTAAATTCCCCGGCAATAGAAAAAAACCGGAAGCTGCCCTAAAGATCAAGCGCATCTGGTATATCCGCATGCGTGGCACTTCATGCATCCCTCTTCAAAGCTGATGGTCTGCCCGCATTCAGGGCATTCATCCCCTTTTAATGTATTACCGTATCGATGTTTTCCACGCTTGTCATTTTTCATGTACCGCTGCTCTAAAATCTGTCCGATTGCATCCGGAATGGAAAGAACCAGCTCACCGTTATAAAAAACCGTATGTTCTCCCCTGATCCCCTTTAACTGCTCAACGATATTACCCACTGTCACTCCGGCTCTCAGCGCAAGCGAAATCAACCTTCCGATGGCTTCAGTCTTTGCCATGGTTGATTTTCCGGATTTTCCGATCGTAGCAAAAACTTCAAATGGCCGTCCCTTGTATTCGGTAACCGTGACGTAAAGATGCCCCATACCGGTTCGAATCTTGGTTGTAAAACCTTCCAGTGTTTCCGGTCGATCCTTGACCATCGCCATGAATCCGTCCCCTGCCATGCTCTTATCGGAAAAGGAAAGAACCTGATTTTCTTTACTCCCGTCCCGGTAAATCGTAACCCCTTTGCAGCCAAGCTTGTATGCAAGATCATATATTTTCAGGACATCCCCTTCCGTGGCATCCCGTGGCAGGTTGACGGTTTTGGATACGGCATTGTCCGTATGTTTTTGAAAGGCTGCCTGCATGCGCACATGCATCTCGGGAGAAATGTCATGCGCTGTTACAAATACCCTTCTGACATCCGCCGGGATCTCCTCCATGTCCTGAATGCTCCCTTTTTCGGCAATTTTGTTCATCAGTTCCTCGCTGTAGAAACCTCTTTGCCGCGCGACTTGCTCAAAGTAAGGATTGACCTCGGTCAGCTTTTCGTTTTCCATGACATTCCTCACAAAGCTGAGTGCGAACAAGGGTTCGACCCCGCTGGAACATCCGGCAATTATGCTCAGGGTGCCTGTGGGAGCAATCGTGGTTGTCGTTGCATTTCGGTATCCGCAGCCTTTCTTGTCCTTGAAGATGCTTTTATCGAAGTTCCGGAATACGCCGCGCTCTTCTGCCAGACCGATCGAAGCCTCATGGGATTCCCTCTGAATAAAGCTCATCACTTCCTCCGCAACCTCAAGGGCCTGCTCTGAATCATAGGGTGTGCCGAGCTGATACAACAAATCGGCAAAGCCCATTACGCCCAGTCCGATTTTGCGGTTTCCCATGACCATCTCTTCAATTTGCGGCAGCGGGTACTTGGACCTGTCTATTGTATTATCCAGAAAACGAACTGAATTCCAAACAATCTCCTTTAACGCCTTATAGTCAATCCGCCCAATCTGCCCGCTGCTCTTCACGAACTTTGCCAGATTGATGGAACCCAGGTTACATGCCTCCATGGGAAGAAGCGGCTGCTCTCCGCATGGATTTGTGCTCTCAATATCCCCCAGTTCAGGGGTTGGGTTATCCTTGTTGATCCTGTTCAGAAAAATGATTCCCGGATCACCGTTTTTCCAGGCATGGCTTACAAGTTTTTTATAAACTTCTGCCGCATCCAGCCTCCCTGTCTTTTTAAGGGTTGCCGGGTCGATCAGATTATACGATCTCTTTTTTGCAACCGCTTTCATAAAGCTGTCTGTCACACCAACCGAGATATTGAAGTTGTTTAACGCGCGGTCATCTTCCTTGCATGTGATAAACTCCAATATGTCCGGGTGATCTACACGAAGGATTGCCATGTTCGCCCCGCGGCGTGTCCCGCCCTGTTTCACCTGCTCGGTTGCCGTATTAAAAACCTTCATAAACGAGACAGGGCCGGATGCAATGCCCCCTGTTGTCCCGACACGGCTGTTTGCAGGCCTCAGACGAGAAAATGAAAATCCGGTTCCCCCCCCTGATTTATGAATAAGCGCCGCATGTTTGATGGAATCAAAGATATCATCCATGCTATCCGCCACCGGAAGTACAAAACAGGCCGCCAGCTGCCCCAGTCTTCGCCCTGCGTTCATCAGTGTCGGCGAATTTGGAAGAAATTTAAACTCTGTCATCATCCTGTAAAAAACGTCTTCCATTTCCTCCGCGCGTGAGCCATCCCCGAATTTTTTTTCCGCCATGGCGATATGCCGGGCTACCCGCCTGAACATTTCTTCCGCTTTTTCAATAACACGGCCCACGGCATTTTTTCTCAGATACCTTTTTTGTAAAACAGTTCTGGCGTTATCGGAAAGCAGAAGGCCATTTTTTACGAAAACGGATTTATCCAGCCTTACCGGTGACGGTATTGTCAATCCATATTCAAGAAGTTTGGCTTCGATCATTTTTTCGATTACAGGCAGTGTTATGGTATAGGTTTCCATTTTGGCGATCTCCTCCCGGACAAACCGGCTGACCGCCATGGCCTGATCTGAATCGATGGGGTTTTCCTTTGCCAGGATATCGGAAAACCTGGCATCATCCCATCGGTAAGTTGCCAAATCAAATCGCCTGTCATCTATAATCAGAACCTTTCCTTTGCTCCCCATTCACTCCTCCTGCTCCGTTTCCACTGAAATGGTTATTTTTATCCAATCACATACTATATATGGTATGTCAAGAAAAATATGTTCCAATATCTTCGACAGGTTATCCAGCCAACAGGGTTCGTCGGCGTGATTGATTTTGAAATTTTTCAACCCGATGGATTTTAGTGCAATACAAGATTCCAAAAGGATTATGAGGTAAAGCAGGATGCATTCAAATCAGTCATCATGACCAATTCGATGAATTTTAATAAGGTTTGTCGATCCCTTTTTCAGTCCTTTTCCAATGACGATGACAATGAGATCCCCTTTTTTAAATATTTTTTTTTCAATCAGGATATCCTCGCTTGTCTGAACAAGACGTTTTGCGTCTTGAATTTCAGATACATACAAAGGAGTTATCCCCCACAGCAATGACAGACGGTTATAGGTGTCCGTGCTGGGGGTAAACGCGAAAACAGGGCTTGAGGGACGGTGTTTTGATATCAACTTTGAGGTGCTTCCGGATGCAGAGAATGCAACCATTCCCTTTGCACCAACCTTATGGAGGATATTTACCGCTGACTGAGCTACGGCCTGCTGCACCAGCTCTTTTAGATCTTTTTCCCGCGAAAAATTATACCGCATAAACGGAGATCGCTCGGCCTGCAATGCAATCTTTGACATCATCTGCACCGCCTTTACCGGATATTTCCCGGTAGCGGTTTCCCCTGAAAGCATCACCGCATCGGTACCGTCTAAAATCGCATTGGCGACATCCGAAGCTTCCGCCCGCGTGGGTATCAGATTAACCGTCATGCTTTCAAGCATCTGTGTAGCCGTAATCACCGGTTTGTTTTGATCGACAGCCGCATGAATAATCTGCTTCTGAATGGTCGGAACCTGCTCGGGACGCAGTTCAACTCCCAGATCCCCCCGGGCAACCATGATTCCATCAGCCGCGTCCAATATGCTGTTCAGGTTGTCCACCGCTTCCGGCTTTTCAATTTTTGCAATCACCGGAATTTCTTTGCCCTGTTTTTTAATAATGGCCTTGATCTGCTTCAGGTCATCTTCGGTTCTGACAAAAGAAAGCGCAATAAAATCAACTCCCATCCTCATGCTGAAATCAAGATCTATTTTATCCTTCTCTGTCAGCGAGGGTGTCGTGATTTTTACACCCGGAAGATTAATTCCCTTATTCTCTTTGAGGACTCCGCCATTCATAATTTTGCACATAACCGTATCTTTTGTGCTGGAGATCACTTTTAATTCAATCAGGCCGTCATCAATAAGAATTTTATCATTCTTTTTTACATCTAAAGGCAGGTCTTTATAACTTGTTGAAACAATTTCAGAAGACCCGGGAACTTTTCTGGAGGTAATACAGAACTCCTTATTTTTGCGCAGAAAAACAGGTTCTCCGTCTTTCAGCTTCCCTGTCCGTATTTTAGGACCCTGAAGATCCGCAAGTATTCCAACAGAGACCTCCATTTTTTTTGAAAGTGCACGGATCATATGAATCACTTCTCCGTGATTTTCATGTGTACCGTGAGAAAAGTTTAATCTTGCGACATTCATTCCGGCAGAAATAAGCTCTTTGATAACCGATCTTTTGCTTGATGCCGGGCCGATTGTCGCAATGATTTTCGTCTTTTTTGTCATGAACTCGATCTCTTGAAATGCTTTCAGAAAAACCCGGAGCCTTGCCTTATAAACGCCCAGGGTTTTTTCAGCGAACGTTATTTTACAATCTTCACAACACGGAATCCGCTTTCAGCGCGTTTTATGAACAGTTGAATCGTCTCACCGCTTTTCACCTTTTGGATTTCTCTGTCATATTCCCTGGTATTATTAACAGGGGTTCTGTTTACTTCCATTATAATATCCCCGACCATAACACCAGCTTTTTCACTCTTGCTGCCACGGCCGACATTGGTAACCAGGACTCCCCGTTCTGCCTGAATATCGAGACGGCGAGCCGTTTCCGGCGTCACATCGGCAACACGAATCCCAAGAGAGTCGCGTTGTTCATTTTTCCCGGAGGCGATAACATCATCCTGCCGCTTTCCGACTTTCACTTTTACAGTCTGCTTTTTGCCGTTTCGGATAACCGTTATTTCCACTTTCTCTCCGACGCCGATGTTCGCAATGACGCCCGTGAGGTCACGGCTCGATTCAACCGTATTGCCATTTACCTCAACAATGATATCCTGTGGCTTAATCCCCGCAACATCAGCCGGATCACCCGGGACCACTTCCATGACAAAAGCGCCCTTTACTTCTTTGATTCCATAATAATCGGCAATCTCTTCGGTCAGGTCTTGAATTACAACCCCGAGCCATCCTCGTGTAACGCTGCCATGTTTTTTCAGCTGATTGATTATTCCTTTGGCAAGATCTACAGGTATGGCAAAACCGATCCCCTGGCCTCCTGCAACGATCGCGGTATTAATTCCGACGACCATCCCCTGCATGTTCAAAAGGGGCCCACCGCTGTTGCCGGGATTAATGGACGCATCGGTTTGAATAAAGTCATCATACGGCCCTGAACCGATTACCCGGCCCTTGGCGCTTACAATGCCGGCTGTAACGGTATGTGCCAGACCAAAAGGGCTGCCGATTGCAACCACCCACTCACCGACTTTCAAATCACTGGAAGAACCGAATTTTAAAACCGGGAGATCGATTTCAGGCTTAATTTTGATCAGTGCGAGATCGGTTGACGGATCACGCCCGATCATCTCGGCATCAAACTCTTTGCCGTCTTTCATGATCACCCTTATCTTTTCCGCATCTTCAACCACATGATTGTTGGTTACAATATATCCGTCTTTATCAATAATAAAACCAGACCCAAGGCTTCTCTGTTTAAAATCCCTGTCCGGCCGGCCTCCAAAAAATTTTTCAAAAAAATCATCCCCCGGCATACCGCGATCAAAAGGCCTTCCGGAAAAATGCCGGAATACTCGCCCGCCTCCTTTTATGTTTTTCACCGTTCTGACATTGATCACGGCAGGGGTATGGTTCGCGGCAATACTGCTGAAGCTCTCCGGAATCATCTGGACATCATCTGTTTTCGTTCCGGCTTCCGCAATGCCGGAACAGATGAGGAAACCGGATATCGCCATCGCGGAAAAGAACAACAAGGGTTTTGTCCAGGACATCTCCCTACGATTTTTTTTTGCTGTATTCATGATAAACCCCTCTGTTAAAACAAATGGTTAAAGAGTTGCGGCCACTTTCCGTCAAGCGGGTCATTGCTACCACGACACCTTGTTTCTGCACAACCCGAATATGTTTTCGACTGCATCACCCAGCAAACAAAATGCCAACATCTCCGCACAAAACCCCGGAGACAAAAAAGTTATTGTAAATATTATAAATATTCAACTTAAACCGTTTTTTTGTATTTTACAGTTATTTTTTTTTATGGTATGATATCGCGAAACAATCGGGTACTAAATACCCACCCTGTTGTGTTGTTCGGGTAAAAAATATACATATTCCCCGATATTGTTTTGCATTTGTTCTGCCATGGACCCGGATAAAATATTTTATCCGAATGGTTAAAATATAAAGTTAACCCTTTTATTAATCAAGGCCTAAGTCGATAAATTATTCATGAATGCCCGGAAGGAAACTTTACCCGTTATTTCTCAACGGTTTTATCATGCCGGCAGCCTTTGGGAGCGAGCAAAGGATGCTTATGAAAATCTCATTGGGTATAACCGCGTCACAAATCGAACCACTGGCATACTATTTGCTGAAAAATCTTTTACAAAAACGATAGATTTTCCCAATGAGATATAAAAAAACAAATAGATTCTGGACAGCCGTCCCGCCATGGTTCCTGATCGGGGCGACCATCGTGCTGCTGCCGCTGTTTACCTTCATGACCATTGAAAACATACACCGAAGCCGAGAAAACAGCATCCAGCTGCTCGTTGAAAAAGGGGCCGCCCTGATAAGGTCGTTCGAGGCCGGCACACGAACAGGCCTGATGGGAGATAACTTCAGTGGAAAACATTTGCAAAAACTGCTTTCCGAAACCGCCATGCAGGACGATATCGTTTATCTGGCGGTAGTAGACACAAACGGCATCGTACTTGCGCATAACAGCATCTCCAGGATTGGATACCCCTATGGAACCGAGCTGGACCTTGAAAAGCTGTCCCGTTCTCCAAATGTACATTATCGTATCATTGAAACTTCCGGAAATGAAAAAGTGTTTGAGGTTTTCAGCAAATTTACGCCCACAGGAACGCGTATGCGGGAGCCGAACGCGCTTCGAATGTTCAAACAGTTATGCCGGCCTCATATGAGGAACTGGATGGATATCGGCACGTCAAGCTTCATTATTTTCATCGGCCTTGACATGAAATCAGTCGAAGAAGCAGGAAGAGAGGATCTCCGGCACACCGTAATTATGGCGGGAATTTTACTCTTCATCGGCCTGACGGGAATCATCCTGCTTTTCATAACCCACAACTATCGCGAAACAAAGGTGTCTCTTTCCAGGATAGAGGCTTTTTCCGACAATCTTGTGGAGAATATGCCTATTGGCCTGATCGCCATAGACAATCACAAAAGAATCACCTCGTTTAACCATTTAGCGGAATCCTTCTTCATCCATCTGAATGACGCAAATATCGGCAAAGATGTCGCGGAGATCCTGCCCAGAGAGTTGTGGCAGCTTATCGAGTCTCCCGATATCCGGAAAGGAATTGTCGAAAAAGAAATCGACTGCCCCGTCAATGACGGGAGGACCATTCCTCTCGAGGTGAGTTCAACGCTATTGAATGACAAGGATGACAATTTTCTTGGATACATGATTCTGTTCAAGGACATGACCGAGATCAAATCCCTGAAAAAAATTGTCGCGCGCAGCCAGCGTCTCGCATCTGTCGGAAGACTGGCCGCGGGCGTCGCCCACGAAATCAGAAACCCGCTGAGTTCGATAAAGGGATTTGCAACCTACTTTAAGGAGAGAACCCATAATTTCTCCGAAGACAAAAAGATAGCCGAGATTATGATTCAGGAAGTCGACAGGCTGAATCGAGTCGTAAGCCAGCTGCTTGAATTCGCAAAGCCTGTCAAGGTTGCCGCGAAACCGGTGGACATTCGAAAGCTGCTGGAGGACTCTCTGAAGCTTATTGAAAAACAGATTCAGGGGAAAAACATAAACATTGAAACCAACTTCAACGTTGAAATTGAAAAGGCATTCATTGATTCAGACAAAATAAATCAAGTCCTGTTGAACCTCTATTTAAACGCAATTGATGCCATGAAAGACGGAGGCACAATGCGGGTGCTGCTCCGGACGCATGAATGGAAAAAAGGAATCGAGATCGTCATCGAGGATACAGGTAAAGGTATCGACGAAAACGATCTGCCGAATATTTTTGATCCCTATTTTACGACAAAATCCGCCGGAACCGGTATCGGCCTGGCCATTGTCCATAATATTATCGAAGCGCATCATGGAGAGATAAAAGTTGAAAGCCTTCCGGGAAAAGGCACAAAATTCATCCTTTATTTATCAAATTTTTCAAGAGCGGAAAATGAAACCTGAAAACAAACTCCTCGTGGTAGATGATGACAAAGCCCATCGAACCATGCTGAAAACCCTTATCGGCGGGTGGGGATACGATGTTTCAGAAGCGGATGACGGATCGACCGCGGTGGACAAGGTTCATGAAAACTCGTATGATCTTGTACTCATGGATATCAGAATGCTCAAGGTCTCCGGCATAGAAGCCCTGGAAAGAATAAAATCCTACAATCCGGCAATACCCGTGATCATAATGACTGCCTACTCCTCTGTTGAGACTGCCGTCGAAACCTTGAAAAAAGGAGCGGATGATTACCTGACAAAGCCACTGGACTTCGACAAGCTGCGAATAACCATGGAAAAGGCGATGGAGCACACGCGCCTGAAGGAAGAAAACCGAATTTTAAAAGAAAACCTGGAGCGAAATTTCAACCGGCAGAATATTATCGGAAGCAGCAGGGCCATGGAAAGGCTGTTTGAAACCGTTGCCCAGGTCGCGCCGAGCGAAGCGACGGTTCTGATTTCCGGAGAATCCGGTACCGGAAAAGAGCTCATCGCAGGCGCCCTTCATTTCAATAGTTTACGTAAAGACGGCCCGTTTGTTAAAATTAACTGCGCGGCAATCACGGAGACACTTCTGGAGTCGGAGCTTTTCGGTCACGAAAAAGGATCTTTCACCGGGGCGGATAAACAAAAAGAAGGTAAATTTTTCCAGGCGAACCAAGGAAGCCTTCTTTTGGATGAAGTAAGTGAAATGCCGCTAACGATGCAGGTAAAGCTTTTACGGGTGCTTCAGGAGAGAGAAATCACCCGGGTAGGAGGAGACAGCGTTATTGAGGTAGATGTAAGGGTGATTGCCGCGACAAATAAAAATCTGACAGAACTGGTTGGAAATGGAAGGTTTCGGGAAGATCTCTATTATCGCCTGAATGTCGTATCCCTGGAGTTGCCGAGCCTGCGAAGCAGAAGAGAGGATATTCCTCTTCTCGCCAAGCACTTTCTGGATATGTTTTCCGCCAAAAACAATAAAAAAATTAAAGCGTTTACACCTGCCGGCATGGACTGCCTCATCAAATACGACTGGCCCGGAAATGTCAGGGAACTCATGAATGCGGTTGAAAGGGGCGTGGTGCTCTCCAGATCCGAGTATATTGATGCCGCGGACCTCCCCATGTTTCCGGAAAACAGCTCCGACAGAGAAGAGACGCCTCTCTTTATCGGAGACACGGATAAAACGGCTGACAGGTGTTTACCCCTTGAAAAGGTTGAAAAAGAAGCCATATTAAAAACACTGGAGGCTGCGGATGGAAATAAAAGCGAAGCCGCCAGAAGACTGGGAATCACCCGAAAGACCCTCCATAAAAAGCTGAAAAAATATGGTGTAATGCCTTGATTCAGTAAACAGATCCGCAAGTTGACGATCACGATCCGGTCAAAGAATACAGGTGAATTTCATCTGGGCATCAGGGTGATATTCGATCGCACCAGGTGCCTGAATCATTTCTTCTATGAGTTGACACACCACTGTTCCTTCCATATACTTTCGTCATAAAAAAAACGAGGTATTATCCTTAAAGGGCGGATTTTTCGGGAAAACGGCCTGAAGCGGCATTCGATTAAAGAAATGGAGGAACCATGAGTGAAACGGAACAGGCGGAATATAAATTAATACTGCGCGGGTTGACACGCAAAGACTATCCGCACATCAAACAAATTATGGATCGGGTATATTCCAGGATGGGCGGCGCCTGGGAATCGGATGAATATGGGGCGTTGATCGAACAGTTCCCGGATGGTCAGATTTGTATCGAAGACAAGGGCAAGGTGGTGGCAGCGGCACTCACGATCCTAGTGAATGCGGAGGAATTTGAAAGTCGGCATACCTATGAAGATGTTGTTGATGGAGGAGGAATGACCGCCCATGATCCAGATGGGAATGCGCTTTACGGTGTGGACATCTTTGTTGATCCCGATTACCGGGGGTTACGTATAGGAAGGCGTTTGTACGACGCCCGGAAGGAATTGTGCGAAAAACTGAATCTGAAAAGCATCATTTTCGGGGGTCGGATTCCTGGTTATGGAAAATATTCCGAATCCATGACGCCCTCTGTCTATATCCAAAAAATTAAAGCCAATGAAATCTACGATCCGGTATTGTCGTTTCAGCTTTCAAATGATTTTCATATCAAAAAGATTTTAAAGAATTACAACCCTGAGGATACCCAGTCCGAATCTTACGGGGTATTGCTGGAATGGAATAATATCTATTATGAAAAACGGCAGAAATTGTTCGGTGGACGAAAATCCTATCCGCGCATCGGGGTTGTCCAGTGGCAGATGCGCCCTTTCAATGAATTGAATGATTTTTTGCACCAGGTCGAATTTTTTGTGGATGCAGTCGCCGGCTATAATTCAGATCTCGTCCTGTTCCCCGAGCTGCTCAACGCGCCGCTGCTGAAAAATTTCAATCAGGAGAATCCGGCTGAGGCCATGCGGTTACTATCGGAATATACGGATGAAATTCGTGCGGCTTTTGTCAATATGGCCATTTCACATAATATCAACATTGTCTCCGGCAGTGTCCCGCTGCTGAAAAATGATTTTCTGTACAATGCCTCTTTTTTATGTCGCAGGGACGGCACATGGGATGTGCAGTACAAGTTGCATATTACCCCTGATGAAGCCCAATACTGGGGATTCAAGGGGGGCGATCAGATTCAAATATTTGATACCGATATCGGAAAAATCGGGATTCTCATCTGCTATGATGTCGAATTTCCGGAGCTGGCTCGAAATTTGGTGGACAAGGGCATGACGATCCTGTTTGTTCCCTACTGGGCAGACACAAAAAACGCCTATCTCCGGGTCAGGCGATGTGCCCAGGCCCGTGCCATTGAGAATGAATGCTACGTGGCGATTTCAGGCAGTGTCGGTAATCTGCCGAAAGTTGAAAACATGGACATTCAGTATTCGCAATCGGCTGTCTTCACCCCTTCGGATTTTGCCTTTCCTCACGATGCCATTGCCGCCGAGGCGACCCCAAATACCGAAATGACGCTGATGGTGGATCTGGATCTGGATCTGCTGAAAGAACTTCGGCAGCAGGGAAGTGTGCGAAACCTTCAAAGCCGGCGCAAGGAACTTTACGAGGTCGTCTGGAAAGCGGCAAAGGATGAGAAAGAGAAGGCGTAACACCCTGATCCGAGGAATAGAGATTGCAGGAAAGCTGTTTTACCGGCCGCGTATATCCCCCTGCTTCAAAACATTTCTCCAAAAATGAAAAGTTCTTCGCTTTTTATAGCGGTTGTCATAATAATTTTCCGGTTCATGCGTCCTTTCGGTGATCAATTGGCCTCTGAGTGAAGTCTATTGAGGTCATTTGGAAAGTGTTCTTCATGAAGCGGAGCGTCAAATTTGAAACTGTTTGAGGGAGCTTGCGACCGAGTTTTTCAAATTTAGCGGAGCAAATGATAGAACACTCCAAATGCCGCAATCAACGAACGAGTAGGCTATTGATCACCGTTCAATCGGTACATATTTATGACATTCGCTATAAAACATCAATTCCCTCCCAAAGCCCACAAAACGGTTTGGATCTCAAATGTTATCGTACAGCGGATAGAAATTTTCAATTATCGGCCTTTCTTGTATTTGAATAATCAATTTTACACATAGAAAAAAGCGATGTATGAGAGGGATGCTCAATACAAAAACTTTTGCAACTACAGATAGAGCATAACAATACTGGTTTATATGTTGATGTTTATACTGCAAGGTTTCAGCGCTTATCTACTGTTAAAAATGAATACTGCCCGCAGGCAAATGCAATATTTACATTGATGACGATCCGACGTGAAAGGAGAGGTGAAAATGATTCGCAAGATACTGCTGTTTTTTATTGGGCTGACTGTAATTCCTGCAATGGCCTGGCCGTTTGAAGTATATCGTGATGGCGATGTTTCTTTAAATGTCGGTTTCTGGGGACAAGCCTGGTATCAATATGTGGGAGGCTACGACCGGGATGCGGATGGGAACTGGAATGATGACTTGAATGATTTTATGATCAGAAGGGCCTATTTCAGTGTTCAAGGGACAGTTACCTCCAAACTGGATTTCTTTGTTCATTATGCCGGTGACCGGATCGGGCAGGAAGTCCTGGACAATCCGAGCATGGGACTCGGCAGTGGTCTTGCGGTGAGAGATGCCTTTGTCAACTATAAACTGATTCAAGATGATCTGATGATACAGGCAGGACGGATGTATATTCCTTTTACCCGAAATTACGGGACAACTTCTACCAAATCCCTGCTCACCACGGAGCTCGACTGGGGTCAGGGAGGACTGAGAAGCGGAATTTTCTATCCAAGCAAGGTGGGGCGGGATGACAGCATCACCCTCTGGGGAAATGTCGTCGATGACAAACTCCAGTATCGGCTGATGATCGGTGAAGGCGAAGAACGCCAGGCTGTCAATCCGGACGACAATCCCCGGTTCGCGGGCAGGCTGAGCTTGAGTCTGTTTGATCCGGAAACCTCTTGGTTTAATTCGGGAACTTATTTGGGGAAAAAGAAAATCCTGGCCATCGGCGGTGGTTTTGATTATCAGGCCGATCTTGTAATCGGCGGAAGTAAAGATGATTATAACGCATATACCGTTGATGTCCATTTGGATTTACCGCTGGATAAAGCTGCCGTAACAGCGGAAGCCGCATATTTATGGATCAATCACTCGGTAAACGGTGTCACATGGTCGGACCTCGCCGCCGGAGGAGATGGTAATATCCTGACGGCCAAGGCCGGGATTCTGCTGGCTGAAAAGTTTCAACCGTTCGGGCATATTGAAGTCATTATGCCGGATGCGTCGGCAAGTGAGGATACAATCGTCTATGGCTTCGGATGCAATTACTATATCCATGGTCCTGCCAACAAACTGACTGCGGAATGGTCTGTCGTGGACGACAATGAGCATACGGTCGATATTGTCACCGTCCAGGCAGCCTTTGGATTTTAGCAACCGATTATCGTGTTATTTAAGGGATGCTTTTAAGACAAACCAACGGCAAAAAAAATGAAGTTCTTCTTTTTCTGTCCGAATAACAACGAGGTGTTTGAGAGCGCGAGCTTCCATATTCTAAGGAGGAAAAGTTAATGCAGGGGAAAAACATATTTGCGACAAGATGGGGAATCATCGCAGTCGGCGCGGTCATCGGCATCCTGGCCCCTTTGCTTCAGAAGTCAGGCAACCCGGGGAACATGGGTATCTGCGTGGCCTGCTTTGAACGGGACATTGCCGGTGCCCTTGGTCTTCATCGGGCTGCGGTGGTACAGTACATTCGTCCTGAGATCATCGGTTTTGTGCTCGGATCAATGCTCGCCGCCTACCTTTTCAAGGAGTACCGGCCAAGGGTCGGATCCGCACCCATTGTCCGATTCGTGCTGGGTGCTTTTGCCATGATCGGCGCCCTGATCTTTCTTGGATGTCCCTGGCGGGCCGCGCTGCGGCTGGCCGGCGGCGACGGAAACGCTATCCTGGGCCTTCTGGGTCTTACCTTCGGCATCTGGATCGGCACTCTTTTTCTGAAAAAAGGATACAACCTGGGCCGCACCCAGACAACCCATGCCTCTGTCGGATGGATGCTGCCGATGCTCATGCTCGGATTGCTGGTGCTGATGTTGATTTTCCCGCGGGTAGAGGGCCAGGATAAAAGCGGGGTGCTGTTTTACAGTTTGAAGGGACCCGGCGCCATGGTTGCGCCCCTGCTGCTTTCACTGATCGCGGGACTCGGTATCGGGTTCATAGCCCAACGCAGCCGTTTTTGCACCATGGGTGCCATTCGCGACACCGTACTGTTCGGCCAGACACACCTGTTGAGCGGCTTCATCAGTCTGATCGTTTTTGCCTTTTTGACCAATCTCATCCTCGGCCATTTCAATACGGGATTTGCCGACCAACCGGTCGCCCACACGCAGCATGCCTGGAATTTCGCCGGCATGACGCTGGCCGGACTGGCATTTGCCCTGGCCGGTGGGTGCCCGGGACGGCAACTGTTTCTGTCCGGAGAAGGGGATGGGGATGCAGCCGTATTTGTTCTGGGGATGATCGTTGGTGCGGGGTTTGCCCATAACTTTGGTCTGGCGAGTTCACCGGGGGGCGTCGGACCTCACGGTATCGCCGCAGTAATTATCGGTCTTCTGGTTTGTCTGTTTATTGGTTTTACCATGAGAAGGAAAAGTGTATAAGGAGGTTTCAAATGGCAGCAACAGTGGATGCGAGGGGACTTTCCTGTCCTCAGCCCGTGATCATGACGCTGGATGAAATCAAAAAAGGTAAAGACAAGGAGATTATCATCCTGGTAGATACCGATACATCCAGAGAAAATGTGACAAGAGCCGCAGAAAGCCAGGGATGCCTCGTCAATAAAGTATCTCCGGAAGGAGAAGGGTATCGCATCACGATTACAAAGGGGTAGGCCGTGTTCGGATTCTTTAAAAATAAAAAGCCGAAACAGGATCAAAAGAAGCGAGGTGCATCAGCCGATCTGGGGATTCTGGTTTTCGAAAATACCAGTGAGGTCATCCATGCGGAAAAGGTTCTGAAAAAGGCGGAATGGTCTGTTCGGGTCATGGGACCGCCTCCGGAAATTCAAACCGGCTGCGACCTGGTCATTGAATTTCCTCTGATCGAAGAACTGAATATCCTGCGGGAGCTTGATAATGCGCAGGTTTCGCCCCTTCAAGTCGTTCCGGTTACAGCGCCCCTGCTTGAACCCGTGAATCTCTTCCAGACCAAGGACTTTGGTGATTACCTGATGGTGCGTGCGGCCAACATGAAGATCACCATTGCCAAATCGGACCTTACAATCGTGAACATCTCCGGCGGCGGGTGTCCGGATGTACCGTATCTGGCACGGGAAATGGTTGGGAAACCTTTGCGTAAAGCGCCCAGGCCCAGAGACTTAGGGCATACTCTTTGTGGATATGCTCTTGAACTAGCTTACGAGGAGTTGCTTCGAAAATGTTAGGCATCGTCGGAACGATACCGGACCCAGGGTTTCCGCTGATTCATGGAAAAATCCGCTGGGCCGACGGCCACATCGAAATTGAAGGCCGGCGCATTGCAGTAAACCGTTGTACTCCGGCACTTATGGCAGCTGTACTGAGGGCTTCCGAGTGCATCCAGTGCCCCGAGATATATGCGTTTTTAGTCGGAGATATCGGCAAGGGAGACGGCAGCCGCAAGCTGTACCAATTTCTCGCGCAGCATCTGCCCGAATTCGATTTTCAAGTCCTGACCTTTCACTACCTGCAGCCGGATGTGGACTGGCATAACAAAGTCCTGTTCGCCGTAGAAAAAATGCGGCGGCGGCCGATCCTGATTGCCGATGCCGGTTTCATGTACGCAGCCAAAATGAGCGGCCAATCCGAATGCTATGATTTTTTTACACCAGATGCCGGTGAATTGGCATTTCTCGCAGATGAACTGGCGCCGCATCCCTTTTACACAAGGGGCTTCATCCTGCACCAGAACAACAACGTACCGGATTTGATTCAGCAGGCCTATCACCACCGGAATGCTGCCGATTATCTATTGGTGAAAGGCAAATCGGATCATATCGCCCATAAGAGTCAAATTCTCGGAACAGTGGATCTCCCATCCTTTGATGCCATGGAAGCCATCGGCGGTACCGGCGACAGCTTGACCGGACTGCTCACCGCTTTGTGCGGAGCAGGTTTCAACCCAATCGACGCAGCATTCCTGGCGGCCGGGGCCAACCGCTGGACCGGCCACTATGCTGATACCAATCCTGCAACGCAAGTCACCGAGCTGATAGATAAAATCCCACAGGCCTTGTCCAGAATACTGGGTGATGAGTCCCATCAGAGGAAATCCTATCCAATTTAAGTTGTCCGTTCGTTATTGCGGATTTTTGTGAAGGCTGCAAGCCGTCATGATGCAGACCGATGAAAAAATTGAACAACCAAAAGCAGCGAAAAGGAAAAGGGTGGTTTCAATAGCATGCAGCATGCACTGACGCTTTAACATACTCATGAAATAAAAAGATCTTTGGTTGAAAAATTAGGATCGCTGGTCAGGTTAATGCCCAGCCGCCTCAAACCCGCCTCATCTCCTGGAGTGGGAATATGAGTCATATGGGCCTCACAGCCCTGCAGATCGACCAATCTCTCTATAGACAATTCAGCTGTATGATTTGTTGTCGCGCTGATGCTGAGCGTAATAAGAACCTCCAGCAAGTCCAAACTGAGATTTTTTTCATTTAAAATTTTTGTTTTGAGATTTCTAACAGAGTCCGTAACACTTGGGGGAAGAAGTTTAATTTTATCAGGAATTTCCGACAGATGCTTAATCGCATTCAAAACAAGGCTGGATGCCGCGTGAAGCTGAGGAGAGTTACTGCCGGTAACAATAGTCCCGTCTTTAAGCTCTATGGCCGCTCCACAATAAACACCTTCATTGCCCTTATTTTTTTTCTGCGCTTCCAGGGCAGCCTTGCGAGCCGGTTCAACAACTCTTCGATACTCGTGTTTGAGTTCAAAATCTTTTAAAAAAAGTTCTACCCGCTGGACAGTATCTTTATTTGTAAGCCCCATCGCGTATTCACACTGGTATCGAAAATATCTCCGAATCAATTCCTGCTTTGAAGCCTCTCTTGTCAGCTCATCATCCGTAATGGCAAAACCGGCTCGATTCACACCCATATCCGTCGGTGAATGATAAAAAGGCTTACCGCCACTTATTTTTTTCAATATTCTTCTAAGGATGGGGAACACCTCCACATCACGATTGTAGTTAACCGCTTTTTTATTGTAGGCATCAAGATGGAACGGATCAATGAGGTTGAAATCTTTAATATCCGCCGTTGCAGCCTCATATGCTATATTTACAGGATGCTTCAAAGACAGATTCCATATCGGAAAGGTTTCGAACTTTGCATATCCCGACTTTATTCCTTTTTTATGATCATGATATACCTGTGAAAGACATGTGGCCAGCTTTCCACTGCCGGGTCCGGGACCGGTGACAATAACCAGAGGTTTTTCCGTCTCAATATACTCATTGGCTCCATAGCCCTCTTCACTTACAATTAAATCAATGTTTGTCGGATACCCTTTTGTATACTGATGGGTATAAACTTTTATATTTCTCCTTTCCAGTTTATTTTTAAACATTTTCGCTCCGGGCTGGCCATTAAATCGGGTGATGACCACACCCAGAACACTTATTCCCCATCCCATCAAGTCATCGATCAATTTCAGGGCATCGGAATCATATGTTATACCAAAATCCGCCCTCATTTTTTTCCTTTCAATATCCTCCGCATAAATACAGAGCAGTACATCGGCTTTATCTTTCAACTTTTGGAGAAGCGCCATTTTGACATTGGGGTTGTATCCGGGCAGGACCCTGGCGGCATGAAAATCATAAAGAAGTTTTCCGCCGAATTCGAGATAAAGTTTGTCTCCAAGCCGGTCAACCCTTTCAAGAATCTCTGAAGTCTGCTCTGCCAGATATTTCTCATTGTCAAAAGCCACACCTGCTGCCATAAAAGCTCCTCCTGTTATCGTTTACCGTTATAAAATTTTCGAGAACCTTACTCCTTTTTTAGAAATGAATGCAAGCACTAAAAATATTCAGCAAAAAGCTTCCCCTGTTCTTCCGGAAAATCAGATCGTTCCGACTGCGGCCCTCTTGAGAAAACGCATTCCTTTCGAATCACAGCACGGATCGAACCGGCAGCATAAAAATAGAAACTGATGCAACACGTTGATTACGTTGATTGGGCCTAAAATTGATTTCAGAAATTCCAAAAAATGTTCAGGTGGGAAAAAACTATATGTGTCGATGAGGCTGCTTTCCAAGCCTGTGGACATGTTCATGCTGATGGACATGAAGCTCTTCATCCAGAAAAATCTTTCCATTCTCTATTGTATAGATGTGCCCGGCAACGGATGTTATAAAATCATATTCATGGGATATTACAATATAGGACAGATCGAGCCCGGATAACACCTCGATCAGTTTCGCCCTGGCATGACCATCCAGCCCGGCGGTCGGCTCATCCAGAAGAAGAACCTCCGGCTCCATGGCAAGCACCGCGGCCAGTGAGACAAACTTCTTCTCTCCCCCTGAGAGTTTGAATGTAACTCTCTCTTCAAAACCGGAAAGATCGAGAAAGTCCAGTACTCTTCGTGAAATCGAGATTGCCTCTTCCTTGGACTTGCCCATATTTAAAGGCCCAAAAGCGACATCTTCCAGAACCGTCGGGCTGAAAAGCTGGTCGTCCGCATCCTGAAAAAGCAGACCGATCCTGCGGCGGACACTATTGAAATCCTTTTCCTTTTGAACCGGTTTCCCGAAAATCTCAATTTTCCCACTGATAGGCTTCAAAAGCCCCATAATGATATGAAACAGGGTTGTTTTGCCGCTGCCGTTTGGAGCGATAATTCCGAGCCTGTCTCCCCGGCGAAATGTCAGATCCAGTTCATCAATGACATTGTTTCTGCCGTGATACGCAAAGCATACTTTTTCAAGTTGAATAATCACGCCATTTTTATCCATAACCATTGATCTCCATAACCATTGATCTCCATAACCAATAGGCCTGCGATGACACCTGCCATCAATATCGAAAAAATCCAATTTCGGGCTGACGGCTCGAATCGGGCAAGCGTGTAAAACCTGCCTCTGAATCCACGGCACAGCATCGCATGATGGACGCGTTGCGCGCGGATCGATGCACGAACAAACAGCATTCCGATCAGGTATGCATACGTTCTGTAAGAGTGGATATTGGTTCCTGATCGGAATCCCCTTATTTTTATGGCCGTGAGCAGGCGCTGGTACTCCTCCTCAATAACAAAGACATATCGATGTGTCATTAAAAGCAGATGAACAATCTTGTCGGGGAGATGCAGAAGATTCAAAGCATGTCCCAGTGTAACAATCGTCATGGTAGAAATCATGGACATAAGCGCAAGCAGGATGGTTGTCGATTTAATGGTAATCCTGATCGAAAGCAGCACTCCGGGCTCCGTAATCGTGAACTGCCCGAAACGATACAGCGACTTCCCCTCAAAAGTAAAGGGCAAAACGACCCAGATCAGAAGCAGAAACCAAAAAACGACCCGCAGCCGTTTCAAAACCTCTCCGGCATTCAGACGGGCCATCACCGTAAGCACAAGGGAGACCGCGAGGGCGGCTGACAGAACAGGAATATGGTTTGAAACGGCGACGGCGATGGAAAATGCGGAAGCCAAAACAATTCTGAATCTGGGATCCAGACGATGGATCAATGATGATCCGGCTGCAAACGGTTCCTGTGTCATAACGTTAGAGGGTTAATCCTTTTTCCTCCGGGAATGGACATAAGCCGCGACTCCGATCAGGCCCACAATATAGCCGATGCCTCCCATGATGTCTCCAAAATCCGGTTCCCGATCCGGATTCAAGGATTTTCTCAACTCCCGGATCACCGGCTGCAGCTTCTGATCCATCACTTTTTCAACCACATTCCGAATCTCCTCCTGGTTCAAACAAGGTGACGCCGAACGCTTCTCCATCTTTTCCGGGGCTATTTCTTCTGTTTTCTCCGGATCATTCCCCTGCAGCTCCGAAGCTGAAACCGTCCATTCCGCTTTATGCCCCATACCGGCAAGAAGAACGACCTTCATTCCCGTCTTCCGGATTGCAGGAAAAGAAAATTCACCAAGTTCGTTGGTTTTCCCTTCCAGAAGCTTCGTGCCATCTGTGCCATAGATTTCCACGGGCGCGTTTTGTACTTTTTTCCCACCGCTGAATTTGCTTTCGGTATAAACCGTATCGCCCTCAACCCACGCGAAGATGTTCACCTTGTGGGCCAATGCCGTCCCTGCTGTCCACCAGAAAACAATCCCCAGAATGATCATACCATGCCGCATTTTCCGCTCCATAATAAATTTATTGCTCCATCCATGGGAAAATCTCGGGATGCACCTTTTTCAAAAATCCCACGCAAAAAACAGTTACAATCCCTTCGATAATCATAACCGGAAAATTTGCAATCACAACCAGTGAAGCAACCTCCCAGAAATCCTTTTCCGTAAAAATTAATGCCCCGCCGAGCAGAATTGCCGCAAAAAAAACAGCCAGAAAACCTGCGGCAAAAGATGCTGGAAGCGCGAAAGCATTTTTCTTTTTGAGCAGTGGGCTGAAAAAATAATAACAGATAACAGCCGGAAGAGCCATAATCAATGTGTTGACCCCGAGCGTCGTTATCCCGCCAAACTGAAAAAAAATCGCCTGAAGTGTCAGCGCCACAAGGATCGCGGGGAATGCCGCCCATCCCAGCAGCAGTCCGACAATGCCGTTCAAGATAAGATGCGCGCTGGATGGCCCGATATTCACATGAATTAGAGATGCCACAAAAAACGCGGCCGCCAGCATTCCCACCTGAGCGACATGGTCATAATCCATTTTCTTCAGTCCGATCGCTGTTCCGGCGGCCGCAAGAGCGCCGCCAGTCAGAAGAACCGAACCGGATAAAACACCTTCTGATATATGCATATCTCTTTCTTTCATTGCAAGGGCAGGACAATCGCCTGCCCTGTCAACGGAAACCGTTAAAATTCAATGGCGAGCTTTGCGGTTACCCGATCAGCGGATTCGCCTGTTCCGCCATCGGCCGCGTCATAATCTTCATCATGCGCGTACTCCAGAGACAATACCGTGCTGCTGAAAATTTCAGCCCCGACGCATGCCAGATAACGGGTCTCCGGCAGGATACCTCCCATTTCATCCGTCCTCTGATACGCCGCACCGACAAACGCATCTTTTTCAAGTACGGTGAACGCGTAATCCACTTCCAGGCCATATGCCTCGGGCTGAAACGCAATTGTCGCCTCGGCGCCGCCTGCGTCCGTATAATCGCTCTCATACTCTTCAACCGCCCCGACATATTCCGCAATCACGGTAACCGGACCGGCGGATAAGATCCCGTACACGGAAAACCCGCCGACAAACTGGGCCTCCTGCAGCAGATTTGCATCTGCCGAACCGCCTGTCTCCCGTATGCCCGTTTCCCTTTCAGCCAGGGAATTGCTTAACCCGCCTGAATCCATGAGACTGCTCAAATACCCGGCACCCACATCGATCGAACCGTTTTCAAACTCTCTTGCATACGTGACGGAAGCGCCAAAATGGGTAACACGCTCATCATCCGCGGACTCCATCGTATCGCCCTTGAACGCATAAAGATTGAGATCAAAACCGTTTGACGCAAAACCGGCAAGAACCGCGGTTTCATTTGTTTCTCCAATCTCAAGGGTCAGGGGATCGGAAATCATCTCGGATTGATATTGGCCGAACGGAACGTACATTTTACCAGCCTTCAGGTAAAACGGCATTTTTTTTCCATTTTCAATGGTAATGAACCCCTCGTCAATATCAAAATCAGTTTCATCTTCTTCGTAAAGAAAAACCAGATTCCCTGTAACCCACTCATTAATGGAAGCTTCTATCCCCAGTTCCGCTGTGGATAGTGAGATATCACTTGAATTTTCGTCATCAAACCCTTC
>JAWOIJ010000082.1:0-69406 GCA_046484745.1 Desulfobacterales bacterium | reverse complement strand
TGGTCCACAACATAGAAAAAGTAGTCACCTATGGTACTGCATAGCCTGATTAAAGTATTTGAAGGACAAAATGAATAAAATATTCTATAAAAGAATCAAAACATAAGGCACAAAAAAGTAAAATTTTAAAACCCGGATGTTTTGAGAAAAAATCTGATGTTCCAAAACGGGTTTTTCGACAGTCTCTCCAGCTATACGTATCTCGGAACCCAAATTTTGGTTGTGGATAAAAAGCAGAAACATAAACAGGCAAGTAGCGGTAGGGATTATGAACCAGACATACTAAATAAGCAGCCATTTCCAATAAAAATATCATAACTTGTTCTTCTGCTCCGCGGATTGAAAAATTTTTTCAAATCGCCTGAAACTCGCATGCAAGGGAGTGTAACGAAAAAGCCCGCAAGGGTCATGATAAAAACAGGTGAATGAAGGGATGTTCAGTGAATGGAATGGACTTTTAACGCTTTATCATAACACTCCCTATCCTGCTCAGACAGTCAGTCGTTTTGAAAAAACTCCCCAATCCGCTTTGTTGGTGCGGTTGTCGTCATAATTTTCGGATCCATTTGTTCTTATGGCGATCAAGCGGCCTCTGAGTGAAGTCTATTGAGGTCATTTGAAAAGTGTTCTTCTCAGTGCGCAAACCCATAGGTTGTTTAATTTATGATTATTTTCTAAAATTATGTGGTCTTAACTATATTCAACTATCAGATAGATGACTTTCAACATCCATGCGGTCATGCAAAATGCGGATGATTTCCACGTAAGCGCTGCTCTGCCTATAAAAAATTAGATGGCGACCCACATGATACTTTTGATAACCTGGCCGGATATAATCACAAGCTTTTCCTATCTGAGGTTCTCTTGCTATCAACTGAAAGGAATCATCCAGCCGGGAAAGATATATGTTTCGTTGCTCTCGACCCCAATTTCCCTGAGTATATCGGCCTATCTCTTTGATATCTTTTATATCTTTTTTAGTCAGCCGGAAAGATAGCATTAATTGCTACCCTCTTCCTTGTCGAGTTCTTCAATGATTCCGATCAAGGAATATTCACCATAACCACTATTCTCACCTTCTTTTAAAGCCCGACGTAATGCAGTCAGTTTGATTTCTTTTTCTTCAAGAAGTCGCAATCCGGCCCTTATCGCTTCACTGGCAGAAGAAAACCGACCGTTTTTTATTTGTTGGGAGATAAACATCTCAAAATGTTTACCAAGTGTTACGCTGGTATTTTTTTGCATTTGTGATACCCTCATAAATAATTTTTTCAGTACCTAAATATATTATTTATTGGTATTTGTCAATTTTTTGGTTAATTTGGATATAAGAAACCTGTAAAACATCTCTATAGTTGACGATACTGTTTTCGAAGGATATGAAATCTGATAACTTTATGAGTCCTTTTTGTAAATACAACCGAGGGAGTGCGCCAGGCGGATGATCCTTATATATAATATATTGATGTTCATTGCGATATTACTCTTATCCCCCTTTATCTTCCTGCTTTGTATTTTTTCCGACAAGCGGAGAAAAACCGTTCTTCAGCGCATTGGAATTTCCAGACTGCCGGAAAGGCTCGAGAGTCCGAATCTGAAACCCATATGGATCCATGCGCTGTCCGTGGGAGAGGTCCTGTCCGCGGTCCCCCTGGTAAAGGCGGTTAAAAAAAAGGCCGGGCAGCGGCCGGTTTGTTTTTCCGCTTCCACAAAAACCGGTTTTGAAATTGCGGGCAACCGTCTTTCAGCGGATACGGACGGGATATTTTTTTTCCCCTATGATCTGTTTTTTTCGGTCAGACATCGGATCAACCAGATCAACCCCTGCGCTGTTGTGCTGATTGAAACCGATATCTGGCCCAATTTTCTGCACGAGCTGAACCGGAAAAAAATTCCAATCAGTCTGGTTAATGCCAGGCTCTCAGATCGATCATTTTCCGGTTACCGCCGTTTTTTCTGGATTTTCAGACCGCTTTTTTTAACATTTTCAAAGATATGCGTTCAATCCGCTATCGATGCAGAGCGATTCCGGAAACTCGGCATTCCAGAAGCAAAAATCAAACTGACCGGAAATATCAAATTCCAGCAGGCCGCCGCTCCCATGTCTGAAGGAGAACGCCTGCAACTGAAAAACCGGATGAAAATCCGTCCGGATCAGACTGTTTTTCTTGCCGGCAGCACGCATCCGGAAGACGAGACAGTTCTCCTTACGGCTTTTTCTTCTCTCAAAGCGATCCAGCCGAATCTGCTCCTCATCATTGCACCCCGAAATCCCGAAAGAAGCAACTCCGTGCGCCGCGTGTTTTCAGAAAAAAAATTCAGATCGTTTGGTTTGAAAGAAATTGAAACCATGGAATCGGGAAAAAAGATCGATGTGATTGTCGTTGATCGCATCGGGTTGTTGGGCACACTGTATGCGATTTCCGATATTTCTTTTATCGGCGGCAGCTTTGGAACTGAAGGAGGACACAACCCGCTGGAACCGGCTGTTTATTCAAAGCCGATTTTATTCGGGCCGGATATGCATGACTTCAGGGAGATTTCAGCTCTTTTGCTGGAAGCCGGGGGAGCAAAAATGGTTTCAGATCCGGAAAACCTTTGCTATGCTGTCAGCGGGCTGATTGAACATGCAGACACCGCGGCCATAATGGGAGAACAGGCGTTTCAGGTCTTTTCTGCCAACAAATGCGCGGTGAATAACACACTGAAAGAGATAGAAACCACGTGGAAAGTCTGAAAAAAAAGATTGAAGAGATCATACTGGACCGGGAAGACAGCAGGGATTTCTCCCTTGCCGCTCTTTTGTCGATCACATCCGGGATGTATGGACAGATCACCAGATTGAGACAATTCTCCTATCGGAAAAACCTCGCGAAAGCCCGCAGCCTGCCGTGCACCGTAATTTCAATCGGAAACATTACCCTGGGAGGAACCGGCAAAACCCCCATGACCATCTATCTGGCGGAACTGCTGAACCGTTTGGGCAGTAAGGTGGTTATTCTCAGCCGGGGGTACAGGGGAGAGGCGGAAAAACGAGGCGGTCTTGTCACCGATGGTAAAAAATTGTTCATGACCCCGAACCAGGCAGGAGATGAACCGTTCATGATGGCAGGCATTCTCCGGGATGTCCCGATTTTTGTCGGCAGCAACCGGGTTAAGAATGGTCGTATCGCGATGAAAAAATTTCAGCCGGATGTTATTTTACTGGATGACGGATTCCAGCATTTTCAACTAAAACGGGATATAGACCTCGTCCTTCTGGATCATGCAAACCCTTTCGGAAACGGCCGCCTGCTTCCTCGTGGACCCTTGCGGGAACCGGTGAACGCCCTTGCGCGGGGAGACGCATTTATTATGACCCGGTCAGACTACTCTTCAGACAACTTACCGAATTTGTTAAAAGATAAAATTAAACGAAAACCCATATTTTATACCCGCCACATCCCCTATATCTGTTATGTTTTGAGAGGAAACGCCACCTATTCCATGGAGCCGGATTTTATCAGAGGGAAAAAAGGTTTCGCCTTTTCAGGCATCGCCAAAAACAGTGATTTCCGAGATTCACTAAAAAGCTTTCCCTTTGCATTGACGGGATTTTCAGAATTTCCGGACCATCACCAATACAAAGAAAAGGAGATTGCTTCTGTTGGCCGGAAAGCGACAAAGCAGAAGGCAGATTTTCTGGTGACAACTGAAAAAGACTTTTCAAGAATCGGGCATGCAAAAGACTGGCCGCTGCCGCTGGTTGTTATTGGAATCAAAATCTCCTTTGGCGACCAGACCTCCGGATTTGAACAATTTATCACGCAAAAACTGGTAAAAGACAGCAGGGAAAAATGATACCAGCAAAAGAAATCGCTTATCATGCAATTGCTGCAGTTTTCAGACTGCTCAGCCTTATTCCCCGTTCCACGGGCTTAATTCTGGGGAATATCATCGGCCGAATCCTGTTTCTGGTTTTAAAACGACGACGCAATGTTGTCATTGATAATCTGACCCGGGCGTTTAAAAATGAAAAAAACAAGGCTGAGATCAACATACTCGCGAAAAAACTATTTCAGAATCTGGGGCGGATTCTATTTGAAATGGCCTGGTCTTCAAGACTTTCCAAAGAGGAATTTAGAAAGTACATCATTGTAAAAGGACTGGACAACTATAAAAAGGCACAGGCAAAGAACAAAGGCGTGCTTTTTCTTTCCGCCCATTTCGGCAACTTTGAACTTCTGGTGGCTTCGATCGCCATATTCTGCAGTCCGGTCAGTATCGTCGTGCGCCACATGAGCTTTCGTCCCCTGGACCCGTTTGTCACCCAACTTCGAACAAGGTTCGGTGGCAAAACAATACCGGCCAGGCGTTCCATGCGGAAAATTTTATCGGCATTGAAAAATGGAGAAAGCGTTGGGATCCCCATGGATCAGAGTGTTGACTGGTATGAAGGCGTGTTTGTCGATTTCTTTGGCCGAAGGGCCTGTACCAATAAAGGCCTTTCTCTGATTGCCCTGAAGACCGAGGCACCGGTTATTCCTGCTTTTCTTATCTGGCAGGGTTCAAAGTTTGTTCTGGAATTTCAGCCGGAACTTCCTCTGATAAAAACCGGCGACAAAACAATTGACATTGAGTCCAATACCCAGCAATACACCAAAGCCATTGAACAGTTTATCCGGCGCTACCCCGATCAATGGTTTTGGGTACATAACAGATGGAAAACAAAACCTTATCATCCATGGCCCCGAAAAATTGATACGTAAAAGGAATGAATGTTGGCTGCCAAAATCCTTGATCAGCAGAAAATAAAAACCATATTAATCCGTTCCGCGAACTGGGTGGGGGATACCATTATGTCCACGCCTCTGATACGGGCTGTCCGCAAAAATTTTCCGGATGCTTCCATTCATGTGCTGGCCAAACCCTGGGTTGCGCCGCTTTTTGACAACAACCCATTCATAGATAATGTCCTGATCTATGATGCGGACGGAAGACATCGCCTTGGATTCGGCACATTCAGATTAAGCGCTGACATGCGGAAACATGGTTTTGATCTTTTCATCAGCATCCAGAACGCATTTGAAGCAGCCCTGGTGTCATTCCTTGCGGGAATCCCGAGAAGAGTGGGATACAATACAGACGGCCGGACGCTTTTGCTGAACTACAGCATTCCCCTTGATCCTGCACTGAAAAAAGGACACCTGATCGATTATTATCTTGGAATTCTTCATGGTGTTTCTCTGGCCGACGACGGCAGAGAACTGGATCTGTTTGTGTCAGACAAGGAACAGGCGCGTGCGGAAGATATCTTGAGCGGTTATGGCCTGTCCGGCAAGGAAAGATTGATCGGCATCAATCCGGGCGCAAAGTATGGAACCGCCAAAAGATGGTTCCCAGAAAGATATGCGGAACTCTGCAATCGTCTCCTTGCAGAGGATGAAACAAAAATTTTGATCTTCGGAGGCCCGGGGGAGGAATCCCTTGGAAAATATATCGCTGAGCAAACCGAAAACCGATGCATCAATCTCTCCGGGAAAACCGGTCTGCGAGAAGCCATTGCACTGATCGGAAGATGCCGGCTTTTCATTACAAATGACTCCGGCCTGATGCATGCGGCAGCCGCTCTTGATATTCCCCAGATTGCCGTAATCGGTTCCACCGACCCGATTGCAACAGGCCCAAGCAACCGGGAGAGCGGGATTGTACAGGTGCCGGTATCATGCAGTCCGTGTCTCAAAACGGAATGCCCTATCGACCATCGCTGCATGACACGGATTACGGTCGATATGGTTTATACCGCTGCGCAGGAATTATTGGCGTCGAAGCAAACACACGCGCAGGAAACTACCAATACGATGGCAACGTAACGCGCCGCAATATAAGACAAGCGTGAACATGAATATACTGATCGTCAAATTAAGCGCAATCGGGGATGTGATTCATACACTTCCGGCTCTGAATGCCCTCCGGAAACGATATCCGGAAGCCCATATCACATGGCTGGTTGAAGAGGACGCCTCCAGCCTTATTGAGGGTCATAAAGCCCTTAACCGGGTACTGATCTCAAAACGGAAAAGATGGGCAAGGAAGCTTTTTTCCGCTTCCTGGAAGCCCACCCTCAAGGAGGTGGTTGCATTTATCAGACAACTTCGGGACACCGAGTATGATCTCATTTTTGATTTTCACGGGCTTTTAAAAAGCGGTATCCTCATCCGGCTGGCAAAAGGTAAACGTAAAATCGGTTATGGCAGAGGAATGGCCCATCAGGAACACAGCTACCTTTTTCTGAATGAACGGATCCCTCCGGTTAGCATGGACAATCATGCACTGATGATCAACATGATGATGCTGAAAACCGTTGGAATTCAGATAGATGAGATCACCTACGACCTCCCGGTTTCATCTGCTGATCACAGGGCGGTTGAACGCCTTCTGCAGCAGCACCACATCGACCTGTCAAATCCGGTTGTGGCTATTAACCCGGTTGCCAAATGGGAGACAAAACTCTGGAGCAATGCCAGGTTTTCCGAACTCGCTGATCGAATGATTGAACAGTTCAACGCGCAGATACTCTTCACCGGAAGCGGCGGCGACCGGAAAATCGTAACCGATATTATATCCGGCATGAGGCATACTGCCTATGATTTTTCAGGTCAGACAACCTTGAAGACACTGGCGGCCCTGTACGAGAAGGTTGATTTTCTGGTTTCAACGGATACGGGCCCCATGCACCTGTCAGCGGCCATGGGAACCCCTGTTGTGGCCCTTTTTGGTCCTACAGCTCCCTGGAGAACCGGTCCCTTCGGATCGATCCACAAGGTAATTCGTATGGACTTGAAATGCAGTCCGTGTTTTAAACGCACCTGTGACACAAGCGAATGCATGAAAAGGATAAGCGTGGATCAGGTCATGGAAGGGATCAATTCTCTGGAAGTTCGAAAAATGCGTAATGGCTGATCATGAAAACATCTATCATCATCACAACGTATAACCGGCCAGAACTGCTTGAAAAAGTACTGGAAGCCCTGCGCTTCCAGACAAAACCGGCGGATGAAGTCATTGTTGCAGATGATGGATCCAAAGCAGACACAAGAGATCTTGTGGACCGATTTATGAATTTTTTCCCGGGAAAACTATTGCATGTCTGGCATGAAGACCGCGGATTCAGAGCCGCTGAGATCCGAAACAAAGCCATTGCCGGATCAAGCGGCGATTATATCGTCTCTCTGGACGGTGATTGCATTCCGGAAAGGCACTTTGTCGAAGATCACATGCTTCTGGCGGAGCCGGGCTGTTTTTTTCAGGGGAAAAGGGTGTTAGTCAGCAAAAGACTTTCCGGATCTTTTTGCCGGGATACCGCAAACTCCCGCCGCATGCTGGCCAAAGCCATTTTTACAGGAGATATTTCAAATATCCACCATATCATAAGGCTCCCCTTTTTTCCCTCGCGCCATTCAACAAGAATGAGTGGAATAAAAAGCTGTAATATGGGCTTTTTCAGGGAAGATATCGTTGCCGTTAACGGGTTTAACCAGGATTTTGTCGGATGGGGTCGTGAAGATTCAGAGCTTGTGGCTCGCTTTTACAAATTCGGATTGAAACGAAAAGAACATCCCTTTCTGGCAATCTGCTTTCATCTCTGGCATGAAGAGAATGACCGGAAAGAACTCGTTCTCAATGATGAACTTTTAAGAAAGGCTGTACAATCCAATGACTATATCTGCTCTAACGGACTGGTTCAAAAATAACAAAAAAAACAGCGACGCTTTTCTGTTTTATGCTTTTGTCTGTACGCTTTTTGCCCTTCCTTTCGGCACCGCTCCCCAGAACATATTCGGCGCGCTTTCCGTCCTTGTCTGGATTGTTTCCGGAAGGGCGAAAAACATCCGGATATTTTATCGAAACTCCTGGTTCTGGCCTGTTCTGGCATTTATGGTGCTCCCGTGGATCGGGCTTACCTATACGGCCGATCATACCGGTCTTGGACTGGATTATGCCCGGAAAAGCTATTACTGGCTTTACTGCCTGGCAGCGGCATCCATCGCCTTTCGCGACTTTCCAGTCGAAAGGCTGATCTACGCCTTTTTTGCAGGGCTTGCCCTGAACGCTTTTGTGGCGGCAGGGCAGATCGCGGGCATTGTGCCTTCCTTTGGACGATGGCCATATCATGGTTTTGGAGACACCTACAGCACCCTTTCAGCTTTTTTGATCATCGGCATCCTGTCGGCATCCTATTTTTTTAAAAATGTTACAGAAAAAAAAATAAAGCTTGTTTTTCTTTTTCTGATGCTGCTCTATTTCTCTCATCTTGTCGCTCTTGAAGGTCGAAACGGATATGTTACCTTTATCCTCCTGTCCCCTCTTCTTCCAGCAAACCTCTTCCGAAAAACAAGTGCGTTAAAATTCATCCTGTTTTTCATCGTAATCGCCGGCCTCATGTACCTCTCTCCGGTTGTGAGAGATCGGATCGACTATTCCTTATCTCAGGTAAAATCCATTCTGAATGCAGATCCGGAAACACTCTCCGGCATAAAGCATTCCAGCAAGGAAGAGCGGACTTACATCACACGGGGCGCAGTGGATGTTTTCCTGGAAAATCCGGTTTTTGGGGTTGGTACGGGCGGATTTCGGCCCTTCATGGAAAAAAGAGGCTGGCCTGTTGATCATCCTCACAACAACATTCTGTACATGGCGGTCAGTTTCGGACTCGTGGGCGTGGCTGTCCTTTTCTGGCTGTTTGTCGAAATCATCAAAAATGCCTGGAAAAATCGGAAAACACCTCTTGGCTATTTTCTTCTTTCCACGTCTCTTGTAATTTTCGTCAGCGGCGTTTTCAATTCCCAGATTCTGGATACCGGGACCCTGTTTATTTTTGCGCTGTCCGCCGGATTCCAGCAAGGATTTCCGGCGTTTCAGAAAAAACGGTTGAATGTCAAACATAAAAATATTTAATATTTTCGAATTAAAAATTAAATGAATGTTCGAGATGTTTTAAACCGCCTTTGGATACTGTTTGTGTTGATCAATTAAACGATCCCTCAGCGCTTTCAATCTATTGCTGATACCCACTTTATACATATGGGGATTTTCAAAACGCTTGTATTCCGCAGGAAGCATCGCCAGTCGCTCTCGGGCGTACTGTACCGTTTGGGGCAGGGAAGGCGGATCGTACACGATCTTGCCCTGGGTCATCACCGGATGAAGCAGCGGCTCCAGTTCATATCGATCGAGGGCAAAGGACTGGTTTGGAACAAACGGATGATGCATCATGACAATATCCTGCTCATCCATGAGTGCTACTGCATCTGCGCCCGAAAATTGACTTTGATCATCGATGGCGCGCCATACCTGTTTTTTATCCGGCAGGGTGATTTTAGACGCATTTTCAGAAAGCTTGATCACCGGACGTCCATCGGCATGCGCCAGTTTGTACACACCGTCGAGAGCTGCATCAGGCTTTCCCGTAACAAGACTTGTGCCGACTCCGAACACGTCGATGGGCGCCTCCTGCTGCATCAGGCTTCGGATCACATATTCGTCAATCTGGTTTGAAGCTGCAATCTTTACGTAATGCAAGTCCGCCTCGTCCAGCATGGCGCGGCTCCGCTTGGCAAGATAGGCCAGATCTCCGCTGTCCAGCCGGATACCTTTTAAGCGGTGGCCTTTCTTCTCCATCTCTTTTGCAACGGTGATCGCATTTGGCACTCCGCTTTTCAGGGTGTCGTAGGTGTCCACAAGGAGCACGCAATCGTCG
This sequence comes from Desulfobacterales bacterium, assembly GCA_046484745.1. Classification (GTDB taxonomy): domain Bacteria; phylum Desulfobacterota; class Desulfobacteria; order Desulfobacterales; family SURF-7; genus JAQYVL01. The sequence goes on along the minus strand of JAWOIJ010000082.1, from coordinate 59,667 downwards.
GGCCGGGCGGCGGCAAAGCTGCGAAAGGCGGCCAATTCGTCTTCATGACACTGGACATAGGAATGGGCCATGGTGCCGGACACCTGCAGGTCATAGTCTCTTGCCGCCCGCGCGTTGCTGGTCGCATCGAAGCCGCCGATCACCGCTGCCCGGGCCGCATGGTATCCGCCCGGACCGTGGGCTCTGCGCAATCCAAAATCTATGAGCATGCCGTTTTCGGCGACAAGGCGCATGCGGCTTGCCTTGGTTGCGATCAGAGACTGAAAATTGACAATGTTCAGCAGCACCGTCTCGATGATCTGGGTTTCAATCAGCGTTCCCTCGACGCGAAGCACCGGGCGGGTCGGAAAGACCAGATCCCCTTCAGGGGGAGCATAAATCGTACCCGTAAATCGAAAACCTTTAAGATACGCCAGATAGTCGGGGTTAAATGCTTGCGCCCGCAGAAATTCCAGGTCCTTTTTGTCGAAACGAAAATCCTCGAGGATTGACAGCAGATCCATCAGGCCGGCAAACACGGCATATCCGCCATCAAATGGTATTTTCCGGAAAAAGTAGTCGAATACAGCCTGTTGATCTTTGCGGCCGGATAAAAAATATGCCTGTCCCATTGTTAATTCGTATTGGTCGGTATAGGTTGCCGTGATATCAAACATGATTTATCCCGTTTCAGGTCTGTTTGAGAGGGCTTCTTACGTTCCTGGATTTGACGAACCGGACCTCTCTGTTTTGCATATCTTGAACTGCTTTTTCCACGCTGTCCGGCGGGGTGCCGACCGGATTGGTCAAATCGCTGAGATAGAAAACTTCATATCCTTTTTCAGCCCCGTCAGCAGCCGTGAAATAGGCGCAATAATCCGCCGCAAGACCGCAGATAAAAACTCGTTTCACCTTTCGGCTGCGAAGGTAACCGTCTAAACCGGTTTCCGTCACATGGTCGTTTTCCAAAAATCCGGAGTAGCTGTCGATTTTCGTATGGTATCCCTTTCGAATAATGGTTTCTGCAAACCGGGTATCCAAATCGGGATGGAATTGGGCACCGTAGGTTCCCTGAACAACGTGGTCAGGCCATAGAACGGGGCCGATTCCGGGTGCCTCGTAGGAATCGAACGGATGCTTTCCCGGATGCCGGCTGGCAAAGCTTTGATGATCGGGAGGATGCCAGTCCTGGGTGAATACGATGGGGTAATCGAATTTTTTAAACAAAGTCATCAACTCATTAACTTGAACCAAAAAAGCATCCCCTTTTTCAACGGCGAGCGCGCCTCCGGGCATGAAGTCGTTTTGCATGTCTACCACGATAAGTGCGTCACCCTTTTGTATTCGAACGGAATCCAGATGATGAACATCCCTTAAGTTCATGATTCACCTCCATTTTTAAAACTGTTCAAAAATGGTTTGTGCTATACTTTGGTCCGTATCGTCGGCGGAATTGTTCGACGATCAGCCAAAGGTCATCAGGCAGGATTGTCTTGACCTTGGCTGTAATGTCCGGCGTAACAGGACCGTAATAAGCTTCAGCAATGGCGCCTGTGATACATGCAAGCGTGTCGCTGTCTCCCCCGAGGGAAACGGCATTGCGGACGGCGTCTTCATAACCGCCGGCGTCCAGGAAGGAAATGATCGCCTCGGGCACCGTGCCCCGGCAGGATACATCGAAGCCATAAAAGGACCGAATTCGGTCCAGGTTTCGGTTCAGGTCGTAGCCGAACCGATCGGCCACCTCCTGTTTAATCAACGCCTTGTTTTTTGTGGTCCTGGCAAGAAAAACGGCCAAGGCCGTTGCCTGGGCCCCTTTGATCCCTTCCGGGTGGTTGTGCGAAATTTCCGCTGTCCGAGCCGCCTCGCGCAAGACGTCATCGACGGTGTCAAAGGCCCATCCCACAGGACTGACCCGCATGGCGGACCCATTGCCCCAACTGTTGTAGGGTTGGGGATCGCTGGAGTTGAGCCAAACGATGAAGCTTCCCCCGTACCCGGCATGGGGATGGCGGCGGCCGATTTCCCATACCCAGCGGCGGAAATCTCCATCGGTCAAAATCGCCTGAGCCACCGCGATAGTGAGTACGGAGTCGTCGGTGAAACGGCACCGGGGATGAAAAAGGGAGAAATCCTTGGTCTTGATGGGATGAGCTTCGTATACCGAGCCGATAATATCGCCGGCGATAGCACCGATCATTCTGTCACCTCCATTCCTTGCGCATCACGGATCATCCTTCCTCCACTGCCCGGGCGCAGATGATGCAGGTCAGGACACTCGGGTCCACCCGAAGCCGACCTTCGGCAATCTCTTCATCGCAACGCATGCAATAGCCGTAGTCACCGGCAGCCATGCGCCTGAGCGCCGTTCGGATGCGCTGTTCCTCTATTGCGGCAAGACGCGCGGCCGCCTGGGTCATGGCCTGCTGCTGCATGGCGTCCATGCGGGATAGCCGCCCTACGCGCGACTGGTCCAGTTCCAGGGGGCGGACCGCCTTTTGACCATCGGTGAGCTCTTTCAGGCGCTGCTCAAGGCGCTTTTTGAAATATTCGAGGTCAATAGAATCACTCATGATGACTGGCTTCCTTGTGCATGATTAAGGAGAAATTAAAACAAAATGTTTTAACAATCGCTTGATGTGCTTGACGGATTGGAATTTAAAACCCGCTCCCTGAAAAACCTGTTGTACAGCAAAACAGAAGTCATAACGCCGATAAGCCCGCCCACCAGCACATCGCTCAGATAATGGGCGGTAATCACGGCGCGGCTTGAGGCAATGACGATCCCTGCAACGTAAAAGAAATACCGGAATTCCGGAAACAGTCTGCCAAGAGCGACCATAAAGCTCATTGCGGTAGCGGAATGACCTGAAGGAAAAGAGAGGTAGTCCGAATCGATACGGAAAAAGTCAAATCCGAACCATCCGCGGTTAAAATATAAAACCGGCCTGAAGCGTCCCGCGATCACCTTGATGATATCTACCAGAATACCGGAAACCGCCACGGTTGAAAATATAAACAGGGACTTTCGCGCGCTTTTCTGCCGGGTTTTTCGAAAAAGTATAAAAAAAACTGCTGTCGGGATCAGATACAGCTCCGATCTGCCGAAAAAGGTGATGGTCTCAAAGATGGCTTTGATCAGATCGCTGCGGTTTGCACGCAACCAGATTGCAAGAGGAAGATCAATAAACAAAATGGTCAGGGCAGCTGCGATCAGAACGGCAATACAGAGAACAATAGTCGATTTATTTAACATATTCGGAATTTTGAAAAATCATGGGATGCCGCTTAATGATCTGGGCGACAACCTGGTTTGAAAAATTGTTTTCATCACAGGAAGAACTCAGGATATGATTGTTGACACCTGCTTTGAAACAGCTTTGGATCCAGTACTTCCTCTCATCCGGATGCAGGTGTCCATAAAACTCAAAGCTCGCTCTGGATACCATATGGATAAAGGCCGACCTGGGCAAAAAGCGACTGCTTCCCATCCGATCCAGATCAATAAGCCAGAAACGATACCTGCCGTTTTTCTTTGAGACAAGAATATTTGCCGAACGAAGATGCCGGGAATAAAACCCTTTTTTAAAAACCTCTGCCAGAAGATCCGCAACCTGTTCCAAAATAGCAAGGCGTTCCCCTTCTTTATAACAATTGGTTAAGTCATCCAGACCAACGGCATTATCGCAGAACGCGGTTACGAGAATCTGATTTCTTGAACCGTTTTCCCGCAAGGATGCCGCGATATAAGGATGCGGTGTCGGCAGTCCCGCTTCCAATATTTTAACCCCCGCCCGGAAATTGTTTTTGCACGCAGGAAAAAAACAGTTCCACATTCTCCTGTACCATCTATCAATTTTGAACTCTTTTCCAAAATAGAAATCCCCATCAATGCGCAATCGATAACTGGTGGCATTTTCGGTTTCATAAATCTGCTTTTTTTGAGAAAACAGTTTCGAAGCGCCGGCGCTCAAAAGAACCATGATCTCTGATTCGGAAAACCGATCCGCATTATAGATGCAGTTCATGTTGTGATTTCTAAATTCTGCAATGGATATGGATTGTTTCATCATATGCATCCGTTTTATGCACACAGGAAAGCTTAAGGGAATACCTTCCGGTCGTGTATAAAATAAATTCTCAGCCCTTTCAGGATTCTGAAGAATGGTTGCCGTTGTAAAAAATATAGAAACACACTTAGCAGCATAGTCAGTCAGTAAACTCAATAACCCGTTTCTGATAATAAAAAAGGCAGGAATGTCCGCGTTTGCATGAAAATACCGGTAGATACTCATGACCGAAGCCTTTACATTTCAAACAGGCAAAGCCATCGAGTAAAAACTCTCCGACCTCAGATTCCTTTTATTTGCGTTCCCGGATATCCATACAAGAGATCGCCTGTATCCGGTTTGTCATCCAACGCACAGCAAAAAGATCAATCAGACCAGGAATCATTCGATTCCAGATATTATATTTTGCTTTTCCCGTGACCCTTGAAAAATGTTTTACAGGGAGTTCAACCACTTTGTATCCCATCAGATTTACATAATATCCAATAAATCGATGCATGCCTTTATACTGCAATGGTAACTGAAGCGCCACATCCCGTCTGATGATGCGAATGCCGCAGGATGTATCCGCAACCACATCCTGAATAATCATTTTTCGAAACGCCTTACCGACTTTGCTGGATATTTTTCGGATAAAGTTGTCTTTCCGGTGTCCGGACCTGTCGCCCTGGACCATGTCTGCCCCATGGCTTTTTAATGCTTCCAGTAACGCGGGCAGATCACCCGGATCGTTCTGCCTGTCCGCATCGATCGTAGCAACGTATTCTCCTGCTGCGTGCCGGAAGCCGGCCATATATGCCGCACCTTTGCCATCACCTTTTACAGGAGGACGATTGGTCATCGTAAGAACCTTCAGCCAGTCAAACCTTTTTGCCAGTTCACCCAGATGATGAAGTGTTTTATCGGTTGAGCCATCATCCACGGCAACAACCTCAAATGCAATGTCCCTTCCCTGAAAAACCCTGTCAATATCTTCAATCAAACCGGTTATATTGTCCTCTTCATTCTGGGCCGGCGCAATGATCGAAAGGGTTGCCATTTCTCTCACCTTATTTATCTATTTTGTCGCACAGTCTACCACGTAAGATCAGATATCAAAGGTAATGGCGGAGAGCCTTATGACTGAATGGATAATGAAATAAAAATCCTCCGAAACCTGATTTAAGTAATTGAGTGTATGCTATGACACAGGACACTTTCAGTCAACTGGTATTTCATTTGGTTTTATCTGATTTTAATAATTGAATAAAAGAATTTGTTGAACAAACAAAAAAATACCGATATAGACAAACACGACTCACGACAAAAAACCTTTCACAAACCGGTTTGTCGAAACGCTTCAGCCTTCTAGACAGGGAACCTTTATATATTGCACCCGGCTCAAAATGCGTCTGCCATGCAGCGATCCGGTTTCTTTGACTTATTGGTTATTGAGGGGATAAACCATCAATTTTTAAAAAAAGGAAATGTTGGAAATGACGAATCTTGATTTCTGGTTGATTATCGGGTTTACAGGCCAATTTTTATTTTCCATGAGATTTTTAATCCAATGGCTGAAATCCGAAAAGATGAAAAAAAGTGTCATTCCAATCGAATTCTGGTATTTCAGCGTTGCCGGGGGGGCGACACTTCTGGCTTATGCGATCCATCGCAAGGATCCCGTATTCATTGTGGGGAATGCTACCGGCTTATTTATCTATGCGAGAAACCTCTACTTCATCTTCAAGGAAAAAAAGAAAGAAAAAACGATATAGGGCAACCGGTTACTTTTTTCTTTTGGCAACATAGAAGTATCGCCTGAAAGGTTCAAAAAAAGGCCCGATGGCATCCGGTTTCAATTGCTCCCAGATCTCTCCAGGCTTCACGGAACGATATGTATATCCGCATGGAATTACTTCATAATCTTTGAATTCCACCGCATCTCCGGATTTTTCAGATAAAATTACCAGCGGTTTTTGATACAGATCATTCGGCAGCCGGCCCTGCGGCAAATTCAGAATCCGGATTTCGCCCTCTGAGAACACATTGATTTGTCCTGTAAGCTTAAATTTGTCCTGAGACCAGACAGTGATAATACCCGGATCATGCTTCATGATATCCCGGATACACTCCGTAAGTTTTTGGGAAGGAGAAACCCTGAATACCGGCAGAACTAAAAAATGCACAAAAAAGAAGGCTGCAATAATATAAATCCCGACCCCCGACAGAACCTGGAACTTTTCTTTTAAAAAAGTGAAGTAGTACAGCAACAAAGAAACCGTAAAAAGTCCGATACCGGCAATCAGGATTCGGGAATCGATCAAAAAACCTGCTCCCATCAATAAAATGGAAGAAAAGCCTCCCAGAATTAGAAGCCCCAAATAAATCCATTTAAAAAATCGGATCATTTTGTTTTGATAAACCATCTCCATGAGAAATGCAGCAACAAAGATTGACAAGAGCGGATAGGCCGGAAACAGATAACGGGTCCGAACCATGGATCCATTGATAAAAATCAAAAGAAGCATCAAAAACCAGGCCCAAAGAAAAATGTTTTTTCTAAGGTTTTCACGCAGAAACCCTGCTGCTTCTTTTCTGCAACAGATACCGGCAACCACAGCCATAACAGACCATGGCAAAAAGTGACGGAAAACACCCCACACATAACTTGCAAAAATATACAGCCTTGATCCTTCGCTCAGCATCCCGCCTCCGCCCTGATCATACAGAAATCCATGAAGGGCGGTGTCTCCATGTTTCAGATAAACCGCAACAAACCACATGACTGCCGTTGCTCCCGCGATCAACATCACGGGAATATGTACAAGATTTTTTATCTTTTTACGAAAATCTTTAATACTTATTACATAGGCGAACACATAGAACAGGGCTACCACTCCCAGCAAACCTTTTGTTTCAATCGCAAGGGCAGAACCAAAATAAGCCAGGAGATGGTTCCGCAACCTTGTATCCTCATTAAAAATCAGGCAGATAAATCCATACAGGCTGATACAGAGAAACAGGCTTTGCAGAATATCCGGCGTAGATCTCAGTGCACTAGTCAACAGCTGGATGTTGGAAGCCATAATGATTGCGGCCAAAACAGCTGAAACATGCCGGTTGAAAAGTTTCAGTGAAATGATGTAGGTGAGCCAGATGACCAGGCACCCGGCGATTAAAAACGGCAGACGTGTAGAAAAATAATTGATCCCGAATATCTTGTAGGATGTCATAAGAGCCCAGTATGTGATAATCGGCTTTTTAAACCGCAAGGTGCCATCCGGATAATACGGTGTTACAAGATCGTTGTGCTGGAGCATATAAACCGCCGAATCCGTATAAAACAGTTCATCACTGTGATACATGGAGACCTGAGACATTAAAGGGACAAACAGTAAAAAATACAGAATCGAAAGGGCAATTGCTTCAAATCGTTTGGAATGCATCGTTCCTCTTTTTCCCCTAACCATGTTCATTGTAAAAACATCCTGTTTTACAAAATTGACTACAGGCATGCTGCCACTGATAACAGAAATTCCATTCCGAAGCCATACCAAAGTAGGCCATATTCAGTTCATCTCTGTCATTTCAGCGAATAGCTGCCCTGCATTTCTCGACCGGACGATGTTTTTATTAACGTCGAGGTATCAATGCTGGTATATACCTAATGAAAACAGGAGTCCCGGAAAAGCCTTTTTGGGATGACAACTCGTTGACATTTGAAGGAACATTCGATTATATGATCTCGGCTCTTTCGGAAAAAATATCATGATTCCCGGTTTATACAAACAATCACCAAGAGAATGGATATGTGGCAATTTTTAGAACAGATCGATATTGAGTTTTTCTATTTTATCAATCAGGGATGCCGGAATGCACTCTTTGATGTGATCATGCCGGTTGCATCAAAATTCAAATATTTTATCGTTCCGACCATAGCATGCTGGCTTTTCCTGGTTATAAAGAAAAACCTGAAGACCCGCATGATCGCAATCATGATTCTTGTAATGATCGGGATCGCTGACTGGACAAATTACCGGATCATAAAACCGGCATTCAATCGTCCCAGGCCATACCACAGCATCTCGGAAGTCCGCAGAAATGTCAGTGCCACCTGGCAGGTCACACCGGTTCTTCCGGAGAAAATTTATGGGAAGTCTTTTTCATTTCCTTCCACCCATGCCGTCAATACCTTTGCGGCAGCATTGTTTTTGAGCTATTATTTCCGTTCACTGATCCCGTTTCTCTATTTTATAGTCTTCATGGTCAGCTTGTCCAGAATCTATGTGGGAGCACATTTCCCGTTTGACGTCATTGCCGGCAGCCTGGTGGGAACCTTGTGGGCGGTTTTATTTATCTGGATAAACAACCGGGCAATAGAGTGGGTGGGGCAAAAGACGTTTCGTAAAAAACAGGATGATTCGGAACCGGAGTAGGTTTATCTTTTTCAATCCATGTTGACAAGCCGCTTCAAAACAGCAATAGGATTCGCGCTCAACGAGTAGATCAAGAGCCGTCTCCGTATTTTTCCAATTCCCTGAGTTTTGCATATTTCATTAAAGACCCCCCGGCATTCAGAATGGAGATCATCAGACCATCAAAACCTTCCAGCAGCCCCCTTTCTAAAAAATAGGTTCGAATAAACATCCATAAGCCATGGGAAAACGGGGTCCAAAAGGCTGCGTGTCTGCCTTGCTGCCGCATCTCCTGTGCTGCCAGCGTTGAATAATCCTGCAATTTTTTTATCATATCCGCATAATGGCGGAAACTGTAATGCTCAATACACAGATCAAGATTTTTTACAGGGCCATGGGAAATCCATCCTTCATGGACGAGATTGTCATTAAAATTACCCTTCCTTCGATTCACCAGCCGAACCACACGATCCGGCCACCAGCCGCAATGACGGATCCAGCGGCCATGTAAAATATTCTTGCGCAGAAAACGATACGAAACAACTTCCGGGTCCGGCATGCGGATGATCTGCTGAATGCCTTCTGCGGTTTCTTTCAGCAGCCTCTCATCGGCATCAAGAATCAACACCATGTCATTGCTGCATTGATCAACGGCATATTGCTTCTGGCGCGAATATCCCAGCCATTCCTGAACAATAATTCTGCAGCCGAAAGATTCCGCGATTTTAACGGTATCGTCCCGGCTTCCTGAATCGACAACCAGAACTTCATCTGCAAAGGAAACTGTTTCAAGACAATCCCTGATTCGATCCGCTTCATTCAATGTTACAATCGCTACAGAAAGAGGCATAATATCAATTTTGACGGCTTCGTAAAAAATCCAATTTCAGCGTTGCGGTTAGCGCTGACGGTTGCGCCTATCGGCTTGAAAAACCGCACTGCGTGTCATCTCTCGTTACTGCGGAGTAGGCAGAACGCTCCAAATATCGCAATCAACGAACCAGGAGGCTCTTGGCCAGCTCAAAGAGAATTACAGAATCACCTTGTAAACCCTTCTGTCCAAACCACTCCTTCGCTCCTTTAACAAATTCCACGCCGGATCTCCATACTTCGGATCAACATATTTACGCCTTTCCTCCCCACTTCGACGGTCCATCATGAAACTGATTGAATGACTTTTAATAAAATCATCCAGTCGAAAGGTCTGATACGTACTCAGATTAAAAAAGGTTACACAACGATTGCGAATTTTCTTTCCATCCGGCATGGTGGCAACCTCAAAATCCGCTATGGCCTTATACGCAATCTTATCCACAATGATCGTTTTATCCGGCATTCTAATTGCCAGTGTGTCGGTTGAGCTCATCCGTCTTTTATTTTCAATATATTGCGTGGCAAGCCCCCCCATGCTGATATTCACGATCGGCCCAAGCTCAATATTCGACTGCCCCAGGAGCCCCATAAGACGAGGCTTCTCAAGAATGACCGTTGCACCGCCTTTAACCGAAAACCGTTTCCATTTTCTTCGATGAGGGAATGCCGTTTTCTGATTCATGAAAATATCTTCTCCTCTTCTTTTCCGGATCACTGAACAGGATAAAAATCTTCAGGGAAAAGCCATCCCTGCTCCAAAACATACGTTTCTCAAAACGTTCTATTTTTCCTTTACCTGGCTTTTGATCAATTGTTTCAGCCCGGTTAGCGTACCCTTCCATACGGAATCGTCACCCGTCATGATCGCGACGATAATATCTTTTTCAACGCTGACCTCAAGTACGACTTCCTCATCTCCGATTTTAAAAACCGCTTCCCCCCATCGTTCAGCAGGCAGACCGGTTGTTTCGCATTCATAGTCTGTTCGCATCTCACCATACATTCTGATTTCACTCATGATCTTTCCTCTGAATCCCGATTGCAAGACAATCGGACATTGTAAATTAGTCCCCTTGGTTTCGTATGTAAACGCTTTCCCGTATCAACTGAAGCAATAAAATGGTTACACGCTTTGGAGGCGCACGTTCCAATTTGTTACGTTTTGGCGGAACAGAACCGGTAAAATCCAAATTTTACGAATGCCCTGCCTTATCATGTATCGATAACGAAATCAATCCGAGCGGAAATATCATTACCAGTCTATGCTCTCTCGCTAAAAGGGTTCAGGACAGAATTGACAAAGAACCATTGACCTTCAAGCGGATTCCGTTGTATGTAATTTAGAACCATTGCCGAAAAAGCTCACATGCTTATAAACGAAATTTCACAAAACCGATATTTCGTATAGAAGAATTCGAATTACAAGAGTCGAAGTATCTTTTTACGCCAGAGGTACGGCAGGGTTTTTAACTCATAAACAGCCATTTGCTTATCCTCTCGAAATCACAGGGATAAAACATTCAACAACTCCGCCGTTTGCTGAAAATCAGCGCTTTATCAGAGCATCTACTGGAAATCATTATGGAAAGCTATCTGGATGAAATTCCATCTTATGTAAACGCGATAAAATCCATCAAGGAAACCATCCTCACCAATATTATTCTGATCGGTCAGGTTCCGGCGCCAACGTTCAATGAAGCCAGGCGTGCTGAAATTTTTCAGGAAAGGGTAACACAGGCACAGGTTGATGAATGCACAATGGATGATTTCAAAAATCCCATCGGTATCATTCATGGAACAAACGACAGCAAGCCCCCCATATTCATTGTCGCTCACCTGGACACCTTTATCGACAAGGATACGGATCATGACTTTACAATCAAAATAGACCGCCTGACAGGACCCGGCATCATGGATAATTCGGCCGGTGTCGGCGTTCTGGCATCGCTCCCGGAAATATTCAAAAAACTCAATCTGAGATTCGAATCCGATATCGTAATAGCGGGTCTTATCCATTCCCTCGGAAAAGCAAATCTCCAAGGAATTCGACAACTTTTAAGTGCATGGAAAACACCTGTACGCGGTGCGATCTGTTTAGAGGGGGGAGAGTTAGGACGCCTCAACTATTACTCGGACGGCACCAAAAGATGTGAGGTCGAATGTAAAATATCCACAGACGGGGGTTGGGAAAACCGTTTCCAGCCAAATGCCATCCTGATTTTAAACGATGTGATCAACCGCATACTGACATTGCGGCTGCCGCAGCGTCCAAGAGCTCGGGTGATCATCGGAAAAATAGCCGGCGGATTCAAGCATGGCATTATCGCGCTGGACGGAACACTGGGCTTTGAAATACAAAGTGATTCCGACCAGATGGTAAAATTAATTTTCAAAGATATTACCGATATTGTTGATGGATTAAGTCATGAATATCAGGTTGAAATGAAGTTAAAAACAATCAGCAGCATTAATGCCCACAGGCTGAACTTCAATCATCCCCTTGTAAAAAGCACGGTAGCCGTTATGAAACAACTGGGGCTCAAACCAATTGCATCCCCAAGCGGTTCAGAGCTTTCCATCTTTCTGAATCATAAAATACCCGCTGTAACGCTGGGCATCACCCGTGGACACAACTATCATCTCGCCCATGCAAGTATGGAAATTGAACCGATGTTTACGGGAATCGCTCAAATAATCGGCGTTATCAAAGCAATAGACAGCGGAGTCTGTGATGAATAATACCTGGCTTAAAAAAAACACCTTCCACTATTCCGATTTTAACGATCTGAGATCGCTGGTCGAGCAAAAAGAGAAAAAAAATCTGACAATCTCATTATGCCTGCCGACATTGAATGAAGAAAAAACCATTGCAAAAGAGATCGTAATCATGAAATCGGAGTTGATGACCCGCTACCCGCTGCTGGATGAAATTGTTGTAGTCGATTCCGGTTCCACGGATCAGACCAGAGAAATCGCAGGTGAATACGGTGCGGATGTATACATCGCGTCTGATATCCTGCCGGAACTCGAAAATTTCAGAGGAAAAGGCGAAAACCTGTGGAAAGCATTATATATTACCAAAGGTGATATCATTGTTTATCTTGATGCCGATATTAAAAATATTCATCACCGATTCGTATATGCGCTTATCGGTCCGCTTCTTCTGTCGAATGGCATCAAATATTCCAAAGCGTTTTATGACCGGCCCATTGCAATAGAGAAAAACAAGATGCGTGCGACAGGCGGCGGCAGGGTTACAGAGCTGGTCATTCGACCGCTTTTTTCTCTTTACTTTCCGGAACTGACCCAAATTCTTCAACCGCTTTCAGGTGAATATGCGGGTTATCGGGAAATATTTGAAAATATACCCTTCCCGATCGGTTACGGAATAGAGACCAGCATGATTCTGGATATTTATGAAAAATGGGGGCTTGATGTAATTGCACAGGTTGATCTTGAAAAAAGGGTCCACCGGAACCAGGATACCAAGGCCCTTGGCAGAATGGCATTTGTTATCCTCAAAACTTTTTTAAACCGGATCGAAAAGCTGGGGCTCATTCAAAAAAAAATGGAGATGTTTAATGAAATGATCCAGTTCAAACTTGAAAAGGACACCTATATGCCGGATATAAGACATCTCGAAGAACATGAAAGGCCGCCGATCATCACGATCCCGGAATATTGTAAAAAATAAATATTGTATAATAACATAAATTGGTTATATAGAACGGGTACGATCTCTGAAAAGGATTGGTCTGCTGTTGATTTTTTAAGATGAAATGGTACAACGGCGATACGGCAGGTTCGCGACACGTTAAGCCGCAAGCTCACTTTTGTTTCTGAAACGATCCGGGATCATTTAGGATGAGTAAAAACAAAGAGCCCTCTGGCAACTCAAAAAATTATTCAAAGGCAAGGGCAGTTGTCCTCAAATATTTTCTTAAACTTTTCACATACCAGATCAATGCCCCTGCCCAGGCTCCTTTCGAAGTGAAACGCATCGATGCGCCCTCTTTTGGTCCCCATTACGATACATTCGAGCTGCGGGTGGAAAATGCCGGAGAATGGATATCAAGACGAATGACAATTGCGCCGCTGGGATCGGAAAGCGGCAGCAAGAGCATGTGTTTTTATGTGATCTATGACGATCACCTGGTGGTTAAAATCCCTCCCCAGCCCATAACAGAATTAAACGATTATCTGGATTGCATCTATGCGGATCAGCGGATCGTTTTCAGGCTGGAACCCAGAGAATGTGTTGTTCCCAGTGTTTCCGTCATTCTGAAACGGATTTATTCTTTTCCTGAGGACGAGCTCGCTCCTGAAAAAAGGGAAGGTCGCTATATCAGCTGGCTTAAAAAAAATCCTGAATACCAGCAATTTCTTAAAATCAATGATACCTTTATTTTTTTTATGGATCTCTCAAAATATGGAATCCTTGGGGATGTTTTAAACAAAATGCACCTTGAAAGAGAAAACAGATTTGTTGAAGAAATTACCCAAAATAAAGGAATCATTCAAGAATATCAAAACTTTGAAGGCCGATACGGGCACAAAAAGGGAAAAATCGGCTATGATCTTAAAAAAATCTATTCCTCTTTTGAAGCAGGAGCAAACAAAATCCTCAGCCGGCAAAAGATCAAGCCTTCCGTGTTTCAATATAAGATAGAAGAATGGTTTTTACTTCATCTTGCATATAAAAAAATGGAAGATTTTGAAAAGGAACTCCCTCCGGATACGGTTTCCGAAATAAAGGACCTGTTAGACAAACTGCTTCTGGATCATCCGGAAACCATTAAAGCCTACCGGGAAACTGTCCATGAATACCTGCACCGGAAGTATTTTACAAAAAACAAGCCTCAAATGGAAGGCATTGTTACCAACATTCTGGATCTTCTGGCGTGGTTAAAACAAAAAGGGGTCGCCATGAGGGATTTCAAGCCGGAAAATATTCTGGTTACCGGTGATCCTGAAAAAAATCCAAACTTTTTATCGTCACCGGAAGAATATTCCCTGGGACTTATCGATACAGAAACATCCGTTATTTACCAGGAACATGGCGGCAGAGCGATAGAACAACCTCTGCTCGGAGGGACACCCCTTTATGGAAATCCCACACAGTTTTTCGATAACGCGATTCTGGAAGAACTGTTCGGAGATGTCGAGAATGTCCTGCTCCTTCAAGACTGGTATGCGGCGATTGTGATGATCTACTTTGTCGTGACAGGGGATCGTCTGTTTGCAAAGACCCCCGGAAAACTGAATGCCATCATTGATATCATTCAAAAGAAAAATTCCAAAAGCGATATCTCATCTGATCTATTAAAAAAAGTGAATCACTCATTCTGGGAAAGTGCTGTTCGGGAATTTACGAAAAATGTGAATCTTGAGAAAAAAATTCTTACATCTGTGCGGGCCGATATCCCGGAAAATGCAAAGACCATGATTCTTGAAAATTTACGAGATGAAAGACTGGGGCTTGCAGAAAAAATAAAAAAACAACTAAAAGAACAAAGCCATTTTTTGCCGGAAGAAAATCAAGAGGAAATGTTAAAAGCCTCCGCAGAACAGATTTCAGAATTGAAAAAAAAATTGGAAGCCCCCCAAACCGACATTCATGCACAAAAAATCCACTGGCTGAAAGATCTGGAAAGAGACAAAGAAGAACTTGAGTTTCTGAATAAAACCATCAAAGCAGTTGTGCAGGAGGATATTGAATTTACGGTATATGATCTGCTTGGGCTCATGTTCACCATGGTTTTACGTAAAATGCACCAAGCCAGATGGGGCAATCTTGATTACAATATCTCCTAAAATCAATGATCGCCATTTTCATGTACAAGAGCGTGAGTTTTGATTTCAAATAATCAACCATGCTTCAGGACGCATTCCCCCGAAAATGTATTCCTGTGTCAGAAAACCCCCTGCAGCCATGAAACACCGATAATGGCAACTGTGAACACCATGCACATCACCTGAACCGCCTTTCTTTTTAAAAAGCCGCCCCAGATCGAATACGGGGCTGCGAAAAGGATTCCGGCTGAAAACCCGCATAAGTGGGCCATCACATCGGTCTGTTCTCCGGAACCAAGGAAAGCGAGAAGTGCCAAGCCTCCTCCAATGGACAACCATGCACGACGCCTTCCTCCCGGCTGCCTGGATTTGTCCAGAAAACTGAAGCCGGACAAAAATCCAATCGAACCAAAAACAGATGTTGAGGCACCAATGGAAACATGGCCCGCTTTGTACAGGAAGGCATTCATCAGATTACCAATACCACCGGAAAGCAGAATGATCAAAAACCCGGCTCCCCATCCCGCGGTTCTGCATGCTGCGGTTCCGAATAAAGCCATTCCGATAATGTTTCCCGCAAGATGTCCTGCATTTGCATGCAGAAACAAGGAGGTTATGGTTCTGTAATATTGGCCGTCCATGATTCGGGAAGCGGAGGAGCCGAATGAACGGCTGGCATGCGGGGGTCCATCAAGCAGGGCTTCAGCCACATAGGCGGCAATCAATAGTATCGATATCCAGACACCGGCATAGGTCTTTCGCGGAAGAGATTCAGCATCCTCTTCCGGTTCCCCGCTTTGACTTTCGGCAAGATGCTTTCTCATGATCGAAAGTGCGTTTTCAGCATCTGCTTTCCGTACCTGTATACGCCATCCCGATCCTTTCCTGTCCGTATGATAGAAAATTCCGGAAGCGGCCAGAACCAATCCGAAGGTATCTGCCTGCTCTTCGGTTAAATTTTGATACAGCAGATGCATAGGCTGGTCTTTAAGATCGTTCCTGCTTGAGCTGAATGAATGCGTTCTTTATCTCATACTGGATACCTGCTCCGCAGTGAAAATCTTATTTTCACAGTATCTTTTCCCCACCTTTAATCACGGCATTGATGTTTTTAGCTTCTTCTATGTTTTCAAGCGGGTTCCCGCTGAGTAAAATAAAGTCTGCATATTTTCCCGGAGAGATGCTGCCCACATCCTTTTCCATGCCGATGATCTCTGCATTTACGGATGTGGCAGCCGTAAGCGCTTCGTAGTTTGAAAAACCTGCGTGCGTGAGATGCTTGAGTTCCTTCCAGTAAAACCCGAAAAAACTCAATCCGGTGCCGCAGGTATCGGTTCCGACGCCGATTTTACCGCCCGCAGCTCTTATCTTCTCAACGTTTTGAATGGCAACGGGATAGGCTTTCCTAAAAAAAGCGATATCCGAATAAAATTTATCCATATAATCCGGAGGCGGATATGGTTTCCGCAAAAGCTTTTTGACCTCTCGAATCGACTGGCGCAAGGGTTCCGGCATAAAATCGTCCTTCCCCTCATTTTCCAGCCAATTCAGCAGTTCTTCGATTTCAAAATTATCGCCGAAAACCTTTAAGGTCGGAACGATAGCCATATCGCCGGCAACAAATCGTTCCACGTCCTCCTGCTTCAGGGGCGTTGCCGCGCTGTGCTCCAGGGTATCAACACCGATCTGAATGCCCTTGCGGAACCCGGCAGCTTCGGTATGGTGCATCGCAAGACGGATTCCTCTTTCTTTCGACACTTTCCGTAAAGCCATCAAGGTTTTATCCGAAAGCGTTTTCAATGGCCCATGAAACAGAAAGGACTCCTCTGAATACTGGGTTTTCAGCCAGTCAGCGCCCTGGTCAATAAGACGATTTCCAACCCTCACGGCTTCTTCGGGTGAACCAATCCGCTCCACAAACTGGCCTCCGGCAACAAGTTCCTCAAAAAAATTCAGGGTGGGCGCCATTTCCGGAACACCTCCGTGGCTGGTAATAAAAGAGGTGGTGGTTAAAATTCTTGGTCCTGCTGCTTCTTTACGGTTAATTTTTTTTCGCCATCTATTGATCTTCCGCGGAAATGCTCCGACATCTCTGATCGTTGTAACGCCATATTTGATGCAGTTCGAAAAATTCAGTTCAAGTTGTCGATTCATCTGGAAAAAGGCATCCCGGTTCGTTTTAAAAATAAACGGAACGGTGATGTGGAGATGAGCATCGATAAAACCCGGCAACAGTATCTGCCCTTTCAAATCTACAATTTCATATTCCCGATACCCTTTCAGTTCAGAAGATTCTTCTATTTTTTCAATCCGCTCATGACTTACCAGGATGATTTTGTTTTCCTGCAGACCGTCCTGGATTCCATCAAAGAGTTTAAAATTTAAAAATATTTTTTTTGGTTTTCGGTTCATAATCGACCTCCAGGTGCCCCGATTTAACGAAATTTTAACGGAACCATATACCGCGATGAAACGAGAGAACCGGATCAGCATGCTGCAATCTGTCAAACCATCTCATCTTTTTTTGAGTAAATCAAGAATTGTAATTTTTCCCGGGAATGAAAACGCGATAAAAAATTTTCTTGAAAAATAGTATTCTGAAAGTCAAAAAGGGTATTATGCCTGAATAAAAAATCAACGGGATTTTCCGCCGATTCAATGCGAACCTGCTCTTTTCTTAATTCTGTTGTACTTTGTGCGCCCGTCTGATATATGAGCCACAGTCTTTTCAATCCGCTTTTCAAGATGCCGTATTTCAAATTTAGGAGCAGCTGTGAGAGAAAGGGAACATTGGAAAAACAGATCCATTTTTATAATGGCCGCCATTGGTTCTGCTATTGGTCTCGGCAATATGTGGCGATTTCCTTACATCGCTGCCCAGAATGGCGGAGGTGCTTTTCTGATCCCTTATTTTGCTGCACTTATCACAGCCGGCATACCGCTCATGATTATTGAGTATGGACTTGGAATCAGGACCCAGGGATCTGCCAACATTGCGCTTGGAGCTATAAAAAAACCGCTTCGGTTTATCGGATGGTTTGCCATCCTGAGCGCATTCACCATCAACATATACTACTGTATGGTGCTGGGATGGACATGGAACTTTCTTTTTGACATGGGAGATCTTCACCAATGGGCTGCGACTGTAACATCCAGCAAGGAGCACTTTTTTAATGACATTCTCCACCTCTCCGGGGGCCCCTGGGAATTCAGACAAATTCACTGGCCATTATTCAGCGGCCTATTGATCACCTGGCTGATGATCTGGGCTATTATTAAAAGCGGTCTTTCCGGCATCGGGAAAGTGTTGCTTTTTACTGTGCCCTTCCCCGTCATTCTGGTTTTGATCCTTCTGGTAAGAGGATTGACGCTCGATGGTGCAGCCACGGGTTTGAACTACTATCTGTCACCGGACTGGCAGCAGCTCCGCAATCCCAAAGTCTGGCTTGCCGCTTATGGTCAAATCTTCTTTTCACTTTCAGTCGGTTTCGGCACAATGATCGCCTACTCCTCGTTTATGCCGCGAGATACCGAACTCCCAAACTCCGCAGCGATCACCTCTTTTTCAAACTGCTGCTTCAGCTTTTTGGCCGGTCTCGCGGTATTCAGTGTACTGGGATATTTTGCTGTGGCCTCAAACACTACCATGCAGGAAGTTTCTCAGGGGGGGCCGGGTCTGGCTTTTGTGGTTTACCCTGCAGCACTTGCAAAGCTTCCGATATGGATAAAATTTTTCGGATTTCTGTTTTTTATCACGCTTCTGCTTTTAGGTATTGACTCCGCTTTCAGCCTGCTTGAAACCGTGAGTGCGGCATTGAGCGATAAATTTGACTTCACCCGGACAAAATCTTCAACAATTGTAGCGGTTATCAGTTTTATCATGGGGCTGCCGTTCGCCACGAGCGCAGGGCTGTACTGGCTTGATATTATAGATCATTTTCTAATGTCTTATTCTATAACGTTTGTAGCGATCATTCAGTGCGTTGCCGTGGGATGGATACTGGGAGCAAAAACATTTACGGCGGAAGTAAATAAAAACGCTGAAATCAGAATTGGGCCGATTTTCACATTCATGATCAAATTTTTTACACCGGCCATTCTGACCTATACGATGATCTCTACCCTTATTGAAGAAATCAGAACACCATATGAAGGATATCCTTTAAGCGCGATATTGACGCTTGGAATTGGCGTACTGTTTTTAATCGCAGTATCCTCGCTGATGCTTTCATGCATAAATACCAAAAATGATGAAGAACGTGAAGCAGCAGTAAACAAAACACTTATGGAGGCCAGCTAATGGAAACAAAAGCCATTGTGATGGGACTTATCGGTTTTTTACTCCTTTATGGCGGTCTGGCCTTTTGCATTGGAATCGCATGGCATCAGAGCAAAAAACGCGATATGAGCAATAATGGAGCGAAAAAATGAAACAGGTCGGCCTGGTCGTAAAACCGGATGTGATGGCGGAGAAAAAAGCGGATGAGCTCCAGAATTGGCTCGCGGAAAGAAAAATCAAAGTTGTACGAAAGAAATATTCCAAACCCGCTTTAAATATGCCGGATGAAGAGATGGAGTCTGCACCGGCGGATCTGTCCTGTGTGTTTGTGCTGGGAGGTGATGGGACCTTTCTCAGTGCCGCTCGCTGGGTAGGAGACAAGGATATTCCTATCCTGGGGATAAAATTCGGCGACATGGGATTTCTCGCGGAAATCGCTGAAGAAAGTCTGTTTGAAGTTGCTGACGCCATATTAAAAAACAGTTTTGAAACAAGAATGAGATCCAGGCTTCTGGTAAGGGTTCTTCGGGACGATAAACAGATTATCTGTGAGACGGTTCTCAATGATATTGTAATAAACAAAGGGGCACTTGCAAGGCTCGCGCATATCGACACCTATATTGATGGGCATTATTTGACAACCTATAAAAGTGACGGCCTGATCATCGCCACTCCGACAGGATCCACAGCCTACTCTCTTGCAGCCGGAGGTCCGATTCTCCATCCGGCCGTGTCCGGAATGATTATGACTCCGATCTGCCCCTTTACGCTGACCAACCGCCCTCTTATTGTTCCGGATAAGGTGAAAATCGAGATCCGGCTGGCAAAAATGTCCTCCGACATCATGCTGACCTTCGATGGCCAGAAAGGGCTCAAAATCGATGAGCGGGATACCATTTTTGTTGAAAAGAGTGCTCATCCCATCCGGATTATTGTCATGCCCGGGCGGCACTATTTCGATCTATTAAAAGCAAAGTTGAAATGGAGCGGAAGCCGATAACCTGAAAAGCATTATCCTTCGAATGATCGCAACGCGGTTTTCCTGTCTGAAACATTCAGGAGCATGTCTATGAAAAGCCTGTACAACGAGAAAGATGCGAAACAGTTTGTCAAAAAATATTCCTCGGTTCCGAAGGAACTGGCTCTTTGTGTTTATACATCCCGATTGATCGGCGGGGACCCAAATCTCGTTCTTCATGGTGGAGGAAATACTTCGGTAAAGCTGAAAATGAAAACCATTTTCGGCGACCTCCAAGATGTAATATACGTCAAGGGCAGCGGCCGGGACCTGTCCTCGATTGAACCGGAAGATTTTACAGGTCTTCGCCTTGAACCGGTTCAAAGGCTCAGGAAGCTTGAAACCATGACAGATGAAGAAATGGAAAATCAACTGCTGATCAATAAACAAGATGCAAAGTCTCCCGACCCTTCTGTTGAAGCGCTTCTTCATGCATTCCTTCCGCATAAATATATTGATCATGCGCATGCGGACAGCATTCTTGTCCTGACGTGTCAGAACAAGGCACCGGATCTTTTGAGAAAAGTTCTTGGTCCCAAAATAGCAGTTCTTCCATATGTCATGTCAGGCTTCCCGCTGGCAAAAGATGTTACTGCACGATATGCAGCAAATCCGGATGTGGAAGCAGTCATCGTCATGAATCATGGAATTTTTACGTTCAGCGAAAATGCCGGAACCTCCTATAAATTGCTGATCGATTATGTTCAAAAAGCCGAATCCTATATCCGATCAAAGATGCCTGCCGGTCGCTCATCAAGAAAACCCGCGGTCAGTCGTGCTGACGCCGGAAAAATAAAGACCGATACCTCAAGAATTGCTCAAGTTGTCCGCGGTGTCTGCGCCTATCGAGATTCTGGAGGTCATCTCCGCAGGTTCTATGCGGAAATAAGACAGCCCGCTGACATCATATCCCTTTCATTATCTGAAAAAGCCGCTGAAATCTGCCGGTTCGGCGCGATTACACCGGACCATGTCATTCATACGAAAAACCGTGCGATCTATCTTGGGTCTCTTCCTGAAGGCGAGAACGAATTGAGGCAAGCCATTTCCGAAAAGGTCGATCTGTATAAAAAAGAATATCATGCCTATTTTCAAAACCATGTGCAAAAAAGGCATGCAGCCGTGGCCATCGATCCCTGTCCGAGGATTTTTCTTGTCAAGGGAATCGGGGTGATCGCCCTTGGATTCACCAGAGAAGCTGCAAGGATTGCCGCGGATATCGCCGAGCATACCTTTCGCGTTAAAATCCGGGCAGACGCAGTTGGCGGCTATATCCCCATTCCTGAATCCCATATTTTCGATATGGAATACTGGAGCCTTCAACAAAAAAAACTGCATGCCGCAAGGAAGCAGAAACTGGAGGGGCAGATCGCTCTTGTGACAGGAGCAGGTGGCGCAATCGGTTTTGGTATAGCGGATCGCCTGCTGGCAGAAGGAGCGGTGGTTGTTATATCCGACATTGACACTTCCGGCCTGGAAAAAATTAACCGCATCCTTTCCGAAAGATATGGAAAAAGTCGGGTTGAGAGCATTGTTTTCGATGTAACAAAATTCAAAGCCGCTGAAAAGGCATTGGCTGAAATCGGAAAAAGAACAGGCGGCATCGACATCGTAGTCCCCAATGCAGGTATCGCACATGTAGCGAAAATAGAAGATCTGGAAGCAGACCGATTCAATCAGGTCGTGGCGGTTAACCTTATGGGAACGTTCAATGTAATCAAAGCCTCCATCCCTGTTTTTAAACGGCAGGGAACCGGCGGCAATATCGTTTTAATCAGCTCAAAAAATGTATTTGCGCCAGGCGCCGCCTTTGGAGCATACAGCGCTTCCAAGGCTGCCGCGCACCAGATTTCAAAAGTTGCCGCCCTGGAGCTTTCTGAAATTGGCGTTCGAGTCAATATGGTAAATCCGGATGCGGTTTTCGACAATCAGAACATATCCTCTAAACTATGGGATCTTATCGGACCGGACAGGATGAAATCCCGGGGGCTCAAGCCTGAAGATCTGAAGGAATACTATCGCCGGAGAAACCTGTTGAAGATATCCGTACTGGCAGAGCACGTGGGAAATGCGGTTGTCTTCTTTGCTGCGGAGGAGACACCTACTACCGGAGCCACAATCCCGGTGGACGGCGGAGTACCGGAAGCATTCCCCCGGTGATTTGAATGCAGAAAACCAATTAAATATATCAAAACTGCCCTTTGAATGTGAATTTTTAGAAAATTTTGACCCATGGTGATAAAATGATGCGCCTGCAACACATTGCCCTTGTATGCAGTTCTGAAAACCAGTGTGACCGTTTCTATCAGGAAGTCCTGGGGCTTAAAAAAATGGAATCGAAAAAACTTCCATCGGAACTGTCAAAACAGATTTTCAATATTGATAAGGAATGTAAAATTTTAAACTATGGCGATCATGAGATCAGATTTGAGATATTTATCACTGAAGATGGCTGCACTGGATATAAAACCATGGAACATATCTGTCTTGAGGTTGATGATCGCAATTTGTTTATTCAAAAATGCAGTAGAATGAACGTGGAAGTTCTTCAAATCCCTCGGGGCGAGTTCAAACTCGTATTTATTAAGGATTATGACGGAAATTTATTTGAAGTAAAGGAAATAAATTAGAAAG
Organism: Desulfobacterales bacterium; assembly: GCA_046484745.1. Lineage (GTDB taxonomy): Bacteria > Desulfobacterota > Desulfobacteria > Desulfobacterales > SURF-7 > JAQYVL01. The sequence continues at coordinate 36,627 of JAWOIJ010000082.1, read as the reverse complement.
GAGAATTTAAAATGGCTGATCTTGATGGTGTAAAAGAGGCAAAAAGTTTTTATACGGATATTCCTCAGAAAACCGAGGGTTTTTTTCTCAAAGGATCAAATTCTCTTGACTGGGGAATGAAAAACAGGCTCGCGAGAATCTTTAATCCCAAATCCGGACGAACGGTTATGCTCGCAGTAGACCATGGTTATTTCCAGGGGCCTACTACAGGCCTGGAGAGGATCGACATCAATATACTTCCTCTGGTTCAATATGCCGACACACTGATGCTTACACGGGGGATTCTCAGAAGTATCGTTCCCCCCTCGGAAACAAAACCGATCGTTCTTCGGGCAACCGGCGGTACCAGCATCCTTAAAGAGCTTTCCAATGAAGAAATAGCCGTAAATATCGAAGACTCAATCAGGCTGAATGTTTGCGCAATGGCCGTTCAGGTATTCATCGGCGGGGAATACGAAAAACAGTCTATCATCAATATGACGCAACTGATAGATATGGGGACCCGCTATGGAATTCCTACTCTGGCTGTTACGGCCGTTGGAACGGATATGGCCCGTGATTCACGTTATTTCAGGCTCGCCACCAGAATCTGCGCAGAACTTGGAGCTCATTATATTAAAACATATTATGTGGAAAAAGATTTTGAAACCGTAACCTCGTGCTGCCCGGTTCCTATTGTCATTGCCGGAGGTAAAAAAATTCCGGAAATGGATGCGTTAACCATGGCATATAATGCTATCCAGCAAGGGGCAAGCGGTGTGGACATGGGCCGAAATATTTTTCAGGCAGAATGCCCTGAAGCAATGATACAGGCTGTCAGCGCAGTAGTTCATGAAAACGAAAAGCCTGAAAAAGCATTTGACATGTATAACACAATTAAACAGGAGCAGCAGAGATCCTGACAAATCACCTCGATAAAGAATCCAACCATTCCGCGAGTGGGTTTTTTCTGGAAAAAACAGATGCTGCAAAAACAGTGGTCAAGTGCATCAAGTGCAAATCACCCATCGAAATACCGGCTGGCACAGCACCTGATGATGTTCGCTGCCTAAGATGCGCTGAAGAAGAAAACATTGAGATGCAGGAGGACCCGAACCAGATCAAATACACGGATCATTTTCTGGGATGATCGATTTCAAGGGTTTCGGCTGAAGCCGGGATTGGACTGAATGCAAAATCATCAAATTTTGATTGAACCGCGATCCAAAACCCGTAGACCAGGTGGTCTCAATAGACTTCACCACGAGGCCGCTTGATCGCTATAGCGCATTCGGAGAATCGGACCGTTACCTGGACAGATGCGGTGAGCCAAGAAAAGGAGCCTCCAGGAAAAAGGATTCGAGGATTTGGTTAAACCCCAGTGCCAGTTCTGTTTTTTCAACCTCTTCTTTGCTGAACCAATCCAGACGCTGCCCCTCCCAAAGCGTTATCTGAGAGATATCGAGATTCTGCTTCTTCCAGAAGGTGTATTCGATTCTGTCATCAAACTCCCGAACCGAGAAAAGTTTAAAATCTTCAAGTTCCAGGTCCATTTCTTCCCGCATTTCACGTACAATGCACGCTTCAGGAGATTCTCCGGGTTCAAGGTGTCCTCCGGGAACATCCCACATGTTCGGAAAGGGAATGTCCGGGATATCATCTCTCAAAAAAAGAAGTACCTGCTCTTTATCATTGATGAAGATAATGCTGCAGCCTTTGCGTTTCATACCATACCAAATTTAGGATCAGGTGAGTTAACAATCAAAAAAATGCGCATCAGGTATTCACTTTTCCTCTGGTTTACCGAAAAAAGTTGATCTCCTGATGCGCAAAATCCTGCTCTGTGTAAAAAAATATGTCAAGTCATAACGGTTTTTTCTCAACGAGTCTTAAATAAGGATGTTCATTCATCTGATTAATTTTTAACGTGCGATAGACTGAAAAACAAACCCCTTGATGTCTGATATCAAATAAATGCCCGTCGATTTTAGGATTCAGACGATTCATTGCCGATGTCCATAACTCTCCAAAATAGAAAATAAGGAGCTGGATTCCCAAATTGATTCCGCTTTCATTTCTGACCTCATATTCGTTGTGGAACACGGGAGTTTCCAGTATGCGCTGCTCCATGTCCGGCCCGGGTAAGTTCTCATTCATGCCTGTTTTCAACATATTGAAATCCTTGTCTGCCATTATGTCATTCATAAGGCTCATATCGACACGGTGAAATCGTCAGGATCGCGAACATCGTTTACAGTTGTTTCTATTGTAACGCAATGAGCGTGCCAAAACAAAGTCAAGCGTTTATATTAATGAAAAACAGTATATTAGATTTGAAAGCCCTGTTGATAGACATGGTGATTGTGAAATTTTATACCGACTTTCCGGTAAAGAGGAAACAGGTTTTGTGACAGGATTTTCCCATACTCCAGGGGCAATGGCTGTGCAGGTGTTATGACTGTTTTTTGTCAAGCACCTTCCGAATGGCTTCGGCAATCTCATGCCGTGAAAAAGGCTTCATCACAAACTCCTGGATGCCGGCTATCTTCGATTTTTCCGGGGAAATCAACTGGCTGTAGCCGGTGCATAAAATTGTGGGGATATCCTTCCGGATCTTTATCAGTTCCCTCGCGAGTTCAGCACCGGTCATGTTCGGCATGGTCATGTCCGTTATAACAAGGTTAAATGATTCAGGACTGCTTTGAAAAATGGACAGCGCCTTCCTGCTCTGTCTGTTGAAACCATCACATCATAACCAAGCCGCATTAAAATTCTTCTGGTTGCACCTACAATGATTTCTTCATCATCAACAAACAAAATTTTTTCATTCCCGTCTGGTGTCTGGACCGAAGTGCTTTTTTGTGAAGAAGATGCAGTTCCGTCGATTATCGACAGATATACGATAAAGGTGGTCCCTTTTTTATTGTTCAGCGTTTTCCGTCTTTTTCCAATTTGAATCAGGGGAAATCATCGATTCAATATCTTTTTTGAACTTCTGGCGATAGTGGCTGACCGCAACGGGCCTGGACATGATCATATCGAGCTGCCGGGTATGGATCGTAAGATAACCGATTATTTTCAACCGCTCCTTCATGAATTCAGATTCATGGCCCTCCACACGGGCTGTCAGGTTATCCTCTTTTATGGTAATTGCAAACCCGTATTCAGACAGAAGTTCGCCGACGAATTGCACACGTTTGATTCTGCGATCATAATCAGCTGCTCCGCCCTGAAATCGAAAACTGATATAATTTTCAGAGCTTCTCTCACTTACAAGGGCTTCAAGTATTGTAAAATGAAACCCAAGCCTGGAGCTTAAGCTGCAATAATATTTTGAAATCATGAAATAATTCCGATCAGAATATCTGGAGCGGGTTCCGGTATTCAGGGCTGTATTCGCGGTTGCCTGATACATGACAGACATAAAGCCCCTGCCGTCTATCGGCGGTGGACCATCCCAGGAAATCGCCACAATTCCTTCCCATAACGCCAGCATCGGTATGGAGATTATATTATCCAGCCGTACATATTTACCTGTAACCTCTTCCTTGAATCCATCATCCAGATTTAAAATCCACCACTGCATGGGAACATGATAAAATAACTGCTTGCCTGAACGTTCTGAAAAATTATGTTCTTTGCCAAAATTGAACATCTCCTGGACCGATTTTTCATGGACAAACCGCGTGATATCATGAAAAGTCCTGCAATGTGCAGGGCTGAATTCAGGGGAGTCCGGATCAAGCAGGTTGAGAGGCACAATATATGAACTGGCCTTCTTCAACGTTTCGTAAACCGGGCTGTTCTCCATCATATTTCTCTTTTTCCCGGGCGTGGATAAAAGCTTTTCGACCTTGCCCCTGTAAATCGTAAGTCCCTCGGCATCAACGGTTACGACCTCTCCCGGCTTTATCTTTTCTGTAACGCCTTTTACGCCAAAAAGAGCTGGGACCTCAAATTCCCGGGCCACGTTTGCAAGATGCCCTGCGAATCCACCCTGTTCCGTTATGACTGCTGCAGCCCGATCCAGAAGGGGTGCCCAGATGGGGAGGGCCTGACGGGTCACCAGAACGCCTCCTTTCGGAAAATTCAAAATATCCACTCCTCTTTCCGCCAGATATGCCTCACCAAAGGCTGCTCCGGGGCTTGCAAAAACTCCCCCTTTTGCGATTATCCTTTCAGGATCTATTGTTAACGCGGATGGAAATGTTTTCTCAGACCGGTTCTGCTGCTGAAGGGGTCGACACTGCAGGATATAAAAATCAGAAGGCGATTCTGAAGTTAAGGCCCATTCGATGTCCTGGGGAGATCCGTAACAGGCTTCAATTTTTACAACTAGTTCAGCAAGTTTCAATACCTGCTCATCGGTTAAAGACGGCATTGACCGGGTATCGCCTACGATATCCAGACGGCATACGCCTTCTTCAGGGTAACAAACAAATTTTTTACCCTTTTCCTGAATTTCTTTGTGGGTCACTTCCATAGAAGGTTTTCTGGATACGACAAAAAGATCACAGGCTACGGAACCGTCTACCACGGATTTCGGCAGCCCCCATGCCGCATTGATAAATATGGAATCATCACGAATTTCCATCGGGTTGTGAGAATAGGCCACACCTCCTGAAACGGCATCCAGCATGTTCAGGCATCCGACACACATGGAAATATCCTCATCCCGGAACCCCCTGTTCAAACGATAGGTAAGCGCCGGAAGGCTGTATTTGCTCGCCACAACTTCTTTGTATGCCTGAAAAACATTCTCAATACTCACATTCAGTATGCTTCGATACTGGCCGGCAAAAGAACTCTCAGCCGAATCTTCTCCCAACGCACTGCTCCGAAGCGCCAGCGTAATCTTCTTCCCTGTTTCAGGGTTGAGATTTTTTATCGCGTTGGTTATCGCTTCTTTGGAATCCGGGGGGATTTCAGCCCGAATGATCATCTGCTGAATCTCCGCACAAAGCGTATAAAGTGCCTCCATGTTATCCGGAGGAGTTGACTGAATGCGCTGGTCAATTTCAGCCTTCAGATCATTATGCTGGAGAAAATGTTCATATGCGAATGCAGTAATCACAAAACCATTCGGCACCCTGATCTTAATCTGATTTTTCATTTCTCCGATATTGGCCATCTTGCTGCCCACCATATCAGCCATATCCATTCTGATATCACATAAGGGTATTACAAGGCGACTGTCTTCGAAGATTGTCTTTCTGGTAAGCAGATGATTGATTGCGTCTCGGATGGACTCAAATCGGTTATGAAGCGCCGGATATTTTCCGGGTGCCAGTTTGTCCAGCTTGCGGATCATGCGATAGACATTTACGGAAACAGCGGTGCAATGTGCTTTTACAAATGACATTCCAAAAGGAAGTCCTTCCCGTAAAGCCTTTTCAATATCCGCCATGATTTCAAGGGATCGGTTGTTCGCATTCAGAAGAAGTTTAAAATTGTGGTATCTTTCCTTGAAATCAAGACGGATGGCTTCGACATTACCGGATTCTATTTTCTTCTTCTGAAAAAATTTCTCCTTGATAAAAAAAAAGAATCGGTGCATCACGCAGTTCCATATTGATAAGCGAGAGGCTTATAGCCCAAAGCCTCTCGCCGTCTACTTAAAAGCCGGTTTAATGCTCAAGTTTCAACCCCCAGCCGTCAAACATATACATGATCGCGAAACCATACCACAGCGTATAAACAACATAGAATATCAGGGAAAAAATAACAATTCCCAATCGTTCTGAAATTTTCTGGGGCTCGATCTTATAATAGTTATAAGCCGTCTCAACCGCCCTGTTTTTAACAGTTGTCACGACTTCAGCTTCCTTGAACAATCTCTGTTCTTTAAGGTCCTTATCCATCAGGCTGGCGGCTGTCCACCAGTTATAAAGAACTTTTTTTTCATCATAACCATATTTATCGCTCAACTTTTCACCCTGGTTCAAATACATCTGATCCGCGTCATCCAGGCAGTTTTCAAGAATTTTCCCGAAATCACCTGAAACTTTCAATTCCGAATCATGTATATCAACCGTTGCGCCGGCGGCAAGAAACAGCAGGGAAGTCTGTTTTGCATCATCAGCATCTTTCAAGGCAAGATTCACGGTTACCGTTTTTCCGTTATGCGCCGCAGAGCTGTCCTTTAGATCCGGAATATAGTAAGCCGATCCTTTTGATATGGAGTTGTAAAGGTTATCTAAAAATTCAAGCCCGTTTTTTCCGTCAAAAACCGGTGAAAAAATAATTGCAAACACAACAAAAAAGGATAGCAATAAACCAGCACCCATGAAAAATTTCTTTTTATCTGATATCATGATCTCACCTCCTTCCCCTTCAAGGTGCCGATATTGAGTAGAAACGTACCGATCACCCAGATGCTGAACCCCCCGATTACAACAAAAAAAGCCCATATTCCGATTGTATCTAAGACAGATCCCATCTGCTTTGATATGGGGATGACTCCCATCTCACCCAGCTTGGCGGGAAGTGCAAAAATCCGGTTTACAAAACCTGCCAGAACCGCCATGGCATAAAAACCGCGTATGGTAATTCCGGTTACGACCTTTGTGACCAGTGCGCCGATCTGAATTCCCAGCAGGGAGCCCAGCAGCATCCCCATAGCCAGGGTATAAAAAATAAAACCGTAAATTGCATACTGGCTTATGGATGCATATCCGGCCGTGAAAACAATCTGAAAAATATCCGTCCCTACCGTTGTCATGGAGGAGACTCCAAGCATATAGACGAATATCGGAAAGGTTAAAAACCCCCCGCCTACACCCATAATTCCGGCAGCAAGACCTACAAGAGCGCCGCTTAAAACCAAAAAAACCCATGAAATCTTTCGGCCACCGGGTATGAGATCAAAATCAAAACTTACCATCGGCGGTATATTCACGCCCTGAAGTTTTTTGGGAAGGTTTCCCATCTCTACGCCTTCACTGCGGTGAGGGTCAGAGCCGGCATCACCCTTTTTACGGGCTTTGAGATAATCGGTCATCGCATAGAGACCCAGAAACCCGAGCATAAAGGAATACACACTGGTAATAAAAGCATCACTTAAAACCGGATTGATCTCATAAAGGATTCGGTTCAGGAAACCGCCTGCGGTTGCTCCGACAATGGCGCCCAGTAAAAAGACGATGGCCAGCGGAACAGATACATTGCCCAGCTTTCGATGAATGATGCTCCCCATGATCGCTTTGGCAAAAATGTGAAAGAGATCTGTTCCAACAGCCAGTATTCCTTTTATGCCGGCGCTCATGAGTGCAGGAGCGATAATGAACCCGCCGCCTGCGCCAATGCATCCCGTGATCAAACCGGCGCCCATGCCGATCAGAATAGACACGATGAAAATTCCCGTTGAATAGAATGCCGGGCTGTAGGCCTTTTTGCCGCCCAGCAGCTCCGGCATACCCTCTCCGATCTGATCCGCGAATACGATACCGCCGAGAACGGCCGGAACAAGCAGGAGAAGGAGTATCAACACCCGTTTCCTGTCCCGAAGGATAATATTTGAATTGTCGATTTCCCACTTCGCATGGGCTCTTGCGCCCATCATCATGAATTGTCCCCACTGTCGAAAAAAATTCATTGTTCGTAGCTCCTTTATTAAAATTAATTTATTGTTTCATATCTGAATCCACGTTAAGCAGCTGCAATCAGGAGACCGAACCTTTTTTACTTTAAAGATTCCGCTACATCCTTGAGCTTTTCGATCTTTTCTTTTTGTATTTTGATTTTGCTGTAGGCATCTTCCAGTTTATAAATCAGCTCATCAATATCGATCGGTTTCATCAGATAATCAAAAGCTCCGATTTCCATACCTTCCCGAGCGACTTCAAGGCATGCATGACCCGTAAGCATAATCACTTCGATAAGCGGATTTTCTTTCTTAATTTTCCGCAAGGTCTGTATCCCATCCATTCCCGGCATTCTCACATCCAAAACAACGATATCCGCCTGATTTTCGGAGAGAAAGCCAATAGCCTCCTCACCACTTTTTACACCGGATGCGGTAATCCCCCGTTTTTTAATCCGTTTGATCAATGTCTCCAGAAATTCAATTTCATCATCTACAAACAGAACCTTGAAAGGATAAGCATCCATATCGTCACCTCTACCCTCAAACAACATCGTGAATTTTGGAAATCAACTCTTCCAGTTCGCATGGTTTTGTCAGATAATCAGCGGCGCCGATCTGCAATCCTTCTCGGGAAGCTTCTTCCGACCCATGCCCCGTCAACATGATCACCGGAAGGTCCGGCACCATCTTTTTAAAAATTCTAAGCACCTCGAGGCCATCAATATCTTCCATCTTCAAATCTAAAACAACAACATCAAAATCCCGTTTGCGGAGGATTTGAATGGCCTCGGCACCGCTGTTGGCTTCACTTACCGCAAACCCTCTCTTTCTCATTCGTTTTGCAAGTATCGCCACAAAACCCGCTTCATCATCAACGATCAGGAGTCTGATTTTTTGTTTACTTGAAGTTTTAGTCGTTTTCATCATAAAGCTCCCTCAAGTTCGGCGGGAAATAATTTCCTTTATTCTCGCCTCAGCGATTTTCTCTTCATGGCGCCTTTTTTTCGAAACCGCTTCATCAACCTTGGCCATCAACTGTTCCATCTCACACGGTTTCATCAGGTAATCCAGCGCTCCCCGCTTCATGCCTTCAATAGCAGACTCTACAGTCGCATGCCCGGTCAGCATGATTACCTCTACAAGCGGATAGAGCTTTTTGATCTCCCTGAGTGTTTCATTACCGTCCATACCGGGCATCTTTACATCCAGAATAACAACTTCGATATGATCATTTTTCGCGAGGTATGCTATCGCCTCTTCACCGCTGAATGCCTTGGCAACGTTCAAATCTCTTTTGGTCAGTCGCTTGGCCATGGTTTCCACAAAGGCCGTTTCATCATCCACGAGAAGCACGTTTGCAATCGTCATGATTGTTCTCCTTTCTTAATATTCATTTTCAGCAATGGGCTCATTGCCTAATTACGTAAGGAAATGTCACAATTCATTTCAGGGTTTTCAACTCTAACCATTTGTCCCAACAGGAAAATAAACACGGAAAGTCGTACCCAGACCGACAACGCTCTTTACATGAATCTCCCCACCAATTTTTTTGATGATGCCATAACAGATGGAGAGTCCCAACCCGGTTCCCTTTCCTACCGGCTTTGTCGTAAAAAAAGGATCGAATATCCGGGCCAGATTTGCCTGCGGAATTCCGGGTCCATTATCGGCCACTTCCACGACAATGTCTTTCGGCTCAAGACTGACTTTAATGTTGACGGTTCCGCCGGTCTTCTCCATCGCATCAATTGCATTGTTGATCAGGTTTAAAAAAATCTGCTGCATTTCAGTATTGGAAGCCCGAAAGGAAGGTAGATTTTCCTGAAAACTTGTTTCGATGATCACATTACTGTACTTCGCACGCTGACCTGTCAGTTCTATAATCTCCTGAATCAGCTCCTTGACATGGATCTCCTGTGTTGTGGAATCCGTTTTCCGGGCAAAACTCAGCAACTTGTGGGTAATCTCCTTGCAACGCTTCCCCTGAGTGTTAATCTGTTTCAACGCTCTTTCAAACTCCTCAAGATTTTTACTTTCCGAAAACTCTTCTTCTTCAAGAAGGTCTTGAATCCATCCTGCTTCTTCCACCATAATGGCAACCGGATTGTTTATTTCATGGGCGATACCGGCTGCAAGCTCTCCAACAGAGGCCAGTTTGCCTGTCTCGATCACCTGCTGGTTCATCATTTCCTTTTCCAAATCAGCTCTTGCAATACGGTTCACCATCCGCCTGGATAGAAGGTATGCCATGGTGATGATCCCGATGCCGCCGATAACACAAATAAGAAGCGCCAGCCGTTGTGTCTGTTTTAAAATTAAAAAAGCGTCAGAAGTGTTCTGACGATATACAAGAGTCCATTCTCCATTTTTGAGAAAAGAGGATACATAGATATATTCAATACCTGAATCATCTTTCCGCCTGGAGATGAGGATTCCGTCAAGATTTTCGATTTTTTTCCCCAACAGATCTTTGTAGATATCTTTTTCGTGGGTAATCCCGGGTGGCGGTTTTGTCTGAAATTCACCTTTCCGATTCAGAATCGTCGCAAACCCGGTCTCCCCGATGCGAACGTTCTCGACCAGTGTATTGAAGGCTACGAAGTCAACGGTCGCTCGCAAAATCCAATCCTCTTCTCCGGCTTTCTGTTTTATGGAGATAATAAAATGAGGCAAACCCCGCAGACCCAGAAAGACATCGCTGATAAAAAACTTGTTCTGGATAGCGTTTTGAAACCATTCTGCTTCGGAATAATTCGCTTTTCCCAGTTTAAAAGGACCGGCATAGGCGATCTGATGCCCCTGTTCATTGACAACCCCTAGATCCACAAAAACCGGTCCATGTTCCTCCTGGAGCATATAGAGCCTCTGCGCCAAAAACAATTCGTCGCTCAATTGCTCAATTCCAAATGTTTTGACCAGGAATCGAATATCACTTGTTTTTTCCTTCAGGAACGTATCGATATTCTGTTTGTGTTTCAGTACCACTTCTTTAAGGTGGGCATCGACTTTTTCTGTGTAAGATTTTCGAAATTCATTTAAAATTAAACCGGCAATCAATATCATGGGCATGAACGATACAATGATCACCGTCAGAACCATTTTTCGTGTCAGAGATCTATAATACGGGTTTTCAAAAATTTTACTTTTAAGCATATTTTCGGCTGCCTCTTACCGGCATGTATGGACCGTAATGTTGTTCTGCAAAATCCAGCAAACCTACAGCAAACGATGTACCAAACAACTCTCACAAAAAGCAAATTAAAAAACAAAAAGGATATTATTTCAAATGGTTACTCCGCCAGCGCCGACCGAATTACTGCTCGGACCCTGAACTATAGGATAAAAGATTCCTGCCTGTCAAATAAAACGATTCAGAGGAAAAGATCTCTGACCACGATATTCTTGGCATAACAAGCGATAATGATTCAAAACAGCCCTGGCTGATCGGTATTCGTTTTACACAGTGTAAAATATTCTGACATCTGGAATCATACCTGCCCATCTACCCTGAAAAAATAAATCATTATTTTTCAGCAATGCCTGGTTTTTGAAACAATTTAAACGACGGTGAAAAAAAAACAAAATCTTCTTCTTGTTATTTATTGCCACGAGAACCATGGCGAGCGCGTCGGCATCAAACGAGTAAGGCAATTGCGAATACAGATTCAAATGAGCTTCGAGGATTCGACAGCTCCGCAGATTCGTATTTTTTCAAAAAACAAAAACATTCCCGGTTACACGCAAAAACCGGACATTCCTGAGGCGGAATATGATCATTATGATTATATCATTATCTCTCATTTTCCCAAAAAATTAAATTCTTGAAAGGGATGCTTTCAGGGATGCCTTTGCTGAACCTCAGTCTTTCCTTTTACACAGTGTAAACAAATTTGACAACCGTCCTCCGTCACATCCTTTGATTTCCGGGCTATCAATTAAAATAGCTTATAATTTCAAATGTGTTAAACATCATTTTTTCATCCGGGTTCACTGGCACTTCTTTTGCTTTAAAAGCCTTCTAAGCGGATCATAATGGAATTGCGCATGCGGATTTATCGAAAATATTAATGAAGGGGGAGGATATCGATGGAGTGGCAGATGTGGTTTACAATGATTACGGTGGCCCTAATGTTCGTAATGCTGGCAAAAACACGCATCCCGCCGGAATGGGTTTGTCTGGGGACGCTGGTCTTGTTACTGGCAACAGGTATCATTACAGACAAGGAAGCTGTGGAGGGTGCATCAAACCGGGGAATGCTCACCGTGGCGATACTGTTTATCGTGGCCGGTGCATTCAATGAAACCGGAGCGATACAGATGCTCACCTTTGTTTTATCTCCACGGGTTAAATCGGAATCCTTTGCGCAATTCCGCATGATGGTGCCGGTCACAATCCTGAGCGCCTTTCTGAACAATACACCGGTGGTGGCCATATTTATCCCGGCGGTAAAGGCCTGGGCCAAAAAGATAAAAATTCCCGTATCCAAATTGATGATTCCCCTGAGCTATGCGGCAATTTTCGGCGGTACCTGTACACTGATCGGTACCAGTACGAACCTGGTGGTGAGTGGGATCATTCAGAAAGATATGGGTGTCCAACTGGGGTTTTTTGAAATCGCCAAAATCGGGGTTCCTTTTGCATTGCTCCTGTTCATAGCAATCTCCCTGCTCAGCAAGTGGCTTCTGCCTGTGCGTTCCTCGGCAATCGAACAGATGGGTGACCCGAAACAGTACACGACGGAGATGATCGTAAGCCCGGGAAGCGCGCTCATCGGCAAAACCTTACAGCAAGCCGGCTTGACGGAAGACAATGACATCAATCTCATTGAAATCATCCGCGGGCAGAACAGCATGCCTGCGACGGATTATGCAATAAAACTGAAGGAGGATGACCGCCTGGTGTTTGCCGGCGTATTGGGAATGATTTCCGAAGTGCAGAAGATTAAAGGCCTGACACCGGTATTGGACCGGCTCTTTAAAATCGATACCCCGCGTCCGGATCGCTGCTTTGTGGAAGCGGTCGTCTCAAAATCCAACCGGTTCCTTGGCAGGAGTATTGTCGGATCGCACTTCCGCTATCTATATGATGCCGTAGTGGTGGCCATATCCCGGGCCGGCGAGCAGATCAGTGGTTCCCTGAGCGCTGTGGTTCTGGAGGAAGGCGATACCCTGCTTCTGGAAACCAATCCTCAGTTTTATCTGCGGAATAAAAATTCACAGGATTTTCACCTCATCTCTCAGTTGGAAGAGTCTGCTACCCCCCGTTATGATAAGGCGATTCTGTCCTGTGTCGTGTTGCTGAGCATGATTGTCGGCGCCACGTTTTTCAATATCGGCATGTTCACGGCAGCAGCGATAGCCGCCGCCGTGCTGCTCGCAACCAGATGTATCACCTTTTCCCAGGCCTACAAAAGCGTTGACATGCAGGTATTACTGGTCATCATCGCAGCCTTCGGAATCGGAAAAGCCATGGAGAAAACGGGTGCGGCGGCTTTTATCGCCACACAGATGGTCAGCCTGGGCGGAGGCAGTCCATGGATTGCTTTATCCATGCTGTATCTCACAACGTCCATTCTGACCGAAATGGTCACCAACAATGCGGCGGCACTGATCCTGTGGCCGATATCACTGGCAATGGCCAATCAGATGGGTGTGGACTGGACGCCTTTTGCCTTTGCCATCATGATGGGAGCTTCGGCAAGCTTTGCAACGCCGATCGGCTACCAATGCAATATGATGGTGTTCGGACCCGGCGGATACAGGTTCAGCGACTTTCTGAAAATCGGTATCCCCATGAATCTGATCGGGTGGGCCATATGCAGTACCTTGATTCCCATGATCTGGCCCTTTTAATAAAATTACGGCCGGGCCTTTGCCCGGCCGGCTCACAATAGTTATAAGGCAACCTATTCGTGGAACGAGATTTTTCGCCAAACGGCAAGGCCGATAACAGCAACTGGGAAGTGCCGACCAGGGCCGACTATTCCAGGCTGTTTCGAAAGTTTGTCTTGATTACGATCGTCAGTTCGGTGGTTCCTCTTCTTCTGCTGGGCTGGGGAACCGGTCTGTATTATGCAAAGTTTGCCAAGGACCGGATGACGGAAAAATTTCAGGAGCGTATCACCCAGCATAAGAGGACGATAGAACTCTTTCTGAACAGCCGGATGATGGAGCTTCATCTTATCGCCGAGTCCTACCCGCTGGAATACCTGAATAGTAAAGAAAACCTCGATGAAGTTTTCAGACGGATGAACAGGGTTATGAAGCAGGAATACGGGAATCCATTTACGGACATGGGGGTCATCGCCGGTACCGGCAGTCATTTGGCTTATACCGGCCCCTATGATCTGATGGACAAGACCTATTCGGACACCTTCTGGTTTAAGGAAGTGATGGAAAAAGGGGATTATATCAGCGACATGTTTCTGGGATTCCGCCAGGTTCCTCATTTTATCATGGCGGTCTCCCGGCTTGAGGACGGTCGGAAATGGATTCTGAGGGCCACCATTAATGCGGAAGCCTTTCGCTTTCTGGTGGAAGACGTGAAAATCGGCAAATCCGGCGAAGTTTATCTGATCAACCGAGAAGGTTTTTTCCAGACCCAGCCCCGGTTCGGCGGCAAGATTATGGATCAGGCCTCCTTGCCGGTTCAGGCGTTTCATGACGGCCTTGACAATCAAATCATGATATCGGAAGGAGAGGTCAAACAGATTGTTGCCAGTGTTCGGCTGACGCCGGTGCCATGGATGCTTGTCGTCAGGCAGGATTATGACGAGGCCTTCAGCAGCGTCAATCATGCAAACTATGCAACCCTGGTCGTCCTTCATCTGAGCGCCCTGGCCATTTTCATGGTGTCCTATTTTTCCATGCGGTATATGATCCGGACCATCAGGGAACGGGATGAAGAGAAAAATCATCTGAACAAACAGCTGCTGCAGACCGGAAAGCTGGCTTCGATCGGTCAGCTCTCTGCGGGTGTGGCGCATGAGGTGAACAATCCGCTGGGAATCATCATGACGGAACGGCAGATCCTTCTTGACAAGGCGGAGCGGACACCCGGACTGGACCCGGAATTCAGAGCGCAGCTTGAGAAATCCTTGTCCCAGATGAATATTCAGCTCAAACGATGCAAACACATTACGCTCAACCTGCTGCGATTTTCACGCCGCACCGTTTCCAAAATAGAGGAAGTGGATCTCAATACCTTTTTGTCTGAAATCATTGATCTCCGGGCAAGGGACGCCAGGGGGTGCGGCATTAAATTCCTTCCGGAATTCAGTCAGGATGTCAGGCCGATTATGTCCGATCCGTCACAGCTTCAACAGATTTTTCTGAACCTGATTACAAACGCCATCGATGCTCATGAACAGAAGGGTTACGGAAGCATCCGCATCTCCACCACGGTCGAGGATCAAGACAGAATGGTCAACGTGACGTTTGCCGATACGGGATCGGGTATCCGCCCGGAACATCTTGACAGGATATTTGATCCTTTTTTTACTACCAAGCCCGTAGGGAAAGGTACCGGGCTGGGGCTCTCGATATGCTACAGCATCGTCAAGCGGCTCGGAGGAGACATCACGGTTTCAAGCACACCTGGGGAGGGAAGCAGATTTTCAGTCCTGTTGCCCGTCACGCCACCGGCAAATCTGGAAAAGAGTTTTGAACATGAAACGGAAAACCTATGACAAAATGGGTCATGATTGACCTGAAGGAGGAACAAATGATCGGTTTAAAAGTATTACTGGTGGATGATGAGGTGGTATTTACCGAGAACATGTCATTACTGCTGAGCACGAGGGGATATGACGTAACCGCCGTCAATAACGGTCAGAGCGCCATCAGTGCGCTGGAAGAACAGGATTTTGACGTGGTGGTGCTGGATCTGAAAATGCCGGGCATGGACGGGATCGCAACCATGAAGGAAATCAAGAAGCTGGAGATTTTCACGGAGATACTTGTCCTTACGGGTCATGGTTCCATCGATACGGCGATGGAGGCCATTAAATTGGGAGCCTATGACTATCTCACAAAGCCCTGCGAAGTGGAAGAGCTTACGGCCAAGATCGATGAGGCCAGGAAGAGAAAGGGGAATAATGTGAACAAGGACATGAATGAGAAGATCCAGAAGGTGGTGGAGTCTCCGAAAGATGCCTTCTCTCTTTTTTCGAAAAAAAACAAAAAGACGAAGTAAACGGCACTGATTTTGCCTTTTTATCGGTTATTCCCGTTTCCCAAACACTGGACGGGAAACGGGAGTGATATAGATGGAAGGAGATAGAGATGAATCAGAAAATAAACAAAATTCTGGCCTGTGTCGATTTCAGTGAATATTCCCCGATGGTGATGGAATATGCGGTAATGCTCTCCAGGGGCTTGAACGCTCAGATTCTGATGCTGAACATCATCAATCAAATCGAGATTGACGGAGCGGAAAAGGCTTTTCGGTATTATCAGGGGACATTGGCCGATGAGATGAAAGTGGAGAACTATGTCAACAGTTTGAAAAACGAAAGATACGATAAATTGAACCAGTTTATAAAGGAAAGTTTTCCGGATGCACAATCCATGATAATAATCAAAATTGATGTGGGCATTCCTTTTGAGTGTATCCTGAATACAATCGAGACAGAAAATGTCGACCTTGTCGTAATGGCCAACAAAGGCCGGAGCAATATCGCAAGGATTCTTTTCGGAAAAGCGGCGGAAAAGGTGTTCCGGCATTCTCCGGTTCCGGTGGTCAGCGTCAGAGACAGGAAACGATTTAAAAGGAATTAGAGAGCATCTTTCCATCAATGACCGAATCAAAGGATTGTGTATACATGACATCAATATCCGGTTGGGTTGAAATGTCGGCGGGTTATGTCATATCAAGCTGAGGGCCTGGGGTAGAAAGACATAAAACCGCAATCAGATGAACAGACAGGACGTAAAAAAACTGTGAGAGCGCTCACGGATGAAGCCTAGGGAAATACTGAAAACAAAGGCGGCAATGATATTGCCAAACTTCCTGTAAAATCAAACGATAATGGATATTGAAGTCATCCGTATCCTGTTTCAACCCATTTTTTCCTAAAAGGAGTCATACAATGAAAAAATTTAATACCATATTGTTCCCGGTGGATCTTTCCAAAACGTCTGCTCAAATGGTTCCCTATGTCCGTCTGATGGCGGAACGTTTTAAGGCAAATATCCATCTGCTTTTTGTGGTGAGAGAATATGACTATTTAACCGAAATGTATGTATCAAAAGACACGATTCGAAATTTTTACACCAATGTCATTGAAGGTTGTGAAACAAGTCTGTATAAATTTCAAGAAAAGCACTTCAAGCAATTTCCGGATGCCTCTTCCTCGGTCGCAATCGGTGACATCTCAGAAGAAATAACAAGCTATATTAAATCCAAAAAAATTGATTTGATGATTTTAGGAACCCATGGGCGCAAAGGCCTGGATAAAATATTTTTCGGATCCATTGCCGAACGACTTCTGAAAACCGCAACCATTCCGATTTTTCTGGTTAACCCATACAGATCCAATCTGTCTGAGGTTCAAAAACAATTCCGTATTCTTTTCCCTGTCGATCTTTCAGAAATTTCGATCAAGATAGTTCCTTTTGTGGAACTGCTGGCTCAGAAATTTCAAGCCGAAATTCACCTTATCACGGTTGTAAGACCTGCAGGATATTTTACGGCGGCTTATCAGGAAGGTCACTCTCTTGAATCCTTCAATGATATGATTTTAGGGGAAACAGAAGCCAATCTGATCCATTTTAAAAACCAAAACTTTGATGGTTTCCCTGACGCAAAAGCCCATGTTGTTTATGGCGATATCCCCGAAGAGATCATAGACCATATCCTTGATAAAAAAATTGATTTTCTGGTCATGGGGACTCACGGACGTAAAGGAATTGATAAAATTCTTTTCGGTTCAGTTGCCGAGAGAATGGCAAAAACTTCTCCAGTCCCGATACTGTTAATCAATCCCTATAAACTGAATTCCTGATAACGGTTTTGAGATGAAAAGCATATGGCAAGAGCTGACAACATACCTGTCATAAATCAAAAAAAATTCAGCCTGTTGGAGGAATTATTCTGCGGTGTGTTCTGCTGCCGTCAGAAAAAACATCCATGTTTCTGGTAAACCTTTTTAATCGATGGAAACATCGGGAGCTCATTTTTTTTTGCTTCTGTGTCACGCTGTTTATCAGCATGCTTCGTTATTACACCGGATCAGAATATGCATTATCGATATTTTACCTGTTCCCGATAACCCTGGCAGCATGGAATATCAATTTTAAAGCCGGGATGTTCATTTCATTAGCCAGTGCTCTATCATGGCTGATAGCGGATTTGTCGATGGTTGACCGTTTTTCAAAACCGCTCGTACCATTTTTAAATGAGACCTTTCGCCTCATTGTCTTCTTTTTCATGAGTTATCTTGTTTCTGAACTCCGAAGAGCGGGTGAGATGCAGAAGAAGCTTGCGAGAACCGATCCCCTTACGGGCTTATTAAACCGCCGGGCATTTCTTGAATACATGAATATCGAAAGGAACAAGGCGCAGCGATTTGGCTATCACGTCTCAATTTTCTACATTGATGTGGACAATTTTAAGACCATAAATGATGTTTTTGGGCATTATGCCGGAGACAAACTTCTGTGCTCCATCGCGAATATTATCAAATCAAATGTCAGAGTGATTGATATTGCAGCACGCTTTGGCGGAGATGAATTTGCCGTGCTGCTGCCGCAGACCGGAAGTGTTGATTCCTGCCGCGTGGCTTCTAAAATTCAACAAAAGCTATTGCTGTCGACGCTTCAGAATCAATGGCAGCCAAGCGTAAGTATCGGCATCGCAACATATGAGTGCATGCCGGAAAACATCGAAGAGATGATCCACAAAGCCGACATGCTCATGTATGCGGCAAAAAAAAACGGGAAAAATACAATCCGGCATCAGGTGCTGAGAGATCCTCAAGCGGTTTGAAAATATGACCGAATGTGACTCCGATTTTTTTGCTGTGATTGACCGGCTGCAGGAATAAAACATATTCAGCGCAGATCACTTAAAAACAGAAACCTTATTCGAAAAATTCTTTTTGAAACCTCTCGATACTCTCTGCCTGGCTCACGAAAAGCGTGCATATATTTTTTTGTTGACTCGATCTGTCGCGGAGGTTAAATGTCTCTGATTAAAAGGCTGGGATTTGATACGACACAACAACCGGCTAACCCTTTTTTTAGATTAAAAATCGTGCCTTGGAGAATGCAATGACATTATTCGCGAAAGATATCATGGTTAAAGATTTTGATACGATTCACGCTGACGCGCCTGCCACGAAATTGATTCAAATGATTCAGAACGGAAAAATTCGCAAAACCGGTCATAAAACGGTCAGCCTGATGGTGACCGATGATTATAATCAACTGGTAGGCATCGTAACCATGTTTGATGTTCTTTTTCACTTACGCCCGAACTTTTTGAACCAGGGTATCGACGGTGAAACGATCCCGTGGGATGGCGCCTTAAAGCATTTCACAAACGATCTCAAGGATAAAACAGTACGGCAGATCATGAGTAGAAATATCGTGAGCGCAAAACCGAATGAACATGTGATGGTAATCATCGATCGTATGGTTAAAAACAAATATCGCCGCCTGCCGGTTCTGGAAAATGGAAAGCCCGTCGGCATTGTCTATATCTCCGATGTATATCACCAATTGTTCAAAGATTGTTAATATTCCCAAAAAATATCTATAAAACCTCCCGGTTATCCTTCGAAAGTTGAATCTATTGTACCCCGGAAACATTTACACTCAAAACGAACGCATGAGTGATACTCCAACATATTGACACTGATTTTAATTTTTTACACCTTGTAAAAAATTCCAACATTTTGATCCAAAATCTTTATCCGCGTAGATCTCAGAAACAAAAAAAAGATTTTATCTTAATCAGTTATCCATCTCCTGATGGGGATCCATACGATGGCACAAAGTTTGCTGAGTTAAATAAAAAGAACACATAAAATTTCTCAAGAAAAAAAGCGTTTCTTCAAAACAATTTAATGTAAAGACGGACTCTTTTGCATAAGGAGAGAAATTATGAGGCAACTTTTCCGAAAAACACAGACCGGCAGGACAAAAATTTATCACGACGCAGATAACAAAACAGAATCAGGTCAACAAGCGGTCAATCTGAAAAAAGTAGACATGCTCGAGTTAAGGAATAAAGGGCTTTCGATTGAAAAGATAAGCCAAATGCTCAATGTTCCGGAAGCGATAATCGAAAGACAGATTAACTTTCATGAATCATGCCGCGTCTTTTCCGGGGTCTATTAGAACTGTTTGAACACCTTCAATCCGATTCCAAGTCGGGGCGGTGTTCGAGAACATCCCTTGAAAGGGTTTCAAACAACTTTTGAACCGGATCACACGGGGATTGTTATTGAAAACGAATATCGAAAACAGTATAGTAAACATCCATGAAAACGGACCCTGACCGACAAGTTTATGAGAACGATGCAACCGAATAACCATACGGGAATTTGGTGTTTCTCCTCGTTCTGTTTCTGATTCAAACGGAAAAGGGCTGTGATTTAGAAGCAATTCGGCAAGGGAACGATTCTCTTCTGTTATGATTTCTTTGGGATAAACGGGAATAATTATGATCCAGGAAAGGCATGGTCATCTTAACCTTCTTTATAATATCGGCGAATTGTCCAATCTGATAGCGGGAAGCGGGAACATTGAAAGTTTTCTCCAAAAAACCGTTTCGCTTGTCTCAAAGCATCTCAAAGCGCACGTATGCTCCATATACCTTTATGAAGGAAGCTCTCAACAGCTCGTTTTAAAATCCACCACAGGCCTGAATTCTGATGCAGTCGGACAAATTCGAATGAATCTGGGAGAAGGGCTTGCAGGATTATCCCTTGCCCGCCTTCATCCGGTGAATGAAGGTGACGCATCTCACAATCCTCATTATAAATATTTTCCAGAAGCAGGCGAAGAACGCTTCAACTCTTTTCTCGCCGTTCCAATCCATCGGGGAATTGAAAAAATCGGGGTGTTGGTTGTTCAGCATGAAAAAAATAATTTTTTCGATGAATTGGACGTGCTGGCGCTTAAAACCCTGGCCTCGCAACTGGCCGGTGCAATTGAAAATGCACAATCCCTGATGGAGGTGCACCGGACTGAAAAACAGCCTGCCATACATACGATTCCTGAAAACCTGCGGTTTATCAAAGCGGAAGTCAGCTCATCCGGATATGCATTTGCGCCCGCAAAAATTTTTGACAGAAGCCATGACGCGTTACTCGTTGAAGATCCGATAAAAAACGCATCGCTGACTATACAGGATTTTCACCGGGCAATCCAGGCAACAGTCAACCAGTTAAAATCACTTCAGAAACACTTTGCCGCCCATCTCCCGGAAAGCGCCTCGCTGATTTTTTCAGCTCATTTTATGATATTGAAAGACCCGAGTTTTGTCGGAGGAATGGTTAAGCTTATTGAAAATGGAGTGGCTCCTTCAGAAGCTGTCAGAGAAATGAACCGAAAATACATTTCCATATTCTCATCGAGTTCCCATGCCTATATCAGAGAAAAAGTAAACGATGTGGAAGATCTAGCGCTGCGTATTCTGAAAAATCTCTTTGCAAAAAATCTGAATGAATCGGTTATCCGTAAAAAAAGAATCATCATCGCAAGAGATCTTTATCCTTCCGATATACTGAAGTTTGCATCCGAAAAGGTAAAGGGAATCCTTTTTGTCAGCGGCAGCATCACATCACACATTGCCATATTATCCCGCTCCTTGCAGATTCCTCTCATGATCGCCGATCGTTCTGAATTGCTAAATCTTCCAGACGGAACCCCGGTTCTGATGGATGCTGAAATCGGAAGCATTTATATCCGTCCATCCAAAGAGGTTATCCATCAATTCGAGGCACGAAATAAAGCCCGGAAAAAAGCCGAGCCATTGAGCCTCAAAATGTCCTCGACCACACACACCCGTGACGGAACGCAGGTGCACCTTCAGGCCAATATAAACCTCTTGAGTGAAGTGGCGGTTGCGAAAAAACTCAAAGCCGAGGGTATCGGCCTGTACCGGACCGAATTTCCCTTTCTGATCCGCTCAATATTTCCATCTGAGGAAGAGCAGGTAGAAATTTACAAGCGCCTTATAAAGGATATGAACGGCAAAAGTGTTACCATTCGAACGTTAGACATCGGTGGAGATAAAGTGCTTTCCTATTCAGACGCAACCGGAGAGGCCAACCCCCAGCTCGGGTGCCGATCAATACGCTTTTCGCTAAAGCACAGGGACATCTTTCAACAGCAGATCCGAGCTATTCTTCGAGCATCGGCTGAAACCGGAAAAGTCCGGATCATGTTTCCCATGATTTCATCTCTGGATGAATTTACAGAAGCAAAAACAGTTGTTCAAGAATGCATAGAAGATCTGGCGGAAAAAAAGCTGCCGCATCCTGACACCCCGGAAATCGGCATGATGGTTGAACTGCCCTCTGTATTGGAGATCATGGACGAATTTGTTCAGACAGCTGATTTTTTTTCGATCGGCACAAATGATTTTATACAGTTTATGCTGGCTGTTGATCGGACCAATATACGGGTGGCTGATTATTACCAACCCTGGCATCCATCCGTATTGCGGGGACTGTCAAAAATAGTCAGCGCTGTTTTAAAAGGAGGAAAAGAGGTTTCCGTCTGCGGAGAGATGGCTCGTGACCTGAGCTTTATACCGTTTTTAATCGGTATCGGTGTTCGTACCTTAAGCTTGGATCCTCAATTTTTACCTCCGGTCCAGCATCGGATTTCAGAACTGAATCTGATCGATGCTGAAAACTTTGCCTTGGATCTGCTTTCACAGGCAACGATCAAAGGTGTCAAAAAAATTGTAAATGCCGCCTGAAAAAACCATCGGCTATACATCGTTCGGCATATTGACGGCGGTTTGAATTTTCAGATCATGCTTATCTATTTTTGCGAGCAGGGTCGGCCTGGACAACCCGAGCAGTTTTGCCGCCTGGGTACGGTTTCCACTGGTAATATTCAAAGCCTCCCCCGTGATGATGCTCTCAAAGTGTCCAATTAGCTTATCAAACAACTTGTCACTGGGTGATTCCGTTATTTTTTTTCGGATCCATCGCTTCAGGATATCATTGATATTCTCTCCTTCTAATTCTTCGGTATTTGTCAAAAAATCTGGATCGTTATGAGCCGCAAGTGTAATTTCTTCACAGCACAAGGGGCCTCCCCGGCTGAATATCAGAGATTTTTGAATCGTATTGGAAAGTTCCCTTACATTTCCGGGCCATTCGTTTTCCTGTAGAACTCTTTTCCCTGTTTCAGAAATCCCTGGATTCGGGATGCCCATCTCATGACAGAACTGTTTAAGAAAATACTCCGCGAGAAGCGGTATATCCTCTTTTCTTTCTCTGAGGGGGGGAAGATTCAGGCTGACTACTTTCAGCCTGTAATAAAGGTCCTCTCTGAATCGGCCTTTGTTTACCGCATCTTCCAAATCACGATTTGTGGCGGCTATAATCCGGACATTCACCGGGATCGGCTGCCTGCCTCCCAATCGCTCGATACTCCTTTCCTGGAGAAGTCTTAATATTTTCGCCTGGATGTTAAAAGGCATATCTCCGATTTCATCCAGAAAAACAGTTCCGTGATCTGCCTGCTCAATCTTTCCAATCTTTCGGCTTACGGCTCCCGTGAAGGACCCTTTTTCATAGCCAAAGAGTTCACTTTCAAGTAGCGTTTCCGGTATGGCGACACAGTTGATTACCAGAAAGGACTTGTTCGAACGTTTGCTGTATTGATAAAGCGCACGGGCCACGAGCTCTTTGCCTGTGCCTGACTCACCGCGGATTAGAACCGTTGCATCCGTTGGAGCGACTCTTCCAATCGCCTTGTATATCTCCTGCATGGGAAAACTTTGACCGACAATAGCCTCCTCGTTGGAAACTTTTGGAGGTGGATCCAACTTCACGTTATCGCGCATAAACCGACCTGCCTGGAGCGCTTTCTCGATCAATTCAAAAATATCCGGAATTTCAAACGGCTTCAGGATGTAATCAAAGGCTCCCATTTTTATCGCTTCAATGGCGGTTTCGGTCGTACCGAAAGCAGTCATGATGATAACCGGAAGCTTTGGCTCGATTTTGTGCATGATCTGAAAAGCTTCAAGACCACTCATTCCCGGCATACGAACATCCATAATCACCAGGTCCGGCGGATCTTTCTCGACAATGGCGACACCGCTCTCGCCGGATGCGGCAACCTCCAGCATATGCCCGTCTTCCGATAAAATTTTGTTAAAACTTTTCCGAAGTTGGGGGTCATCATCCACAATCAAAATTTTAGCCATCCATATTCTCCTTCATCGGCAGCACAATGCAGAAGGTCGCTCCTTCTCCCTCTCGGGAAGCAACCAGAATTTCTCCGCCATGGTCTTCAATAATTCGTTTCGCAATGCTGAGTCCTAAACCGGAACCCTCTTCCTTGATACTGTAAAATGGTTCAAAAATTTTTTCCAGAATTTCATCGGGGATCCCCGGACCGTTGTCTTCAATTCGAATTTTTATCGCATTGCCAAGAAATTCATGCTGTTCCAGCTCCTCAACAATCTTGATGGTTCCGCCCTCTCCCATTGCTTCGCAGGCATTGATCATGAGGTTGACCATAACTTCCTTCAGTTGATCCGAATCAAGCGGTATCGAAGGCAGACGCCTTGTTCTTCTCATCTGAACACTGGTTTTGTAAGTCTCGAAACGATGCTTCAGCAGCTGGATGGTCATATCAATAACATCGGAAGGACTAACCATCTGAAACCGCAATTTTGGCGGCCGGGCAAATTCAAGAAAATTTCTTAAAATGGTATCGATATGTCTGATCTCCTCAGAGATAACCTCCAGGTCATCTTTCTGAACAGGGGTAAGCTGAAGGCTTCTTTCTAGAGAAAACATGCGCATTTTTACGGATGTCAGAGGATTGCGGACACTATGGGCCATACCGGCAGCCAGCTTTCCCACCGTGGCCAGTTTTTCTGATTGCGCAAGGTGTTCCTGGCTTTTCTCCAAATTGAGACGAGCCTGGTCAATGTCAACAGCCATGTCATTGACCACCCGGCTTAAATTTTTTATTTCATTGCCAATCTGAAGTGGTGTTTTCTTGTTGTCCGTCTTTAACAGAATCTCCCGGATCGGCCCCATAACCTGTTTGATGATAATAAAAGTGAGCACAACAGTTAAGGTCAAGATACCGAGGACCTCCACCACAACGAAGAAAAAAACATTTCGGGCGGAGTTCCGTAAAACACGGCGTTGCGCCTCAATGCTTTTTTCATGCATTCGCTTGAACTTTTCAGCCAATTCAAAAATAGCAAAAAACTGTTTTCTGACATTCCAGTGCTTTCTGACACCCTCTTCATGGTTTCCTTCCTGATACAGACTGATAACGGCATCCCGATCAAAGACGTACTGAAGGTACTTCGATTCGGTCTTGTTGATAATCGGTACGGCTTTCTTGATGAAGTTCGCGTTTCTGGCTTTTTCCAACCATTGTTTGAAATCATTTTCGCGCTCTTTCAGTTGGTCGAGCCAGTCGGATGAGCCTGTCAGAAAATAATAGGTGAGAAGTCCTTTCTGCATCACCAGAGCCGTTTCAAGCTGCTGGGCTGCCAAGAGCGCGGAAATGTTCTGATCAATGAGGAATTTATATCGGTTTTGCGTTTGAAAACCATACCACAAGGTTAGAAAAGAGCCTGTCAGGTTGATAATGGCCAGTATGGCAATCAAAACAAGGAGTCGCGCTCGAAGGCTGATCTGGTTAAACATGATATGCTGTCCTGTTCAAACTGTTTGCTGAATCGATCCCGAACGGAAAATTTTCTTCATGGCAAGTATTGCAAATAACAAGCCACAATTCAAACCATATCGTGTATTTTTTCCTTTACACAATGTAAAAAAATTCGACATTGGGAAGGCGCTGCCTGAAAGGGACGAAAAATGAATTTTTCAATTTTTATTTTATTATTTCAAATCGTTAAATTATTATATCCCCTGTCATTGTTTCTATGGCACACCCCTTGCTCGAATCGTGGTAAATACCAACCAGTAACCGGGAATCTACGTGAATACAAATTATACCATATTAATCGCCGACAGGAACCCACATGTTCGTGAACTGCTCAAAAGGGAACTCTCTTCAGAAGGGTATTGCATCCAGCTTGCCAAAAATTGCCAGGAAGTTATGGCGCAGGTGTTTGGCTGCGAAATGCCTGATCTTTTGATTATTGATCTGGATTTGCCGGATATGGAGAAATTGTCCCTGATGAATGCTTTGGGGAAACGAATTCCAACCCTGCCGGTTATCATGATGACCTTTCATAACAATCACGAGGAATCTTTGAATGGCTGGCCGCAAAAGATCATCGTGGAAAAAGATGGAAATAGTGTGGAAAAGCTTAAAAACATCATCCATAAGATGGCAAATGCGGAAACGTGACTTATACAGGACGAATCCTGCGATGCGGGGGATTATCATGCCATAAGAAGCAATAAAAAAAGTGCCGTGGCCATACACGCAACCATCGGTATGGAATGTATCCCGGACAGCTTCATATTCAATACCATGAGGATGATGCCTTTTTCTTGCTGCTCCTTATCAACCTCTTTTATGATTTCAGGACAACCTGAACCCTGTCCGGCAAAACTACAACAGTTCGGATTGAATAACGATTTGACAACCCGTAAAATTAGCTGACATGTGGTCGGCTTTTTTCCAATCGAATCCGTCCCATTACATTTTTCTCAACTGCTGCAGTGCATGTTCAGCCGCAATCGTAATCGGTTCTAAACTGGGCTCCGATGAGATATCCGGATTGCAGGCGGATGTAAATGTCGTGAGATCTGAAATGGTTTTGCCTCCAAGGATAAACGCGCTGACCGCGTCAATTTCTCTGGCCGGTGCAATTTCATGACTCACGATTTGGCCTCCGATAATTTTTTGTGTTTTCCTGTCAAAGACAAGTTTAATTCTCCAGGGTTTCATTCCGGGAATCATCCCATGTTTGCTTCGGGAGTCGACCATCGAGCAGACGGTTTCAAAACCTTCTTTTGCCGCTGCCTCCTCCGTCAACCCGGTTGCGGAAACGACAAGATCGAACATCCGGCAGCCGCCGGCATTGATCACACCGGGAAATTCAATATCATAACCGGCAAGTCTTTTCGCGGCCAGACGACCCTGCATGACCGCCGGTCCCCTGAGGCGTCCGGGATCGGGTTTTCGGGTAATATAATTTACCTTCTCAACGCAGTCTCCTCCGGCAAGAATATCAGGGTCGGATGTTTCCTGGAATTCATTCACCTTGATACCGTATTGCCCGATCTCAAGGCCGATATCTTGAGCAAGTTCCATATTGGGACGAACTCCAACGTTTATAAAAACCATGTCGGCATCAAGCTTTTTTCCTGACCCAAGTTCTACACCGGCAACAGCTCCGTCTTTTCCCAGGACCTTTTCGACCATTTCGCCTGTTATCACCTTAACGCCTTTACCCGCAAGGTATTCTTGAACCGGATCCGCCATATCCTTATCCAGCATCAGGGGAAGGGGACGGTCAAACAGCTCTAAAACGGTTATGTCATATCCATCAGATCTAACGGACATGAGAAGTGAAGCGATCTCCATTGTAATAAAACCTGCGCCGACAAAAATTAATTTTTTCGGTTTGTTGTCCGAAAGATAGGCCTTGATTTTTTCAGCATCGGAAAGGCCTCGCAAAAACATAACTCCCGTAAGATCGTTTCCCTCCAAAGGTGGAATAAGCGAACTTGAACCTGTAGACAGAAACAGCTTGTCATAGCTGAAATCACTCCCGTCTGATACACGCACCCTCTTTTTATCCGTGTCTATTTTTGTTACCTCACCCACAAAAACATGAATTCCCGCGTCTTCAAGTTTCTTGTCAGGGACCACAATCGAATCCGCGGTGACCAGACCGGCCACAACATGAGGAAGCGCTCACCTGACAATAAAAAATTTCTCTTTTCGTATTACCGTAACATCAACATCCGGCATTAATTTCTTTGCCATCATTGCAGCAGGCCCCCCTGCACCACTGCATCCGATAATCACCAATTTCTCGCCTTTTTTCATAACGCCTCCTTAACGCATTAAAAAATTTTCACCATTCAGAAAAAGGCCTAAGGGCAACAGTACCATCGCCTCATCCACAGCCGCAGCCGCCGGCGATTCAAACAAACGGCAAAACCGGGTCAAAAGCGGTAAACTGCTCCGGCTTCAAGCACCCTGGTCTCCGCGTTCAGCTCTTTTTTCATGCGATCCAGGGCATAGTCACACGTATCATGAGCCGAAAGATACACTTCCTTTGGTCCGGCAGTATTGATGGCGCTGATGGTCCGGTCCAAATCTTTGTCATTAATTCTTTCCCAGGGAGGCTTGCCTGTTCCGATAAACGTCTGAAACTTGATGCCGGCGCGGTTACCTCTTCCGTCCGTAACCGGAAAGTGAAGCCCGCCGCCCAAAGCGTAGATTGGTTCATTGGAAAGACGTCTAACCATTTCTAAAACTACTTCAATGGTGGGATGACCACATCCGGTAAAAACGACCAGGCCCTTATCCTTGATTCGGGCCAAGAGTGCCTGTTCTTCCGTAAAACCCATTATGAACAAACGTCGAGCCAGAGGACCGCTTGAAGCAATACCGGCTGCCAGAAGTTGAGGTTTTTCCACCAACCGGGTCTTGAACCCTTCAGCCTCGGCCCTGTCGGGCAGGTAACAGTCCTTTATCTCCGCAGGCATCAGATTTTCAGGCACAGTCACTTTCCGGGATCGCTGGGCATGTATTCCTCCCATGTGATCGCAGTGAAGATGCGAGATTGTCAAGGCATCCACCTGATTCAAGTCGATGCCCAATCGGGCGGCATTGTGAGATAAAGCCGGCCGGGTCGGGCCAAATCCGATATCATACATCATCGAACCCAGATCCGTCTTGAACAGATAAGACACACCTGCATCGCCTATAAATCCCTCCCTGGCTTTCCATTCCACCACCACCGTCAGATCCAGGAAATCGAGTTCCGGAATTTCAAGGGGTTCGGTCTGGTCCATACGATTCCGGTTGATTGTGACGACATCCTCTCTATCCTTCTTAAATTGCCGGTTTTTGACGAACAACCAGGGGGCTATCAACGGGGAAGCCACAGCCAAAAGCGGCCACCATGCAGGCGAAAAACGAAAAGACATTGTCAGTCCTCCTTTGAAACAGTTACGGTTTCATTCCATCCGACATTGTCATATCATCAATTCATTTTAATCTAATGATAATCATGTGTGCCGGAGATAACCTGAATTCCTGTTTTCCCTTCAATCATTTTTGCCATCTCTTCTGCATTGGAATACGGGCAGTCGGGCTTCGCGTTTGCGAGACAGGAACTTAAATAAATCAAATCAGGTTTTATTTCAGATAATTTCATTGCCATTCCGATATTTGCGACTGTCGATCGGCCCGGGCACTGACATTTTATAAAAGCCACAACAGAAGAAGGTTCTTCAACTTTACCTTCACCCAGGGCCGCTGCCTTAAGGCAACGCCATTCTCCCGGGCATCCGTATCCACTATCCATATAGGCACCGCAACCGATAATTGCTACTTTTTTCAAGTTGACCTCCTTTTTTGATAAACATTAAAATTGGATACTGCTGTCAGCTGTATTCCGGTTCAACCATAACCCTCCGGGAAATGCGCGAATCATCCCATTTCCCGGTTACACGTCATAACTGATCCGCTTGGATGACCCGGGCAATGCGGAATCCGTTGAAACATTTTTATGGCTTCAGCTCCAATTTCATGGAAGAAAAAAGATTATCGCAATCCGGATATACGAGGTTAATATCGAAATCAGAACGTACGCTTACCCTTGATTTTTTCCACAACAACTTCCGGGGCCGGCGCAACCTGCCTCACCAGGGGAAGATCCGCAACACGACGTATCTCCCGGACCGGGCATGCTGAACTTTGCCGGACCGGACACGGATGAATGTGCGGAAAGAAGTTTTTTCAGGCTGGAACTTCCACACGCTTTACACTGCAATGGATCCGAAGAATCAAAAACCAGAATTTCGCTGGATTTACCACAGTCCAGGCATAAATAGTCAAAAAGCGGCATCTGTCACCTCTTTTTCAATCTAATTCCTTAATGGTTCGCAGTCGATATCAAATGGATAACAGCTTTGACATCCTGTCGGCAACTTCTCCGAATGCCTTTGATACCGAGCTATCCTGGTATGCGTCCAAGTAAGAGGTTCCCGAATCACCACATAGAACCATTTTGGAATCAAAAGGAATTTTTCCCAAAAATGGTATCCTGGAGATTGTCGCTGTTTTCTCCCCTCCGCCCGTTCCAAAGAGATCAAGCATTTTTCCGCAATGCGGGCATTCAAAACCGCTCATATTTTCAATCAGGCCGAATATTTTCATTTTTACGGTTCGACAAAAATTGATCGATTTTCGGATATCCGCCAGCGCGACTTCCTGCGGGGTCGTGACAATAATCGCCTGTGCATCTTTTATCAGTTGTGCAACGGTCAATGGCTCGTCGCCGGTTCCGGGAGGCGAGTCAATGATTAAAAAATCAAGATTTCCCCATTCTACATCCCCGATAAACTGTCTTATTGCGGAATGTTTGACAGGCCCCCGCCATATAATGGCATCATCCTTATTCGGCATCAGGGATTCAATGGAAACCGCATATAAATTCTCGGAATACTTTTGGGGCTGGAGTTTCTGATTCCCGCCCAGCGTGAGCATTCCTGCCAACCCAAGCATCCTTGGAATATCCGGACCATGAATATCGACATCCATCAGCCCGACTTTATGTCCTTTTTTGGATAACGCTATGGCAAGATTCGCGGAAGTACTGCTTTTCCCGACACCACCCTTTCCACTCATTACAACAAATTTATATTTGATATGTGATAAAGACCGCTTTACCATTGCATCTGGATCCGGTTTCGGCGGCATATCTGAAATGGCCACCCCTTCTTGTGAACTGCTCATTTTTCAAACCTCTCTGTTATCTCATCTCACTTTTTTACCAGTGCCCTTCTGTATTCGCTTTTCCCGCAAAAGACAACTTCCCCTGCTTAAAAGCATCCACAGCATCCTTTACCGTTCCCGAAGCATCGTTTACAACTTTTATTTTAGCGGCGCTCAATGTTTTAAAGGCATTGGGACCGCAAAATCCGGTGAGCAGGACGTCCGCCCCTTTTTCACTCACCATCGTGGCAGCTTGAATTCCAGCCCCTTTAAACGCATTCACATTTTCATGATTGTCCAGAACGTCAAAAGCATAGGTTTCCGAATCGACAATTAGAATATATGCGGCACGCCCGAAACGGGGATCAACGATGGAATCCAGGTCCGTGCCTTTTGATGTGACAGCAATTTTCATTGTTTATTCTCCTTATGATGCACTGATAGCATTTCCACCGCCTCCGCCACATACCTGCGTGTCATCAATCAGCGAAAGCTTCCCGGCGATCAAGTCTTCTACTACCGGTCTTATGTCCGGTCTCTCTGCATCATAATAGACCTGGATTCCAACCTGTTTAAATCCCATGAGCGGACGCATTCCAATGCCCCCTACAATCAGGGCATTTACCCGGTGTC
Organism: Desulfobacterales bacterium; assembly: GCA_046484745.1. Taxonomy (GTDB): domain Bacteria; phylum Desulfobacterota; class Desulfobacteria; order Desulfobacterales; family SURF-7; genus JAQYVL01. The sequence continues at coordinate 5,339 of JAWOIJ010000082.1, read as the reverse complement.
CGGCAAGCAGGTTAACCGGAACCATACATCCGCCCTGTACATGCTCCTGATTCTGAATTGTTGAAACTTCTTGAATTTCTCCGTTTTCTACATCAACAAACGTAAACACATCACAGTGTCCGAAGTGACCTGACCGCTGACCGTCCAATCCGCCTTTTCCGATTGAAGGTATTGCTATTCTTCCCCTTTTCATAATTTCCCTTTCTCTTTAAGTTCATAATATAATGGCTTTAAACGTGATGTTTCAAACCATTTTCGAAGCCTTTTCCGAATTCTTGATCCATCCTTGCCACAATGCTGAACCAACTTAAAAAAATGATTGTTCTGCCGGGAAAAGCGACCTTTTTCGTGTTGAAACACTTACCGGTTCATCAAAGGCGAACAGATAATCTGACTCCAAACTTTTTCTATCGCTTTGCCTGTCCCTGATTTTCCATCAAATTCTAAAACCGTTTTCCCTAAAACCATTGATTCCGTAAAAGCCGGATCAAACGGAATCCGCTCCAGAACCGTCATATTCATCTCGTTAGCCACATTCTCAATCATCTTCGTCTGGTCCAGGTTCAGATCATACTTGTTGACGCATATCATTGCAGGGACATGAAAATGATCGGCAAGCGCCGCAACCCGCTTCATATCATGGAGCCCCGAGACGGACGGCTCGGTCACAATAATCAGTGCGGTAGCCCCTCCAATGGAAGCAATAACCGGACATCCTGTTCCGGGTGGACCATCCGTGATAATCAAATCCAGCTTTTCCCTTTCCGCCAGTTCTTTTGCCTCTTTTCTGACCAGTGTAACCAGCTTTCCAGAGTTCTCCTGCGCAATGCCAAGCCTTGCATGCACCATGGGTCCGAAACGTGTCTTTGAAATGAACCATTCCCCACAGGTTTGTATCGGAAACGCAATGGCTCCTACCGGGCATAGATCAACACAGACGCCGCATCCTTCACAATCGATCGGATCGACTTGAAAGTCATCATTTATTGCATCAAACCGGCACACATCCATACAGATACCGCACTCGGTGCATTCTTCATGGTTGATGATTGCAACCCCGCCTCCCAGAAAATCCGTGCGCCGACAAACTTCTGGATCCATTAACAAATGAAGATCCGCTGCATCCACATCCGCATCACACAAAACGCTTTTTTCCGAGAGACTGGCAAAAGCCGCTGTCAGGCTTGTCTTCCCCGTACCGCCTTTTCCACTTATTACAACCAGCTCTTTCATTCGATTCCTAACCCCTCGATTCCACAATTTGTTTAATTTTTTCAAATAATTTCAAAAACTTTTCCTTCAATTCCGGCATCTCCTCAACAATAAGCCCTCCCCTTGAGTAGATTTCGGCAATCCGTCGGTCAAAGGGGATCTCCATTAAAATCGGAAGATTCTCCTGAACGGCATACTCATAGACCTTCTTGTCGCCCATATCGGAACGGTTGATCACCAGTCCCCGGGGAATACCCAGAAGTTTCACCGCTTCCACCGCCAATTTTAAATCGTGCAGACCAAAAGGCGTAGGTTCGGTTACCATCAGCACAAAATCAACCCCCTTCATCGCAGCAATGACCGGGCAGGAGGTCCCCGGAGGGGCATCGATGATGTTCGTTTTTTTCGGAAGAATATACGAACGAACCTTTCTGATCATTGGAGGAGACATGGCTTCTCCCACCCTGAGGCGGCCATGAACAAAATCAATATTTCCCTTCCGACCTCTTTCGACTACACCGAGTTCCCGACCGGTTTCCGTAATTGCATGTTCAGGACACACTTCCATGCACCCCCCGCAACTGTGACACAGTTCCGGAAATGTCAAAATAATATCCCCAAAAACCGCAATCGCATTGAATCGGCATATTTCAGCACACTTCTTACAATAGGTGCATTTTTGTTCATCAACCAACGGTACCGGCGTAAATACGGTCTCCGTTTCTTCTATGACCGGATATAAAAAGAGGTGCGAATTCGGTTCCTCTACATCGCAGTCCAGAATCTGAACATTGTTTCCAATGGCAATTGCCAGATTCGTTGCAACCGTAGTCTTCCCGGTACCGCCTTTTCCGCTTGCTACACTGATAATCATAAAAAAGTTCCTATAAGATCTTCTCGATCTCCGAGAAGACGAGAATAATCCAGAAATGTGGTGTCAATCTTTTTTGGATCGATTTTCCTTAACGGCTCACCGCTGTCGTAAGGTTTAATACCTTCTTCAACAGCTCCATCATTTTTTTTGCATCCTCGCTTCCTGGATCTGGAGGCAGTTGCATCAGCAGTCCAAGCCCTTCACTTGCTTCATGAAACGCCTTGGGAGAAAGCCGGCTTACGGACACACAATTGATCAGTGGATTTACGGCAACCAGCTTTTCCACAAAAGCAAGGCCTGACATATCGCCAAGAAATTCATCAGTGACAACCAGGTCAAATGCTTTTCCCGAAGCGATCTGCAGCGCCTTGCTTCCGGATTCTGTTCGAGATATTTCTATTTCTCCGTGTTGGCGAAGTGCAGACTGAAAATCCGATAGAGCGTTTTCGTCAGAGCTGACAATCAGTATGCTAATCATCTGTTTTGCCCGCCACGGAAGTCTTTTCAGCCTTTTTCTCAAGATTCGAAATTTCTCGATTGATCATTTCAAGGGCATTCCTCATTGAGACCGCTTCCGCTTTCAACTCATCAATTTCCACTGTTATATCTGCCGAAGATAAACGATCAAAGGGTTCATACCCGCCGCCCCATCTGCCGAAGCCAGGGCCATATCCCATTCTCCCGTATCCCATCCCCGCAGATAGACCGCGATTCCTGAAAAACCGTCTTCCATAAACAACGTCTGCGGAAGCGCAGCGCCCTCTACCTCTTCCTGTCAAAGGACCGGCTCCCAAGGGTCCTCTTCCGTCAAATCCTGGCATGACTTTTCCTCCTTTTTTAAAATTTTAAGCGCCTTGACGGCCGCTTCCTTTCCCCGTACCCTGTCCACCTCCCCTGCCTCGGCCTCTTTTATTACTGCTGTCCCGGCCCTGTCCCTGACCGGAATTTTTCCCGCCCGAACCTTTTTTACATCCACCTTGTCCCCTGCCGGTTCCCGGTCCCTGTCCCTGTGGACCGGTTTTATCACCTTTTGGCATATAAACCACCTCCTTCATTTGTCTGGATCCATCACGCTGTTTCTTCCCCCGCCTGTTATGTTCACGGCCTTTGCACCGACATCCCGGCATTAAAAATGTATAGACAGATGCCGCGCCCCTTATATAAGCATCCAGCACTTCATCCACACTTCCACTGATAAATGGAATCAGTTGGACACCTGCAAATTCAATAATATTGGCGGGCAACTCTGAAATCGCGCCGCAGATCAACACCTTGATATCAAGATCAGCCAATCGCTCTGCCAGACGTGATGGCGCGTGAGGATAAAAAGGCTCATACCGTCTGCTGCAGACTTTTTGCTCTTGTATCTCTACAATCAAAAGCGTATTCGCAGAATCAAATACCGGAGAAATTCGATTTCCCCAGATTGTAAGCGCTGTTTTCATAGTTGATATCGCTCTCCTGTCATAGAGTGACAGCAAGCTTTATGCCACCTTTGAAATATGCGCACTTACATAATATATAGCCTTATTTTTTAACAGGTTGAAAAATTGACATGGATTTTTCGACAAGCGCCACAGGCATCAGGGTTGCAAAAAAACGACTGTTTAAATCGCAATATTGCGACCCTTTGGCGATTCATGGCAGGGTCAGATCTGAAGTTTGCGGATAATGCTCCACTGAAAAATTCACTTTTTAAACGCGGGGAAGGCAATCAAATAAAAATAGAATTCGCTATTCCGGTTCGATAATCTCCAGCCTTTTTATTTTTCGGCGAAGGGTGTTTTTATCGATGCCAAGCTCCTTTGCGGTCGCAACTTTTTTCCAGTTGTTGCGATCCAATGCCTGCTGAATGGTTTCTCTTTCAATATCCTTCAGTGTCATGCCCTTCAGGGGAATAAAGGGTTCAACACGGGGTTGGATTTGTTCGGGAAGATGGTGCAAACCCAGCAAGTCATCCCTGCATAAGACAAACGCGTGTTCAATGCTGTTTTCAAGCTCCCGGATATTACCGGGCCAGTCATACAGCATAAACGCAGCCATGGCTCCCTGGGTGAGCCCAAGAATTTTACGATGGGTTGTGTAGTTCTGTCTTTTAATAAAATGATCAACCAGCAGGGGGATATCCTCTTTTCGTTCTCTCAGAGAAGGAAGCGATATCTTAATCACATTGATTCGATAAAACAGATCTTCTCTGAATATATTTTTTTCCACAAGCGCTTCCAGATTTCTATGGGTTGCAGCGATCACCCTGGCGTTTGTTTCAATGGATTGTGTTGCGCCAAGCGGTTCATATTTTTTTTCCTGCAACACCCGCAGCAGGCGGACCTGTGCAGCCTGGGAGATATCTCCGATCTCATCTAAAAAAATGGTCCCATTCTGAGCAAGCGCGAACCGCCCGGGCTTATCCTGTTTTGCATCCGTAAACGCTCCTTTTTTGTATCCAAACAATTCGGACTCAAGAAGCGTATCGGGCAAGGCCCCACAGTTCACGGCAACAAAAGGTCCGTTTTTTTTTGAACTGTTTCTATGAATCGCCCTGGCCACTAGCTCTTTGCCGGTCCCGGTGGCGCCTTCGATCAGGATAATACTTTCACTTTCCGCGATTTGCGGCAGAACTGAAAAATAGCGAAGCATCGTGGGGTTTTTGCTGACAATATCTTCAAAGGAATGTTCTTTCAAATATGCTTTCCGAAGTTCGGTAAAGGGCGTCAGATCTCTGAAAATTTCCACTCCTCCGATGATGTTTCCATCACTGGCTTTCAGCAAGGCCGTGTTAACGCTTATTGGAATAATCTTTTTATCGGCACGTGTGATGTACACCGGTATATTTGAGTATGACCGCCCGGTTTTGGTTGATTGCTGGAGTTTGCAATTCTCTCCGCACTGGTTGGTCTGAAAAATTTCACGACAGGGTTTTCCGATCGCGTCCTTTCGGCTGACTCCGGTTATCCTCTCCGCAGCTCGGTTAAAGGACATGATTTTCAGCTCCGGGGTGACGGTAAACACCCCTTCTTCAATGCTTTCCAGGATGACTTGATAATTCTTGAGTACGGTGTGCATGGTTCAATCCCCTTTGGAAAAAGTCGGGGTTCATTTTGTTCCCGTATACCATAACATATGGGGTCGGATTGTTCAATATCTAAATAAAAATTCAGGCGAAATCGTCGGCAAAAATACATAACAATATGATAAAAATTTTAAAATTAAGGATGTTATGCTGATAATCGCATTTCCGGCATTATATTTGCTC
>JAWOIJ010000080.1:0-181849 GCA_046484745.1 Desulfobacterales bacterium | reverse complement strand
CCGATGACAAAACCGGCGCACAATTCACCAAGAACACCCGGGAGGCGGATTTTTTCGAACAGAATATGTCCGACTTTAGCGGCCAGAAGAATGATCCCTAATTGAAACACCAGAACCATCATTCGATGGGTCATTGAGACATCCTCTGAAATGGCGACTTGATGTTCTGACCGTCTGCCTGCACGACCGTCATCGGCAGGCCCGGGATGCGGACATCGAAGAACGTCATCGTCGAGGCGTTGACGATCCGCAGGCGCACCCGCTGGCCGGGTTCGGCGATGAACGTAGGGTTCTCATGGGCCGCCTTGCCGTTCATCAGGTAGGTATAGGTCGCTCCGGTAATGTCGGCGATGTCGGTCGGGTCCATCCGCATCCGGTCCCACGCCAGTCGTTTCTCAAGCACCTCGCTAAGCGACATACCGGTCGCCTTCATCTGATCGTCGATATTCGCCAGCGTCGGGCGCTGGAAGTTGTAGTAGCCCTCCATGGTCTTGAGCTTCCACAGTACGCGGTGCGGATTCTCGAACGTCCAGTCGGACAAAACGATCGAATGCTCCACGTCGTACCCCACTGGGTCCGGTTCGGCCGGTTCGAGAATGAGCTGGCCGTAATGTCCGAGCTGTTCCTGCAAGCCCGTGTGGCTGTGATACCAATACGTGCCGTTCTGCCGGATGGGGTAGCGGTAGGTAAAGGTCTCACCCGCTGGAATGCCGGGGAAGCTGATGCCCGGGACGCCATCCATGTTGAAGGGCAGCAATATTCCGTGCCAGTGAATTGAGGTCGATTCGTCCAGCCGATTGTGGACGCGGATTAGCGCCTCTTTGCCTTCCTGCATCCGAATGACCGGCCCGGGAATGGAACCATTAATCGCAATCGCCCGGCCGGGCTTGCCGCCGATCAGCAGGTCTTTGTGTTCAAGGTAGAGGTCGGTACCGCCAGGATCGGTCGCATTGAGTTCGCCGAACTCGCCGGCACTTTTCGTGGCCGGCTGGGCTGCCCATAACGGACGTAACGACGGCAAGAACACGCCCGTGGAGACCAAACACGTCGTGAAGAGAAATTCCCGTCGTGACAAGGTCTTCGCTGTGGAATACATCATGTCATCTTTCATCGAGTCACCTTTCGCATGAGGTCGCATAACGATAAAATTTACGGGATCATACAGCTAAATTATTATTCAATTCACTCAGTAAAACGTATTGCGACTAGATCAAAAAATACATACGATTTCATAGCGTCCATCCCCTCAATGACATCAAGGATATATTTGAGGTTTACCATTTGAGCGCAACGCAGATATCGGACAAAATAGCCATTTATGGATTGGCACTACTTAATTTTTACCCAGAACAGCTTCGCCGTCCCGGGACCGGGATTCTTCCACTGGGTCGGCATTTCCGAAGTCAAATATATGGTATCACCCGCGCCAACCTTGTAGGTGGAATTGTTGATTTTGGTTTGCAGTTTTCCGGACAACACATATCCGATCTCATCGCCTTTATGAATGAAAAAATGTGAAGGCAGGCTTTTCTTGGGAGGAATCTCGATAAGGTATGGTTCAGCCTTCATGTCAAAATCGATAGGCGTCAGCAGTTCTCCCCGGATACTGCCCTTGGGCAAGTCCGGGAAAGCCGTTTTCACCGCTTTCCCCGCAGAAAAAACAGTACGATTTTTCAGGTCGGTTTTCTTTTGAAAAAAAGAACTGACTTCGACGGAAAGGGTTTCCGCAATTTTAAAAAGCGCCTGAAGAGAAGGATATATCGAATTGCTTTCTACCTGCGAAATGGTACTTGGCGTCACCCCAACGTGTTTTGCCAATTCTTTCTGAGACAGCCCCTGTCTTGTTCGAAGCTCTTTTAAACGCATTCCGATATCAATTTTCCCGGGCGCCCCCCTGCCCGAATCAAAACTGATCATCATCCCATCACTCCAGAAGGAAATTTCCTTGTTAAGCGTATCCGGCCTGCGTTTTTCCGCCTTTATAATTGTCAGCGCAGACTTCCCTCTTTTAACGGAAAGATCGATGGCGACCTGAGCAATCTGATTGATATGCGCCTTCAAACGGTCTGAGTGAGCTCCTTTTTCAACGATCCAGTACGCAATCGTGTCCAGTTCATACAGTCTGGGGCAGGAATGGGAATAGAACTTGAGGATAGAATCTTCACCTTGCCACAGGTCCTGCATGCCGGTAAGGCTTTCGAAAACAAACCGGACATCACCCTTCATGGTTTTGTGCAGCCCGTAAACAGATTCAATAACCTTTTCCGGTTTCCAGGGCTCGTTCACCTTGATAATCTGATATGGCCACCGCGCACCATTTTTTTCATAAAACTTACTGAAAATTTCAGATCCATCTCCTTTTCCATGGGTAAAGCAGTCCAGAATCGTCAAGTGCTGATTTTCCGCCAGCGGCCCAAGCTTTTCCAGAAGATTCTTTGGCGAGCGATCAAAACTCACATATATAAACGGCTTGTTCTGCATCTGAGATGCCTGAATGAAATTCATGCAAAATGCTGATGCGAGGCTTCCGGCAACATCATACCAGATAACATTATCTCCGATGAACAGACCACCAAGAAGGTTGTCCAGCTGGCTTATACCGGAGGACACCCTGTTTTTCTTTGAAATCATTCTTTTCTAACTCCAGCCAATTAAATGAATGAGAACACCGCTGTCCCTCTAAGGCGTTTTCTCGAATTAATTCGCAGTGTATAAAAAGACTAAATGAATCCAGCTTCAGTGTCAATAAAGGGATTCTGGATCACGGCCCCGATTTTCTTCCCGGCCGAATTTGTGAAGCATCCGGTTCATTCCGATTCAGGAGAATAATCTGTCTATAAACGCCTCCTGAAAGTTTTCCAGAAGTGTCTCAAAAGAAAAATCCTTTGGATCAAGGATAATCAAAAACAGAGAGATCCCCTCCAGAAATGCTACCAGTGCCGTACTGATCCTTGAAGCCTTGTTTTCATCCTTGATGGGTTCTAAGATTATCTGTTTCACGGTTTCGATCCATTCCGAATAGGCTATCCGGAGCTTTGATTTCACCTTGTTATTATATATGGCGATTTCCCAGATTTCGATATAAATCTTTGCCATGTCCCGATTCAATGTAATTTTTTGGAACATGAAATCAAAGGCTCCCTTTATGAAATCTTTTGAACTGCTATATAAGGGCCCTTCCGATTTAAGCCATTCCTCAAACATGGATTTATAGAGATTAATAACATATTCAATATAATTCAGGAGGATATCCTCCTTGTTCCTGAAATAGTAATGCAGCATTCCGTGATTGATTTTCGCTTCCTGAGCGATATTCTTGATTGAAGTTTTATCAAACGGTTTTTTCAGAAGGCATTTGTGCAGCGCCTCCAGTATCTGCTTTCTCCTTTCCGTCTGAATGTTTTTTCGGCCCATGAATAAATCCTTTCATGTATGGTAAAAGTCGGATGTGAACAGCATTATCCATACTAAAAAATGAATCTCAAAACAATTTTCCCCTGATACCCGGCTGCCTTTTCTCTGATCTTGCCGCCAAATTGAAGTCATTCATCCCGGAGAACGGCGGTTATCTTCAGGACGCAGCCAAAAAACGATGTTTGATAGCAACCAGCAAAAAAGTGTTAGTCGACTAACCAATTTAATACATTCCAGTGTATTTGAAAAGCCCATTTTTTGTTGAAAGGCGGCTTGATTTCATCCCTGGTTTATTTTAGCCTGATTGATATTCATGGTCATGCTCTGCGATACTTGAACAAACTTCAGGTCGGTGCAATATAGAATGAAACTGCGTGATATGGGTTTTGATAACTGGTTTGAAGCGTATGCCGTTGAATTGCGTCAAGAGGGTCAAGATATCGCACGCGTTTCCGCAGTTGACTGCGGCTCTTACCTTGTCAGAAATGAACTTAAAGAAGTCCCGGCCGAACTTGCCGGGAGATTTTATTTCCACATTGATTCTTCGGATGACCTGCCGTGTGTCGGCGATTGGGTTTCTGTGCGATATTACAACGATAATACTGCTGTAATCATTAATAACCTTTTCCCAAGAAAAACATTTCTACGCCGGAAACGTGCCGGTGTGAATGTGGATTTCCTGATAATTGCAGCCAATATTGACACAATGCCTTCATCGTTCAATCCTGTCACTTATCCACATCACAACAATCATGCGCCGCCTTTAACTCGTAAATGTATAAAAGCGAACAAACAAACGTCAACCCACCTACTTATAATACACCATGTCTTCAAGCTTCATAAACCCTCGAACGGCATGGGTTACACTGTAGGTCACCAGATCAGTTGGCCAGGGAAAGACTTTTCTGCCTACAAAAAACATCTCTGTTCTTTCCGTCTGCCGGTTTGTGATTAACTCGGCGATGGTTCGGCCGTTCATCATGGTGAGCGATACGCCGTGGCCGATGCAGCCCATAGAAAAAATCGCCTTTTTGTCATCTCCGAGATAGCCGATGACCGGTGCCATGTCAATCGTAATGGAAACCGGCCCGCCCCACTGATGAGTAAACCGGATTCCTTTTAACTGCGGAAAGACTTCGGTCACATGGTGTTTAAGATGAGTGAATATTTTTTCATTTCGATCCTTATCAAGATCCGCACCATACCCGAGCGATACATCTCCACCGCCCATTACAATTCGGTTGTCTGCCGTAAGCCGGTAATAGTGAATCAGATCACGGGCGTCCTCAACGCCGGCGCGATTCTTCCAGCCGATGGAACTATATTGTTCCGTCGTCAAAGGCTCGCTCATTACAATGTGGGTAAATGCCGGGTATTGGAGCCTTTTAAGTTGCGGAAACAAGATAGAATAGGCATTAGTGGCTAAAACCAAATATTCGGAATGGATTTCGCCTTTGTCTGTTTTTACCACAAATCCGGATATCCCTTTTCTGGCAAAGCTCTTTACCGGAGTGTTTTCATAAATGACCGCCCCCTGATCTTCAGCGAGATCTTTCAAGCCTCTGGCCAGTTTTGCCGGATTGACAATACCGCAACGGGGCTCAAACCAGCCTATTTTATAGAAGTCTGTATTAAACTCATCCGCAAGGCGATCCCGCTCCCACCGCTCAACACCCCCCATGCCCCAGTTTTCCATAATCTTAAAATCATGCTCCACCCGTTTCACCTGTCCCGGGCTGGTCCCGACCAGCAAATAACCGCTTCTTTCATAATCACAGTCAATTTTGTTTTGGGTAATCACGTCATGGAGATAATCCACCGACTTTTCCATATAGATATGAGCACTTTTTGCCTTTTCATCATTAAAACGAAACTTGGTGATCCCTTTTGTCAGTCCAAAAAGGGTCATTGAAAAACCACCGTTTCTGCCTGAAGCACCGAATCCGCAGACCTCTGATTCAAGAATCCGAACATCTATATTCGGATGGATTTTCTTTAAGTGGTATCCTACTGAAAGGCCGGTATAGCCACCTCCGATAACAACAACATCAGCGGTGTTCTTCCCTTCCAGGTGCGGATTGGAAGAGATTTCCTGCGGTAAGGATTCAAGCCACCAGCTTTTTGATCGATAGTCGGTCATCCGTCACCTCCTGTTTAATGCCTCTTAAAATGATTTTACTTTGCCATGTGAAACCAAATTGAATAATTTAGTTGATCGACTAACTAATCAAACAGTTGATTGATTCTCAATACAATTTTCCCCTGATACCCGGCTGCCTTTTCTCTGATCTTGCCGCCGAATTGAAGTCATTCATCCTGGCGAACGGCGGTTATCTTCAGAACGCAGCCAAAAAACAATGTTTGACAACAACCAGTAAAAAGTGTTAGTCGACTAACTAACTTAACACATGCCGGTGTATTTGAAAAGCTCATTTTTTGTTGAAAGGGTTTGCATAGAACTGGTTCGGACGACCGAAACGATCAATATTAACTTGCAGGATACGATGATGAAAATCATGCATAATGTCACCATCTATACAATGGATAAAAGCTTCAGCACCGGAGATGCGATCGCCTGGGAGAAAGATAAAATCATCGAGGTCGGCAAAAAACAGGATCTTCTGGAAAAATACAAAGAAGCGAAAAAAATTGACGGCCAGGGGGTTACCCTGTTGCCGGGATTCATTGACCCGCACATCCATTTTTTAGATGGTCTCATTTATCAGGGCGCACTGGATTGCTCGCCTGAAAAAGCGCCTACGATTAAAAGGCTGAAGGAACTCCTGCAGGAATCGGCAAGTCAATGCGAAAAAGGTCAGTGGGTGGTTGCACACGGGTATGATCCATGGGAATATCCCGAAAAACAAACTCCAAGCCGTCATGACCTGGATGATGCCTGCCCGGATCATCCTGCTGTAATTATCCATTACTCTGTTCATGAGTGTGTCGCAAACTCCAGGGCTTTACAGCTTGCCGGAATTGATAAAAATACTCCCCAGCCGTTTGCCGGTGAAATTAAAAAAGACAGAAAAGGAAATCCCACAGGCCATCTTATTGAAACCGCAATAGGAGGTGTTTTAAAGCAATCCAGAGAAAGCCTGATCGAGAATACCAAAACCGGAATAATGCAACGCCTTGTGAAGATGCAGCATTCGCTCTTTGAATTTGGGATCACACGAATAGGGGATCCTGCCGTGCAAACAAAAAGCAGAGCGCTGTATCAGGAGGCCTGTGATGAAGGTCTTCTAAAAATCCCGGTCGTCTTATACCCCTGCAATGATGAAAACATGCTTGAACTTCCCTGGGATAAAGTCAATCAGCCACAACCATGGGAAGGCAATGAACAGCTCATGACCGGGCCGTTAAAAATTTTTCTGGATGGTTCGGATCGCGCTGCCATGGTTCTCGATGCCGGACAATTTTTCAAGACGATTTTGATGACTTTTCTTGCTTCCATTCAAACCCTGTCCCTGAATCCAATTAAAACTTCCATGCGAAGTCCCGTCAAGCCGGGCAGAGATCTAAAATTTCATTTTGGTTTAATGATGGCAGATACAGCCCAATGCCGAGATTTGGTTTCAAAAGCCCTTGATAAAAATTATACACTGGCTTTCCATGCAATTGGAAATGAAGCAATCCAGCAGGCAATCGAAATGATTGCTGCGGAAGGTAAAAAGCATTGGAACGATCCACCGCCTCGGATTGAGCATTGCCTGTTTTTAAATGATGAAATGATCCGCAGAATTAAAGAATTGAACATTACGGTTGTCACGCAGCCCTATTTCCTGACGCATATGAGCAAAGAGAATGTCCCGCATCTTCCCGGTATAAAGCAGCTCCCATTAAAATCCTTTCTCGATGCAGGAGTACGGGTGTCAGGAAGCTCTGACTGGCCCGTAGCATCCTGTGATCCGCTTCAGGGTATTGAAAGAGCTGTAACCCGGGTCACGAAAAACAATGAAATACTTCAGAAATGCGAAGCGATATCCGTTCGTGAAGCGTTTGCCATGTACACCAGTGAAGCCGCCTATGCACTCGGACTAAACCATGATATCGGAAGCCTGGAATCCGGGAAACGGGCGGATTTTATCCTGCTGTCCGAAAATCCGTTCTCCGCCGATAAAATCAAATGGAAAAACCTCAAGGTTACCGGCACGTTTCTTGGAGGCGAAAAGGTGTTTTCAAGGGTTCCTGATAAAATATAACCACTGTATTGATTTCCTCCCTGATTTATTTTAGCTTCCATGACAACCCATGATCGTACAATATTGTGGTCTCCGGGCCTTAAAACCAAAGTTTAAAAATAGAGACTGGAGAAGACCATGTGGCAGTATAAAACAAGCAGACGTGATTTTTTAAAAATCTCGGCAATGACTTCCGCTGCATCTTTGTTTAATCTGGAAAGCTTAAAGGCGATGCCCGCGGCTGCCGAAGATCCGGAAAAATATCCGGTTGTCGTCATCGGAGCCGGTCTCGGCGGACTCACCTGCGCGGCGTATCTGGCAAAAGCCGGTCTGCCCGTATCGGTTCTGGAACAGCACCATGTTCCGGGCGGGTATGCAACCTCTTTTGAGCGTGGCGACTTTGAATTTGAAGTTTCGCTTCACGCCATATCCGCAAAAAACAATGCCACATATACAATATGTAACGATCTCGGTCTTCTTGACAAAATTGAGCTGATCGGGCTGCAGCAATCTCACCGGCTGATATCCAAAGGAAGAGATCTGATTCTGCCGGATCAAGATGTTGAGGCCTATATCCAGCTCCTATCTGAGAATTTTCCTGCCGAGAAAACCGGTATTCGTAATTTTGTAACCGAGATGCTCGGGATACAGAAAGAGGTTTACAAACTGTTTCTCAACAACAATGAATATATCACCCTGCTATTTCCCTTTCAGTATTCAAAAATGTGGGATATCAGAAACAAGACCCTGAAAAACCTTCTTGACGAACATGTTCAACATCCCCGGTTAAAGGATGATTTAAGCTATTTGTGTGGATACTATGGCCTTCCGCCGTCAAAACTTTCCGGCTTTTATTACGCCAATTCCGTTGCCGATTATCTGAAAAACGGCTCGTACTATATCAAAGGGCGTTCTCAGGATCTCAGCAATGCACTTGCCGATATCATACGGGAACATGGAGGGACACTCTCTTTAAATACACCGGCAGAGAGCATTATCGTAAAATCCGGAGAAGTGACCGGTGTCAGAACTGCGGGTGGCAATTTTCTTCCTGCCCGGTTTGTCGTCAGCAATGCCAGTTTGCCCGATACCTTTGGCAGCATGTTGTCATCGGATGTTGATTATTCAGATTACAGAAAGACAATCTCCGAATTTCGGCCAAGCATCTCTTCATTCTGTGTTTGGATAGGGCTTGACAGCAGGTTGAGAGGCCAGATTCCAGGATGCAACATTCATATCGGTTCGGAAGATGGTGTGGAAGAAGGCTATCATCACTCTTTGAAATGTGATGCTGACCGGGTTGGATATACCATAACCCTTTTTGATAACTACTATGAGGGATATTCAATGCCTGGGAAATCGACAATAATGCTGACCTTTCTTTCAGGATATCAGCCCTGGAAACCTTTTGAAAAAGATTACTTTTCCGGTAATAAAAAAGAATACTATGTTCGAAAAGAGAAAATTGCAGAGACATTGATCAGAAGAACAGAAAAAAATCTCATACCCGGACTTTCCTCCATGGTTGAAGAAGTTGATTCTGCTACTCCTCTGACCAATATCCGTTTTACCGGAAATCCTGAAGGCGCCATATATGGATATGAGCAGGCAATGAACAACCAGTTTATGGACCGAATAAAAAATAATACTCCTGTTCAAGGACTATACATAGCGAGCGCATGGGGCTATCCCGGGGGTGGTTTTACAGGTGTGATGCGAGGCGGTTTGAGAACATCCAAAATGATACTGGACAGCCTGTAATGTATTGTTTGGCAATTCATTTTTAAAGCATGTAACGCTCTAAAACGGGCGATCGAAAAGATTGATGCCAAATTCACACATAACAACCCAGAAGGAAAATCAAAATCGCAGTTCAGGGCCAGAGGAATTTATGGAAAACGCACCCCAAAAAATCGATGCCGTCCGTCTTCAAAATCTGAGCTATGGTCATAAACAATCCGCCGCCCTGAGGGCTGCCATCGAACTCGATCTGTTTACCTGTATTTCCAGCGGCATCTCCAGCTTGCATGATATCTCCGGTGCAACCGGATTAAGCGCCGTCAACACGGAAAGGATATGCGTTGCGTGCGCGGCACTGGGGCTGATCGAGCATACCAAAGGGGGATATCGAAACGCTCCGGACGTTGAGCGATTCCTTGTCAAAAACAAAGTGACCTATATTGGTCCGTGGCTGCTGTTTAACGGCTGGGATTTTGAAAAATGGAAAGGTCTTGCCGCGATTCTGCAATCGGATAAACCGACAAAAGTTCTCGGGCTTTATGAAAGTCTGGACAATGAAATGGCCAAAATCTACCATGAAGCAACCTACACAGTGGGTCTTGGCGCCGGGATGCTTTTTGCCCGGGATGTGGACCTCGGAGACAGATCTCTTATTCTCGATCTGGGGGGAGGCTCAGGAGCCTACTGCATTGCGGCGGTTCAAAAATATCCGAACCTGAATGCGATTGTTTTCGATTTTAAACCGGTTTGCGATGCAGCAGACAAGTTCATCGCCCAGTGGAATCTGTCAGATAAAATTTCAACACATCCCGGAGACTTTACCTGTGATCCGCTTCCATTGGGTGCGGATGTCATGATTATGGCAAGCAACCTTCCCCAGTATAATGAAAAAGTAATCTCAACGGTATTCAAAAAAGCGTTTGATGCCCTCCAGGCAGGCGGTGAATTTCATGTTGTGGGAGAAACATTAAATAATGATAAAACGGGCCCCATCGGCCCTGCGTTGTGGGGTCTTCACGAAGCACTTTTTGAAAGTGAGGGCAGAGCCCACTCTGAAAAAGAAGTCGCAGGCTATTTCAACCATGCCGGTTTTATCAATATTACGATCCATCCTTTTGTGCCGGGGTCGCTTACGCGTATAACCGCGCAGAAATTATAAGGCTATTGTTCATAAAGGCTGATTTCATGGATCAACGATTTTCAGGAAGGCTTTTCCAAGCATATTCGATCTTCCGATCACGTTGTTATCCAAACACTTCGCCTAACCAATTCATTGATCTTGTTCACATAGTCCAGATTGTCAACCGGTTTTGACACATGTTCAAGATTCGGATCTTTTTCTCTCAGCGCTTTCATCGACTCCAGAAACTCGATGTTCCCCGAGATAAACAGTACCGGAATATCCTTGTCCTTCTCCCGGATATGGTTGTAAACATCCAGACCATTGATATTCCCCGGAAGCATATAATCAAGGCTTATGACATCAAATTCATTTGTATCAAACATCTCAATGGCAATTTTCCCGTTCACGGCGACTGAAACGATATGATTAAACGGTTCTTTGGTTAATATCTGGCGCTGAACGTCAGCTATCGCGGGTTCATCTTCAACCAGCAATACGCGTCTCTTTTCATGGATCTGACTTTTCGCCACCTCTTTTTTCTCATCGGAAGACAGGTGATCTTTGATGACCTTCAAGGCAATCGTAATTCGGGTGCCTTTCCCGACTTCACTTTCAAGAAAAATATCCCCCTTGTGTTTCTCCACAATATATTTTTTGACATTGGACATGCCGTAACCGGTTCCCTTGATGCCGAACTTGTAAGATCCGGTTTTGTCATGGCCGCCTTTTAACGTAAAAGAGGGGGTATAAATGGAGTCTTGATGTTCTTTGGGAATACCACAGCCGTTATCCTCGATCTCAACATAAATCCTGCCGCCCTGCGAATAGGTTTTCAGCTTTAATGTGGGATTTTCAACCTTGCTCATGGCATGGATAGAATTTTGTATAAAATTGACCAGTACATCCTGGATCATTCCCGGGTCTGCTAACAGATCCGGTATTCCGGATGCGTAATCCCTGCTTATCTGAATACCGGCCAACTCTTTTTCAAACATTTTGATGGCCAGTTCCATTTTGTCTTCAATCTTGAAATAGGTTTGTTTGGGTTCCTGATCTCTGGAAAAAGACATCAGGTTGCTGGTGATGTCCCTTCCTCTTTCCGAGAATTCATTAATCCGCTCCAGCTTTTCTTGTATCTTTTCATCATCGCAATGCATAAGAGCAAGCTGCGCATTGCCCATGATGCCCATCAGGATATTGTTAAAATCGTGAGCCATCTTTCCTGCAACCTGCCCGATCAATGCGTGCTTGCTCTGCTCTGCGGCAAATTCAAGAATTTTCCTTTTCTCCTCTTCAGCCCGCTTGCGGTCGGTGATGTCTTCCCCTGAACTGAGAAGACTGATAATGTTCCCGGACGTGTCTCTAATGATAACATTATGCCATTCGACAATTTTTATATCGCCATCCTTTGTGAGAATCGAATTTTCGTAAAACTCAACCGGTTCAGTACCAGATATTGTTTTATCGTATACTTCTTTTACCTCTGAGATATTTGGTTCCGGAAGAAAATGATCAAACCAGTTTTTCCCAACAATTTCATCTTCCGAGTATCCCAGTACCTCACAGCCTTTTCGATTTATCAGGATGACTTTTTGATTTTTATCAAGGCCGACAAGAATAACCCCCGCAACATCAAGATACTGTTGCGCCCTGTCCCTCTCCAGACGCAATTCTTCCTCGGCTTGTTTTCGCTCAACGATGTTTCTTCCAACACCTTGAATGGCTACCACCTTTTTATTTTCATCCAGTACGGCTGTATCTGCCCACGCCAGCCATTGCCAACCGTCTTTTGTCAGAGCGCGCTGTTCAACATAAGCCGTGTATGGCGGCACCAAGAGAGCTTCCATCGCCCTTGTAGTAGATTCAAGATCTTCTTCATGGACCAGGGGCATAAATCGTTTGCCTATCAATTCGCCTTCTTTTTTACCAAACATGTTACAATAGGAAGGACTGACGAAAAGAAATTTTCCTTCCAGATCGACTTTCACTACCAAATCGGTCTGGTTCTCAACCAGCAGACGATACTTTTCTTCACTCTTTCTAAGTTCTTCCTCAGCTCTCTTTTTTTTTGTCTCTTCTTTTAAAACCGCCCATGCCCTGACAATAAAATATGAAAAAATTACACCGATGACCAATAACAGAGCGACAATGAAAGAAAGTTTATTTCTAAATCCCGCCATCGTAGATAAAATTTCCTTCTCAGGCGTAGCAATAACGATTGACCAGAATGTGTTTTTTAAACGAATGGGAAAATACACCGCATGTTTTTTTATTGTATCGATCTCTTTTCCTCGTATTCTATCGTATGTGTAGGTGGTGGCACCGGTTTCGCCTTTCATCATTTCTTGCACCATGGAAGTGACCGAAGGGAATTTAGCAGGTGTCTCAAAAATGGCTTTGCCGATATGATCAGAAACCGGGTTATACAACGTTACTCCCTTTTGGCTGATCACCCATGCATATCCACCCTTTCCGATTTTGATGTTTTCCAGATATTCTTTTGACAAGGTATCAAACGGAATCAGTAAGGCGAGACTGCCCTGGTATCTTCCATTCGCCGATACCGGAACATGGTAGGCAATGACCTTATAACCTTGTACGGCCGTAAACACATCGCTCACAACCGATTGATGGGTTTTCATGATCATGCGCATGTGGTTTTGATACGATATGTCTGCACCGATGGACTTTTGATCATATGGAATCGTATAAACAATCCGGCCATCTGGATCAACGCGTGTAATCGCCCGAATCGAATTGGAATTATTGTCATAAAACGTTTTCATCATTTTTTTTCCCTGATCATTGAAAAAAACAATATCATCGATTCCCGAAAGGTATGTGAGATCGCGGTAGCAATTGTCAAAAAAGCTTTCAATTCCCTTTGCAGCCTGTTTTGCAAGTATCAGCTGCTGCGTATTAAACTCCGTGATTGTCTTGCTTTTCACTTCCTCATAGGTTGCGTAGATCATATAGCCAAGCAACAAGACCAGTATCGTTAAGAAAAAATACCTTTTTTTTAAGATCATTGTTTACCTTTCATGGAATACAATAATTTCTTCATTACAAAATTTTCCACGGTCAAGAGAGTGAAGTCTTGCACACTTCCATATTCACCAAATTCATGCCCGAATTATTGATGTAATTGAGCAAACCAACGTATGCAAGGTGGTGTGTCTTGAGATTTTCGAGCTAACATAATCTGGCATTCTACCATATAATTTAAATGGTTGCGACTGTAAAATCAAATGACGGCAAAATGGAATGTTCCGGGATTTGTGATCGTTTCCCGGCTGCAATGAACCGATACAACCATTTTCTATTCAGAAATATAATCGAAATTTGCAATGACAGTTGACTTCCAACTTGACACACCCGGGTCGTTCATTCATATATAACACTTATCGCCTGTAATTATTACTCTTATTTGGGTAACCACAAAAATTGTTATGACATGTATTTCCTGACCGGCAAAGGAGAACGGGTTATGCAGGGCAGCTTTTTCAAGATGATCTGGATTTTGCTTTTTGCAGTGGTTTTATCACCCGGATTTTCCGACGCCGGCTGCAGGAGCGGTTCATCGATGTGTATTGGTCTGGTTACGGATGTTGGTGTAATTGATGACAAGTCTTTTAATCAGTCTGCCTGGGAAGGTGTTCAAAGAGCGGCATCTGAATTTGGTGCAACGGTGAAATATATTGAAACAAGGGATGCCAAGGACTATGAATCCAATATCAATCTTTTCGCAAAAAACGATTACCATGTGATCGTAACCGTTGGTTTTGCATTGGGTGAAGCAACGACACGTGCT
The DNA here is from genome assembly GCA_046484745.1 of Desulfobacterales bacterium. GTDB lineage: Bacteria > Desulfobacterota > Desulfobacteria > Desulfobacterales > SURF-7 > JAQYVL01. The sequence goes on along the minus strand of JAWOIJ010000080.1, from coordinate 167,577 downwards.
GCAAAAAAGTATCCCGGCATAAAATTTATCGGAGTGGATCAGTTTCAGGTTAACCCAATGCCAAACGTTACGGGTCTTGTTTTTCATGAGGATCGGGGTGGTTTTCAAGCAGGCGCTCTCGCAGCAATGCTCACCCGGTCAAATATTATTGCCGCTGTTCTGGCAACCGATATGGTTCCTCCTGTAGCCGCTTTTAAGAGAGGATACGAAGCCGGAGCACGCTACATAAAACCGGAAATAAAAATCATATCCACATTTCACCCAGGAGGACTGGACATCGCATTTACGGATCCGGAATGGGGAGCCTCAACAGCCGGGCAGGCAATTTCCCAGGGAGCTGATGTTGTTTTTGCGGCTGGCGGGCTGACCGGTAACGGCGGTCTTGTTGAAACGGCAACACACAAAGATCGATATTGTATCGGAGTGGATACAGATCAGTGGAAGACAGTGCCTGCTGCCAGGCCCTGTCTTGTCTCCTGTGCCGTGAAACAGATTACACCTTCGGTATTTACCCTGATAAAACGTGCTTATGAGAAACAGTTTCCTTCCGGCAATTATTATGGAGGTGTGTCGTTATCTTCATTTCACGACTTTGATGGCAAGATTCCCAAACGATTCAAACAAAAACTGGCTGAAATTGAGGAAGATTTGAAGAAGGGCGCCATTTGTATACAATAGAAAATCAAAATTGCATCCTCAGAGGTTTAAAGTCCTTTGCCGTGCCGGTTTTATCCGTACTTCTGGCTGCGGCTGCGGGAGCGATTATTCTCGCCATATCCGGAACGAATCCGGCAGAGGCGTATACAGCTCTTTTAAAAGGAGCTTTTGGAGACCTCTCCTCATTTTCACGAACGCTTGAAAAGGCAACTCCTTTAATTTTAAATGGATTGGCTGTCGCACTGGCGCTGAGAGCCGGATTGTTCAATATCGGCACTCAGGGGCAGCTTCTTTTTGGGGCTCTGGCATCGGCTGTAGTGGGATTTTCTTTCCAGGACCTACCTTCTTTGATCCATATTCCCTTTGCCATGATTGCCGGAATAGCAGCAGGAGGGCTGTATGGAATTATTCAGGGCGCCCTCAAGGCTTATACAGGGGCACATGAAGTCATTACAGGCATTATGTTTAACTATATTGCCATTAATATAACCGATTATCTTACAAACGGTCCTTTCAGAGACACATCACCCGGAAACATTATCGCGCGCACGCCCCTGATTTCCGAAACCAGCTGTCTTCCCGATGTTACAGGAATTCCTGCGGGCTTTCTGGTTTGTTTGATTGCCGCTGTTTTCGTCTGGTGGATTTTCAAAAGCACGGTCATTGGTTTTGAGATCAGGATGGTCGGCTCAGGAGCCAATGCTGCCCGCTATTCCGGAATACGGATAAAGGGTATTCTCATGATTACCATGTTGGCAAGTGGCGCACTGGCGGGACTTGGAGGAGCGATTGAAACGCAGGGAATCGTGCATCGTTTTCAACCGGGTTTTAATATCGGACTTGGTTTTGAAGGGATTACCATTGCACTCCTCGGGAGGATTCATCCATTCGGGATTGTTCCGGCAGCGATTCTTTTCGGTGCCATGAAATCCGGCGCAGGCCTTATGCAGTTTACCGTTGATGTAGAAACCGAGATCATCGATGTGATCCAGGCATTAATTCTGTTCTTTGTTGCCGCAGATCTGCTTGTCGGACGCATCATTCCGGGTGTTGCCGGAAGCCGTGAGAGGTTGAACTTAAGCGCGGGATGGGGCAGTCAGGCATGAGAAAGAAATTCGCTGAAAAACAATTGTCCATCGGCAAAACAATTTCTCTTTTGTTCGGGTTGTTGCTGTTCACGATTGTTTTATCGGGTTATGCTTTGATGCCGGTGATTACCACATCGGTTCTGGCATCTGCGATAAGACAATCCACCCCTCTTGTACTTGGGGCTTTATGCGGGATTCTCTGTGAACGCTCCGGCGTGATGAACATTGGGATTGAAGGCCAGATGCTTGTTGCGGCGTTTGCAGGGTTTCTTGTAAATGCCTGGACCGGAAATTTATATCTGGCTGTTCCGGCAGGTGTGGCAGCCGGAGCTTTTTCAGGATTTTTGTTGGCTTTGATGTCCGTGACACTGAAAATTGATCAGATTATCAGCGGTACGGTTATCAATATTATGGCCTTTGGTCTGACCGGTTATTTTTATCAGGTCGGCATGAGTGCTGCCGGCAAACTCAAGGCTTTCAAGATCCCTCTATTGTCTGAAATTCCCCTTATCGGGCCTGTTTTTTTCTCACTTTCTCCCATTGCACTATCCGCAATCCTGCTGGTTTTTGTTTTTCATTATCTGTTATTTCATACGCCCTGGGGATTGCGAACAAGAGCAACCGGAGAGCATCCAAAAGCCGCGGACACTATGGGTGTAAATGTTTTTCTGATTCGGTATACAAGGGTTATCACAGGCGGAGGTCTGGCAGGCCTTGCCGGCGCATTTCTGTCTCTTGAGGCGGTCGGGGCTTTTGAAAGAGGAATGACGAATGGCAGAGGGTTTATCGCCCTTGCGATCATGATTTTCGGGAAGTGGACTCCCCTGGGAGCGTGGGGCGCTTCCCTTCTCTTCGGGCTGTCCCTAGCCGTTCAGACGCAGCTTCAGTTCGAAGGTAAAATGAATATTCCGCATCAATTTACCGGCATGCTCCCATACCTGATAACAATCGCTGTTCTGGCAATCTTCGTCAGACGCAACCGTCCTCCGGCAGCGATCGGAATTCCTTATGAAAAGGAATAGAGAATGAAAAAATCTTTTTTGCTCGAACTGCGAAGGGTTTCGAAATCTTTTTCCGGCGTTTCAGCGAACTCTCAAGTTGACTTTCAGATAAAAGCAGGTGAGATTCACGCGCTTCTTGGAGAAAACGGAGCTGGAAAATCAACCCTGATGAACATAATTTGTGGGTTATATCAGCCGGATGAGGGTGAAATTTTCATTCAAGGCAGATCTCAGGATATCCGAAACTCAAGTGCAGCCATAAACAAGGGTATCGGCATGATTCATCAGCATTTTATGCTCATACCCGGATTTACCTCTCTGGAAAATATCATCCTTGGGAGTGAACCCGGGCATGCCCTCTCCATAGATTTTAAAAAAGCCCGAAACCGAATTGCCCGGCTTTCTATCGATTTCGGGTTACCGATTGACCCGGATGCAATCACAGAGAATCTGCCGGTGGGAATTCAGCAAAGAGTGGAGATTTTTAAAGCGCTCTATCGAAAAGTCGACATGTTGATTCTGGATGAGCCTACGGCAGTCCTGACGCCCCAGGAAGTTGATGACCTCTTCGGAGTGATGCGAAGGCTTGTGGAAAAAAAGGTTTCCATAATTTTTATCACTCATAAACTTGGAGAGGTGTTAGCCGTAGCCGATAGAATTTCCGTTATGCGTCATGGCAGGATTACAGGCACTGTCAGGCCCGACCAGACAGATGAAAAACAGCTTGCGGCGATGATGGTAGGGAGAGAAGTTATGCTTCGGATCGATAAACCGCCTGCAAGACCTGGAAAACCCATATTTGAAGTGAAAAATCTGGCGGTGCCCGGTTCAAGCGGAATCGAAGCGGTTTCAGATGTTTCTTTCCGTGTTCGGGAAGGAGAGATTATAGGGATTGCAGGTGTTCAGGGGAACGGGCAGACCGAGCTTGCGGAAGCAGTCGCCGGGCTTCGGAAAGTAAAAGCCGGCAGCATAAGCCTCTCCGGAAATCGTATGCCTCCTTTGAATCCGCGGAAGATGATTGAAAACGGACTCGCACATATCCCTGAAGATCGTATGAAATACGGCCTTGTGCCTTCTTTTTCAGTTGCGGAAAATCAAGTATTGTGCAGCTATTACAAAGCTCCTTTCGCAAGGGTTGCATGGCGGAATCAACATGAAATCATTCAAAATTCAAAAATGCTGATCAAGCGTTTTGATATCAGAACAACAGGACCTGAGTCTCCTGTTCAAACACTTTCGGGCGGAAATCAGCAAAAAGTGATTATCTCCCGAGAGCTAAGCCGGAAAATTTTTTTCCTGCTGGCCAATCAGCCAACCCGTGGTCTTGATGTTGGCTCAATTGAATATGTTCATGGACGGTTGATCGAAATGCGAAATAAAGGCCTTGGAATACTTTTAATATCTTCAGAACTGGATGAAATCGTATCCCTTTCCGACACCATCCTAGTAATGTACCGGGGGCGTATTGTTTCCAGTCGAAAAGCAACGGATTTCACGAAAGAAGAACTCGGACTGATCATGACCCGGGGTATGGATCGGCGAAATGACAGCGCAGCTCTTTGTAATCGATGAAGATGTGCTTGATAAATTGAATATTTTTAAATTGCCCCTATTGTTTCCGTCTGAATTCGGGTATAAAGAGGCTATGAACCAGTAACATGAGAAATTGTTATTTTGATGTCAACATATTAAAATTATGAGAGAAGTCATGTTCCGAAACCATTTGATTGTTCTTTTTGCCACGGTGCTTTTCTGCATATATGCAGCCGAGTTGCCGGCAAAAACCATCAAGTGCAAAGTTCTTGATAAAGATATTGCCGAATCATATGAAGGGGAGTGCAAAGACGGGTTGGCTCACGGGAAAGGCCTTGCAAAAGGAAGGGACAGTTATGAAGGGGAATTTAAGAATGGTCTTGAAGAAGGCGAAGGCGTTTATAGATGGAGCAAGGGAGATGTATATGACGGCGAATGGAAAGCAGGAAAAAGAACGGGCTGGGGTATTTTAAAGCTTCCCGGCGGTGCGTTTTACGAAGGAGAATGGAAAGATGACAACTGCCATGGAAATGGCGCCTATAGCTGGCCGAATGGTGCTTTTTATGAGGGTGAGTGGAAAGATAATAAGCGAAATGGGCATGGCGTATTCTATGGCTCCGACAAATCTTTCTTTAACGGTGAGTGGAAAGACGGCAAGCAGCATGGCGAAGGAACCTATCAGCTTCCCAATGGGATTTCAATCCACGGGATATGGAAAGACGGTGTCTTTGTGGAAGAGTCCAAGGAACAGATTGCGTTCAAGGTGGATCGGAAAATTTATGATTTGATTGAGTCGGAAAGAAGCGAGACCGGCGAGAGTATTTCCGAGTTTATCATCCGTGCTGTAAAAAATTTAACCAAGAAACCGTAAGTTTCGTTTCAGAGAGGTGCCGTTTCCTGATTCACAAAGCGGTCATTCCTGCTGCAAAAATGGCTGAACAGAAATTGCTTATACCGAACCGGGATGGGAATCTCCTCCATTCCATTTTTTTCCCCGCACAGAAATCTGACAGCGGTTTCAAAAAACACCGTATTGTTATCCTTTGTCACGGCTTTAAAGGAGATAAGCTGGAATGGGGACGCTTCAAGGTTACAGCAACGGCGCTGAACAGAGCGGGTTATGATGCGCTTACATTTGATTTTTCCGGCTCAGGTGAAAACAAAAGAGAACCCGTTCTGTTATCCAGACAGATTACAGACCTGGAGGATGTCGCTGAATGGGCATTGCAAAAAGAGTATTACCATATCGGAACAATCGGTTTAAGCTTTGGAGGAACCACTTCTCTTGCCGCGAAGATTCCGGCCAGAAAAACCGCTGTGTTCTGGGCTCCTGCCATGTATCCGGAAAGAATTGCTTCCGGATTTGAACGAATTGTCTCAAAAATGCTGCGGGCCGTGCCTTTTTTCGAGGTGAAACGTGATTCTTCGGGAAATTTTCCTCCGATTCTCGTCAATTCATCATTTGCAAAAGAAACCTTTGGTCTGGATGCGGATTCCTATCTGCGGCGTTTTACAATTCCTTCCCTGATTATTCAGGGAGACGCTGATACGGTCGTTAAACCCGAATTCACAAAAGAAGCCTTTTTGAAAATGCCTCAGGATGGTGATCACAACTATGTGGAAATAAAAAAGGCTGCTCATGATTTTGACGGTGAACATTTGTCGAAGTTTATCGGATTGACGATTGACTGGCTCCGGAAATATCTTTAGACATAGCTGTCACTTTTCTGCTTTTTTCATTGACCCGGGTTGGCGTTTTTTATTACCATTCAGGGTAAATCGTATCCGATTCATGCTCCTTGCAGATATTTGTCTCATAATATTATGTATTTCCAAATGATATGGCTATGTCGATCATGACTTTCTGACCAACACAAAGGGAACAATATGCGGAATTTAATAAAATGGTTAAAAATTTTAATCGGCCTTGGTTTTGTCGGCGTTGTTTTTTATCTTATCCTGTCCTTTTGGTCTCTCGATTTTTTTGTCGACCGCTGGTGGTTTGATTCTCTTGGATATGAGGGTTATTTTCTTCAGAGGTTTTCCTATAAATATATTACCTTCATGGGTGTTACCCTGCTTTTTTTCAGTATCTTTTTTTTCAATTTCTGGGTCGCCTCAAGGTTTTTGGGCAATACGGCCTCGTCTGATCCCGGCCAGAAGTCCTATCGGAAACTGTTACGGATGGTTCAATCCGGCTCAATGAAAATTTATTTGCCGCTTTCCTTGATTCTGGCGGTTCCGATTGCGCTTCCCTTTTTCCAGCAATGGGAAAAAGGGCTGCTGTTTATTTTCGGACAGGCTTCCGGTATGGAGGACCCTGTTTTCGGACATGACATCAGCTTTTATTTATTTTCTTTCCCCTTTTTCAGGTTGATTCAGAATAAACTCCTATCTGTTTTTTTACTGCTCCTTGCAGGGATTATATTTTTATACTGGATTGAGAAACGCATTCTGGCAGGGAAAAAGCAGGAGTTCCCTGCCGGTGCCAAGACCCACGTAATGCTTCTGGTGATTCTTACCATGGCCATTCAGGTATGGGGATTTGTGCTGCAGTGTTATTCTCTTCTTTATAACAAGACACATCTGCCTCTTTTTTTTGGTCCGGGATTTACGGAAATGCGAGTTATCCTGCCCCTCATTGTGGCAACGATAATCTTCTTTATCGGCACGGCGATTTCCCTTGTTTTTTATATTTTAAAAGGCAAAGGCATTAAGAAAGTATTGATTTTCGGCATATTGTTTATACTCTCCATGCTGGGGTACAATTCGAATTTCATTCCCGGGCTGATTCAAAAAAATCTGGTCGAAGCGAATGCCGTCGCATATGAAAAACCGTATATCGCTTCAAATATCAAGGCGACCCTTGATGCATATGGTCTGGCCGGGATCACAAAATTAAATTACAAACTGGAGCAGACATCCCGAATCACCGAGAATCCGGATGTTCATGAGAGCCTTCGAAATATCCCCGTCTGGGACAGTACCCTGTTAGATGATGTCTACCGACAGCTTCAGGGAATTAAGCCCTATTATACGTTTCATGAGGTGGATGTTGGTCGTTATTTTGTATCCGGAAGGTATCAGCAGGTATACCTTTCACCAAGAGAACTGGATCTTGGGAATCTTCCGGAATCCGCCAAAACATGGCAAAGCAGACATCTGCAATACACTCACGGGTATGGCATCGTGATGACTCCCGCCGCACAGGGAGGAGACGAGTCCATGACCTGGTTCATACGCGACATGCCTGTAAAATCCGAATACAACCTTCATGTAAAGAATCCGGGTATTTATTATGGGTTGGGACATTATGACTATGCAATCGTTCCAAACGAAGTCGGTGAAGTCGATCATCCCAAAGACGAAACCCATGAACTGGCAAACTATAGTGGAAAAGGAGGAATCCCTCTCTCTTCCTTTGTTAGAAAGCTTCTTTTTGCCGTATACTTTAAAGATCGGAATATTTTCTTTACGTCAAAAACCATGGAAAACAGCCGAATGTTATTTCGCAGAAATATAAGAGAGTCCATCAAGAGGATTACCCCCTTCTTTTTACTGGACAGCGATCCTTATATTGTAACAACCGCCAAAGGACTTTTCTGGATACAGGATGCCTATACATTTTCCGATCAATATCCGAATGCGCAGCCTTATAATTCCAGGTTTAATTATATTCGGAATTCTGTGAAGATTGTGGCCGATGCCTATAACGGAACGATCGATTATTACATAACTTCATCACCTGATTCGATCATAAGGACCTATCAGAAGATTTATCCGGGGCTGCTCAAACCGATTGAAAAAATGGACCCGGAGCTGAAACAGCATCTTCGTTATCCAAAAGATTTATTCGAATACCAGTTAACCATGTATGCAGATTATCATCAGACAGATCCTGAAATGTTCTATCTTCATGAAGATGCATGGGAGATGCCTAAATTAAAGTTGGAAAATCAGTCGATTCCCATGAAACCATATTATCTGACCCTGAATCTCTTTGATTCAACAAAGCAGGAATTTCTTCTGCTCAGTCCGCTGAGTCCTATCGGAAGGAACAATCTGGGGGCTCTGGCCATCGCCGGTTGCGATGGAGATAATTATGGCAAAATATTTGTTTACAGTTTTCCAAAGGGGATTCAAGTTTACGGTCCTTCTCAGATTAACACGCTTATTGATCAGGATACGGATATTGCTCAGCAGTTGACGCTCTGGGATCAGGCTGGTTCTGAAGTAATACGGGGCCGCATGATTATCCTTCCGGTCGGAAACATGATTTTGTATATTCAACCCGTTTATTTGAGTTCCTCAACCCGTTTAAAGATACCGGAGCTGAAACGGATGATTGTGAGCCAGGGAGAGGTTGTTGCAATGGCAGCCTCTTTAGAGGAAGCCATTAAGGAGCTTGAAATCAAACTTGAAAAAAGGATTGAACGGCAGCGAAGCCGATTCCCGACTTCTTCTGAAGTGGTTGTTCCTCCTGAAAAAGTTGATAGCAAGCCAGGCGGCAATCAGATTTTTAAGCAGGAAGCAGAGAAAAGAATACCGGATATAACATCAGAAGAGGCACTGGAAAAAGAGGAAAAGGAAGTTGAAGTCGCCCCTGACCCGGAAGATTCGGTTTCCAGGATCCCTGATGCGGCGGAAGACCCTGTCATTACGCCGGAAGAAACAGAAGAGCCAAACCAGGAAGCAGAATCGCTTGAGTCACTGTAGCTTCTGATGGTTCCAGTTTGTGGACCCCATGCCTGTCGCGCGCGAGGGGGTTTGTTTTCAAACAATCAACGAACAAAGAGATTCCTGATCACAGTTGAATCGGAATATATTTCAGACAATGGCTATAATCCGGCTACCAGAGTTCCCAGGATTGATATCCCCAGGATCATAGCCATAAAAATACACTCCAGCAAATAGTCAATGATTCTCTCTATCATGTTATCGCTCCTTTTCACTTTTTTGATTGAGGTGCAATGCTTCAAACTTCACAGTTGGTGTGAAAATAATCCTGAGCCTCTTCAACAGAGTCAAAAATGATCCAGTCCCGGCTGATTGTATTCCCGGTTCCTTTTCGGATCCGTTCGATTATCGTATTTCCATGATACTCAAAATACTCATGATGATGCTGAACAAAAATATGCTTTGTCATTTTCCATGCTCCTTTTTTTATCATTCAGTGTCCAGAGTGTTGCAAAAAGATAAAAATGAAGTTGAGTAAAATAAATCAAAGTATATATAAATAAACACATAGGACAAAAAAATGCCCCGGCCTCCTTACCGGAAAAAATCCCTTTTGAACGAAGCTGTATTATCTGAATTCTCTGCAAACCCATATTACCTTTCCAATAATCCGGATTGTATCCATTTCTTCACTATGAAGAAAAATCGGTGAATAGTCTTTGTTGTCGCTGATCAAAACCAGCTTTTTAGGATGCTTTTCAACTCGTTTCACCATGATGGTATCATCAATTCCAACGGCAAAGAGAGCTCCGGCCAGCACATCCTTCTGGGATTCGTCAACAAGCACCGTATCACCATCTTTTAGTTCCGGCGACATACTGTTCCCGAAAATATTCATCAGCACCATTTTATCAGAGTTGCCCTTCTGGGCCAGCCATTCACTTCTGAAAGAATAGTATCTCTCGATTTCAGATCCAACCTCGAATGAACCACCTCCTGCGCAAAGTCTGGCCTTTACCTTTGGTATGCCTTTGAATTCGGAGCGGTCAGGGTCTGATGGTTTTAAATAGGTCGGGCCGAAACCGGTTTCAAGCCAGTCCGGGTTTAATCCATAAAGTCTGTAAAGGGTTAATAACCATTTGGCAGGAAAATCATTCTTCTTTTTTGCCTGGGTAATCGCAGAGCGATTAATATCCAGAACTTTTGCCAGATCGTGCTGGGAACTGATCCCTGTGGCATCATAGACCCGCTGGAGAAACGATTCGAATTTGGAAACAGCCATGATTGCACCTTGATATTTTTTACGCGCCGGACATCAGAGCCTGGCAGCGTGACAGGTTTACATGCCGGTCTGTTTGTTTAATTACATAAACAAAAATTAAATAAAATGCAACAGTTTTTTTTAAAAAATTTTATTCGGAAAATGTTTTGATATTCCTTTCAAAACATGGTTATCTAATCACGCCTTTAGAGATCGTTAGGCGTTTTCTGGCAAACTTGATTTTTCGCTTTCGTAAAACAGATACAATTTTTTTCTTTTGCCCGGGTGAACTCAGAGGAAGATCAATGATGAATTTGAAAGAAATTATTGGCCGATGTCATGGACTGGTAGTTCATGAAGTGCGATGTGATCAGGAGGATTATTTCGAAGTCGTCATTTCGAACACCGAAATTGATGAATGGGATAAAATCCTGACAACCATTCTGGGACCTGCAAGAAAGCCAAAAGGTGTAAAACCCAATAGCGAAGACCTCGAACTGACAAAAGCTTCGGGCGGCATCCGGGTGAACCAGACTCTTTTTGAAAGAAAATTCGGGGATTATATCATTGTCGCAAAATTTTGGCCCTGGGATGACAATATGTATACAACATTGAAGATGGCGCTTCTTTCCTGCCCCTGACAAGCTGGAAGAAATTTCCATATGAAGCGAGTTTGATTTAAAAAGACCTCCGTAAATTTAAAGTCCAGAATAAAGGAACTGAACCGTTTTGCCGACAGCGGCCTGTGGAATAAATTGCGAAGTATGCCGATTGTTCACTCTTGGCTTCTGCTCAAGCTGCGGATCCGGCACCAGCGATACCGGTCGGAAAAAAGCCGCGGTTCAGGAAACACTGCTGGGCCAACCCTGTCCCATTCTTGCATGCGCCATTGCAAACCATCTTGAATACTGTATGCGAGACTGCGGTTTGTTCCCATGTGAAAATTTTGAGAACGGTCCATACCCGTTCAGTAAAGGCTTTTTGGGTATGCAGACAAGAAGACTTGAATCTGCTTCAACACAGGAGCCTTTAAAAAAACAGGAGTCTATGGGGAAGATACAAATTCCCTCTGAACACTGGGAAAATCTGCAGAAAAAAGATCCGGAAGAGCTCTGCAGAATCGCGCTGACCCAGCTTGAGCCGTCAGGGGAAATTCAGATTCGATTTCTGGATACGGATCTTCTGGTCAATGTCCGGGACAAATCCATTCAAAAAAAAACACAGGAAGGCTGGAAGCCTCTCGATGATCCCTTGATGGAGCTGTTAACGGTTGTGTATCTTCTTCAAATAACATCTGCCCCGCTGCGGCAGGAGCTTGTAAGCGAAAAAGATTTTAAATACGCTCATTTCTTTCAGGGGCCTCACGAATTGGAAACCCGCTCTCTGTTGAAGCGTTTCGGCAGGAATATCTCCGCATTCAAAATGGCGGCTGAAAGAGTTGGAGGTCGTCCTTTTCCCCGGTCGGATGCCGGGTATGTTTTTTCTCCGTTTCCCAAAGTACTTCTGTATTATCTTTTATGGGAAGGCGATGAAGAGTTCGAACCCCGGCTTTCAATTCTTTTTGATCGCTCTATTGAAAATTTTTTTGCCGCAGATTTTGTCTGGGGCCTGGTTCGCCATGTTTCAGGCGTCCTGCTTTCCTGCAACCTTTAAACAAGACCTCTTAGTCGCTGATTCCGGGTGCCCATATAAAGTAAAAACCGCCTTTCAGGCGCGGTGACAGTCCTTCAAGCAAATCAAGACTGACTAGAGACTCCTGTTTATCGCTGTATTGGCCCGTTGATGTATTGTAGAGGTTGTCATCAGGTTGTTCTGTACGGCGATACGCAATGATTTTTGCATCTTTTCGAAGACCCGCGATTGTTTTTGCCTTATCCACCGCTTCATTTAAATACCCGACTTTGTCAATAAGACCTTTGTCAAGAGCCTCCTTTGCAAGAAAAACTTTTGCAGTTGCCACTTCTTCGAGGTTATTCGACTCAAGGTTGCGGTGCTTTTTGACAAGGGTGAGAAAACGGTCGTTCAATCCATCGATTAATCCCTGAAACAACTTTTCTTCTTCCTTGGTGGGCTCCCGAAAAGGAGATCCCATATCCTTGAGTTTGCCTGATTTGCTTACATCACGGCGAACACCAATTTTTTCCATCAAGCCGTAAGCCTGCCATCGGGGGAACATAACCCCGACCGACCCGGTAATGGTTGTCGGATGGGCGACGATATAATCTGCGGGAAGAGAAATATAATACCCTCCTGATGCGGCAACATCCATCATGGCGACAACAACCTTTGTCCCGGTTTTTTCTTTAAACTGCATGATTTCATTGTAAATAATATCACTTGCAGTAACCGTTCCTCCAGGAGAGTCGATTTTAAGAAGTACTGCTTTGATGTCTTCATCTTTCTCTGCTTTTTTGAGCTGTGCGACTATTTCCTGCAGCATGCTGGGACCAGATCTGAAAAAACCGTCTCTTCTTACATCCCAGATAATCCCTTTTACCGATATGACAAGAACTTTGCCTGTGCCTGTTCCTTCGATGGTATACTCCCGAAGCGGATCCGTACCAAAAGAGAAAAGGTTGATTCGCGGAGCAACACACCCGCCCATGATAACAGACAGAAGGCATAAAAAAGCCAGAAAAATGCTTGTTTTTCGAATAGACACCATGGAATCTTCCATAATATAAAAAATCCCTTTCATTGTTATTCTCCGTTTTTTGATATAAAAAAACTATGGATCATGATGATTGTTCTTGGGCTTTTTTTCAAGTTATTTTTTTTCATCCAGCGTTTCTCTTAACTTCTGGGAAAGCTCGATCATGCCAAAAGGTTTCTGAATAAAGCTGTTGCAGCCTCTTGCGAGTATTTCCGAAGCTTCACTATCGGTGCTGTAGCCGCTTGAAAGCATCACCTTGATGTCTGATCTGATCTTTTTTAAGTGGTCAAAGGTTTCACCGCCTCCCATGACAGGCATGATCATATCGAGAATTACCAGATCAATTTTATCCGGCATCGAGGAAAAAATCTCAACCGCCTGTTTCCCGTTTTTCGCTGTGATCACTTTATATCCCATGACCCGGAGCATCTCCTCTCCGGCATCACGGAAATCATATTCATCATCGACAAGAAGAACGGTTTCATCCCCCTCTAAAAATTTATAAACGGCTCCTTTCTGAACGGTTGTTTCTTTTTCAGAGACAGGCAAAAAGACTTTAAAAATACTTCCTTTTCCGGGCTCGCTGTAAACATCAATATGCCCATTATGGTTTTTAATGATCCCGTATGCCGAAGATAATCCAAGACCTGTCCCCTTGCTGGGCTCCTTGGTCGTAAAAAACGGATCGAAAATTTTGGCTCTGGTTTCCTTATCCATTCCGTGCCCGGTATCTCTTACCGTTATCGTAACATAATTACCGGGCTCTCCCATATGCTGCTTTGCCGCGATTTCAGACAAAAACGTGTTTTTGGTATCAATGTAAATGCTGCCGCCCTCGGGCATGGAATCGGCAGCATTGATAAAAAGATTTAACACAACCTGCTCGATCTGGTTTCGGTCTCCCTCGATGATCCAGACATCTTTTTGAAAATCTGTATGCAACTGGATATTTTTGCTGGTCCTTCCATACATTTCCAAAGTCTCCTGCACCAGGAGATTCGGATTGATGGGCGTAATCTGATACTTTCCGCCCCTTGCGAATCCCAGAAGCTGCCTCGCAAGATTTGCTCCTCTTTGAACGATCTTCTCAATGGTAAGAATCTTTTTAAAAGCGGGGTTCTCATCGGGAATGTTAATTTTCAGAAGTCCGACGTTTCCAAGTATGCCTCCGAGCAGATTGTTAAAATCGTGGGCAATTCCTCCTGCCAGTGTTCCGATGGCCTCCATTTTTTGAAGCTGTATCAGCCTTTCTTCCGTACGTTTGCGATCCGAGATGTCTCTTACAGACGCGACGCGAATAAACTTTTTCTTGTATTCGACATTCCTGGCTTCAATTTCAACCGGAAAAATCGTGCCGTCCTTTTTGATCATCATGATTTCAAAAGGCAGTTCGCCGCGGGCTTCGATATTTTGATAAACTTTTTCTTTGTCTTCCGGTGCAACCAGTTGTTCAACAAAATTCGTTCCAATAATTTCCGAGTGACGATAGTCAAACATTCTGGAAAAGGAGTTGTTGATGTCAATCGCCATGCCGTTTTCATGAAAAATGATTCCTTCCATCGTTACTTCTGAAAGAATTCTGTGCCGCTCATCACTTTCTTTCAAGGCATCTTCAACGTTTTTTCGTTCCGTGATATCCCTGAACTCTGTAACTCGAACTGTTCGGCCATGATAGGGGATCGCCTTCCCCTTTATTTCCAAAGGATAGATTGACCCGTCTTTTCGAAGGCCCTCTGCATCATATGGCTTGTCATAGCCGGTGACAATTTTTTCCATAACCATATCACGCCACTTTTCAGCGATAAGCAGCAGGCCGTTCATGCCGATCAGTTCATCATGTTCATAGCCTGTAAGCGCTGTAAGCCCATGATTGGCATCCAGGATCAAACCTTTTTCATGTATCCCGATTCCTCCGAATGAGGCTTTCAGCAATGTTCGAAACCGCTCTTCACTTTCTTCCATTGCCTTGAGCGCATCTTTCTGGCTGGTGATGTCCGTATAGGTTCCAATCATTCTTACCGCTTTATTCTGGCTGCTTTTCTGCACAACCTTACCCCTGGCCAAAATCCAGATCCATGAACCGTTTTTTGTTTTTACCCGAAACTCGGATTTGAAGGTGTCTGTTTTCCCCTTAATATGATCTAAAATGGTATTCTCGACAGACTTTAAATCATCCGGATGAACAAGCCGAATCCACTGGTCATAAATATTCGAAAACTCATTTTCCTCATAGCCCAGAACGTTGAATAAACGCGGATCAAGATAAAGACTTTTTCTGTCAAGCCTCCAGTCCCAAATGCTGTCACTGGTGGCTTCAAGGGCCATTGTCAACCTTTTTTCGCTTGCCCGGAGAGACTCTTCTGCTTTTTTTCGTTCGATGGCAATTGCCACCTGGTTGGAAACCGAATGAAGAAGGTTTATATCGGTTTTGTCATATTGGTCCGGATTCGTATAGCTTTGTGCGGCCATAATCCCTATGACTTCATTCTGAATTTTCAGGGGGATCCCGATCCATATTTCCGGAAGTCTGCAGGAAATTTTTTGACTTGATTCTTGAAATTGTTTGAAAAAGTCTTTTTTTGTGAGCATCAGCGATCTGCCTGTTTCCAGGATATCCAAAATGACAGGCGTATAACTTTTCAATGCTTCATATTGAATCTGATCGGAATCTTCATCATCTGTATAATACGGGAAAATGATCGAATCGGACTCTTTATCGTGCATGGCGATATAAAAGCTTGAAACATTAACGATTTTGCTCATGGACCGATGAATCGAGGAATACAGTTGATCCAGGTCGGAAGAGGTAGTCACTGCGTTCGATATCCGGAACAGGACTTCATTAATTTTTTTTGCCCGGCTCAGACTTTCTATTTCTTCCAGGAGTTTTTCTTTTTCTTTCAGCAGCTCGATATGTTGATTGTTTGATTTTTTCACCGTATAGTAGCCTTTGAATTGCCATTCATTTTATTTTTTTATTTGTGCAAACCCAATGGATGCTCTTTTCACGGATATTTTTATCGAGCATTTTTATCGAGCATCATGAAAGAAATTCAAGCGCAATTCTGAGCATGCGCCTGATCGGTTCGGCTGCGCCCCAAAGAAGCTGGTCGCCTACAGTAAAAAGGGTCACATAGGTTGGCCCGATGTTCAGTTTTCGGATTCTACCGACAGGAATTTCAAGGGTTCCGGTAACACGAGATGGCGTAAGATGCTTGACGGTTTCTCCTCTTTCATTCGGAATTACTGTAACCCAGTCGTTCGCTTCCGCGATCAGCGCTTCAATCTCATTAATCGGGATATCCCTGTTAAGCTTTATTGTAAGAGCCTGCGAATGGCATCGCATGGCGCCGATTCGAACACATATCCCATCAATGGGGATGGGGGATTCGGTTTGAAGAATTTTATTGGTCTCTGCGGATCCTTTCCATTCTTCACGGGTCTGACCGCTTTCCATGGGTGAATCAATCCAGGGTATCAGGCTCCCTGCAAGAGGAGCACCAAAATGATCTACAGGAAAACCATCTCCATTCATGGTTTCAATCACTCTTCGATCAAGATCGGATATGGAAGATTCCGAATTTTTTAAAAACGCTTCTGATGCATTTCCGATTTGATGCATTTGCGCAACCAGTTCGCGCATATTTTTTGCGCCTGCTCCTGAAGCAGCCTGGTAGGTCATGGATGTCAGCCATTCAACAAGGCCCTTTTTGAAAAGAGCACCCGCACCCATCAGCATAAGACTCACCGTGCAATTACCTCCGATAAAATCTTTTTTGCCTTCATGAAGAGCCTTGTCGATAACATTTCGGTTGACAGGGTCAAGAACGATAATGCTGTCGTTTTCCATCCGAAGGGCGGAAGCTGCATCGATAAAGTATCCGCTCCATCCCGATTTACGAAGCTCCGGATAGATTCTTTTGGTGTAATCGCTTCCCTGGCAGGAAACAATGATATCCATTCCCTTCAATATTTTCAGATCATATGCATCTTGAAGCGAGGGTATATCCATCCCGATATCCGGGCCTTGCTGGCCGATCTGGGAGGTGGAGGCAAAAAGCGGTTCAAGTCCATGGAAATCATTTTCCGCGATCATTCTTTCCATCAATACGGAGCCGACCATGCCCCTCCAACCGATAAATCCAACTTTTATCATGATGTATCCTTTCTTGTTTTATTATGGCCGCTTACAGTCAGTACTGCTGTTTTTAAAGATTCGGGAAGTATAAAAAATTGAATGTGTTATGTCAATTACAAATACGTTCGAAATCATAAATCCTCATGGGTTTTTCAGAAATCCCCGGCTTGACACCTTCCGGCCTTTTGGATATAAATTCATATCGGGCAGCCGGATATTTTACCCCTTCCCTTCAAAATCAATGACATCGTGAAAAAATTAAAAAACAGATTTTTTTTCCATCTTATATGCCAGCTCTTTTCTGCTGCGCTGTTTTTCGGGTACGCATCCTCGGGCATCTCCTCTAATCAGAAAATATATCTCATCCCGGTTTCAGGTGATGTTGAACCGGGGATGGCCTCTTTTATACAGAGAGCGCTTCAGGATGTTCCGGAAGGTGAAATTGCGGTATTGGAGATAGATACTTTCGGAGGACGGGTGGATTCGGCGCTGAAAATTGTCGACCTGATTGTTGAAACCTCCAAAATAAAAACGATTGCTTATGTCTCCAACAAGGCCATTTCAGCAGGCTCGTTGATAGCGCTTTCCTGTGATGAGCTTGTCATGAAACGAAATACGACTATCGGAGATTGCGCGCCAATAACCTTTTCGAAGGAAGGTCCCAAGATGATGGGAGAAAAGTTTCAGTCTCCTCTTCGTGCAAAATTCAGGGCTCTTGCAAAGAAAAATGGTTACCCCGAAGCACTTGCAGAATCAATGGTTACTCCGGATATGGAGGTGCTGGAAGTAAAAATGGCGGGAAAAACGGTTTACATGGATTCCGTTGATTTTGAGGAGTTAAGCCCCTCGCAGAAAAAAAAGGTACGATCCAGAAAGATCGTTGTCAAAAAAGGAGAGCTTCTTACCATGACGGATTCTGAAGCCTCTTTGCTGGGGTTTTCCAGGATGAGTGTTGAAAACATTGATGAATTTATCAGAAAAATCGGAATTAAAAAGTATCAGATCATTAAGATCGAACAGAAATGGTCTGAAACCCTTTCCAGATTCATAAACTCCATTGCATCTGTTCTCCTTCTGATCGGGCTTGCGGCGCTTTATATTGAACTCAAGGCTCCCGGTTTTGGTGCTCCCGGGATTATCGGTATGGTTTGCCTGGCACTTGTTTTTTTAAATCAGTATATTGTGGGTCTGGCTGATTATACTGAACTGATCGTCATTGCCATCGGACTTGTCCTTTTGGGGTTTGAACTGTTTGTAATCCCCGGATTCGGTATTGCCGGTATTGCCGGTTTTATTGTTATCGCGGTGGGAATGATACTTGCTTTTCAAGACTTTATCATTCCAAAACCGGAGTTCCCCTGGGAGGCGGATTTGTTTGTCGGCAATGTCATCCTGGTCCTCGGATCTTTTTTAGCCGCGTTTGTTACATCCATGCTTTTTCTGCGTTATGTTGTTCCAAAATTTTCAACTGTGGTAAAAGGGCCATATCTTTCGGCATCATTGACCGATGCCCATGCAGATTCAATGGAAATCAAGAAGGTTGCCGTGGGAGATACCGGGGTTGCCGTTACGTTTTTGAGGCCTTCGGGTAAAGCAAGAATTGGAAATGCACTGTTTGATGTGATTACGGATGGTGAATTCATGGAAAAAGGGACACCGATCATCATATCGGATATCATGGGAAACCGGCTTATTGTTTCAAGGAACACTGCAGATGAATTCTGACCTGATCATGCCCCTGCTATTACAGATCACAGGGGTGATTGTGATTATCGCGGAGATCATCATTCCTTCAGGAGGCATTCTTGCCATTATTGCCGCTTTTCTTTTCGGGTACTCCCTTTATAGTGTTTTCACCCAAATATCTGTTTTTGCCGGCTGCTTGTTCCTTGGAGCGGATCTGCTGGTCATACCGGTTCTTGTGATTAACGGTTTAAAGCTTCTTGCCGGATCTCCCGTAACACTTCGCCGAAGTCTTTCCAGAGATGAAGGCGTGATTTCTCAGCCTTTTGAGTTGAAAAAACTGATCGGCAAAGAGGGCATTACAATAACAAACCTTCGTCCTTCCGGAAAAGCACGGATCGCAGGAAAAAAAATGGATGTGGTAAGCCGGGGAGAGTATATCGAAAAGGATTCTGAAATCTCCGTTCATGCGGTATCCGGAAATCAGATCGTTGTCGTTAAAAAATTTTGAAGAGGGTCGTTTTAATTAAAAGACAGTTACCCATAAAACCAGCCAAGGGAGAGACATTAAATGAATTTTACAACGGTATTCATGATCATTTTTTTTATTGCGTTACTGGTTCTTCTGCTTTTTGTGGCCAAATCGTTATCACTCTGGCTTCAGGCGCTTGTTTCCGGAGCCAGGGTCGGATTGATCAACATCGTATTTATGCGATTTCGAAAGGTTCCACCAACCCTTATCGTGGAATCAAAAATAATGGCTGTGAAGGCCGGGCTGGAAATCGCCACGGATGATCTGGAATCACACTATCTTGCGGGTGGGAACGTATCAAGGGTTGTTCAGGCACTTATTGCCGCAGATAAAGCAAACATTGATCTTCCCTTTAAACGTTCTGCCGCAATCGATCTGGCAGGCAGAGATGTTCTCGAGGCGGTTCAGATGAGTGTGAATCCAAAAGTTATCGAAACGCCTCTGGTGGCTGCTATGGCAAAGGATGGAATTCAACTGAAGGCAATTTCAAGAGTTACGGTCCGGGCTAATATCGACAGGCTCGTGGGTGGAGCAGGCGCAGAGACAATTCTTGCAAGGGTCGGCGAGGGAATTGTTACGACAATCGGTTCTGCCCAGACTCACAAGCAAGTTCTCGAAAATCCGGATATGATTTCAAAAACCGTTCTTGGGAAAGGCCTGGACTCAGGAACAGCCTATGAAATTCTTTCGATTGATATCGCAGATGTTGATGTAGGGAAAAATATCGGGGCCGAACTTGAAACAGACCGGGCCGAAGCCGATAAAAAAATCGCCCAGGCAAAAGCGGAAGAGCGAAGAGCAATGGCATATGCCCAAGAGCAGGAGATGAAGGCGAAAGTGGAGGAGATGCGGGCAAAAGTCGTTGAGGCGGAATCTCAAATCCCTCTGGCAATAGCGGAGGCATTTAAAAGCGGGAATCTGGGGATAATGGATTACTACAGAATGAAGAATATCATGGCGGATACGCAGATGAGGGATAAGATCGGTTCATCTGATTCAAGTAAAAAAAGCGAAGAGTAACGAGGAACTTTCAATGGATTTTGAAACGATTTTACCGTTCATTGTCCTTGGTGTTTATTTGCTTTCTCTTTTCGGAAAGAAAAAAAACCCTCAGGGAAAAGAGCCTGTGCAAGAAACAACCAGCTTGAAAAATATTTTTCAAGGACTTGCAAAGCAGTTAAAAGAGCAGGTTGATTCTGCAGGAAAAAGTTTCGAGCAGTCTGATCAAAAGCGGCAGGAGCCCCCGAAAAAAGACGATCCGAAAACCAAATCCCCGGAGGTTGCATGGGGAAAAAAAGAAGAGACCGATATACCACAGCTGAATCCCCTTCTGGAAAAACAAGAAGAAAAAAGGGTAAAAAAAACTTTACTTGAAAAAACTGAGATGGAAAGAATTGTTGAAAAGGCGAAAAAGAAAAAAAGTTTCAGTGCTCCTTTGCCGGAGAATCTTCAACAGGCCGTGATATGGTATGAGATTCTTGCACCTCCGATAGCCCTGAGAGATGACAATGAAAGAGTACCTTGAAATCCAATTGAGATGAAAAAAATAATTTCCATACTCTGTTTTATTTTAATTTTAATTTCTTGTGGTTATCACAACACGGGTAAGGCTAAAAAAATATGGCTGGCTGCCACCAAAGCCTCTTTTGAAAGAAAGCACGCCAAAGCTCTGCTGCTTCTTCAGGAGGCGACAAAAGCGGATCCCGAATTCACACCGGCCTGGATGAGCAAAGGAAGGGTATATGCTGCATTAAAACAGGATCAAAAAGCGATGGAGTGCTATGAAGAGGCGCTCAAAATATATGAAAAACAACTTGAAAGAGAACCCGATAATATTGATCTCATAAAAGAACATGCAGAGGTCCTGTTGCTTCTAGGCGACAAGAAAGGATCGGTTCGGATTTTGAATAGAGCGATTAAACAATTTCCAGAAGATGAAACCCTTCCCCTATTCAAAAAAATGATTTTAAAATCAAGTGAAAGGGAAATAAATCACAATTAGCGCCGAATCATTCAAAAAGCAGCCCTTGAGATTTCGGAATTGAATGAAGGCCGGTACTTGCAAACAATCTGTCAAAGGTTATTCCGGGGAAAATCCGTACTTTTGAAAATACGCCTCCCGGCGTTCTAAAACATCGTTAATATACTGAGTATATATGGTGCTGTCCAGATAGTTAAAAATACAGCCCGCGTTAAAGCCAAATGTGTGACGTACAATCACGACGGTTCTGACATCCGACTGTTTTTCGTCATCTAATTTGAAAGAAACCCCGACCCTGTCTTTGTTTTTCAACAACCGCTGACGATTAAGTGTGATCATAATCCCTGAATGGGAAATATTGGAAACCGTTAGCGTTCCTCTGGTTTTTGTCCCCTGTATGTGAAAAGTTCCGGGAAAGTCTGTAGTTAATCGTTTATGCCTTCTCTTGTCATCCGGATACGTATCCGGCGGTTTGGATTCAAGAAGCAGTTCCAGGCATTCAGAGAGAAGCTCGTTATGAACCGATTTTCCATTGATAAAATAGGAGCGCTGCAGAGCATAGCTGCAAATCGCGTTGATCAGTTTGAGATCTCCCTTGGAATAGGAGTGTACTTTCTGAATGGCATTTTTCTGAAAAATCTTTTCGTGCATTCCGGCTTCAGCCAAGCTCTTATTGATATAGGCCTCTGTGTCGCTTTCAGATAAAATATCCTGCGGAGTGTCCTCCGAGGTTTCTATGAATGGATCTTTATTTAAATTGAAATGGGCAAGGTACGGGTACATGAGATTTTCCCTCAATTGATGGTGAAATATTTCTGCGAATTTTATTCAATCGTAATAAAATCACAGGCGCGAACTCATCATGTCATGTTTATGTGACGGGCAGTGTATGGTGTATCGAAATTTCATATCCTACGATATGGAATCTGATGTCAAGGAAAAATTTCTATTCATTTCAGAAACAAGTCTCAGCTTGAAGGTAAAAGAAATGATCGATATGGTAAAAACAGAGGCGATTATCGAACTGAATCGTCGGCGAAAATACGAAGTCATGAAGATCTGAATGCGTGTAATGCTGTTTTAAGCGTTCGAACGTATTTTTTTAAAAGAAAAAAAGCAGACAGCAGAAGAATTATATGATAAGGTTATAAACAGGTGAGCGGCGGCTGACCTCGAGTCCAAGTACCAGGATCATGTCATTGCCCTGGGGCGTTAGGACATTAGATATCCATCTAGTAATCCTGTACACAGGAGCGCCAACATGTGTGAGGCATCGTCGCTCACCACCTGCCGATCCGTAAATAAAAAAATCCGGTGTTAGCCTCCCATCGGCAAGGCAAAGCTCGCACAATGGGTTGTTTATTTTGTGCCACCGTCGATATCGTTGCCATGCTGATGAACAATAAAGAGGATCGGTCTTTTTTATATTCAAATCAAAATACCGTTGTGACACTTGGATCTCCGGTCTGTTTCAACTCACCGTACTCGCCACACCAATCTTGCGGTTCAGTCAGTGGCCAGCGATATCTTGATCTATCACCTCCTGATGTGGGAGCGTTTCTTCTGCATTCTCCAGCCGCTGTACTCTGGTCTTTTCTCCAATACTCACAATCCTCACATTTTTTCTCTTTCTCAGCCATTTTGGTCTCCTTTCGTTTAGTTGTCCAATAAGACTTCGATACGATACTTAGCTATGATTTTTTTGGATCTTCTTCTGGCTTAAACTCATCATCTACAAATATCCCGTCACTTGCGACAAATGTATACTCCCAATCAAAATTTTGACCTCTTTTAATTTCAATACTAAAATCGCTATCATCTATGCTTTGAATTAAGGGTGGGTAACTAAGATGTTTTTTGGGTGTTACAATAAGCTTTAACTGATTAAGTTGATTAGTTATTTTTAAAGGCTCATTTAAAACTTTGACTTTTATCTCTTCAATATGCTGCATAGCGCCGGCATCATATAGAATGCTCAATTTCCCTTCCCAATTAAATTCAAACATTGCCGTAGGGCGAATACGGTTTGCTAAAGTTTTTATAAATTTTTCATCCGCTGCAAGCTTTTGAACTTTTCCTTCCAAAAATGTGACAGCACCCTGAAAAATGCCAAAAAGTGAGACTATGCCTAAAATTACGGCAACGATTGCTTTCATTAAAGTAAAGCTTCCTTTATTATTTTCCATTTTACTTTCCTTTTTGTTTGTCGTTTAAATAAACCATGTTGAGCATGGTATACACGATAACGCACACACCGACGTATGTGTCTCCCTAAAAACAGTGTATCTCATTGATATTATTTTCTCAATCATTCAAATCAACCATAATTGGTGTGCAACGTCTGCGTGTGTGCCCCTCATACATTTTCTAAATTCCTTGCAACGTCGGCGTGTGTGTCTATGTGCAACGTCCGCGTGTGTTGAAATTTTTCAATGGCACCCTTACCTTGACCCTGCCAACCTCGTTAAACATCCCTGCCTCTTGTCCTGACTGGAGGATCACCCGGTTTCCAATTTTGCCAATCATCGACCAATTCATATACAGCTTTATGTTTATTGTAAGCTCCGCCCGGATCTATAGTAGCGATAAAGTCCTTGGATAGTAGTTCATCAATGGTCCTTGTGATTCGTGACTGAGTAAAGTTGAAAGGGCTATTTTGTGATTCCTTGTAGGTCATCATAAATTGATTGTCATCTGTTCGTATTCGTTCCTTATTTCCCTTTCTGTTTTTTATATATAAGCGAACCTGCGTTTAAGCAGTAATGAATTTAGGATTTGAACGGAGCAACTCGACACGTTTTGACCAGATCCCGGTTTTCCCAAGCTCAAATATGCCGGTGATAGTAACATTCTCGTTTCGACAAATGTTCCTTTACCGTATCCATTACCTTGTTTCTTTGACAGCCAACACCCTCTGTTTTGATCAGTAGCCCCTCAGGTGTTTGAAGGGGCTATCTTATCACCGGAACCCATCCCGGCGCTGATCACATTTGATTTTTTAATTCCTCCAGAGTCACACCGGGTGAAAATTTGATCCATTCCTCAAGTTCACTTTTAATAAACATGAGCCGCCCTCCCACTTTCCGGTAAGGAATTTTACGACGCATCACCAAATTGCGAACTGCTCCGGGCGTCCTTTTTAAAAATTTTGAAGCGACTTGTGTATCAAAATATTCGTTATTCATCATCACCGTATAACTCTTTGATTCTATTAAAAACGGTATCGCAAATCCCTTTAATGTCAATTATGCTGCAAATAGGGGGGGGAGGTGTTTCCAGATCTTCCTCGTCATCAACCACGTTAAAAAAATAATCACCCGTGAAAGGATCGGCCCAAAAAATGATGTTAGGTTTTTTAAATTTGGAAATCCCTATCGCCTCTTCTTTTACATAGTCCACAACGATACGACTCATTTTAACAGCACTTGTGAGATTCATCCCCATCGTAGTGAGGAGTCTCATTGTTAATATTTGAATCAGATCACTGCCACTGTATAAACGAGCACGACCGGTTCCTACTGATTCTTTCGGAGAAATCTGTTTGCGATTAACCCACGTTTGCAAAGTCGCCTGATCCATCATAGGTAAAAGATTCAGAACTTCCTTTTGCGTAAACCGATCTTTAAAAATATCAATGGAATAAGTTGTCATAACTCCTCCGGTTCCGGTATGTTTTTGCATATAAACAGCAAACGCTATCTATTATGTCAATCTAAAAATAGCACATGATATTTATTATGTGGTGACTTTTGGGGGGACTTCGTAGGTCAAAAAGGTATTTTTTTAGAACTTTCCGGACACTATAGGACAACTTATAAGAAAACAAAAAAGGCCTACAAGATACTGATTTTCTCGTAGACCCTTGATTTCTCTGGAGGCGGCATCCGGATTTGAACCGGAGAATATCGGTTTTGCAGACCGATGCCTTACCACTTGGCTATGCCGCCCCATAAAAAAAATGGAGCGGGAAACGGGATTTGAACCCGCGACTTCAACCTTGGCAAGGTTGCACTCTACCACTGAGTTATTCCCGCTCGGCAAAATTTATTTTTTAACTTTTTAATTTATTGTTGTCAATAAAAAAACAGATCAATTTTTTAGAAGTTTTCGAAATCTTATGAAATAGTCAGCACCGGACCAGAGCGTGAATACAAGGGCGCCCCAGATAAAAAAGGTTCCGATTCCCTGCATATTCAATCCAAAATAACGGTAATGAAGCAAAAGCGGTATAATCGCTGCAATCTGAAAACCAACCTTATATTTTCCAAGCCATGAAGCTGAAATATCCTCTCCTCTTTCCGCTATAATGCCGCGAAGCCCTGTGATGGCAAGCTCCCTTCCGATAATGATGCAAACCATCCATGCCGGAATCCAATCATAGTTGAGCAGCATAATCAAAGAGGAAGAAACAAGAAGCTTGTCCGCCAATGGGTCCATGGCTTTCCCGAAGTTTGATACCAGGCCGCCTCGTCTTGCAAGAAATCCATCAAAATAATCGGTGATTGCCGCCAGGCTGAAAACCAGAGCGGCAAAAAAAGTGCTTATTCTGTTCGGCGGAAACAATAGAAGGACAACAATTATAGGGCTCGCGGCCATGCGAAACATGGTCAATACGTTCGGGTTAAGTAATATATTAACGATACGAAACCGTTGAAGCATCATTCTACCGTTTTGTCCGGTTTTATTTATTGGTTTTTTTCCAGTCATTCAAAAAAGCTTTCAGCCCGATGTCTGTCATTGGATGCGATGCAAGCTTGCTGAGGACATTATAGGGAATTGTTGCAATATCGGCACCAAGCAGAGCGGATTCAAGGACATGAAGCGGATTTCGTACACTGGCCACGATTACTTCGGTATTATATGCATAATTATTATAAATATCAACAATCTGTTCCACTAAAACCAGTCCGTCCTGTGAAAGATCATCCAGCCGCCCGATAAAAGGGCTGACATACGTGGCGCCGGCTTTTGCAGCCATGAGCGCCTGAAGCGGAGAAAATACCAGTGTGACATTGGTCTTGATTCCCTCTGAAGCGAGAATACGTGTCGCCCTGATTCCATCGATGGTCATGGGAATTTTGATGACGATATTTTCACTGATGCTTGCAAGTGGTCGGGCTTCACTTACCATTCCTTCGGTATCGATACTGATTACCTCCGCACTGACCGGGCCGTCGACAATTTTACAGATCTCATTGATAATGTCTTTAAAATTGCCTTTCTCCTTTGCAATCAGTGAAGGATTTGTGGTAACCCCGTCAACCATACCCATGCTGAGTGCGTCTTTAATTTCTTCAATATTTGCAGTGTCGATAAAAAATTTCATTGAGTCAAAACCTCCTTCTACGATAATTAGCGGCCTTATAAGGCCAATTTAAAACATTCAATCTTGTGTGGTATTCCGAAAAGCAAAAAAGCTTAACGATTTCAATCTGTATACCTTTTACAGGAACGAGCTGTCAGTCCGTCAAAGCGTATGGGCAAAAAAGAGAGGTTTCCCGCTTGCCTCTTGAGCCCTATGTTATCTTTCAGGCGGCTGGGCAGCAATAAATTTTTCCCTGCATGCGCTGCTGCAAAAATACAGATCCTTTCCGTTATATTTCAAATGGTGTCCCTCCCGTTTAGGAAAGTATACTTCGCAGAAAGGATCTTTTATCATGACATCATCAATTCTGGTTTGGGCCATTCCCGGAAAGTGTTGTTTTTTGGGTTCGCTCAACCGTTTCAGAACGTTTCGAATTTTGATAACGGCATAGATGATCCCAATAATGAGGAGCAGTTTTATTATTAACATCTATAAGGGTATAACCTCCTGGTCGCAGCCGTCGATATTCGATAACAGCGACTGTATGGCTTTGTTGAGAACCGGATGAACAACACCCGGGTCTATATCACAAAGGGGTTTTAAAACAAAACATCTTTTATGCATCCTGGGGTGCGGAATGACAAGTTCGGCATGATTCATGACAAAATCATCGTAAAAAATGATATCCATATCCAGAATGCGGGGGCCGAACCGGAGGCCGCCTGATTTTCTTCCATTTTTTTTCTCGATCTCCTGTAAAACCCGCAAAAGCGGAAAGGGATCAAGCGTTGTTTTGAGTTTGACAACACCATTTATAAACCAGTCCTGATCTAAATAATCAACCGGCTTTGTCATGTAAAATGGCGACTGTTCCAGTATGCTGACGGCATCTGCTTTTCCCAGCAGGCGAATGCCTTTTAAACAGTTTGAATAACGATCCCCCATATTGGAACCAATTGAAAGATACACAAGGTGATTTTCAGTTTTTGTCACTGCCTGACTTCCGACTGGTCTTTTTCCACACGAACCTGATAATCAAAACCAACAATATTGGAATCCGGACTGCTGATTCCGTTTTCCGTGTACGCAACAACCTTGTATTCATACCTGGAATCTGTTTCCAGATCCTCGGTATACATTTTTCTTTCACCACCTTGATCCCGGCTTATGGGATTTTTGATTACACGATCAGCAACCGGTTCAAAGATGCCGGGGCAATCAGGGCAATCCGAAACAGATAACCGTTTTCGGGAACGGTATATTTTAAATCCAGCCAAACGGATTGGACTTTCCACCTTCGGCACTGTCCAGGATAACGTAAGGATCTGCTGGTTGATCTCCCATGACAGATCGGTTACCGGCGGAGGAATTTCATGGCGAGGCGGCACCGGAGGGCCTTTTTTGCCGCATCCGGATAACAGGAGAATCATTGCAACAACAAGGGCTGCAACTCCTGCAGACGAAACAGTCCTGATTCCCTTAAAGCCGCTTTCCATAAAGTTCATCGGCTTTCTCGGATTCAGGAAATTTGTCAGGTTCATGAAATGATCACGTCCTGAATACTGAAAATTCATTTTCCAGCTCCTTCTCGGCAGTTTGGATAGCCGCCTTTACATTCTCGGTCGCTGTACCTCCAAAAGATTTCCGCCTGTCGACCACTGCATGGGTTTCCAGAAAAGCAAATAGGGTTTTTTCGATTTTATTGGAAAAAATCTTCAGCTCTTCCAAATCAAGTTCATGCAGTTCTTTTCCTTTTCCGATGGCATAATTTACGGCCTTCCCTGCGCAGGCATGGGCTTCCCGGAACGGAATGCCTTTGCTTACAAGATAATCCGCCATATCTGTTGCATTTAAATAACCTGTTTTTGTCGCATCCAGCATTTTGTCCTGATGGATTTTTATTTTGGGCAACATTTTGATATAAATATCAATACACGCCTTAAGGGTATCAATGGTATCAAAAAGCGGGGCCTTGTCTTCCTGCATGTCACGATTATATGCAAGCGGAAGAGATTTCATAATTGTCAGGAGCGCCATCAGATTGCCGAACACTCGGCCGGTTTTACCCCGAACCAGTTCCGGTACGTCCGGATTTTTTTTCTGAGGCATGATGCTGCTGCCGGTAGCAAAGGAATCCGGCAGTTCAATAAAATTAAATTCACAGGAAGACCATAGAATCAGTTCTTCTGAAATTCGTGAAAAATGAATCATGCAAATGCTTGCGGATGAAAGAAACTCGATTATGTAATCCCGGTCTGATACGGAGTCGATGCTGTTTCTTGATGTATTGGCGAAACCGAGCTGCTCCGAGGTATAGTCCCGATCAATCGGGTAGGTCGTACCGGCAAGGGCGGCACTTCCCAACGGGTTTACATCTATCCGCTTCATACCGTCTGAAAACCTTTGGGAATCTCTTGTAAACATTTCATAATATGCCATCATGTGATGAGCAAAAAGAACCGGCTGCGCTCTTTGCAAGTGGGTATATCCCGGCAGGATTGTCTCCAGATTATCCTTCGCGAGCTTGACGATGATAAGCCTCAGAGATGCGAGCAACTGAATGATGCTTTTTACCGCGTCTTTCAGATACATCCTGGTATCCAGTGTAACCTGGTCATTTCTGCTTCGAGCAGTATGAAGTTTCTGGGCAGCCTTGGCAATTTTTTCAGCCAGACTGCTTTCGATATGCATATGAATGTCTTCCAGACTGTCATCGAATACGAATTCACCTCTCTCGATCTCCTTTCTGACCTTGCCCAAACCCTGAATAATGGCGTCTGCGTCTGTTTCCGAAATGATCGATGCTTTTGCAAGCATCCTGCAATGGGCAATACTTCCTTCAATATCATGATGGTAGAGGCGTTTATCCACGTTGATAGAAGAAGTAAACGCTTCAACATTTGTATCGGTTTTCTCAGAAAATCGTCCATCCCAAGGCTTCTCAGACATACATTCCTCGCTGTTTTTCAGTCGGCTATATGCTTTTTGTTTTTAATTTCATCAGGTTCTGAATGCGCAGCCTCAGTGCATTCAGTCTGATAAAACCTTCTGCGTCTTTCTGTCGGTAAACGCTGTCATCTTCAAATGTGGCGAAATCTTCACTGTAAAGGGAATAATCCGATTTCCTGCCAAGAACCATCACATTCCCCTTGTACAGTTTTAGGCGTACGATACCGGATACATTTTCCTGGGTATGATCGATCATTTTCTGCATCAGGGACATTTCAGGCGAAAACCAGAAACCATTGTAAATCAATTCAGAATATTTCGGTATCAGTGAATCACGGAGATGCATCACCTCTCGATCCATGGTGATGGATTCCATAGCCATGTGGGCTGTCCGTAATATGGTCCCTCCAGGTGTTTCGTAAACGCCCCTGGATTTCATTCCCACAAAACGGTTTTCGACAATATCAACTCTTCCGATTCCATGGCGTCCGCCCAGTGTGTTCAGCGCCTTTAAAAGACCCGCAGGGGTCATGACTTTACCGTTGATGCATACGGGATTTCCTTTTTCAAAAGTTATTTCGATAATTTCAGATTTGTCTGGAGCCTCTTCAGGCGAAACGGAAAGCACGAACATGTCGTTTGAGGGCTCATTCCAGGGATTTTCAAGAACCCCTCCTTCAAAACTGATATGAAGGAGATTCCGGTCAGAGCTGTAAGGTTTTTGAGGTGTTGTCGGAACCTCGATTCCGTGTTTTTCGGCAAAGGCCATCAGTTCGGTTCTGGAATTCAGGCTCCATTCACGCCAGGGCGCGATAATTTTAATGTACGGATCAAGAGCGAGATATCCGAGCTCAAACCGAACCTGATCATTCCCTTTTCCGGTTGCGCCATGGCTGACCGCTTCTGCGCCTTCAATCGCGGCAATTTCCATCTGGCGTTTGGCGATAAGCGGCCTGGCAATGGAGGTTCCAAGAAGATACTGCCCTTCGTAAATTGCGTTTGCCCGAAAAGCGGGAAATACAAAATCCGTCACAAAGGTTTCCTTTAGGTCATCGATATATACTTTCGAAGCTCCTGTTTTCAATGCTCTTTCTTCTATCCGGTCAAGCTCTTCTTCCTGGCCGATATCGGCTGAAAACGTGATTACTTCACAATCATAGGTTTCGACCAGCCATTTCAGGATCACCGATGTATCCAGGCCCCCGGAGTATGCCAGTACAACTTTTTGAATATCAGACACGATTATTTCTCCTTCTTGAATCCGGTTATCAAAATTTCAAGGATCGCCTTATGCATGTGCATTTTGTTTTCCGCCTGATCCCACACAACGGATTGAGGCCCCTCAAGAACCTCCTCGCTGATCTCCTCTCCACGATGAGCCGGGAGGCAGTGCATTACAATCGCATCATCTGAAGCTTTTTGGAGGAGATTCGCATTGACCTGGAAAGGACCGAACACATCTTTTCGTATGGTCTGCTCCCTTTCATGCCCCATACTGGCCCAGACATCCGTATAAATGATATCCGCTCCGGCAGTCGCTTCATGGGGATCGTTTGTCACTTCAATCTTTCCCCGGTTCAGGCCGAGTGCTTTTTCCATGATTTCCCGGTTCGGTTCATATCCCTTTGGGCAGGCAAGGGTCAGATCAAGCCCGATAATGGCTGCTGCATTTATCCAGGAGTGGGCCACGTTGTTTCCATCACCGATCCAGGCAATTTTCTGATTACGATATCCGCCCTTGCACTCAATGATTGTCAGCAGATCACTCAGAACCTGGCAGGGATGATACAGATCGGTGAGAGCATTGATCACGGGGATATCTGAAAACTCGGCAAACCCCTGAAGAAGATCCTGTGAAAAGGTTCGTATGGCAACCGCATCAATATACCGGGACAGAACCCGTGCCGTATCCCTGACCGGCTCATTTCGGACGATCTGAGTGTCTTTGGCACTGATAAAGATCGGAGTTCCACCAAGCTGGATCATAGCCGTCTCAAATGAAACCCTCGTTCGCGTGGATGGTTTTTCAAAAATAAGCCCCAGGCTTTTCCCGGCAAGCGGCTGATCCAGAATTCCTTTTCGATGCCTTTTTTTCAGTTTAGATGCACGCTGAAAAAGGTTTTGAAAATCATTTTCCGTCAGATCAAGGAGTGTCAGTATATCCTTTTTCAAAACAACCTCACAATACTTGAATAAATTGAGCCGCGGCAACAGCCTTGATTCAATCTATTTTTTTCTGTTTTCGTTTGATCGCCTCATCATGCCTCTTTTGAAAAAATTTCATCAAGGCACACGACCAGGCTATCGATATTTTCCTTTTCAATGATAAGCGGAGGAACAAACCTCAAAATTTTTTCCTGTATGCAATTGATCAGAAAACCCTTTTCCATGCATTGATTGACAACAGGTCCGCCAGGTATCTTCAGTTCCATTCCCAGCAGGAGTCCGACTCCCCTCACGTCTTCAATTACGTTGTGCTTTTTCTTCAGCCTTACGAGCTGCTCTTTGAAATAAGCCCCTGTCTTTTCACATCGAGCAACAACATCATCCTCTTCCATGACTTTCAGAACTTCAAGTGAAACCGCTGTTACAAGGGGCGTTCCGCCAAAAGTGGATGCATGTGCACCGGGAGAAAATGCCGCTGCAATTTTTTCCGAAGCCAGCATGGCTCCGATAGGAAGGCCGTTCCCCAGCGCTTTGGCCAGACTCATGACATCAGGTGTCAGGCTAAAATGCTCATAGGCAAACAGTTTTCCGGTTCGCCCGATTCCGGTTTGTATCTCATCAAAAATAAGAAGGTTTCCGGAATCATCGCAAAGCTGTCTTACCGATTCTAGATACCCCTCTCCGGGGCATCGGACACCGCCTTCACCCTGAATGGGTTCCAGCATCACAGCGCATGTTTCCGATGTAATGGCATTTTTGATGGCCTCGATATCATTAAACGGAACAAAATCAAATCCATCGAGCAGCGGCTCATACCCGGCGCGTATTTTCTTCTGCCCGGTAGCTGACAGTGTCCCCATCGTTCTGCCATGAAACGATTTTTCCATTGTGATAATCCGGCAGCGCTCCGGCTCCCCCTTATTATGAAAGTATTTACGGACAAGCTTAATGGCTGCCTCATTTGCTTCCGCACCGCTGTTGCAGAAAAACACACGGTCTGCAAAACTTTTTTCAACCAGTTTTGAGGCAAGCGCTACCTGTGGCATGGTATAGTAGAGATTGGAAACATGAAAAAGTTCAGCCGCCTGTTTTGTAAGCGCCTCAACGATTCTTGGATGCGCATGCCCCAGATTGCAGACCGCGATCCCCGCCAGGAAATCGATATATTTTTTTCCGTCAGCATCATAAACAACACATCCCTGACCTTTTGTTAAAACCAGTGGGAAACGGCTGTATGTTGATGCAATGACGCTGTCCGCCTGTTTAATGATATCTGATTTCATTCCGTCAATTCCGTTCCGATTCCTTTATCTGTAAACAGTTCCAGAAGTAGCGAGTGACGTCTGGTTCCGTTTATGATATGTGCTTTCTTAACACCGTTTTTAACCGACTCCATTGCATATTCGATTTTTGGAATCATACCGCCTGTTACAATATTATTCTGAATCATGCTGTCGATTTCAGAAGAACTGATTGATGAGATAAGATTCCCGCTGCGATCCAGAACCCCGTCGACATCTGTTAATAAGATAAGGCGCTCTGCAGACAGAGCGATTGCAATTTTAGCGGCAACAAGGTCCGCATTGATGTTAAAGGTCTCCCCCTGTTCTCCTGTTCCGACAGGCGCGATGATCGGAATGAAGCCTTTCTTCGCCAGGGTATCAATAATGCAGGGATCAATGCGGGTAACTTCGCCTACAAGGCCCGGGTCAATGATTTCAGGCGGCTTGTCCGCCTCTGCCTGGTGCATGATTCGAAGTTTTTTTGCATGAATAAGCCCTCCGTCTTTGCCGCTGAGTCCCACGGCGTTGCCGCCTTCCCGATTGATCTGGGCGACAATTGCCTTGTTTATTTTTCCGCCCAGAACCATTTCAACAACATCCATGGTGGGTTGATCGGTGAGGCGCATTCCTCTTACAAATGTTGAATTGATGCCCATCTGCTCGAGAACGGAATTGATCTGCGGGCCTCCTCCGTGTACGACGACCAGGTTCAGGCCGATAAATTTAAGCAGTGTGATATCTTTGGCAAAATCTTTTTTCAATTGTTCATCAACCATGGCATGGCCACCGTATTTGACGACAATCGTCCTGCCGTAAAAACGTTTGATATAGGGCAGTGATTCGATCAGGATATCTGCTGCATTTGGATTTGTAAGGGTATCCGCTGGTTTCATTTTCGTTCGGCTCAAAATCAGGATTGGTTCGTTACTGTTTTTTAAATCGCCTCTACAGGATAAATCTGCTCAAGTCTTTATCATCTTTTATATTTTTAAATTTATTGGCCACATACTCCCCGTCAATGATGATTTTTTTCTGTTCCACGTCAGGGGCTTGAAAAAGAATATCTTCCAGCAGACATTCCATGAGCGTATGAAGCCTTCTTGCCCCGATATTCTCGGTCTGGTTGTTCACATCCTCGGCGACCTGCGCGATTTCCTGTATCGCGGTATCTTCGAAAACCACTTCCACGCCTTCGGTTCTCAAAAGGGCCAGATATTGCAGAATAAGCGCATTTTTGGGTTCAGTCAATATTCTTATAAATTCAACGGCTCCAAGAGCGTTAAGCTCAACCCGAATGGGGAATCTTCCCTGAAGTTCCGGTATCAGATCCGATGGTTTGCAACTATGAAATGCGCCGGAAGCAATAAACAAGATGTGATCTGATTTTACAGGACCATATTTCGTTGTAATGGTACTGCCTTCAACAATTGGAAGAAGGTCTCGCTGGACACCTTCCCGTGATACATCGGGTCCCTGCCCACTGTTCTTGGCGGAAATTTTATCGATCTCATCCAGAAAAATGATGCCGGACTGCTCCACTTTTTCAATGGCTTTTCGGATGACCCTGTCCATGTCGATGAGACCTTTGGCTTCTTCATCTGCTATTATTTCAAAAGCTTCCGCAACTTTCATTTTTCGCCGTTTTGTATTTTTCGGCATCAGGTTGCCAAGCATATCCTTGAAATTTATCCCCATCTCCTCCATACCGACATTTGAAAAGATTTCAACAACCGGCATATTTTTTTCAGTAATATCAAGATCAATAAACCGATTATCCATTTTGCCGTTTTTAAGCATCTGGCGAAGCTTCTCCCGCGTGGAAGAAGGAGCTTCCATAGCGTTTTCCGTAATCAGTTCAAACGGTGTCTCTTTGGCATCGGTATCCGGGGTTGACCGGGAAGGCTGCGATTTGGGCAAAAGGAGATCAAGCATCTTCTCCTCCGCAATCTGTCTGGCTTTTTCCTTTACGGCGTCTCTCTCTTCTGATTTGATTTGGTTGACCGTGAGTTCCAGAAGATCCCTGACCATGGATTCAACATCCCTGCCGACATAGCCGACTTCTGTAAATTTGGATGCTTCGACTTTATAAAAAGGAGAATCCGTCAGATTTGCCAGTCTTCTCGCGATTTCCGTTTTGCCGACGCCTGTCGGTCCGATAAGGATAATATTTTTAGGTGCAATCTCATCCCGGAGTTCCGGGTCTACCTGCCTTCTGCGCCACCGGTTACGAAGCGCAATCGCAACAGAACGTTTCGCCTTGTTTTGCCCGATTATATATTTATCCAACTCCCGAACAATTTCTATTGGTTTTAAATCACTCATCGTATCTGTTCCATCGTTTCCGTTAGTGCTTTGGCCACAATCTTTACATGGTATCTTTATGTTTTTTGCCGCCTGCTTTTGTTGTATAAATCGCGGAAGGTCACATCTCCTCGATTGTTATGAAATCATTTGTGAACACACAAATTGAAGAAGCAATTTTCATCGCTTCGGCCACGATATTTCTGGCATCCAGATTCGAATGCTTTAGAAGCGCCGCTGCAGCAGCCTGTGCAGCTACCCCGCCGGAGCCGATGCTGATATATTCTTCATCCGGTTCAATCACATCACCGTTTCCGGAAATCAGAAACGTCTTGGAATGATCAACGGCAATCATAATGGCTTCTAAACGTCTCAAGTACTTATCAGTCCGCCAGTCACCTGCCAGTTCAACTGCCGCCCGGGTCAGATTTCCGTTAAACTGCTCCAGTTTTTTTTCAAGACGATCAAAAAGATTCAGTGCATCTGCCGTTGCCCCGGCAAATCCAACGATGATGCTGTTGTTGTAAATCCGTCGAACTTTTTTGGCATGGTGCTTTACAATGCTGTTGTTCAGGGTGACCTGTCCGTCGCCGGCAACAACCACTTTACCATTAAGACGCACAGCCAATATTGTTGTTCCGTGAAAATTTTCCATAATATCTGTCCTTCATTTCCGGCATGACGCTCACTATTTTCTGGGATGGGCCTTATCGTAAATTTCCATCAACTTGTCAATCGTGACATGCGTATATTTTTGAGTTGTTGAAAGGCTTTTGTGACCAAGGAGCTCCTGAACAACTCTCAGGTCCGCGCCCGCCTCCAGCATATGTGTGGCGAATGAATGACGCATGCCGTGTGGGGATAAGGGTTGAGCAAGACCACATTCCCGTACTGCATGGTCCAAAATCCTGCGGATGGATCGGGCTGTCAACCTTCCTCCGTTTTTATTCAGAAACAGAGGGTCCACCTCGCTGCCATCCGCTTTGTTTCGGCGAAATGACATTTCCTGCAAAAGCATTTTTCGGTATTCATTGATGGCTTCCATTGCTTTTGCACCAGCCGGAACAATCCGTTCTTTGTTTCCTTTGCCAAGAACCCGTATGATCTGGGCGGAAAAGTCAACATCGGAAACATTCATCCCAGCAAGCTCCGATATCCGGATTCCGGTTGAGTAAAGGGTTTCAAATATAGCTCTGTTACGCCTTCCAAGCAGCGTATCCTGCTTAAAAAAATCAAGCAGTCGAAACATGTCATCCACAGGCAGATATGCCGGAATTGGTTTTTCCTGTTTTGGCGTGATAACCGCTTTTGCCGGGTTGTCTGAGATCATGCCATGTTTTGCAAGATATTTGAAAAAAGAACGCAGGGTGGAAAGCTTTCGAGCAATAGAAGATTTTCTGTTTTTCTTCTTATGCAAATAACCGAGATATCCCCGGATCAAAAAACTGTCCACCTCTTCCAATAGAAGGGGGTTATTGTTTTCTCCCTTATGAGTTTCCTTGTTTTTTAGTTGTACCGCGAAGTCTATAAACTCAGACAGATCCAATCGGTAAGCTCTGCAAGTATTCTCAGAGAATCCCTTTTCTGAAATAAGTGTTTCGAGAAACAAGGTTACACATCTTTTCACCGGAGTAGATTTCATCAGAATGCAATAAGGTTTTCCAGTTCGTTCCATGAACCGACTTCGATAAACCGGCTATTCTTTCTGTTCCATGGCTGTTTGAAAAGAATTGGAGTTATGCCCGCTTCTTTCAGCGTAAAACATGTTTCAAGCCTGTCCTCGACAAAATAGGAAATGTTCCTGTCCTTTAAAATTTCTGCTTTTGCGTCAAAAGAGCCGGTAGCGACGATTTCAATCGACGGCTGTTCCAGAGAAAGATTTTCCAGAATCCATTCCGTTATGGGGCCGGGATAGGGCCTCGCTGTGACAAACAGAACCGGTCCATGTTTTCGCCCCAGCCTGGAAAGAACTTGTGGCGCGTCCTTGATCGGCTGAAGCGTTGCGGAATAATTTCCGTCCAGAAGTTTTTTTACGATTGAAGCCATGATTTCTTTATTAATATCAAGGCATTCCTCAAGGGAATAGGATGTAATCTGTTCGTACTGGATATTTTTCAGGTTGAACTCATCCCTTGCGATATCAATAAACAGGGACATGGTATCAGCGACAACGCCATCAATATCGAAAGCTACGGAATTCGGATCAATCTTGACCATATTGTTTCAGATAATACAAAAAGCAGTCTTTCCTGCTGTTTCTCCTTATGCTGCGTGTCTTGTTTTTTTCTTAAGCTTGCTGATGCGTCGCCTGAACATGGATGTTTTTTTTGAATCCTTTGCCTGTATTGCTTCATCGCGCTTTCTTTTCAGCTCGCTTATTTTTACCTTCAGTTCTCGAACCGAGGAGCTTTTTTTCAGTTCCTTTTTTTCTTCAATCCCTCTGGCCTTCTTGATTTCACTTATCAACTCGGATTTGTTCATTCCATGGACTCCGGAAATTTCGGGGATCTCAAAGGCAATTACGCGAAGTTCTTTGGCTGTTAATTTTTCCAGTGGTTTTTCCTTGATTTCTTTTGCACCTGCCATGATCTGATAGTCTCCTTTTCTTTGATAATAATGAATAAGCGGAGGCGTGCTTTCGCCTCCGCTATATTGTATTTCCCGATAATGAAAATCAATCTTATGTACAACAGATAGGCGGGTCAAGTCAATATTTAAATCGACGTGAAAATTGAAAATTAATACTGGTTCTGTATAAAAATCAAGCTGATAATACCACTTTTTGATTGAGATTATTCATACGAATCCATGAACTCATTCAAAGATTTTCGAAGCCATCCGATCGACTCCTGATTTGTAAGTATTAACAGGAATCCATTGATATCTTTTTGTTTGAACTTAAAGAGGGTTTTCATAACGATCGCGGGCTGAGATGGATCAAACTGATCAACAAGATGATCACACTCGTAGTCTATTTCGGTTATGACACGGGGAGGGGAATAGGTTACAAATGTATTCAGCAGTTCGGACATTTTTCCGACACACGCACCGATGAGGATGTTTCCGATTTCTGTTAAAATCTCTCTTTCTAAAAGATCTTTCGGTTTGAGACGATAACTGTCGATGTTTTTTTCTTCAAGCAGAGAGATAAGATCTTCCCCCGATCCTGTAGGAAAAACCAGAAATCCGGAACCGTTGAAATCTCCCCAGAAGCGCTGATCCACAATATTTGTTTTACCCGAAGCATTCAACTCTTCCTTTAAATATTCCGGCAAGGTTCCAATGCTGATAACCTGTATGTTAGGAACGCTTAAGACAACATATATGTCGATCACTCCTGCGAGATCGGCAGTGGCATTGCCAAACGCAATATTCATGATCTCTTGTAAAATTTCCTTTTCTTCTTCCGCAAATATCTCATTATAATCAGGATTTTTCATAATCTCCATAACTCCTGTTGTTCTCTCGTTTCATTAGAATAACTGCATTTTCATGCCGGCATTTTGATATGGGAAATCATTTTACTGGCTGCCATTCCATGAGGTTGAATTATTTAACTATCTGATTTTGAATCATAAAAAAAAGCAGATGCCCGCCGCCTGCAACGGATAACAGGTTGGATCGCAACATCTGATAACTAAAATAATACCATTCATGTGTCAATAATAATACTCAAGTTGACATCAATATGGGGTTGTTATACTTTTCAGCCATGAACCAGTCAAAATGGATTTTCCATCCGATATTTATATTTATTTTATCAATCATTGCTCTAATCTCATCCCTTTTTCTGTATATTTACTGGTATGTGGAAGCCAGTGAGGGCCTCAATGAACTGGTGCGGAAATTCGATCTCAACCCGGACCAGGTTCTTGAGTCTCAAACCTGGGTTGTCATTGTTGTTCTTTCCATTCTGGTGGGAATTATTCTGATGGGGATTATGTTTATTTTTATATACCATCAAAAAGCATATCAAGTGTATCGACTTCAGAATAATTTTATAAACAGCTTCACTCATGAGCTTAAAACCCCGGTAACCTCTCTCAAGCTTTACCTGGAAACGTTTTTAAGACATGAACTTTCAGCCGAAGATCGTAAGAAGTACGTCCGCTATATGCTTTTGGATATAGGACGTTTGTCTGAGAATATCAGCAGTATTTTGAATATCGCCAAGATTGAGAGTAAGAGCTATAAAGGCGAATTTATCGAATCGGATCTGATCGATGTGATCAGACGGTTCTGTGAAAACAACAAACACCTTTTCCGAAGCTGCAAGATCACTATCCGGAACAAATTTTCGGAAGAACCGGTTTTAGTTTCAATTGATCTCCCTCTGTTTGAAATGCTTTTAATGAATATTCTAACCAACGCGATTAAATACAACAGTTCAGAAATACCCTGCATCGATATAGAGCTTGAGAAAAAAAACAGAAAACAGCTGGTGATGTTTTCCGATAACGGTATTGGACTGGACAAGGCGGATCTTAAAAAAATATTTAAAAAATTTTATCAGGCTGGTAAAGCGGATAACATGTCCGCAAAAGGCAGCGGCATCGGTTTGAATCTTACCCAGAACATTGCAAAAATACATAAGGGAAAAATCATTGCAAAAAGCAGCGGCAAAGGAAAAGGTGCAACCTTTATTCTGACTCTTCCGTTCAAGGAAGAAAAATTAAAACAGGGAAAGGAATCTTAATGCGAAAATTCGACAAAAAGCGCATTTTGATTGTTGAAGATGAAAAACATATCGCTGAAGGGCTCAGGCTGAATATTTCTCTGCAAGGGCACGATGCCATGATTGCCAAAAACGGTACGTCGGCGCTTCAACTGTGGAAGGAATGGAATCCGGATCTTATTGTCCTTGATATTATGCTTCCGGGTATTGACGGGTTATCCGTACTTCAAAATATCCGTCTTGAAGATGAACAGATACCGATTCTCATCTTATCCGCCAAAACGACTGTTGATGATAAGATAAAAGGGCTTTCTTACGGTGTCGATGACTATATGACGAAACCGTTTAAGCTTGAAGAGTTTCTGCTTCGTATTGAACGGTTGCTCAAACGCGTTTCTCTTTACAAAACTGGAACCGGTTCAAATCAGTTAAACGGTGTGTCTGTGCCTAAAATATATGAGTTCGGAACCAACCGTGTTGATTTTGAGAAATCCAAAGCCTTTTGTAAAAGAGGTGAGATCGATCTGACTGAACAGGAAATCAAGCTTTTAAAACTATTTATTACGAACAAAGGTAAATCCCTGTCCAGAAAAAAACTGCTTGAAATCGGATGGGGATATGCCGGGGTGACTTCAACTCGAACGGTTGACAATTTTATCGTTCGATTTAGAAAATATTTTGAAGATAACCCTAAAAAGCCTGTATTTTTTAAGAGCCGGCGGTCTGTGGGGTATGTGTTTGATCCAGGACAAAACCGGTTCTAGCTATTTGATGCAAACCTTTCGAACCTGCAGCAGATCGCAGTACCCCTGAAATATTTTTTCAATCCCATCCTGCTTCAATGTTCTCATGCCGTCTTTTATGGCCTGCATGCGAATTTCCTCCATTGGGGAGTTGAGCTGAATCAGTTTCTTCATCTCATCCGTACCCATGAGAAGTTCATGGATTCCCATCCTGCCTCGGTATCCGGTGTTGCTGCAGGCTTCACACCCATTGATCTTATAAATAGTAAAATCATCCGTGTATTGCACACCTGTTTTTTCAAATTCTTCAGGCCCGCCATATTCTCTTACGAGTTCGTCAAATTCAGCCTGGGTTGGATGGTAGCTTTTTTTGCAGCTTTTGCATAGAGTTCGGACAAGGCGCTGAGCCATAATGCATAAGATGGCGTCCGCAAAATTAAAAGGATCCATTCCCATGTCCAGAAGGCGGGTAATGCTTTCCGGAGCACTGTTGGTATGCAGTGTCGAGAATACAAGGTGGCCGGTAAGAGAGGCTTCGATGCCGATATGCGTGGTTTCTTTGTCTCGCATTTCACCAACCATAATGACATCCGGATCAGCACGTAAAAAAGCCCGCATGGCCGCTGCAAAATCAAATCCGATTTTTGGTTTAACCTGAACCTGCCGAAGGCCTTTCTGCGTAATTTCAACGGGATCCTCGGCGGTCCAAATTTTGGTTTCCGTTTTGTTGATATATCCCAAGGCGGAATGGAGTGTTGTTGTCTTTCCGGAACCGGTAGGGCCGCATACAAAAATTATCCCATAAGGCTGTGTGACAACACTGACGAAGTTTTCATAATTATGTTTTGAGAAACCCATCTTGTTCAGAGGAAGGGGTTCGCCGGCAGCCAGGATACGCATAACGACATCTTCGAGACCACCCTGTGTCGGTATGGTGGCAACACGAAGTTCTACATCCAGTCCGCCATATTTCTTGAATTTAATTTTTCCATCCTGGGGTTTGCGGCGCTCAGCAATATCCAGGTCAGACATGATCTTGATGCGGGATACGACGGCGGCCTTATATTGATAAGGAATTGTCTGGTAGAGTGTACAGGCCCCGTCAATACGAATTCGAACCCGGGTATTGTTTTTGCCCGGATAGGGTTCAATGTGGATATCCGATGCATTGCGGGCATTTGCATCGAGAATGATCTTATTGACCAGCTGAACGACTGCGCTGCTTTCTTCATCCAATTGAGAGACATCCTCTTCGATCTCCTCTTCGTCCTCCTGGAGTCTGGACAGGATGTCATCGATGGATGCAAGCTCCTTTTCATCATGTGTAAAAAGCTCGATATAGGAGAGTATGTCCTCCTTGAACGAGATGTTGAACTTAATTTTCCGGCCGGGGAAAAGAGATTTGATTTCACCGCTTTTCTGCAAATCATGAGGGTCGTCAATGGCGATAATCACCGAGTCGTCATCATCGACCCGAAGAGGCACCCAAAAGTTGTTCCGCATAAAAGGAACCTTGACATTTGCTAAAAGTTCTCCGGGAATCGGGGCATTTTTGTTGTAAACGATAAAAGGTGCATCATAATAGCGGCTTAATGATTCGCCGATATCTCTTTTCTGGA
This sequence comes from Desulfobacterales bacterium, assembly GCA_046484745.1. GTDB lineage: Bacteria > Desulfobacterota > Desulfobacteria > Desulfobacterales > SURF-7 > JAQYVL01. The sequence goes on along the minus strand of JAWOIJ010000080.1, from coordinate 125,332 downwards.
CTTTATAGTCCTTCATCATGATGGCTTCGACCGGCTCTTTTTTTTCTCTTGAATCAAGAATTACCCGTTTGAGTTCTTTCTGGGTTAGAATGTGATTTTCAAGGAGATAATCATATTTGCTTTTACGGCCTGCCCTTCCGGCACCCATTCGCTTCTGGTTATAAAGGCCGATTCCCAGTGTTTCGGACAGTTCCAGAATATTTTTTTCATCAAACTCGTTGAAGGGACTGCCGTTTTTTCGATTAATCAGCTGTATTGCGCCTAAAAGCAGTTTTTTGAAAATAATGGGTGCAACAAGGACCTGGGTTGTTCGGATACCGGTCTTTTCATCCCAGCTCTGATCAAATTCCAGAACAGGGTCAATCGCTTTCAACTCATTATCATCATAAACATCTTTGATGTTTAGCATTTTTTGTTTGTATGCCGCGTAGCCGGCGATGCTTTTGGGAGAAAGGGGAACACGGATCTCCTCGATTTCATCACCGGATTTAAATCTTGAAACAAGCTCGCGTTTGATACCATCAATATAGTAGATTGTAAGCCGCACGGCATCGAATAATGAAGTGATATCATTTTTTAGATCGATTAAAATTTCATCCAGGTTCGATGCGGCAAAAATCTTCTTGTTGAGTTCCTGAGATTTTGTCCGAAACTCCACTTCGGATCTCAAGCTCTGAACATTTGAACCGTTTTTATTCACCGTATCCGTTGGCATTATCAAGACCTCATTTCAGTAGAAGAGAAAATGATTATGTTACATCTTCCCATAGGATTTGCAACCGAATTTGTCTGGGAGTTTGACATCTCTTACCCCGATTAATACGAATTGTTTTTGTCTGGTTTCCTAAAAAAGGCTATCACTTTTTTACTGCCGCCGGCGAGGAGCAAAATCCCGATCAGGTAAAGGCATAAACGAATAAAAACCAGCCCTGATGAGAACTGCCGGATCTGTTCAATTTTTGGCATTACCTGCGGAATGCGATAAAAAACTCCCAGACCTGCTGCCGCAAGCATGATTCCCCATATCAGCTGAAACCTGTTTTTCTTGTTATCCATGAACGAATGTTTCTGTTGCAAAAAAGGAGCTGTTTCTCACTAATTATCGCTCTCTGTATATCCTCAATCATGACATGATGTCAAATCCGTTTCGGCCTGTAACTGGTCATCATTTATGTTTTTATTTCAATATATGGAATCTGGGTCACGGAGCATCCGGATACAGATTTCCACAATGCATTGATTTTTTTATATAGGGCGAGTTTTTTACACATGAATGCCCGCTGTTTTCGATCCAAGGTATATTCCTCAAGTCACTATAAAAGTCAGGTTTCGGCCTGTTCAAGCGCTTCCAGTTCCTGATCAAAGAGGGTTTTTTTGTTCAGCAATTTTTCTGTTAAATCCTCAAGTTCATCAAATCGCTTATCCATAGATGACTGACAGTTGTGAATCGATTGTGAGAGGGTTGCAATTTTTTCACCATCTCCGGCTTGTGAAGCATCCTGCATGGATCTGTTGTATTTATCCATATCCATCTCCAGTATCTCAATCTCATCTTCAATCGCTTCTATCTGTTTTTCGATGGGCCTGGTAATTTTAGCCCGCTTTGCGATGATTTGAGAACGCCTTCGTCTGATTTCCTTTTTCGAGAGTTTTTCAGTCTGAATAATGTCTTTATTTTTTGCACCAGAGATCCCTCTGGTTTCCGTTTCATCATGCCACCCTCTTTTTTCAAGAAAAGACTGGTAGGTTCCCTCAAATAGTGAAGCCCCCTCTTCCTGAAAAACAATAAGCCGCTCGGCAAGGGCATCCAGGAACATCTCATTATGGGTTACCATGACGACCGCGCCTTCAAAACTGTCAATAGCTGCCAGCAAAGCATCGCAGGATTCCATGTCAAGATGATTTGTAGGTTCATCCAGCAGCAGGAGATTTACGGGGGTGGCCAGAAGTTTTCCGAGCATTACACGGCTTTTTTCGCCACCGGATAAAACGCTAATTTTTTTCAGGGCGTCATTGCCCTCAAACATCATGGCTCCGCAAAGATTTCTGGCTGTCTGCTGATCGATATCCGAGTGTGTATAGAGTATCTCTTCGGCAACTGTTTTGGAGTCATCCAGGCTTTTGATATTGGTCTGCTCGAAGATTCCGGATACAATACCAGGATTGTAAATCACTTCCCCCTGCAGGGGGTTGAGTTTCGCGGAAAGGAGCCTGAGAAGTGTTGTCTTTCCTTTTCCATTTTTCCCGACAATACAAATCCTGTCACCTGTACCGATGGTCAGGTTCAAGTCGGCAAAAAGAGGCTTGTCCGGATCATAGCCGAATGAGAGGCTTCGCACATGCATAACGATTTTCCCTTTATACACCTTGCTTCTGAAGGAAAAATCAAGCGTTTTGATTTTTTCCAGCTTATTTTTTTTGCCAAGCTTTGAGAGCGTCTTGACTCTTGACTGTACCATGTTTGCAAGGCGTGCTTTTGCTCTGAAGCGGCTGATAAAAATCTCCATCTCCTTTTGCCGCTTTTCGTCATTCAGTCTGGTTTTCTCAAAAATTTCCTCGTCCTGTGCCATCTGAGAATAATATTTTTCTGTGTTTCCGGCAATCTTACGAGCTTTTTTGCGATGGATGCCGAGCGTATGCGTCACAACCTTGTCCATGAATCCCCTGTCATGAGTAATCAATATAATTTCATGACGCCAGTTCAGGAGAAATCTTTCTATCCACCGGATGGATGTAATATCCAGATAATTGGTCGGTTCATCCAGAAGAAGGAGGTCCGGTTCCGAGACCAAGACCCCGGCAAGGTTCAGGCGAACCTGGTAACCGCCCGAAAAGAGGCTCGGATGTTTCTGCATCTCCTCCCTGGAAAATCCAAGTCCTGCAAGAATTTTTTCAGCCTTCCAGTAATGATCTTCTTCCGATTCCATAAGACCGCCCATGCATTCATCAAGGACGGTTTCTTTTTTAAAATCAATCGTCTGACGGACATAACCGATTCTATAATTTTTAGGTATGGATATCTGCCCGGAGTCCGGTTTCTCATCACCGGTTAACATTCTAAGAAGAGTCGTCTTTCCATGCCCGTTGCGCCCTACAAGTCCGATTCGCTCTCTGGGGTTTATTTTAAAGTGCATTTCCTGAAAAAGGATATGGCTTCCAAAACTTTTTGACAGATTTTCCACGCTGATCATTGGGTTACCTTATATATTTTCAAAACCGGTCATGGGGTACATCTAAACAAATGTCATGACCTGCGGCCTGAAGCAAAACGCGACAGACATTGATTTTTTAAAAAAAATGTGGACATTGAACCTCGATTCATCTTAAGTATATTCTTTCATTCTATAGCCGTCAATATTATTGAAATAGATTGTTTAGCATGTATAGTGTTATCTTCGAAACATGAATATTAAAGGTAAAAATTCATGAAAAGAATACAGATGGTTTTGCTCACATTTGTGTTGGTAATTGGAATCAGCAGCAATGTTTTTGCATTGAATGCCGATTCGCCCGAAGAAAAAGAGTGGTCTCTTTCAGACCTCTATCAGAGGGCTCTTGATTTTTCTGAAAAAATAAAAATCATGGAAAAAGAGCTGGTTATTTCAGAAAAGGATAAGGAAAGGGCCTTTGCCGTTCTGGTGCCGCGTTTTACCGCTTACGGCAGTTGGGGCGGCTACCGGGAGCAAGAAATTGATATTTCAGGATCCCAATGGACTTGGGGCGCCAAATTCGGCCAGTCTTTTACGCTGAACGGAAGGGAACTCGTTGCCTTTGGCATGGCAAAAGACCAGATTGCGAAAACCGCAATGGACCTGAGCGCTGTACGAGAATCCTATCTGTTTCAGGTCGCGGCTGTTTATTTTGATATTCTGAAAGCCATGAAGCGAAAAGAGATCGCACAGGCCAATGTCCTGCGCATGGAAACCCATAAAGAGGCGGTTCTGGTGCAGCTAAAACTGGAAAATGTTCCAAAAACAGAACTTTATCGGACTGAGGCAACCCTTTCCGGGTATAAAACCGAGCTGGTGATTTCGAAGAACAATGTATTTTTATCACGGGCCGTGCTCATGAGACTGGTCAACCTCCCTGAAAATTTTACGATCAAGGTGCCGAAGACTTTTCCGGAATTCATGTTTGAGCGTAATCTTGAGGAACTGAAACAGTCCGCGCTTAAAAAGCGGGAAGACCTGAAATCCTTGAGGATGTCCCTGAAAATTTCGGAATCGAATATCGATCTTTCCAAAGGGGCATACTGGCCGACCCTGTCTATTCAGGGAGGATATGAAGTTGTGGATGCGGATCCGAATATTTTTACCATTTATGATCAAAACCTGCTATTTGTCGGAGCAGAGGTGAGCTTTCCCCTTTATGACGGCGGACTGCGGAGTGCGGAACTGGGCCAGGCAAGGGTTCGGTCAAAGCAGGCGGAACTGCAGGTGAAAGACTATTCGAAGCAGGTATCGATTGAGGTGGAAACCGCTTATCGAAACTTAATAACCGTTGAGAGTTTAATCACTTCAGTCAATGACAAACTCAAATCAGCCCAGGCGAATTATGAGGCGATTACAGTACAATTCCAAACCGGTATGGCCGACAGCCTGGAGGTTATCGATGCAAATGCACTTCTTGCCGATGCGGAAAGAGAACTGATTGAAGCGAGATATACACTGTCGTTGACTTTTCTGGAACTCCAGAAGGCAAGGGGAACATTCCTGAATGACATAAAAGAAAGATATAACTTGAAAATGAATTGATGTGGTTGCTGAATGTTTTTCACAAACCATCTGACAGAGATCGTTTTTATATAAGGCCTGGAGATAAAAATGGCGCGAAATGAACAAACAAACTCAAACAAATCTTTTAAGCACAGAACACTCAAGCTGATCTGGGGATCTCTGCCCATCTTGTTTTCCCTTCTGGTGATTATTGCACTCGGATATGCGGTAGGGTCAAAATCCAAGGCCCTGGAAGCCGAAAAAAAAGCCGCTTTGAAAGAAAGTGATTCCTCTGTGAATGTGGTCACGATGGAGATGAAACCCGAAAGCATCCGCGACCGGATCAATTTTCCAGGAGCTGTTGAACCATGGGTAAAACTGAAAATTCTTTCAGAAGTGCGCGGCAAAATTATTCAGAAGGTTGTTGATGAAGGTTCAGAGGTCGGGAAGGGAGATATTATCGCGATCATCGACTCCAGGGATTATGAAAATGCGCTGATATCAGCTAAAGCCTCTTATCAGGCCGCGCTGTCTTCCAGAGATCGTATTGAAAAGCTTTACCAGGAGCAGCTTGCAACCCGTTCCCAGCTGGATGATGCCACTGCAATGGTGGACATGGGCAAAGCCCAGATGGACAGTGCAAAATTGAATTTTGACAGGTGTACGATTCGTTCTCCAATTTCCGGTATTTTAAATCGCCGTTATTTCGAACCCGGGCAGTATATGAACATCTCGGATCCGATAGCCGAGGTGCTTCAGATTGACAAAGTAAAGATTACCCTCGGTATTCCAGAATCCGATGTAAATGCTGTCTGTTCCGTGGATGATTATGAAGTAAAAATTGATGCCCTTGGCGGAAAGACTTTTCACGCAAAAAAATACTTTCTGTCAAAATCAACGGATTCCATGGCAAGGTTGTATACGCTGGAACTTGAGATTGAAAATCCTTCCGGTGAAATCCTTCCAGACATGTTCGCAAGGGTTGAAATCGTTAAAGCCGAGATAGAAAATGCCATCATCATTCCGCTTTTTTCCGTCATTACCATAAATGGAGAGAACATTGTATATGTCGTGAATGACGACATTGTTCAGTCACGGAAAATTGAACTGGGACTGCAGGAAGGTTGGCGGGTTCAGGTAACAAAAGGCCTTGAGCCGAGTGAGCATGTTGTTGTTGTCGGCCAGAGAAGTGTAAATGACGGCCAGAAGGTCAATATTATCAAAACGGTTTCAAATCTGGAGGCTCTGTCAGGATGATTGTTTCAGATACTGCCGTAAAGAACAGGGTAAGCGTTATTATCATGGCGCTTATCATTATCATTGCAGGACTTTATTCCTACAGTGTTATTCCGAGGGAAGATGATCCGGATATCACGATTCCCTATGTATTTGTCTCCACCATTTACAAAGGTGTTGCCTCTTCCGATATTGAAACCTCCATCACCATACCGATTGAAAAAAAGCTGAAAGGTCTGAAAGGAGTCAAAAATATTAAATCGGTGAGTGCCGAAGGCAGATCAAGCATCAATATCGAATTTTTTCCCGGTACAGACATTGATGATGCACTTCAGAAAGTCAAAGACAAGGTGGATGAGGCCAAACGGGATCTTCCGACGGATCTCGAGGATGATCCGGCTGTTTTTGAGGTCAATCTCTCAGAGCTGCCGATTGTCGTCTACTCTCTTTCCGGAACATGCGGTGAAAACACCCTGAAACGAATTGCAGACAAGCTGAAAGAGGACATTGAGTCCATACCCGGTGTGCTGGAGGTGGAGGTAAACGGCGGTCGCGAAAGAGAGATTATAATCGAGGTCGATCCGGACAAGCTGGCATTCTATCGGATTCCAATTACAGCTTTCAGTACGGTTGTAAAAAATGAAAATGCAAACACTTCAGGAGGCGCGATCACGCTGGGCGAAGGACGGTATCAGGTTCGCGTTCCAGGGGAATTTATAACGCCGGATGAGATTTACGGTCTTGTGGTTGCGACATTCAATGGAAAACCAGTATATCTGAAAGATCTGGCAAAGGTTGTTGATGGCTTTAAAGAAGAGGAAAGCCGGACCCGTTTGAATGGCCACGAAGCCATCAATATCGCCGTTAAAAAACGAAGCGGTGAAAACATCATTGCCATTGTGAAAGCAGTGGATGTCCTGATTGACAAAAAAGCTTCTGCATGGCCGCAGGGCACGAAAATCATCAAGTTGATGAACAAGGCGAGGCGAATTGAGCTGCTGCTTGCGGATCTGGAAAACAACATTCTTTCCGGCCTGCTGCTGGTCGTAGGCGTTCTGTTTTTTGCACTGGGTATCCGGAATGCCATTCTGGTGGGGCTTGCGATTCCCTTTTCCATGTTTTTTTCGTTCATTATTCTACATGCGCTAGGTATTACCCTCAATCTTGTCGTACTCTTTTCGCTTACCCTGGCCCTTGGCATGCTGGTGGATAATGCGATTGTAATTGTGGAAAACATATACCGTTACATGGAGCAGGGTGTTCCACGTATAGAAGCTGCCATGAAGGCGACTTCGGAGGTCGCATACCCGGTAATCGGATCTACCCTTACAACGCTCGCGGCGTTTTTTCCAATGATATACTGGCCTGGAATTATGGGAGAATTTATGAAATTTCTGCCCATAACCGTGATTATAACCCTTTCTTCAAGCCTTTTTGTGGCCATGGTTATCAACCCGGCGCTTGCTGCTTTCTTCATGAAATTGAAACCCCGCACAAAGAATGCGGACGCAGAAGGAATGAACGCTGACGAGGTTGCGTCTTCCGGTGAAAAACCCATCACCATCAGCGGTACGATCCTGACGACTTATGCACGCATACTGGAATATGCACTGCATCATCGAGTAAAGGTTGTTTTTTTATCTTTCTGCTCTCTGATTATGCTGTTCCAGGTGTGGCTCCTGGTGATTGGAATTGAAAAACCGGTTGAGTTCTTTCCAAGTCTTGACCCCAAAGGCGCCTATATCAATGTGTATCCTCCGGAAGGCTCAAACCTGGACTATAAAGACAACATATTGAAAAAAATAGAAATAAATATCAAAAGCACCGATCCGATCAAAGAGGGTGATACCGATGTGACATTGGAAAGTCATTATTTTTCGACATACAGGCTGCAGGAACATGAGAAGGTCACAGGAGAAAAATTTTTGGGGCCGACCGATATTAACAATATTGAGTATATATCATCCACATCGAAAACAACAACCGGAAGCTCTTTATTTTCCAGATATTCAGATAACCGCCTGGGGCTTCAGTTTTTGGATTTTCAAGACCGCATTTCTCCAACAGTTCACGATATCGAGGTTATCCGCGAACGTCTGACAGAGATACCTGGCGCGCGGATTACTATTGAAGAAGAAAAGGGAGGTCCCCGCACAGGAGCGCCCATCAATATTGAAATTTCCGGAGAAGATGTCCGCATACTCGGGAATATCGCAAAACAGGTTAGACAGGTCGTTTCAAAGGTGCCCTGGGTGGAGGACATCCGGGATGACTATATGGACAGCATCCCGTCCGTGCGAATCAATATCGATCGTCAGAAAGCGGCTATTTTCGGGCTTTCGACCAATACAATCGGGTTTGCTCTTAAAACCGCATATAATGGGTTGAATATTTCAACCTACCGGGAAGACGGAGAAGATTACGATATCACGGTTAAGCTTCCGGAAAAAGACAGGGAGGTGATGGATGTCCTTCGGAAATTGATGATTCCTGCACCAAGCGGACAGATCGTCCCCTTGACGACGCTTGCTTCCATTGATTATTCCGGGAGTATCGGTGATATCAACCGGATTAATCATGAACGGGTGGTTACCGTCACCGCCAATGTCGATGAAACAAAAATTCCCGGGGCAGTGGCCAGAGACGAGGCCGCGGAACTGTTAAAAGCATTCCCCCTTCCGGAAGGGTATGTGATGTCCTTTACAGGGCAGAAGGAGCATCAGAAGGAATCTGAAAAATTTCTTTCCAAGGCTTTCATGGTCGCCATTTTTTTAATTTTTTTGATTCTGGTTACCATTTTTAACTCCGTTTCCCAGCCGTTAATCATTATGACATCCGTTATCCTGTCTCTGGGAGGCGTTTTTTTAGGGCTTGCGATCATGAAGTTCCCCTTTGGCATCATCATGACCGGAGTTGGAGTGATCTCACTTGCCGGTGTTGTTGTGAACAACGCGATCGTTTTAATTGATTATACCAATAAGCTGAAAGATGGAGGCATGGGACTTCATGAGGCGATCATTTCCGCAGGAGCGACAAGATTTCGACCCGTTATGTTGACCGCCGTCACCACCATACTCGGCCTGATTCCCATGGTAACCGGCATTTCAATCAATTTTCAGGATATGAGCCTGTCCCTTGTCAGCGAAACCTCTCAGTACTGGAAATCGATGTCGATTGTCGTTATTTTCGGTCTGCTGATCGCCACGTTTCTGACGCTTCTGGTTGTTCCAACATTGTATTCCATAGTGGAAACAGCGCCGGAAAAATTGAAATCTGTTTATACCCGGATAAACAGGTTATACTGGAGACCGTTTGAATATTTCACATAGAACCGATCGTGGATCATCTTTTCTGAAGTTCATTTTTATGGTCAAATCCGGTGATATCCAAGGAGCCGACTGTTTATAATTTCTTGACAAAACTGAGGCTTAGAAATAGGCTTACGGGGTATGAACAAGCTGCCGGGAAAAGTTGCTACAGGTGAAATCCGGCGATCATATTCTTCTCAATGCAACCGGGAGTAATGGATATGCTGGGCGACAATATTTCCAGAGAGATTATCGATTTTTTTATCAATATGCCGATTTTTGATCGGATTAATGCCGAAGAGATAAAAGTTGTCGCACGGCACATGAACACCGTTGAATTGGAACCGGACGAGGTTCTTTTTCGGGAATCCGACAAGGGAAACTATGTTTTCTTCATACGGGAAGGAGAGCTGGATGTATTAAAAAAATCAGAAACATCCGGTTCAGATGTCATTCTTGCCACGCTGAGCAAAGGTCAGTCAATCGGTGAAATGTCGATCATCGATGATTTCTCCAGGTCAGCGACAATCAAAGCCCGAAGCCATGCCGAGCTTTATATTTTGTCAAAAAGCGCTTTTGATTTGATTCTGAGCAAGCACCCGAAAATTGGCATTAAGCTTTTAAAAGGCATTTCATGCCTTCTCAGCAGCAACCTGAGAGATACCTCCAAAAGGCTTGCCGATTATATACCGCCCCTTACCTGAAAATGATCATTTAAATTAATCTTATATGCCTAATGCCGCCATAAATCCTCCGTGGATCGCATCATTGATTTTACCGGGCGCGATACAGTCGCCGATAATTGAATAGGGGATCCCGAGACTTTGAATTTCATTGGTGAGCCGCTTAACCGGACGTGAACCCGAAGCCAGAATTACACTGTTAAAATTCATCCGTTGGATTTTATTTTCGGTTTCAAAGGTTAAAATTCCATTTTGAATGGAGGTGACCTTTGAATTTGTCAGAATTGTTACGCCGTATTTTTTCAGGTTGCCGAATAAAATCCATTTGGTGGATTTCCCGACATCTACCCCGACCTTTGGCATCATTTCAAAGACAGTGACATGTGATGAACCTCGAAACATCAGTTCCCGAAGTCGATCGATGGACTCTGCTTCATAGGCAAGAAGAAAATGAAGTGTATCCGGTTTAAGGGTACCTTTTTCAGCAACAAAGAGAGATGTTTCCAAACCGACTGCTCCGCCGCCGATTACCGCGACTTCTTTTCCGAGCGGAGGATTGTTGCGCAGTACATCCCATGCGGAATGCACGCAGGGATCCTCTATTCCCGGAATCGGCGGAATAAGCGCCTCCGCACCTTCGGCGACAATGACATGATCCGGCTTTTTTTGGATGATCAGATCGATATCAACCTCTGTATTCAAATGAACTTGAATATTGTGTTTGCGTATCATCGCCCGGTAATAACGGATAAATTCCCACAGTTCGTTTTTATGAGGAGGAGCTCCGGCGATAAAGAGCTGACCTCCGATGTCGCTGCTCTTTTCAAACAGCGTAACGCGGTGCCCGGCGATGGAAGCTGTCACGGCAGCCTCTAATCCGGCGGCGCCTGCCCCGATTATCATGACATCTTGGGGGGAATCGGTTTTTACAATATTTCTTTCCCCCTCAAATCCGGCTCGGGGATTGCCGGTGCAAAAAACCGGACGACCGCTGAAAATTTCGTCGGTGCATCCCTGGGAACAGGCAACACAGGGACGGATCTCATCGGCTTTTCCCGCAAATGCTTTTTTAGGCCATTCCGGATCGGCGATTAATACCCGTCCCAGGCTCACCATATCTGCGCATCCATCCCGCAAAATGGTTTCCGCTTTTTCAGGACTGGCAATCCGGTTGGATGCAACTACCGGAACCGATACCGCTCTTTTTATGTTCAACGCAAGATATGAAAAGGCAGACTGCGGCAGGTCCATCGGAAGTTGCGGAACCTTGGTTTCATGCCATCCGCCGGTTACATTGATGGCATCGACTCCAGCTTGCTCATAGGCCATGGCGATGGCCGGTGTTTCGCTGTCGGTATTGCTGCCCGGAACAAAGTCATTTCCTGCCATTCGAATCGTCAACGGGTAATCAGGCCCCAGCTTTTTTCGCATCCTTTCGATCAGGTCCCGGGGAAATCTAACACGGTTTTCGAAACTCCCACCATAGTTATCCGTCCTTTTGTTGCGAAGCGGTGACAGGAACTGTGTAATGAGATAGCCTCCGGATGCAATGATTTCAACACCTGAAAAACCTGCCTCTTTAGCCCGGAGAGACGACTGAATAAATGCCTCCTGAACCTGCTGGATATCCTCCATTGTCATTTCCCGAGGAGTCGTTTTGGAATAGTTTGAAAAAATTGGTGAAGGCGCCATCGGCTCTTTACCGTCTATCAGGATTGGATGTGAATAGGCTCCGGCATGAAAAAGCTGTATCCAGGGAGCAGCGCCTTCATCTTTTATAATCCCGGTCAATTTTTGAAAGGATGGCAGCGCCTCATCCTCTGCCAGCGAAAGAACAACCATCCCCGACCCGATAAAGTCGACTCCGACAGGGCCGACGGTTACAATGCCTGCGCCGCCGCGGGCCTTTTCTCTGAAAAAATTGTAATACCGATCGTTCAGTTTTCGATCATAGGAATAAAACACTCCGAGTGCCGGGTACACGATGCGGTTTTTAACTTCAAGTTTATTGATTTTGATTGGGCTTGCCAGATATGGATACATCGTTTTTCCTCTTCCTGTTTTGTTTTGAGGCATTTCGCAGGCTTGTTTCATTTTTCAAACAGAATTTCATGCCGCGTCTTATTACATCAATCTTGATATGATTTCTTTCATGATTTCCGTTGTCCCGCCTCCAATAGAAAGTATCCGATTGTCTCTGTAAAGCCTTTCAACCAGATAACCGCGCATATACCCGTATCCGCCGAAAAGTTGAACCGCATCATAGGTAACCTTGTCGCTTACATCGCAGGCAAAATTTTTTGCCATTGAAATTTCCTTGACCTGATTTATTCCTGCATCGATTTTTGCGGCAATCCGATAGGTGAACTCTCGGCTGACCTCAACCAGTGTCGCCATATCCACAAGCTTATGGCGCGTTACCTGAAACCCGGTGAGCGGCTTTCCAAAGGCTTCCCGCTTCTTTGCATATTTCATCGCTTCTTCAAGGGCCATCTGAGCCGTCATGTTTGCCATAACACACAATTGGAGTCTTTCCATTTGAAAATTTTCCATGATGGTGTAAAACCCCATATTTTCTTCACCGATCAGGTTTTCGGCTGGTACACGGCAGTTATCCAGAAAGATTTCTGCCGTATCTGAAGCCCACCAACCTGTTTTTTTGAGTTTGCTGCCGACAGAATATCCCGGAGTATCGGATTCAATCACCAGAAAGCTGATTCCATGTGCACCCTCTCCTCCGGTTCGAACCGCGCACGTAAGCTGATCGGCTCTTACACCGCTTGTAATAAATGTTTTACTGCCATTAATAATGTAATGATCGCCGTCAAGGATCGCCGTGGTTTTGATGTTTGCCACATCCGATCCGCCTCCGGGTTCTGTAATGCCAAGTGCTGCAATCCTGTCTCCAGCGAGAACCGGTTTCACAAATTTTTCTTTCTGTTCCGGTGTCCCTTTGTAAACAATCGGGGGCAATGCAATGCCCAGAGAACCGAGCCCTGCGGCAAGCCCTCCTGATCCGGAGCGCATCAGTTCTTCATTGACTACAATTGAATCAAATATATCTCCTGATGCGCCTCCCACCTCTTCGGGGAAAGTGACTCCCAGGAATCCAAGATCTCCTACTTTTTTATGAAGCTCTCTGGGAAACTCCCCGGCCTCTTCCCATTCTTCAATATGGGGCAGAATTTCTTTTTTTACAAAGTCTCTCAGAGCCTGACGCAACAGGTCATGCTCTTTGGTAAAGTACTCCTGGTATGATTTTTTATCAGAACTGTTTTTTGATTGCACGGCTTAACCCCTCCTGTTACATTTATTGTTATACAACCCTTTCTCCCGGCGCCGGCCTGCTTTCAGGCGGACCGGCAAAAGCCTGAGCAATCTGCATCCATTTTTCTGCAGCATCGCCTTTGACCTGAATGTTTGTATCCGCAAGGTTTCTTCGCTGGGTTACAACCAGACAAAAATCTTCTGCCGGGCCTCTCACATACTCATTTGTCCCTTCAGAGCCCCATGTCCATAAATCACCGGATGGACCTGTCAGTTCAACCCGAACTTCTCCTTCCGGGACTTCCATCCCGCGATTTTTAAAGGACCAGCCAAAAGTGGTCACCCCGATATGCGCAATGTGTTTGAGCCTTTCCGTTGCAGGACGTTTTATCTTTAATGCGTCAACGATATCCTGACCATGGGCCCACGTTTCCATCAGCCTTGCTGTGGCGGAAGACCTGGCGCTCATGGTTGGCCCATACCAGGGAAGCCGATCTTTTGGATCAAGTTTTTCATACGCGCTGATCAATCGCGTTCGTTCTTTTCTCCACCAGGAAAGCAGCTCCGAAACAGGCATCCTTCCTCCCACGGCATTTACTTTTTTATGCATATCGTCGAAATCGGTAAAACCTTCCAGCATTTTTTCCATGTGCTTTTTGAACGCTTCCTGATTTGTGGCGGACAGCTTTGCAGCCTCGTCAAAATATGCAATATGACTGATCTCGTCTTTAATGGTCCATCCGTAAAATGGCGTTGTAATGTTCCATTCCGATTCGTCAAGACCGGAGACGATGGCGTCAAGGGCATCATATTCCAATGAAAGATCTCGGCAGGTAGTTTTCATTCGCGTCCCCCGCTTAGTAGCCTTCCAGCTTTGACAGGATATCACTCATTACTTCACTCGCGCCGCCGCCGATGGATATGAGTCTGGAATCCCGGTAAGCACGCGATATTCTCATTTCATTCATAAAGCCCATTCCTCCATACATCTGCAAACAGCCGTCAGCGACTTTGCTCATCAGATCGCCACCCAAAAGTTTGCCCATGGAAATCTCTCTTGTCACATCCTTGCCTGCCATCTTCATGCGAACGATATGGTACGTGAGTTGCCTCATGCATTCAATCTCCGCGAGCCAGTGTACAAGCCTGTGCCGGAGAACCTGTTTTGTAATCAGGGGCTTTCCAAAGACAATTCTTTTTTTAAGGTATTCGACGGTTTCTTTAATGATGTCCTCTGCTCCGATATAGGCCATCGGCATGGCGCTGAACCGCTCGTGCTGAAACTGCATCATCTGATGAATGAATCCTTCTCCTTCAATCCCGATAAGATTTTCAGCCGGCACCTTTAGATTGTCAAAATACAGCTCAGCGGTATCACTGCTTCTCATGCCCAGTTTGTCCAGTTTTCGGCTGACATGAAAACCCGGCAGGTTGGTAGGCACTACAAAAAGGCTGAAAGAATGATAGCCGGGATCGTCGCTTGTTCTTGCAAGAAGTGTCAGGAAATCCGCCTGTGTCCCATTTGTAATATAGGTCTTGGAGCCGTTCAGAACATAGTGATCCCCTTCCTTTTTCGCGGTTGTTTTTAAAGCCGCAACATCTGAACCGGCATCCGGTTCAGTCACAGCGATGGCGGCAACCATTTCTCCTTTGACTGCGGGTTTGAGATAGGTCTCTTTCAGATACTCGCTTCCAAATTCATCAATCGCAGGTGTCGCCATATTGCTTTGCACTGCAATGGCCATCGGTATTCCGCCGCATTTTACATGCCCCAGCTCTTCCAGGACGACCAGTTCATACCAGTAATCAAGTCCCTCTCCTCCATATTTCTGATCATATCGGATACCCAGAAATCCAAGGTCACCCATTTTTTTAAAAAGGTCGTGAAGCGGAGCAATTCCTTTCTCTTCCCATTCATCCACATAGGGATTGATCTCCTTGTTGACAAAATCTCTTACCGCTTTTCTGACCATTTCGTGTTCTTTTGTAAAATAAATATCATTTCCCATCGATGCCTCCTAATATATTTTAATGTTAAAACCTATAAAACTCTTTAAGGGTTTTCCCCTTATTTTCCTTTAAATACGGGCGGCCTTTTTTCAATAAACGCGGTGATCCCCTCTACAGCATCCTCCGTAGAAGCCACCTCGGCAAGTTTACCGCATAGATAATCAAGCGCTTCCTCAAAAGGCATCGTGTCCATGGCATAAAAAGCTTCCTTTCCGATTTTCATGCCGACAGGGCTTTTCGCTGCAAGGGATTTCAACACAATGCCCACCTCTTCATCAAGCTTTCCAAATGGAACCGATCGTGTTATCAGCCCCATATCCAGTGCTTCCGCTGAACTCAGTTTGTCTCCCAGAAGCACCATCTCCATCGCTTTTTTTCTTGGAACGTTTTTAAAAATCAACGCCCCGATCATCATCGGGAAGAGGCCTACGTTTACTTCGGGCGTACCAAATTGGGTATCATCTCTCGCGATAACGATGTCACATGCAAGCATGAATCCAGTACCGCCTGCCAGGCAGTAGCCGTTAACTCTGGCGACTGTAGGTTTTGGAAAAGATGCAATTCTCTTCAACAGATCCGCATAGTTTCGCAGCGGATCATCTCCCCCGGCGCTTTCTTTGGACATTACATTTCCGAGATCAGCTCCTGAGCAGAAGGCTTTTTCACCTGCACCGGTTATGCAAAGAACCCGGACCGTTTCATCTTTTTCCGCCTGGTCCAGATATTCCCGAAAAAGGGTGACTGTTTCGGAGCTGATGGAATTCCGCTGTTTTTCACGATTGATCGTAACATATGCGATGCTGCCTTCAATTCTGTACAACAGATCTTTATCGCTCATGAGCCACCTCCTTACCCGTCTGTTTTCTCTCCGCTCTTTTTGCATCTGTCCTGTTTGTTCCCAGGCGGTTCATTTTATCCGACAAGAGTTCATACAGGAAGTCATTCAGAAACGGGGTTGCAGTCGAAAAAAAAGACAAAGGATGTTATTTGCCTTTGAACTGCGGCGCACGTTTTTCCTTAAACGCTCTGGGACCTTCTTTGGCATCTTCGCTTAAAAATACGGGAATGCCGATCTCCAGTTCTTTTGCCAGCCCTTCCTTGAGAGAAAGTCCGATCCCCTCAAGGGTGGACTGTTTGACGGCTTTTACGGCCAGAGGCCCGTTGTTAACAATGATTTTCGCGTAGCGTTCGGCCTCGGCCATGACCTGATCTTTGGGAACGATTTTGTTGATAAATCCAAACCGCAGGGCCTCTTCCGCATCAATGAGTTCGCCGGTGAGCATAATCTCCATGGCTTTTGCATAGGGGATCTGGCGGGGGAGCTTTATCGTGGACCCCATTAACGGAACAATCGACCATTTTACTTCCTGGAGACCGAATTTGGCGCCTTCAGCCGCAACCCGAATGTCAGTTGCATACAGAATCTCCATACCGCCGGCAATGGCGGTTCCGTTGATAGCCGCCACAACGGGTTTGTACAACTTGAAATTTCGCAAAAATGCGTTTTGCGTCATGTTCGGATCAGCCTGGATCTTTTTATCGGCTTCTGTTTCCGGCGGCCTGGCTCCGGTAATTAAGGGGATAAGCCGTTTTAAATCCGCGCCTGAGGAAAAAATCTTATCGCCGGTGCCGGTCAGGATGGCGCACCGCAGGCTGTCGTCATCCCGATAGTCTTTCCAGGCATCAACAATTTCGACAACCGTCTCCGGGTCAAACGCGTTTTGCGCTTCCGGCCGGTTTAACGTGATATAGGCGATGCCGTCTTTTTTTTCGTAGATCAGTGCCATGTTTTATTTCCTTTTTATAAAAAACACTGGTTTCGTTTATGGTTCCCGTGTTACCGGAATTGAACCCAAAAATTTTAATTTTAGAAGCGTTGCCTCTCCCTGGATAGGCTCTTTTGGGTGTGCCATCAAACCGGCTCAAAATGGTCAATATCCAGTATGGTGTTTGTCGTCTTTTCGGCAAAGACCGCTTTGACTTTCATGCCTGCTTGAACAGCATCCATATCAACGCCTTCGAGAATATGCACCATGGGAGTGTCTGCTCCGTCCAGTTTAATCATTGCCAGTACAAACGGCGCTTTTCGCGGCAAGTGCTTATCATCGTATCGAACCACCGTAAAATTGACCAATTCTCCGGTATTTGCCAGTTCCACCCAGTTGTTCCGGATGTCTTCCATACAGCGCTCACAGGTCTGACGGGGCGGTACAAATATTTTGTCGCAGGTGTTGCATTTTACGCCCATGATTTTATGCTTGTCCCGGAGGGTGGTGATAAACGCGCTGCCCACCCGACCGGCAAAATAGGTATACGGCAGGGCCAGCTTGCCTTTAACCACATAACAGTCTGAGGTATCAAAATCCTTATTCATGTCCTGCCTCCTTAGTCGTCAATTTCAAAATATTTGATGTCTTCTATGGTGCCCATTCGGTTTTCGTTCCAGACCGGGCGCAAACGGCTTCCGTGCTTGACATTGCCGTTAAAAACAGAACCCATTTTGACTTTGTCCAGCTGTTCTGAATTCAGAAGATGCCAGAACACCTCTTCATCTTTGCACCCGTCTAAGAGAATGCCGATGGCGCCGTAAGGGGTTTCCCGGATTTCGCCGGTTAACGGATCAGGGCTGGCATAATAACAGTATTCCATCATCCGCATTTCGCCCTTGGGGCCGATCTCCACCCATTCATCATTTTTAACCCTGCAGATGGCGCACGCCTCCCTGGGCGGTGACTGGAGCCGACCGCAAACCGGACATTTGATGGCCAGAATTTTTTTATCTTTCAATCCCTTTAAAAATTTTCCAAATACCGGTCCGGTGGCAAAGCGCTGGTTGACCGAGATGGTTTTTTTCAACGTCAGCAGTTCCTGTTCCTGATGCGTGTCCTGATCCGGCGTCATGTACTTCTGAAACATGCGACTGGTGAGTCCGAAGGTGTTGAGATCACCGCTGACCTTCAGTTTACGCGATGCAAATGCTTGCATTCCATCTACTTTGCCGATATTGATACCGACAAATGTTTCACCGTCGGTATCCATGACCACGTCGCACCCGGAGAGGTTGTCCGTCTTTTCCAATTCCATGGTGCCGTCTTTCACGGTCAGTTTCCATTTACCGATATCCTTGATATCATATCCAAACGTGTTGGTGATGCCTGAGGCACCTTCCACGCGGAACCGGTCTTTCATGGAATTGAATATATCTTCGACTTTGATTCCAAAAAATTCACTCATGATGTCCCCCTACCAGTCTAACTCTTTTTCGAGTATGGTTAATACGGTCCACATGGTTCCACCGAATGAGGATGCCAGTGCATGGTTTACCGGCCGCGGTATCTGGTGTGGGCCGGCATTTCCTCTGACCTGTTTGGCTGCTTCAGCGACCCTTACCATGGCCGTGGCGCCGATGGGATTGGCGGCGATCACCCCTCCGGACGGATTGATAGGCATACTGCCGTCAATCATGATTTCCCTGTTTTCGACCAGTTTTAAATGCGCGTCCTCTTCGAGCAGAAAAAACTCCCTCAGCCAGTCAACCCCCCACCAGGCTGATGGATCATACATCTCGAACACGTCAAAATATTCCAGGGGACTGTCAATGCCGTTTCTTTGATAGAGCTGCTCGGCGGCAAAACGGTGCGTGGTTCTGTTGGGGTAGTAGTTATTATGCAAGTCCAGGGTTTCTTCCCGATGAACGGTGATATGATCACGAACCCATACCGGGGTTTCGGCAATCTGTCTGGCCTTTTCTTCGGATGCGAAAATAATCACACATGCCCCGTCTGACTGGGAACACATATGAATCAATCGTAAATCGCCAATCAGGGGGGGTGAATTTTTGATCAGGTCATCCATCTGGTCCCAGTCCAGGCCGAAAGCGCGGTGAGAATTGGGATTGAGACAGGCGTGCTTGTCCATGATGATGCGGTAGGTCATGGCCGCTTTTCTGGCCCGTTCCTCACCGAACTCGTCTATCAGTTTCACGGCTGCCTGGGCAGTGAGCGCACCGGACTGGAGTTTCCTGGCCCACAGCGGATCCGCCATATTGGTGATCCCGCCGGTGGTGTGTCCTTCCTGGAGTTTTTCAAATCCAATAGCCATGACCACATCATACATACCGGATGCCACCAGGTTGTCCGCCGCGCAGACCAGGGTTCCGCCGGTGGTCCCACCAGTAGTCAGCCGGAAGGAATCGCGGCCGAATGCGCCGGAGCCCAGGGTATGCCAGAGATCCGGCTGATGGACCATTTCAAAGAGTTCCATGTTTCCGTGAACCACACAATCGATATCATCGATTTTAAGGCCGGCATCATCAAGAGCCTGTCGAACAGCTTCATGGATCATTTCGGGCTGGTTGACGTCTTCCCGGTGGCTGGAGAACTTGGTTTCTCCGATTCCCACGATGCCGACATTTCTGTTTTTCTTTTTATATCCCATAGTGTGTGTACCCCCTAATTTTCCAGAATAATGACTGCATGATGTTGTCCAGCCGCCCCGGTGGTCCCATGGGCAATCGCTTTTTTCGCGCCATCAACCTGACGATCGCCGGCCTCTCCTTTAAGCTGGAAAACTGCTTCCGCTGCCCGGGCAAGCCCGCCCAGCATGATCGGATTGCCGTTCAACATCCCGCCGGACCGGTTTACATGATGTAATTCCAGGCCGCCTGAATCGATCCAGTCTCCGCCTTTGCCTTCATCCGCGAGTCCCAAGCCTTCGGCCCACAGGGGGAGCTGATAGGCATATGGGTCATTGATTTCCGCAAGGTCAAAAGCGGTTTTTGGATTTGATATGCCCGCCATTTGACAGGCTTTCCGGGCAGCTTTTTTTAAAGCAAAATTTGAAGTCAAATCTTTGTCACCCGGAAAATAGCTGTCCATGCAGCTTCCGAATCCGGTAAGGAAAACGGGTTTATCCGTAAATTCATGGGCACGGTCTTCACAGCAGAGGAGCATGCCGACCGCCCAGTCCGTAACCGGGTACTGATGGAGTTCCCGGATGGGGTCTGACAGCATCGGGGAGGATAAAACATCCTGCTCTGAAATGAATTCATTTTCTCTGGCATAGGGATTCTTTGCTGCCAGTTGACGCGACCGGACAACGATTTGTGCCAGGTGTTCATCGGTAACGCCGGATTTTTTCATATATGCCCGTGCCTGAAAGGCACTGACGTTTAAGAAATCCAGGCCAAGGGGGCGGCAGAAAAACGGATCAAACGCAAGATTCGTACACATGTTTCTGCTTTCTGACTGAGATTCTTTGCAGTGTCCCAGCAAAAGAATCACATCATCATGCCCGGACAGGATGGATGCCATGGCATATCCCAGACCATTGATGCCGTCCTGAGCGGTTTTTTCCTCGCCTCTGAAATGCGCACCCACGACATCCGTCATACCGTTATCGGAAATGGTCCGGGCATCAAATACATCATCCGAACAGGTAATCACGTTTCGGATACCTTTCTCCATGTCAAAAGTCACCCCGGTCTGGGCGATGATGGATTCAAAACAGTCAAAGAGCATGCCCTGAAACCTCTGATACCAGATATCTGGTTCATTTTTGATCTGCGCGACAGCACAGACTGCCACTTTTCCGCTCATAATCTCCCCCCTCCTTGGAAATCTTTTCAGAACATGATCGCACGCAACATGGCGGCGTTACAATCCTCTGAATTGGTAAATGCAGTTCGTATGTCCGGAAGCCGGATCACTTGTTAAAGGGAACCGGCGGTATGGCCAGACAACTCCCTTCCGCCACCAGTTCATCATTCTGATTGGTCCATCGGAGCTCCATGCGAACCCATCGTCGTTTTTCGATCTTTTCCACCACCTCACCGACTGCAGTGATGGTGTCTCCAAAATATGTCGGTTTTCTGAACCGAACCGTTAGTTCCGGAATAACCGTTCCCAGACCAGGCAGTTTCATGCCGAGCACCGGCGCGATAAGACTCTGGGGCAGAGCGCCATGGGCGATCCGTGTACCGAAGGGTGTCATTTTGGCGAACTCTTCGTTTAGGTGCATGGGGTTGAAGTCCCCTGAAATTCCGGCGAACAGGTAGACATCGCTTTCAGAGATGGTCTTGGAAAATGACGCAGACATACCGATTTCCAGTTCATCATAGGAGTAGCCCATCTCAAATTTGGCTTTATCTTCCACAGGGCGGAAATGATCGATATCCATGATGGTGCCGGTTGTTTTCTTTGCAAATACGGCTTTTACCTTAATACCGGCTTTCATCTTGCTTAAGGCCACGCCCTTGACGATGTGAGCAATCGGTGTATCCGCCCCGTCAAGTTTGATCATAGCTAAAATATACGGAGGATCAAACGGCTGATGCGGTTCCTTGTATCGTATGACCGTAAACCCGGTGACGGTTCCGGTATGGTGCACATCCACCCAGTTTTCGGAAATATCTTCAAAACATTTTTCACAGGTTGATCGCGGTGGAACAAAGACTTTGTTACATTTTTCACATTTTAAGCCCTTTATTTTTTTATCATCCCGGAGGCTGATAATGAAACGGCTTCCGGTCTGTCCGGCAAAATATTGATAGGGCAGGGCCAGTTTTCCGTCTACGACAAAACAATCAGTATTCATAATTGTCTCCTTACCTTTATCATCAATCGATCAGTTCAAAGTATTTAATATCCGTAATTGCGCCGATTCTGTTTTCATTCCAAACCGGTCGAACCCTGTCACCTTTTTTGGCATGTTCCATATCTTCAGGCTTTAATTCATGCCAAAGTGTTTCATGGTCTTTGCATCCATCCAAAAGAAAGTGAGCGGAAATATACGGTGTCTCCCGGCTTTCTCCGGTCAATGGATCCGGACTGGCATAAAACGTGACATCCATGATGGTGATCACACCCTCGGGTCCGACTTCAACCCAGTTTGTCGCTCGAACCACGCATTCTGCGCAGACCTCTCGCGGGGGCAGTTGAAGCCGTCCGCATTTGGGGCATTTGTTTGCCATTATTTTTTTCTCTTTAAACGCATTGAGAAATTTCCCCATG
Organism: Desulfobacterales bacterium; assembly: GCA_046484745.1. Taxonomy (GTDB): domain Bacteria; phylum Desulfobacterota; class Desulfobacteria; order Desulfobacterales; family SURF-7; genus JAQYVL01. The sequence goes on along the minus strand of JAWOIJ010000080.1, from coordinate 103,103 downwards.
ACCGGGCCGGTGGAAAATTTTTGCGGAATGGATAGAATCTGTTTTTTTACAATCAGCTCTTCTCCCTGTTCTTCCTCTCCTCCGGACGGCGGAGTGTATTTTTTAAAAAACTTGGTGGCTTTGGTGAGCAGGCCCATATCACCCTCGACTTTCAGCTTTCCTGCGGTAAACGCGGTCATGCCGTCGAGTTTTCCCAGGGTGATGGCGATCCAGTCTTTGGCTGAACAGGTCGTGGTGACATTGGGATTGTGCAGGCCTTCCTTGACCTTTACATTGCCGTTATCCACACAGACCGTATATTCGCCGCCCCCGGTCCCGGTGATGATGTAGCCGTAATTTGCCGTAACCCCGGCCACTCCTTCCGGGTTGACCCGCGATTCCATGGTGCCGAAGATGTCGGCAACGGTGACTTCCGGCGCCGATTTGGGCGGGGTGTATTTTTTAAAGAACTGGGTGGCTTTGGTGAGCAGGCCCATATCGCCCTCGACTTTGAGTTTCCCGGAGGAAAACGCGGTCATGCCGTCGAGTTTTCCCAGGGTGATGGCGATCCAGTCTTTGGCTGAACAGGTCGTGCTGACATTGGGATTGTGCAGGCCTTCCTTGACCTTTACATTGCCGTTATCCACACAGACCGTATATTCGCCGCCCCCGGTCCCGGTGATGATGTAGCCGTAATTTGCCGTAACCCCGGCCACTCCTTCCGGATTGACCCGCGATTCCATGGTGCCGAAGATATCGGCAACGGTGACTTCCGGCGCGGATTTGGGCGGGGTGTATTTTTTAAAGAAACCGGTTGCCTTGGTAAGGAGGCCGAGGTCCCCCTCGACTTTCAGCTTCCCGGAGGAAAACGCGGTCATGCCGTCAAGTTTTCCCAAAGTGATGGCAATCCAGTCTTTGGCCGAACAGGTCGTGGTGACATTGGGATTGTGCAGGCCTTCCTTGACCTTTACATTGCCGTTATCCACACAGACCGTATATTCGCCGCCCCCGGTCCCGGTGATGATGTAGCCGTAATTTGCCGTAACCCCGGCCACTCCTTCCGGATTGACCCGCGATTCCATGGTGCCGAAGATGTCGGCAACACTCACTTCCGGTCCTTTTTTGGCACTGGGAGCGCCCTTTAACCCCCAGTCTCGAAGGGTTTTTTTCAAAACTTTTCCAATAGGACTTCGGGGAAAATCCTCGTCCAGAAGTTCAACATATTTTGGAACTTTAAATCCGGCAAGATGTTCTTTGCAGTATGCGATAACTTCCTCTTCCGTCAGGGAATCATCTTCCGCCACCACAAAAACCTTAACTTCTTCACCCATGGTCTTGTCCGGAACTCCTACGGTGGCGGCTTCCTGGATTTTTGGATGACCGGCGAGAAGGTTGTCGATCTCTTTTGGATAAATATTTTCCCCGCCGCGGATAACCATGTCTTTTATCCGGTCAACAATGAAGATATAACCGTCTTCATCCTTGATGCCCACGTCACCGGTATGCAGGTATCCGTTGACGATTGTTTCGGCGGTTTCCTCAGGCTTATTGAAGTAGCCGACCATCACATTGTCGCCCTTGATTACAATCTCTCCGCGTTCATTGGGCGGCTGTTCGTTGCCCATCTCATCAAAAATTTTTACTTCCTGGCCGGGAAGCGCAAGTCCGATGGAACCGATTTTCCGGACACCGTCCCTGGGATTGATGGTACTGACGCAGGTGCCTTCAGTGAGTCCATAACCTTCCACAATGGGAATGGAAAATGTCTCCTGAAAACTGTTCATGGTCTCTTGTGTTAAGGGAGCGGCCCCGCAGATACCGAATTCAAGGGAGCTCAAATCATATTTCTGGCGGGTCGGATCGGATAGAAGGATCTGGTAGACAGCCGGAACGGCGGAAAAGAAATTGATTTTAAATTGTTCAACGATTTCCCAGAATTCGCTGGCGCTGAACGCTTTTCGAAGAACGATCTGATGGCCTTTTCCCATGGAAGAGGTGCAGGTCAGCATGGCGTTCACATGAAAGAGCGGCAGGAAGCAGAGAAAATTTTTGTTTTCATCCGTGTTCAGCGCCGCGTTAATGCCATTGGCATCGGCCACAACATTTTTATTGGACAACAATACGCCTTTTGGATTTCCGGTGGTGCCGGAAGTATAGAAGATAAATGCGATGTCTTCCGGATCGGCATCGCTTACCACCGGTGTATCATCCGGATTTTCAAAAAGAGATTCAAGCGATATATGTCCTTCAGCCGGTGTTTTGCTGATTTCAATGACTTTTTCAAGATGCGGACATTTATTTTTTATTTCATTGAAAATGGGAAGATACTGATCTTCCACAATCAGGCCGGTACCTTTTGAGTCATTTAACAGGTATTCAACCTCCGGTGCTTTCCACCAGCCGTTGATGGGTCCGGCCACCGCACCGATTTTAATGATGGCATAATAGGCGATCAGTGTTTCCGGACTGTTCTGAACCCATACGTGGATAAAACTGCCTTTTTTAAAACCTTGTTTTTTCAATGCATTGGCGAGAATGTTAATCCGTTTGTTTAATTCACCATAGGTATATGTCTGGTCATAAAACCGCATATACGGAAAATCTCTATATTTTTTGACGGCATCATCGATGTATTTGCCTATATTCATTTCAGCCTCCTATCTTCATGACGGTGAAAAATTAATCATATATGAATTATTAAATGACACGCGCTGCTATGGGGCTTCCCGCGTTAGCAGGAACAGAACCGTCCAGAGGGTCCCCCCGAATCCGGATGCCAGGGCCTGATTAACGGTTTTTTGGATCTGATGATCGCCCGCCTCCCCCATAATCTGGAGCGCCGCTTCAGCCACCCGTACCATGGCTGTCGCGCCGATGGGGTTGGAAGCGGTGACGCCGCCTGATGGATTAACGGGAAAGGCACCGTCAATGGCAATTTCATCCTTTTCAATCATTTTAAGGTGCTCATCGTTCTTTAAAAGCAGAAACTCTCTGAGCCAGTCAAGCCCCCACCAGGAGGAAGGATCATACATTTCAAACATATCGATTTCTTTGCGCGGATTTTTAATCCCGTTTCGTTCAAACAGTTTTTCAGCTGCGTATCGATGCGACATGACAACCGGGGCATCACCGAACGCACAGAAACTCTCTTCCCGATGAACCGTGATGTGGTCCTTGATCCAAGCCGGCTGTTTGCGGAGCTTCCTGGCTTTTTCTTCTGACGCAAAAATCATTGCGCAGGCACCGTCACTTTGTGAGCACATATGGATCATCCGCAGCTCGCCGACCAGTGCCGGGGAACTGACCATCAGATCATCTGCCTGGTCAAACTCAAGCCCGAGCCGACGATGTGCTTTCTTGTTTTTCATGGCATGCTTATCCATCTGAATCCGATACTTCATGGATGCTTTTTTCGCGCGCTCTTCACCAAATTCATTGATGACCTGTTCCGCGGTCATTCCGGTCAATGCGCCGGTCTGCAGCTGTCTTGCCCACAGCGGATCAGCCATATTGGTAATGCCGCCGGTGGTGTGACCTTCCTGGAGCTTTTCAAAACCAATGGCAAGTACGATATCATGAAGTCCCGAGGCGACCAGGTAATCGGCCGTGCAGCAGAGGGTGGCTCCTGTTGTGCCGCCTGTAGTCACCCGCACGGTTTCCTTGCCGAAGGCACCGGTGCCGATGGTATGCCAGAGATCCGGTTGATGGACCATCTCAAAAAGTTCCATATTGCCGTGAACGATACAGTCAACATCCTCTATTGTTATTCCAGCGTGTTGCAGGGCTTCCGCAACCGCTTCATGGATCATTTCCGGCTGATTGACATCCTCTCTATGGCTCGAATAAACGGACTGTCCCACTCCGACGATGCCGACATTTCTATTTTTTTTCATCGTTTACCTCCTAATCCCTTTCCAGTGTAACCACAGAATGAAATTGTCCCGCCGGCCCCATGACTCCATGGGCAATGGCTGTTTTAGCATGATCAACCTGCCTGTCTCCCGCCTCTCCGCGCAGCTGGAAAACAGCTTCAGCGGCGCGAACAAATCCGCCAAGGATCAGGGGATTGCCAGCAAGCATCCCGCCGGACAGGTTTACATTGTTTTTTGACGGACCGTCAGCATCCAGCCATTGTGCACCTTTCCCTTCATCACACAGACCGATGCCTTCCGCCCACATGGGAAGCTGATACGCGTATTGATCGGATACTTCAACAACATCAAAAGCGGATTTAGGATCAGATATCCCAGCCCTTTTATACGCTCTTTCAGCCGCTTTCTTTAATGCAAAATTCGAGACAAGGTCGCGGTCGCCGAGAAAGAAACTGTCCATGCAGTTCCCGACACCGGTAATCCAGACCGGATTGTCACATATTTTTCTGGCAACATCTTCAACAGCCAGAATCATTCCAACAGCGCCGTCCGAAACCGGATACGCATGGAGTTCACGAATGGGGTCTGCCAGCATTTCCGAAGTCATTACCTCTTCGACAGACACGTTTCCAATATCTTTGGTGTATGGATTTTTTGACGCGTATTCTCTTGCCCGGACAACAATTTTCGCCAGCTGTTCATCGGTTAAACCGGATTTGTCACCATATGCCTGGGCCTGCAGACCGGCTGCGGCACAGAAGTCAAGCCCTACTGGACGGGTAAAAAACGGATCAAACGCAACATGCGTCACCATGTTTCGGCTCTGGGGCTGGGATTCTTTGCAATGGCCAAGCAGCAGGACGATATCGTTGTGTCCTGATTGAATTGCGGCAAGGCCGTAATATAATGCCTGGATTCCTTCCTGAGCGATTTTCTCTTCACACCCGAAGTGTGCGCCAAGCACATCCGTCATCGCATTGTCTGAAATGGTCCGGGCATCAAACACATCGTCTGATACGCTGATGCTCATGTCGATGCCGGTTGCTCCCTTTACATGCCGCGAGAATGTGATATCAACCTGCTCCCGAAGCGCTTCTATCACCTCCAGCGCCATGCCCTGAAATCGAATGTCTTTTTTATTGCGCTCAAATGTTGTCTGCGCAACCGCACAAATACCAACTTTTTTTGCCATTATTATGCCCCCCCTTAATTTGAATTTGCGATGAAACATTTATTTTGAGAACAAATAATTTGTTTCTGTATAACAATTCCAGAAATCCCCGTTTTTTATTGTTCGTATAATGTTGTCCTTGTTCCGCATGCAATCGGTTTCAATCCATGCTCTTCCGCATCCCAGGCGAGTATGTGAGTCATCGGTTGCGACTTTCAGAAATGGAATATCATCAATTTCGTATTCCGGAGTCCGAAAGCCTTTGGATGTCACTTCCACCGCATCAATCGGGTATCTTTCCGAAACAGCGTTAATACGATCAATGACCTTTTCCATGGGGAGATCCAGTTCCGAGGGATGGTTGAAAACATGAAGCACATCGCTGTCACCGTAGATCTTGTTGACATGAACATATCCTTTTTCAAAAACAGTCAGTTCCACCCCTGTAAAAATGATCAAATCCGTTTTGATCTCTTTTATCGATTTGTAACAGTCGGGCCGCATCAGGTAGTCATGGTCCGTCAGCGCGATAAAATCAAATCCCAGGCCCGAATAAACGCGAATTACCTCTTCTATGGAAAGTTCTCCGTCTGAGCAGGTCGTATGAATATGCAGGCCGCCTTTCAAGTGCATGATTTCTTGTCCAGCAAATTGTTGACTCCGCCGAGAATGAACGCTACCGCGTCCCGGCCGATAATTTTTAAATCTTTGGATTGATCCTGCCAGAACAGGTACTGGTAGGCGACCCGTTCGTAAACCCCCATGATACTCACGGCAATCACCTCGGCTGAAAATTTTCCTTTGAATGCAAATCCCTCGTTTTTACTGACAGCCAATAAAGCATTTCGAACATCACTGGTACATTTATCAAAAAGCGTTTTCCGGTGTTTTTCCACCAGAGGACTCTGTCCCACGGATTCCCGAAAGATAATGGCGCATTTTTCGGGGTAATTGAAGCAGAAATCTTCAAAAAATGCATACCCGGCCAGTTTGAAACTTTCTATGGTGGCACCTTGTTTTAAAAATACTGATCCAAGGGTACTGCGAAGCAGGTAACCGATTTCATCCATCAGCTGGATAATAAGGTCTTCCTTATTTTTAAAATAGAAATAAACAGCCCCGACGGAAACTTCAGAGGCGTTGGCGATCTGTTCCATGCTTGCCTTATGATACCCGACTGTTGCGAAAAGTTTTTCCGCAGCCTGTAAGATCGTTTGATACCGATGCTCCCGCTCCCGCTGGCGCCGAAGAGCTGATCGGGATAACGGTTCACCTGTTGATGTTTTTTTAGCGGGCATAAGCGTTCCTTTTTAATTGAAGCAATCTAGGGGCGGTGTCGCCGATTTTAACGCGTGAAATCTCAGAGGTTGTGCCGTCCATGTACCCGAAACCGCAGAATTTTTTAAATGCTTCCCCGTCAAACTGTTTTTTGAGATCCTGTTTCCGTATCCGGGGGCAATCTCTTTGTTGAACATCATCTGTTCTTTGGTGAATGTAAAATCCATCAGGATCTCTTGGTTCATTTCAATGTAAAAGTAAATAGAGTTTTTAAGGTTGTTCATAAAATGAATTTGATTCAACTTTAAAATCCAATTCGGAAATTGTCAAGGAATTTTTTGCGCAGATGTCAAATTCGGTTGCCTTAATCTGCAACCACCATCCCCGGTCATTCAGCGCAACGTTCAGAAAGTTTTAATGACCTCAGGGGCGCATAACCGCTGTGTTTTATGGCATGCGGATTGATCAGCGACATTTGAATGGACCGCTAACCAGATGATCCATATTTCCATTTGAATATTTTATTATCCTGTTATACTCTTTCAAGACAGGTGAAAAATATTTTTTATATGGCTGATTAAAAAAGAGATCGTTTGCTTTTGAAACAATAAGGGGGGGGGTTCAACGAATGAACAGCGAACTGAACAAGATTATTTACTCTATGATCGGGGTAAGCAAGCACTATAATAAAAAACCGGTCCTGAAAGATATTTCCCTTTCGTACTTTTATGGTGCCAAGATCGGGGTTTTGGGATTGAACGGATCCGGGAAAAGCTCTCTTTTGCGGATTCTGGCTGGTGTGGACAAAGAATTTAATGGCGAAACCGTACTTTCCAAGGGATATACGGTTGGCTTTCTGGAACAGGAACCGTCGCTTGATAATACAAAAAGTGTGCGGCAAATTGTTGAAGAAGGGGTTCAGGAAACCGTTGATCTGGTGAATGAATTTAACACCATCAACGATCAGTTTGCTGAACCGATGTCAGATGAAGAGATGGATAAGCTGATCCAGCGTCAATCGAAAGTGCAGGAAAAGCTTGATGCCCTGGATGCCTGGGATCTGGATTCACGGCTCACGATGGCAATGGATGCCCTGCGCTGCCCCGAGGGGGAAACCCCGGTAAAAATTCTTTCGGGTGGAGAGAGGCGTCGGGTTGCTCTCTGCCGTCTGTTACTGCAAAAACCGGATATCCTCCTGCTTGACGAGCCTACAAACCATCTGGATGCAGAGTCAATATCCTGGTTGGAGCATCACCTGCAGCAATATCCAGGCACCATTATCGCTGTAACCCATGACCGATATTTTCTTGATAATGTCGCCGGATGGATTCTGGAACTGGATCGGGGGCACGGTATACCCTGGAAAGGAAATTATTCTTCCTGGTTGGAGCAGAAACAGACCCGTCTAAAGCAGGAAGAAAAAACAGAATCAGAAAGGCAGAAAACGCTGAAGCGTGAACTCGAATGGATTCGGCTGTCCCCAAAAGGGAGAAGAACAAAATCAAGAGCGCGCATCAGTTCATACGAGAAACTGCTTGGGCAGGAAAATGAAAAATTGGACAAAGATCTGGAAATTTACATTCCTCCCGGACCTCGTTTAGGCCAGGTTGTCATTGAAGCGGACAATGTGACCAAGGCATATGACAGAAACCTGCTCATGGAGAAGCTGTCATTCAGCCTTCCGCCAGGCGGAATTGTGGGGATCATCGGCCCCAACGGCGCCGGAAAAACAACACTTTTCAGGATGATAACCAATCAGGAGGTTCCGGATTCCGGAACGATTAAAATCGCTGATGCCGTTCGGTTAGCCTATGTAGACCAGAGCCGGGACAGTCTTGAACCTGACAAAAACATCTGGGAGATGATTTCAGACGGACAGGATACCATCCCGCTTGGAAGCCGTTTTGTCAACTCCAGGGCTTATGTTGCCAGATTTAATTTTTCCGGGTCTGATCAACAGAAAAAAGTCGGGAGCCTTTCGGGCGGCGAGCGCAACCGTGTTCACCTTGCAAGAATGCTCAAGGAGGGTGCGAATGTACTGCTGCTGGATGAACCGACCAACGATCTGGATGTCAACACCATGAGGGCTCTGGAAGAAGCATTGGAAAACTTTGCGGGCTGTGCGGTTATCATCAGTCATGATCGCTGGTTTCTGGACAGGATTGCCACTCATATTCTAGCCTTTGAAGGGGAAAGCAGAGTAACCTGGTTTGAAGGAAATTATTCAGACTATGAGGAGGATAGACGAAAGAGGCTTGGCATTGAAGCGGATCAGCCTCGACGAATTAAGTATCGACAGCTAACCCGGGAGTGATCGGCCAATCGAACAATTTATTCCTGTTTCTCCTGGCTGTAAGGAAACAGGATAATTTGAAATGTAAAAGCCGACTTCTCAGACCATACTGTAAAACAGTACCATAACTCGAACATACCACAGTTAAAACGATGGATACCAAAAAAAAATATCTGATCTGTATGATGACCTTTATGATGTTATGTTTTTCCTGTTCCGGGCTGAAGACAACGCTGAAAGACAATGAGGCGTATCGGATTGGAATGTCTGAGATTACGACAGGAAGCCTGTTGTATCGAAAAGGATGTTATACACAATCATTGAATCATTTTTTTAAAGCATTTGAAATTTTTGCTGTATCCGATAATGTAGAAGGAACCGCCCTGTGTCTCAATAACATCGGAAATGTATACAAAGCGTTTGGCGACACAAAAAGCGCTCTGCTGTTTTATGATGAATCATGCAGCATCTATCTGGTTCTTGAAGACTATAAAGGGGCGGTTCACGCCTTGTCAAACAAAGCTGCAGCACTGATTTACAAGGGTGAACTTGAAGAAGCGGATAACGTGCTTGCTGCGGCGGAAAACATTGCGGAAACTAATCATATTGAATTCAATCCGCTATTGACAAACCGGGGGATTCTTTTAACAAAAAAAAAAGAATTTCATAAAGCGGAAAAGCTACTCCGGATATCTCTTAAAAAAACGGACAAGAAAGATCTATCCTCGTTTGCCGCAGTAAACTTTGCACTTGGAGACCTGATGGTAAAAACCGGCCGTTTTGATGAGGCTGTGGTCTTATTTAACCGATCCCTTTCTTCAGACCGGCAAGCCTGTTTTTATGTGGGCATCGCAGATGATCTGTCCTCGATCGGAGACTCCCTTTTATCCCTGGGAAAGAACAAGGAGGCTGTCTTTTATTACAAACGGAGTATCATGTCCTATTCCCTGACAGATAACAGGGAAAAGGCTGACATCATTTTAAAGAAGCTTGAAAATGCAGCAGATAAAACCGGAGAAGACATATCTCTAACCAGATTTTTTATCAACCGGTGGAGGGAAAGAATCAACCTGAACGCATTCTGCGAATAGGATATGCAGCAGAACTGACCACGAAAAATTTTTTCAGCAACATCAAATCTCAGGCATATATGACCTCATATACTCTTTCTGCTCATGACTCTCCAGGACAAATGCGATACCGATTCCGTGGGGAGCAATCCGGGCAACACTGCCTTTTATTTTGATGTTTCTCTGACTTCCAGGGAGAGAAAAGGTTATTGAAAGATTCTGACCCACTGCAAGCAGATGGCGTGTTTCAACAAAAGCTCCGGAATTGCTTATGTCTTGAATGAACTCCTGATATGCCCTGTCTGGTGTGGCATAGTTCACCGGAAAGAAACAGGGTTTTCTGGGGTAAAATCTTTTTTCCGCAGAGCGATGGTTATCCTTCATGCCATCCCGACTGAAAGGAACCTTTTCATAAGGGATATAATCAAATTTCAACTCTTCCTGAAAATTTCGATCCGAACTGTCTTTTGCCGGAATCTTCTTTTTCGATTTTTTCTCTAAATCTTCATCGGCCGATATTCTGGTCTTCTTATCAGGCGGTGACGCTTTGAAATCATCCATATCCGACCTTGAAAATTAAAAAAGATTATCTGTTCTGCCACTCCAATTCTCAGTCATCCTGCTGAAAAAGCCAAAGAGCAATCATGAAAACCAACGTCCGCATAAAAGTTGCACTACCATAGAAAATATATACCGGGTTGTCAAAGAAAAAGCTGTAATACAGCGGAGAGACTCGCTCTTTTTTGAATTAACGATACTCCCGATAATCAATACCGAATTTTTTAGCCTTGTAGGAAAACTTTCGAATGGTCGTTTCAAGCATACTGGCCGCCTCGGAAATATTGCCCCGTGCGTTTTTCAATGAATCAATAATCATCCCCCTCTCCAGATTGGCCACCGCCTCTTCAAGCGACCGAGCGGGGAGCGTGTTCGATTCTTTGCCCGTTTGGATGGTCGGCGGAAGGTGATAACTCTGAATAACTCCTTCTTCACATACAAGGACCGCCCTTTCAATACAGTTTTCCAGTTCCCGAACATTTCCGGGCCAGTGATATCCCATCAGCATATCAATGGTTGGGGTGGACAATCGTTTAATTTCCTTATCATTTTCCTTCGAATATTTTTCAAGAAAATAATCCGCAAGAAGAAGTATGTCTGTTTTTCTTTCGCGAAGAGGAGGCATGTATATGGGAAAAACATTCAACCGATAATACAGATCACCCCGGAATGCTTCTTCCTCAACAGCGGTTTCGAGATTTTTATTGGTAGCGGCTATAATTCGCACATCAACCTTGATGGTTCGATACCCGCCCACCCGTTCAAACTCTCTTTCCTGAAGCACCCGAAGAAGCTTCACCTGAACTTCCAGGTCGATTGATCCGATTTCATCAAGAAAAATCGTCCCTTTATTGGCCAATTCGAATTTGCCTTTTTTCTGGTTTATTGCACCTGTAAAAGCACCTTTTTCATGGCCAAACAATTCGCTTTCTATCAGATTGGATGGCAGGGCAGCACAATTAACTTTAACAAACGGCTGCTTGGAACGAAGGCTGTTGTAGTGTATTGAGTTGGCGACAAGTTCCTTTCCTGTCCCGCTTTCTCCTCGAATCAGCACCGTAGCGTTGCTCCTTGAAACCTGTGAAATCATTTGATAAACTTCACGCATTTTATTGCTGTTGCCAATGATGTTGTTGAAACGGTATTTGTTTTCAAGCTCTGTCTTCAGCCTGATATTTTCTTTTTTCAGCTTCTCCTGTTCAATTCGAATTTTTTCCAGTTTAATCACATGATTTGCAATCATGGTAGCCACGACGGAAAGAAATTTTTCCCCTTCCTTTAAAGAATAATCTTCCTGGTAAAGCCGGTCTACACTCAGGGCGCCGATGACCTGATTCTCTTTTTTTACCGGAACACAGATAAAAGAAAGCTCCTGGCTTGATTTTATTTTTCTGGTAGCGGTGCGATCAAGAAAAAGCGGCTCCTGGCTTATTTTAGGGATGGTAATGGCCTTTCCGTTCTGAATGACCCGTCCGGTTACCCCTTCTCCAAGCTTGTATTTCCCTTTTACAATGGCACTTTTGGAAAGACCGTGAGCAATCTCAATGCTGATTTCATTTCGCAATGGATTCAATATGGTCACCGTCCCACGCACCATATCCATAAAATCCGAAAGAAGGTCCAGCACCTTGTATAACGATTTCTTCAGATCAAGATGTTCATTCAAGGTCTTGCTGATTTCATAAAAAAGAGTTATTTCTTCTATCTGTTTCATAATGATATGTTCCTTGGTTCTACCAATGCCATGGTTAGTCTTCTATCAGACTTCTACGGTTTGGCAAATGTAAAGATGACTGAATTGGAATTAATCGTCCTAAAAATAACATTTTTGTAACAGATGTTTTGTATGTTTGTCAATTTCATATCAACATGGATGAGGCCGGAACGCAACTTTGACAACCCTTGTTATGCCAAAAAACCATGATTCTCCACATTGATATGGATGCGTTCTATGCATCCATTGAACAGCTTGACAACCCTGAATTAAAGGGCAGATGTGTTATTGTGGGCGGCATGACCCGGCGCGGGGTTGTATCTGCAGCGAGCTATGAAGCTAGAAATTTCGGCGTTCATTCCGCCATGCCGATGTTTCAGGCCAGGATGAAATGTCCGGAAGGCGTATTTCTATACCCCCGTATGGAAAGATACAAATCCATATCCAAAAAAATCATGATGATTCTGAAAGGCTTTTCACCTCTTGTTGAGCCGGTTTCAATTGATGAGGCGTATATGGATATTTCAGGATGTGAAAGGCTTTACGGCGATCCGGCTGAGATGGCCGAATCGATCAAACAAAAAATCAAACAGGAGGTCAGCCTTACCTGCTCTGTGGGAGGAGCGCCATACAAATTCCTGGCCAAGATTGCATCCGACCTTGACAAGCCAGATGGTCTGTATATTATCCGCCCTGAAAAAGCGCATCAATTCATTGAAACGCTGCCGATACAAAAAGTTCCCGGAGTGGGCAGTAAAACATTCAAAAAACTGGACCGGATGGGCATTCAAACCCTGGGGCAGATCAAAAAATATCCTGATAAAATTCTATTCAGCTGTTTCGGAAAATTCGGGTACCGCTTGAAAGATCTTGCCTGCAGCATTGAAAAATCGGGCATAACTGCGTCATCAGAACAACATTCCATAAGTTGTGAAACCACCCTTTCAGAAGACACCTGGGACAGAGATTTTTTGAAAACGCGGCTTCTGATCCAATCGGAAGATGTTGGGAGGCAACTCAGAAAAATCGGGGTAAAAGCAAAAACGGTTATCATCAAGATCAAACATGCCGACTTCAAACTGATCACAAGAAGCAGGACGCTGAAAACACCGACACAGTCCACCGGAACCATCTTCAACGAATCAATAAAACTTCTGAATGCCTATAAAAGCACATCAAAAATCAGGCTTATCGGTGTCGGAGCATCAGGCTTTGTCGGACAAAATACACCTTTTCAGAAATCGCTTTTTGAAAACAACAATGCCTCGAATTCGAACTGGGATAAGGTAGACAGGGTCATGGATGAAATCACAGGGAGATATGGAAGGCAGGCTCTCATACGGGGTGGTACGCCAAAAAAAAATAAAGAATAAAACAAAAAACCTTACAAACGGGATGTTTCTCTCTGAGCCCTTAAAAAAAATCCGCAATAAGGTTTTTCAGTTTGCCCTGCAAAACCTCATAAGAGAAAAAATTGTTTGCCACCTCATAATTATGCTCTACCATTTTTTGCCGACGCTCCGGGTCGCTCAAAATTTTTTGTGCTTCTTCTACTGCCTCATCCGTGACATATCCGTCAAGTTCGATTACAGAAAAACCCTTTGGTTTGATATCAACGGAGTAAATAGAATAATTGTTCACAACGATGGGTTTTTTGAAATAGATCGCTTCCAGGAAAGCATTTCCAAAACCCTCAAAATTGGAAGGATAGGTAACCAGATCCGCATGAGGATAAATATCTTCCAGTGTGTAAATTTTCCGCCCATCCCCGGTTAATCCTCTGCGCTCATTGATGATATCTGAAACAAAAATCGTATTCACCTTCATCCGTTCCGAATAACGTCTGATACGGTTTTCATAACCATATCCTTCATCTCCGGAGGCATGAGAAATGACGAATTTCGCCTTCATCTTCATTTGACTGACAAACTCGATCGCATGCTCTATGCCTTTTCTTTTCACCACGCGAGTCGGCTGCAGGATAAACAGTTCATCCGCATCAATACCCAATGACTTCCGAACATCAGATGCATACACATCAACGGGAGGCGGTGGATTCTCAAAGTCCATGACATTCGGTATAAGTGTGGCGGATATCCCGGTTCTGAGGCTGAGCTGGCTGCTTGCAGAAGAATTAATGGTAACATTCTTAATGAACGGGATATTAGGAGGAAATGCCATATTCAGATATTCCCAGATCGCATTGGTTAAAAACCGCTGGCGCTCCCAGAAAAAATCGTGATGATGCGCAATGGTCGGTATTCCAATCTCTGAAATAACCTCTGTCAACGCCAGGCCAAGCGGAATATTCAGGGGTATGGTCAGACTATTTTCAGGAACAATGATGGTAATATTGAACTTTCCGATAAACTGATAGATATGATCTTTAATCTTGTTCTTTAATGCATGAATCCTGTCGGTTATATAGCGGCCTCTGAGAACAACTCCAAAACAGTTTTCATAAATATCCCTGACTTCCGGATGAGAAAAATGGGCTTCTTCCAGAAGATATGAACGTTCGGGCGGTGTGTCGAGTTCTCCGGCCATAAAAAAGGTTGTGAAACCTTCCTTCTCAAAAACAGTCGCCCATTTAACGGTCTCAAGGGAGACTCCGTCGGTTCCTGCAATCCGGGTTGAAATAAATCCAACATTTTTCTCTTTTGGCGTAAAACGGCTCTGCTTCATGGCAACTCCCTGTTTCTCAGACACGACTTCCAATATTCTTACAATCTGAAACGCTTACTTCAGGTCTTATAACTCTCTTTTATGGTTTATGAGATTTTCAGTTCCGCCTTCCAAAAAAAAAGGTACAATCAAAATCCTGAACATCTGCAGGATAAATCAGGATATCATACTTTATTAAGATCAACAAGCCTTCGCAATTATTGATTAATTTAAGATGCAGTTTTACATGGCATCTAAATGGGTCCAAAACATTCTTCCATCAGTTCGTTTGCTTTACTCCAGTGTGTGGTGCCATGTCCGGCCAGGCCCTATTGTTTTAATGATTTCTTTTCTTGTTTCCTTCCAGAAGATGTGGGATTTTACGGTTGAACCAGCCATAATGGATGGGATTCATCATTTTTCAATTCATAAAAAATCCTGCCGGAGAAAACGTGAAGCAGACCGCTGAAAATATCCTGGGAAAAAAATCGGTTCAACAGGAAAGCCTGCCCTGGACCTGGCGGAATCAAATACAAGGCAGCATTGTGAGTGTCCAGCAGCTTTCCGAGTATTTCCCGATTGACATGGAACCCATCCAAACCGTAATTAAAAAATATCCGATGCGGATCACTCCCTACTATCTATCCCTGATTCGACAAATGGAAGACCCCTTCTGGAGGCAGTCCATTCCGAGTATGGAAGAGATTGAAAATGATTCCGGCTGCGAGGACCCTCTTCATGAAGAACACCAGTCTCCGGTTCCCAATCTGATTCACCGGTATCCGGACAGGGTTTTGTTTATGGTATCTGATCAATGCGCCATGCACTGCCGCTACTGCATGCGGAAAAGAAGAACCGGAAATCCGTTTTTAGTAACCCATGACACCATCGAAACAGGAATCGCTTATATAAAAAACCATTCAAAAATTCGTGACGTAATCTTATCGGGCGGCGACCCGCTGATGCTTGAGGACAAAAAACTGGAATGGATCTTACAACAGGTGCGCCGAATCCGGCATGTTGAAATCATAAGGATCCATACAAGAATTCCCTGTGTTCTGCCGCAGCGAATCACCCGGAAACTTGCTGAAATGATCCGACGCTATCATCCGGTTTACGTGAACACCCATTTCAATCATCCCGGAGAGATCACAACAGAATCGAAAACAGCTTGTTCACTCCTGGCGGACGCCGGCATCCCTCTTGGCTGTCAGACCGTATTGTTAAGAGGCGTAAATGACAGCCTGCCCGTAATGCGCCGTCTCATGAAAAAATTGATCCAAAACCGTGTAAAACCTTACTATCTTCATCACCCTGACCCTGTAAGGGGAACCGCTCATTTCCGGGTTTCACTCAAAACAGGACTCCGAATCATAAAAGGACTTCACGGAAACATATCCGGACTCTGTATTCCCCGTTATATGATCGATCTCCCTCAGGGAGGGGGCAAGGTACCGCTTCAGCCGGATTATGTTGAGGAATACAACAGCGAAAAGCTGATACTCAGGAATTTCCGGGGAAGCCTGTTCCATTATCCGGAAATTTTATAACCAGTATCTTGAAAAGAGTCAGGACATCTTCGGAGAGGCAGCCTTTTTTATCCGAATGATCTTTGGCTGATATCGGCTTTCACTTCCCATTTTATTCGCTTTTACCCGAACGAAAAGCATGGAAACAAGAAAAAAAAGAAACCCCGCAACCGCGGATGCAGCAGATTTGCCAAGGTTGACCGCAGGTGCGATCTCCTGACCGACAACTGCTCCTAGAAACATACAAATGATCGGAAACACGTAAAGAAGAAAGGTAGCCTTTAAAAGGGAGGAGGTTTCAAAGCTCATTACGACACGATCTCCGACCGCGGCTCCGGCTGTATTGATCGCCTCGACTTCCATATCATTGCCGCCTCCCATGACATTGCAGGATTTTCGGGAAGCGCAGCCTTCACATGAAGCTGATTTTTTTGATTTAACCCACGCGTGATCCGCTTCCAGCTTAATGACAATCCCTTCTTCGGTTGCCAAGAGACACCTCCTTGAACACTATGAGATCTTCTTTATTTAAAAGAAAACCCCGAATCAATGTATCCTGCAGAGATCGGCAACAACAATTTGCTCAGCCGGTTCTGCCGGAAGTTGAGAAGGGGGTGCTGAAATATCCGCAGCGATAAAGGGCCTGATCGGAACAATCTCTGTTTCAGCGCTTTTATAGCATATCAATCCGCACTGAAGGCATCTGTCCGCTTCC
The DNA here is from genome assembly GCA_046484745.1 of Desulfobacterales bacterium. Taxonomy (GTDB): domain Bacteria; phylum Desulfobacterota; class Desulfobacteria; order Desulfobacterales; family SURF-7; genus JAQYVL01. The sequence continues at coordinate 86,260 of JAWOIJ010000080.1, read as the reverse complement.
ATTCTGGCCATTTTTTCGGTATAACCCTTCTCAAGTTCTTCAGAATCTCCTTCTGCTTTGCCGATAGGCATAATCTGACGCCGGCTGGCTTCAACATTTTCAAGATGATCCACATTCTGAATGGGAAAAGCCGGAGTCAGCACCGCCGCGGAAAGATCAAGGTCCAGTCCGTACATAACCTTATGGATTGAAGCCGCGCCTCTTCTGCCGGCTCCAATTGCCTTGATCGCGGCACTCATATCGGTAAGCGGATCCCCTTCTGCAAGCAGTCCGATTTCTTCTTTATACGCAGGCTGCTTATAAGGTGAAATCCCTTCCCAGCAAAGTGATTCTTCTGCTGTTTCTTTTCCTTCTTCATCCGATTCCGGAGGCTTCGGCCTCACAAAGATCAGTTCCGGAAAACGTCCTGAAGCAAGAAAAAGCGTTCCTGCGGGAATTGTCACTGCGGCATGTGTCGTGAGATCTTTGTATTCAAGTTCCTCCAGACGATCCGCTTCACCTTTGAGTCTGCTGATGCCCGAATTAAAAACGACCTTTACACCCATTTTTTCAAGTTCTTCAATCCCGTTTTGGCCTTCTATGAAGGGTTCACGAATCAATACGGTTATCTCTTCCGCGCCACGATCCTTGCAGATCTTTGCCGCTTCAATCACTGATTTTCCACCACCCGCAAAAACAACGCTGTTTTCGATTTGAATTTTATCCCTGGTTTCCGAATGATTTTTCAATAAATCAATAAGAAGGTATGTACCGGGTATCGATGATTCGACAGCAGTTCCTGCGCCGCGCGAAAGGCGATTATCCCATCCGCCTGAAGCCAGGAATATGGCCTCAAAACCATCTGAAAAAAGGGTGTTCAGGGTAAAATCCCTGCCAAGAACTTTTTCTGTTTGCGCTGTTACGCCCATTTCAAGAACACCTTCAATATCCCAATCGAGAATTTCAAGAGGAAGTCGATTCCTCGCAATCGCTGTCCTCAGGAGCCCTCCTAGTTTTGAGGTAGCCTCAAAGACAGTAGGTTCGTGGCCAAGCCTGGCTGAAAAAAAAGCCGCAGACAATCCTTCAATTCCTCCTCCTACAACAGCCAGTTTACGCCCTGTAGAAGGTGCCTTGAAAGGTAGAATGCGTTTCTTGTTCGCTATTTCAAAATCTGCAACAAATCTTTTCAGAGCATTGATGGACACGGCTTCATCAATAAGCTTCCGGCGGCATTCTGTTTCACACGGCCGAGGGCATATTCTTCCGATAACCGCAGGGAATGGATTGCGCTCCTTGATAACCTGAACCGATTTGTCATAATCGCCCTTTGAAACCTGATGGATATACTCCCGAATATTGATGCCGGCAGGACATGCTCTCTGGCATGGTGTTGTGCAGTCATCCGTGGTGTATTCGCGAATGATCCGCCTTGTAACAGACGAAAGTGTAATAATATGTTTCGGACAAACCCGTTCGCATGTTCCGCATCCCGTACATTTCTCTTCATCCACAACAGGCAGTCCTGCTTCGCCCATGGTAATGGCGCCAAACGGACAGGCTTTTGCACAGGTTCCAAGCCCCAGGCATCCTACATTGCAAACCTTCATACCGCCACTGAGCAGCGATACGGCTCGGCAGTCACTTATTCCGCTGTATTGATATTTTATATCCGCCTCATCAAGTCCGTAAGTACATCCGGGGAGCGCAATATCAGGCTCCTTTGCTTCCACTGAGACTCCCAGAAGGCCCGCGATGATTTCCGCAAGCTCCGCACTGCCCGCGACACAGGAGTTCGGCGCTGATTTGCCCTGAACAATTGCCTCCGCATTGGAAGCGCAACCCGGATAACCGCATCCGCCGCAGTTTGCTCCGGGAAGAGCATCGTCCACAGCCAGAACCATCGGATCCACATATACATAAAATATTTTAGATGCCAGGGCCAGCCCAATGCCGATAATCACACCGAGCGTTCCCATCACGATTAATGCCCACATACAACCACTCCTTGATCAGGAATACCATCAAAATAATTTACTGGAATTGTTTATAATAAAAACAATGCCGTGGCCGGCATCATTACGCGAATCAGGCTGTTACATTCTCATAAGATCCCATAAAAGTCAACAGTTCATGACGGGAAGGAATTCATGATACGGAAGATGTCCGGAAAAATAATCGAAACCAATAATCGAAACCATTGATCTCTCAAATATTAGGTGATACATGGCTTTCAGAAAAAATACAGGAAGGATAAACCATGAAATTATTTGACAGCCACTGCCATATTGATGACAAAATATTTAACAAGGATATTGACAGCGTGCTGAGCAGGGCCAAAAAGGCCGGTGTTCATGCCATGATGGTTGTCGGGGTAACCCAAAAAAGCTCGGTTAAAGCGGTGAAAATGGCTGAAACTCACCCGGGAGTATTTGCGGCAGTCGGCATCCACCCGCATGATGCAACTGAATGTTCGGAAAAATCGATCAGCCACCTTGTGAAGCTTGCCGGCAGCCCTGGCGTTCGCGCGTGGGGAGAAACCGGTCTCGATTTCAATAGAATGTTTTCACCTCAGATCGACCAGGAAAAATGGTTTGTCAGACAGGTAGAGGCTGCAGACCTCCTCAATCTTCCGATTATTTTCCACGAAAGGGACAGCAAGGGTCGCTTTCTCAAACTGCTTACAAAAACCCATAACAACCGGAGGAAAGGAGTGGTTCACTGCTTCAGCGGCAGTAAAACCGAGCTTGCGGCATATCTCGATCTTGGTTTTTATATCGGAATTACCGGAATTCTTACAATAAAACAGCGGGGTGAAGAGCTTCGCCGGCTTGTTTCGAATATCCCCGCCGACAGGCTCCTGATAGAAACCGATGCTCCCTATTTGACTCCCACCCCTGAAAAAAATCGAGCGCGCCGAAATGAACCGGCTTTTGTACGTTCCATATTGATCAAACTGGCTGAAGTCCGGAGAGAAAATCCGGAATCTCTGGCTGAAGCCATATGGAAAAACACCTGCCGCCTGTTCCGGATTGAAGAGAAGGAGATCCCGACTTGAATTTAAAAACTAAAAAACCCCGCCCGAGCAGACGGACGAGGTCTTTTCATCAAAATTCAAACGGAAATTACACTTCAAGCCATGAATCTGAATACAGGGTCTCACCCAGGATCACTTTCACGGTTTTCACATAGTCCTGCATCTCTTTTGAAAGGCTTCCCATGTCCGGTGCATTTCCTTGCATTGCAGCGTTGATCACATCAACGATATCCTGTCGTTTTCCTTTTGCGATATCGGTGAGTTTCGTGTCCAGCGGATCAGAAATAACCGAATACATGCCATAAGCCTCAAGCATGACCATATAAGTCTGATTGAGAATCGGACGGAGATGATCAGGCGGTCCGTTGGAAATGTTGGAAAGACCGCACGTACTCTTCGCACCCGGCGCGATATCCTGAACCATTGCCTGAAAATTCATCAGACTGATGAGCTGCGGCTGCTGAATATTAACAGGTGTTACAATACCGTCTACCCAGATACGTTCATTCGCTATACCGGCCTCATTCGCGGCATACAGAAGCTCAACCGCCAGTGCTGCCCGTTCATTCTCATCACGCGGCAGTCCGTCCGGACCCCACATCAAAGCGATGAAGTCTGCATTGTATTCCGCGGCCAGCGGAAGCATTTTTTCATATCGCTCCGGCCGGGCCATAATCGAATTGATTATATGCGGCGTTCCGCAGTCTTTGATTACCTTGAGAGCGGCTTCAATTGCATCGATGTTCGAGGTGTCCAGTGCCAGCGGAATATCCGAAACAACCTCCTGAACGGTCTGAACAACCCAGGGCATCAGTTCATGTCCGTCCTTCTTTGCGGGGCCGAGGTTAATGTCAATGTAATCCATGCCTAATTTTTTCTGCTCAAGTGCCTCTTCCTGAATCGGCTTTGGATCGCGCTCTTTGTAAGCTCTGCCGATTTTTTTTGATATAACGTTTAAGCTTTCACCGATTAGTAACATACTAACCTCCCTTTTCAATTAAATTGCCGGACAGAAATTCTTCCACTGCCATGTGGCGCTAATCAGAAACATACAGTACTGGGAAAACCAACAAACAAATATAGCAGACGGCTCGTTTCAGCCGTCTGCTAAGTAAAAATACACTCAATACCTATTTGGCTTTCAGAAATGCCGGAATATGAGCTGCTTCACGCGGTCCGACGGTGATGGTCCATCCGGGCAGTTCCTCTTCAATATCACCGGCAATCGCGGCCGCATAACCGGGGATGACCAGTTCCGTATGTTTTACCTTATCCATGATGCCACATTTTTTCACAAACGTCCCGACCTCATCACCTGCAAATTTCCCGGCAGCCCAGGCTGTAAGAACGGAAAGCCCCTCTGAATCCTTGATCAACAACCATGCCGGAACATTGCTGCCCTCAATTTCACCGGATACGATAAAATAGGTCAGGGCAAAATTTGTTGTGACCAGTACCGGAGAGTTTTCATCCGGGTTGCCGATCTCGTAGATCCCTTCCGTTACGGTCATAGGACGCTGCGGGTCGGTAAAGATATTCAGGCGCTCCAGAAGAAGCGGGAAAAGACTCTCGCCTGCAAAATCGGAAAGGATGATGATTCCGCCATACTTTGCAATAAACATGCTGGCGATAAGCGCCTCCATATCCGTATTGGAAGCCATTTCACACGGCAGCATAATCGTCGGAAATCCAAGGGCTCGGTTTCCGCCTTTTAACGCACCCCGGCGAATTGCGACTTGATCCTCCAACGCCTGTTTGATCTCCCTTGCGCCGGAATCAAGAACCAGATCTTTCAACCCCATGCCGGTCAGCTTGTCTGAAAGGGTGATCAGTGCTTCCACTGAATCGGCTTTAATTGCAAGGGGCAAATCATTGTCTTTTGCGATAGCACCGAAATCATCTGCGGTTTTTTCTGTTGCGGCATAAATCAAAGGGCGCTTGAAACCGCAGGCCTCAACTCCCGCCTTCATGACATCCGCGCTTTCGGACATCAGGACAAGGTTGAATTCCGATGTTTCAGCAACCTTTTTAGAGACTTTTGCAAACGCGCTCTTGTCGCCGTTTACGTCTTTTACCGCCACCAGCTCGGGTCTCAAATTCAGACCCACACGCTCAAACTGAAAGGCATTCCATTTCACCAGCGTTGCATCGAGATCCGCGTCGGAAATATCGGATGCAACGGAAGCGGCCAGAAGTGTTGGGTTATAAAAAGTTTTTTCATGCCTGTACATGACGGTTTCTCCGCCTGTCTTTGCTGCTCGAACGCCTTTTCCTATCGCAACCGGGCGAATCGGAGGTGCCGAAGCTTCTGCCAGTTGCTCCTTGGCTTCATCAGAAACATACGGGCAGCTGTCGAGCTCCGCCTTACCGGAGGCCAGGTTCATGGCAAAGGCAAGACAAGTCGGAACACCGCACTCCTTACAATTGGTTTTCGGAAGGAGTTTGAAAATTTGAATACCGGTTAATGCCATTTTTGTCTCCTTATTCTATTTCAAACCTTAAAAGATTATCATTCAAAAAAATTCTATAATCCGGAAGAACTGTGACAATCCTTCCGGATTATGGTTTATTCAACTAAGCAGAATCTCTATCGAACCAACGGATCCATGGAAAGAGCCGGATGCCCTTTTTCCTGAAGGAAGGGCAGGATCTCCTCTTCCGTTATTCCAACCGTTTCATCTGCGATCATATCGTACAGACCCGGCACGCCCATCTCTTCACCGCGTTTAACGATTCTGTCTTTCAGTTCCTCTTTCAGCATCTTGGGCATCCACACCATTCTGAGGAGCCCGCCATCACCGATAATGAACTTCCCCTGGGTGATATTGAACTTGGAGTGACCCACAAAACCCGGCGAAGAAGCGCCTCCGCCCATCACACCGGCAAGAGTGGTAAACTTCATTCCTGAAGGTGTTTCACCGCTATAGTCACGGCCGACAGTCATCACACCATTGCAGGAGGGCAGCATTGCAGCGATGCACTCGCAGCAGCCGCAGGTTGTCATGGGGTCTATCACCATAGAATAGAAATTGTAATGAGTAACCGCACCACGGGATGCCTTGTATACGAAATCATTGACACCCTTCCACTGACCGAGAACCGGATCGAGGCATTCGCCCTTTTCAATCGGCTGGTTGGGACCGGTGGGATTGATCTCATAAGAAGCCTTGCAGTCCATCCAGTTATATGCACCGCAGAGTCCGGTTCTTTCCGGGCTTACCGAACATACATGGCTTGGAGCAAAAGACTGACAAAGCGTGCATGAGTAAAATGTCTCAACATCCTCATCGGTCATCTTGTCCACGCGCTCATCTCTCGTCTTATATTCCGCACGGGCTCTTTTTGTCAGTTTGTCGACATCCGCCTTTTTGGTGTAGAGCGTCACCTGAACCTTATCCAGAATCTTGGTAAAATCCTGATGAAATTTGGCATGAAGAACAACACCGATGTCTTTCAGCGTAAACCCTTTTTCGATTGCGGATTTGCTGATACGAATCCAGGAGATGTCTCTCTGTCCGATATGCATGATGCCCTGAATGTAGTTGATCAGATGATGGATCTGACGTTCCATGATCGGCTCAAAGTCTGTCTGAAATTCACGGCCGGCGATTTGAACATAGATCCCAAGCGGGAATGTTTCACCTTCCTTGATATCCGTGATATCCGGACCGACAATTTCCACCTTGCCGTCTTCGATATCATTCATCTCCGCCATTTTTACCAATTCCGTACACTGGGTCTTACCTCCACCGCACTGACAATACAGGTCGGCGCCGCGAACACGCTCACCCTCATATGCGGGGCCGAATGCCAGCGGGATATCGATCTCCGTAACCTGAACCTTGAGTCCGCGGACTTCAACAGATCGTTGACAGATTTCATCATGCGGGACATTTGCCACCACATGCTCGTAGGTACAGATGCCGGTGGGAAGAATCTCAGGGATATCCGTATCTGCCAGGGTCGGGAAACCCCAGTTAACACAGCCGGCCGCAGCCACACCCCATTCGGTTCCAATGTCACCCAGGGCGTTGACAAACGCAAATACCCTGTCTTTGTTGTAATGAAGAATCTTCTTGTAATCCCCGGGTTTAACACCGCCAAATGCCATGGCTGCCCGGTTTGCAAAACCAAGAGCAAACACCGCGGATGAGATATCCGGACCAAACGGAACGATACGGGTGTTCCAGCCGATCTGAACACCGGCTTCGATCAATTGTTCGATTACGGATGTTCCATTGTGGTTTGCCGCGCAGAAGATGTACAAATTCTTTCTCTGATAGTCTTCTACAATCATCTTGGCTATCTCAGGATTCGGAGCTGCACCGACCATTGCCGCAAAGCCCGGCGCGGATCCGTCAACAAACTCAACCCCTCTTTTTCTCAGAATAACATCATCCGCAGGCCCTACCCAGAGTTTTCCGGCATCCAGATCCGGATCTTCCTGGGGAAAATAGAAATCCGGTTCACGAAGAACGCGCAGGGCTTCCTCGATCTCGTACGCAAAAATGGCTGCCATGCCCGCATCCAGAAGAGGACCAAGGTATGGCAGATGATTTTTACCCTTTACATGCGGCGGAAGAAGGCCGCGGGCAAATTCAAGTGGTTTTTTCAAATCTTCAAGGGTTTCCACCTTCATACCGGTGAGTGAGTAAATAACCGGCAGGTAGTAAGCGGTATTCGGAAACCCGATCTTGGTATCCGCATTATAACTATCAAGAGCTTTTTTATACTCTCCTTCAACTTTTGAAACAACTTTATAGCCGCCCTGAATGGCCGCAAATGCTACTAACTTAGACATATTTTCCTCCTTCGTTGAGGATTTTATAGAATCAATTAACCTTCCAGCGCCATACGATCAGCCATATCCATGAGAACCCTTTCTCTTGCCTTGTCAATACCGAGTTCCTTGCGCTTCCTGTCGATATGGGCAATCATCAATCGTGCATGCTTGATCGGGTCCGCTTCAATATCCCACATTCCACCGTATATTTTTTCAAGATCCTTAGAAATATAATTATGGAATCCCGGAGCCCCGGATGTGGGCAGGGTTACCCCAAACACCGTGTATACACCGGAAGTTACAAAATAGTGGCCGATGCTGATAGCTTTTTCACTCATCCACTCGGGCGCGCTTCCTGCTGCCGGAAGGTCACAGATATCGTTTCCAAGTCCGCCGGCTTTGACAACCTCTGTTGCGGCCAGAAGGATACGGCTGTTGTCCACGCAGGAACCCAGATGCAGAACAGGCGGGATACCAACAACCTCACATACTTCAGCAAGTCCCGGACCGCAATGAACCGCGGCGCTTTCAGGAGTGAGCAGCCCTTCCATGGCACAGGCAATGCCATTGCATCCAGTGGTCAGGACAATCACATCGTTCTTGATCAGCTCTTTGACGACCGTGATATGGCCTTCGTTATGCCTTGTCCGTGCATTGTTGCACCCAACCACACCGGCAATACCCCGTATGCGGCCGTTGATGATGTTATCATTCAAGGTATAATAGCTGCCTCGGAAGGTTCCGCCGAGATGATACTGAATGGATTCAACCCCAAAACCTGCGACCTGGGTTGATTTCTGAGGAGGAATCATTACCTCGCTTCCCCTATTCTTAAAGTTGTCGATAGCCATTCTCACTATTTTTTCAGCGTCTTCGATGGCATGGTGTTCATCAAACTCAATATGGATTACATTATCCTGTTCCATTTTTGCTATCGGATGTGTTGTGATCAGCTTGGTATGGAAACATTTTGCAACATTGGCAAGATTTTGCATGATACACTGAATATCAACAACCATGGCATCACATGCTCCGGTTATGATGGCAAGCTCCTGCTGCAGAAATGTTGCTGCGGTCGGAATTCCGTGGCGTTGGAGAATCTCGTTTGCCGTACAGCAGATTCCGCCGAGCTGAATTCCCTTGGCACCCTTTGATTTTGCGTATTCAATAATATCCGGTCGTAGAACGGTTGCAACGATCATTTCGGAAAGAACCGGTTCATGACCGTGAACAATAATGTTTACATGATCTTCCTTCATGATACCAAGATTTGCTTCACTCTGAATAGGAGTAGGTGTCCCAAACAAAACATCCTGAAGATCCGTGGCCAGCATCGATCCGCCCCAACCATCTGCAAGACACGCTCTTGTGCCCTGTTTAATCAGATTTTTGTAATCCTGGTCAACGCCCATATGGGTTCTGTGCATAATTTCGACAATTTCCCGGTCAATGTTTCTCGGAAGCACACCCTGTTTTTTCCACTTTTCATACAAAGGTGCAGGAGCTCTCTTCATGTAAAGCACTTCACCTTCGGGCTTACCCCATTCTTTTATCGCCTTTTCACCCACTTCAAGGGCGATCTCGTCAATATCTCTATCCTGTTCTTTTCCATCAACCTCAACTTTTGTGGCAACACCAAGGTGCGGTGCTATCGCCAGTAACTTGACTGTATCCTTGATTTTATAAGCCTCGGTTTCTTTTCTGGCTGCTGAAAGAAATACTTCTGCTACGCAGCGACCATGATCCGAATGAGCTGCAGCGCCTCCTGCAATCATTCTGATAAAATTACGTGCTGCAATCGTATTGGCGGTTGCGCCGCACAATCCCTTACGGGTATCTTCGCCTTCAATACCACCCTTGGGAAGGGGCAGACGGCAAGGACCCATAGAACAATTTTTACAGCATGTTCCCTGAATTCCGATATTACAAGGCTTCATGCTTTCAGCCCTGTCAAAAATCGTTTCAATGCCCAGTTGCTGAGCTCGTGCTATCATTGTCTGGGTCGCGACATCGATAGAAGCCTCAACCGGATTGGCCAGTTTCGGCGCCTTTGCTTCTTTTTCTTTTTTCTCTTCTGCCATTAGAGGTTCCTCCTCAATATTGTTTTTCCGACATATGAAAAAAAACAACTTCATATGCCGAATGTATCTTGATCGGCTAGTACAAAGCAATCCTTCTGTGGATTCTGTTCAATACTTCAATTATTTTCTCATTCTGACTTTTCTGTTCCGCAGCGGCTGTCATTGAAACGACCTTCCCTTTATCCGTTTTAGCACGCTCTGCTGCATGTTTTTCACGTTCTGCTGCACGTTTTAAACGAAGCGCATTTTCTTCTTCTTCACGTTTTGCGACTGCTTCTTTATCCGCTTTTGCCTTGGCGTCTGCCGCTGCCTTGGCTTTGGCCTCTTCATCGGCCTTTGCTCTGGCTTCTGCCTCGGCTTTGGCTTTGGCATCTGCTTCCGCCTTGTCTTTTGCAGCCATTTCAGTCTTTATCTTGGCGTCAGCTTCGGCTTTGGCCTGTGAAGCCGCATCTATTGTCGGCTCAGGTGCAGGAGCGGCCTCAGCCTCAGGTTCAGCAGCCATGGCCGCAGCTTTCTTTGGAGCGGCTTTCTTCGGGGCTGCTTTGGGTGGAGCGGCTTTCTTGGCAGCAGCCTTTTTAGGCGCCGCTTTCTTTTCTTCTTCGATGGTTAAATCCGGTTTCGGTGAAATGGCTGCATAGTCGATTTTCGCATCCTTGAGCTTTTTGGCTATGGGAGCGACATCGTTTGCCGTACCGCCGTCCATAAGCAGATCGATGTATGCCTTGGCCATCCGGATCGCTTCCGGATGCCTCATGATCAGAATATCGGAACCAGCCATCAGATAGGTTACCGCTCCGATCGTTTCCATGAGGATAGCGCGCTTTTCAGGATCACCAAGCGCCGGTGCGTCTTCAGCAGACAGTTTAGCTTCCTTGCATTTCCATACTTCATTTCCGAGATTGTTGATAACCGGATACTGCAGTTTATCATCACCCTGCGCCATTGCGGCCATGCGCAAACGTTCCATTACAGAGTAGGAATATTCAAGTCCGTATCCAAGACCGCCTGTTGTGGGATCAACGATCAGACGATCCAGCGGCATTCCCAGATTTTCCAGAAGGATGTTGACCTGCTTGGCAAGGTTTACGTCTATGGGAGAGGATGAAATCAGGGTATGACCGAAACCCATGGCGGAAGCACCGATACCTTTATGGTTTTTATCCTCAACCGGACCCATGGTCAGGTTTTCCCCGTCGCATGCTTCTGAAATCTTCTTTAAAACCTCTTCATCTTTCTGGGGATTGGCGCACCCCCAAATAATCAATGGAACCTTGACCGCTCCCAAAACCTTTTTAACGGTTGCCACGGCATCGGCCGGGCTGGCATTTTTACCGTTGGGATCAATGCTTTTCAGTTGAAGCACGATCGCTTCCGCACCAAACTCATCTACACATTTTTTTGCCCATGCTGCCGGATCGGAAACCACGTCTTTGAAATGGGCCAGAGCTGCTTCCGGCCAGTCTTCCGGTTTCATATCCCAAATTTCCATTGCAATTTTGGGTTTGTTGGGCATATCCCCTTCAAATTGATAGAAGGGGTAACAGGTCTCCCCTCCGACGGTGATCGCTTTGTCACCTTTCCCGATGGAAATCTCCCTGATGCCTCCGGCATAGGATTCTTTTACAATTTCAAAGCCCAAAATGACCTCCTTATTGATCAAACAATTAATTTAGTTAAAAATTGAAAGCTTCGTCAAATGCCTGTCGTGCCACTCAACACGCATCAAATCATCGCTGTGAATATTTTTCTGATCTCCCCCCTTTCATGATTACGATATAATGCATAAAATATTATAAATCTACAAACGGTAGATAATAGACCCTGTTGACGCTGACTTCACAGGAAATAAACACAAGGTATACGGATTTGGAACCACCTTTCCCATTTTAAAAGCCAAAGAGTTCTTTTACATGGTGATCCTGAATTTGTCAATAGAAGAGCCGGGAAAAACATACACCCAGTTTATAATATTTTGATTTGACAGGCCGTAAAAAGACCCTGGTTATGGAAAAAGCCTTTATTTCGCAGGGCCTGAAGGGGATTGCGGCTTACACGTGAACGATTAAGCCTGCGTTCAGACGCCCGGCAGGCCTTCCGAACCGTTCGCGTAATCTGATTTGAGATTTAAAGCATTTTTTGAATCAATGCTGTTTTTTCCGGCTTTTTTTTCCAGCCTCCAGCCGGGCCTTCAGTTTGGGAAAATGGTTCATATCCGTGTGCGGCAGAAAAAGGGATGCAACATAATGTTCCATAAAGGAACGGGTTTCCGAGAGCTCGAAGTTTGTCATCATCTGAGTCACCTGGGCAACATCCTGCCGGATACGATTTGTCAGCGAACTCATTTTAGCGCCCATCAGAGAACCGTTCCCTACAAAGGTTACCTTTTCCGGATCAATTTCCGGCAACAGGCCGATTACTATTGCCTTTTCAAGATCCACATAGCTTCCAAAGCCGCCAGCAAGAATAATCTGATCCAGATCATAAATGCTCATTCCCACCTCTTCAAGCAGCGTCTGGCAGCCACTGAAAATGGCCCCCTTGGCCCGGATCAGGTTTTCAATATCAATCTCAGTCAGAACCACATCCCGGTCAATCTGGGATTCGTGCTCCCAGGCCACAACATATTCCCAGACACCATCATTTTCTCGTATTCTGGGTGTGTCCAGATCGCGATTAAACTTACCGAGGTTATTAATGATATCCATTTCGAACATGGTGGCCACCATGATGATAAGCCCGGAACCGCAAATACCTTTCGGCCTTACACTTCCAATCGTTATGTTCATCGGCTCATAGGTGATCGGATCCACGGAAAAATCCTCGATCGCGCCTTCAGTCGCCCGCATGCCCAGTTTAATCCCGCCCCCTTCAAAAGCCGGGCCCGCGGAACAGGCAGCACATGCCAGCCAGTCTTTGTTGCCCACAACAATCTCCGCATTGGTGCCGATATCAATATAAAGCGTAAGTGCTTCCGTGCGATACATTCCAGACCCCATAACTCCGGCAACAATATCTCCGCCCACATAACTGGATATCTGGGGGTAAACCAGAGCGGTTACATGGTCCCCGAGCTTCATGCCGATATCGGCCGCTCGTATCGGCGGATAAATCGTTGCGGCTGGAACATATGGTGAGCGGCGGATGTATCGGGGATTTACACGCAGCAGCAACTGGGTCATGGTGGTGTTTCCGGCAATGGTGATCGTGGAAATTTCATCCGGATCGATACCGGCTTTTTTGATAATTTTCCCAATCACATTGTTGATTGTCTTGATCACCGCATTATGCAGAACTTCAAGGCCGTTCTCCTTTTCAGCAAAAACAATCCTTGAGATGACATCTTCTCCGTAGCTGATCTGGCCGTTAAAATCACCATATTCACTTAAAACCTTACCGGTTATCAAATCAAGAATCTGCCCATAAACGGTTGTGGTTCCGACATCCATGGCAATGGCATAATTGTGATTGCTTGTATCACCTGCCTGAATGTTGATAATCCGTGTCCTGCTGTTTTCGCGAACCGGACGTTCCAGGGTTGCGGTAACCCTGAAATTATCCATTCTCAGAACATCCGGAATTTTCCGGATAACCGACAGTGTCAACTGGAGCCGCTCTTCACCGTGGTTAATCTTCAAAAAGCTGACCAGCCTCGTAACATCCGGAAGATGATCCTGGGCATTCGGCTCCGGCAGTTCCAGATATCGTTTTTCAACAGGAGGCAAAAAAAGACCTTTTTCCTTCAGGTCTTCAAAATCCATCTGTTTGATCTTTGCTTTGCGCCTTGGCGTACTCTGAAGATTGAGTACACGGCTGTCCACTGACGATTCGGTTGGTATTCGAACAACCAGGTCACTTTTCACCTTTGCAAGACAGGCGAGCCGATATCCTTTTTCCTGATCTTTCTTGTCAAGATGCCCGGACACCCCCCCTTCCACAGATCCCTTTTCGATTAAAACACGGCATTTGCCGCAAACCCCCTCCCCCCCGCATGACGCATTTATATGTACACCCGCGTCCATTGCAGCTCGGATAAGCGTGGTATTGTCTTCTACTTTAATTTCTTTTTCATGAGGCAGAAATCGGATGGAATGCATTGTGTTGAAATTTCCTCTGATTGGGTTAATATCATTTCCGTCTGGAAGACTTCCATGCAGGTCATTCCAGCCATTTTATCTAAAAGCTTGAATCTATATGATTTCAAGATGATTATCAAGCAGAACCTGAATAAAATGGAAGAAGCGAAAACCGGAGTGTTAAAAAAAATATCCCCGTATATGACAAAACTGCCTCTTGAAATACCAAAATTATTGTTTATAATACAGACATCAATAAAAATGAAATATATCAGCATATCATCCGCAACATATCGGAAATAAGGAGTTTTTAAATGCCGGTTTATGAATTTGAGTGTCCGGAAGGAACCGTTTCTGAAAAATTGGTAAAAATGGACACAAAAGAGATAACTTGTCCGAAATGCGGGAAAAAGGCGAAAAAAATCATGTCTCAATGTGCCTTTGAACTGAAAGGCGGAGGATGGTACGCTGACGGTTATTCATCCAAAAAATAGCCTTAATTTGTATTTACAAGGAGTCTGTTTTGCCGATATTTGAATTTTCCTGCCGTAAATGCCGCCATGAATTTGAAACGCTTTTTCTCTCTTCTGACGATCCAAAGCCTGTCTGCCCCAAATGCAAAAGCACGTCTGTTGAAAAACTGATATCGGCCGGCGCTGTTCGACCCCACGGAATACCCACAGGTTCCGGCGGTTTTGACCAGCCGGCCTGTGTGCCATCCGGTGGCGGGTGAAAGATATAACAACTGCCTCCAGGGCTGGAAGGCGGCTGACAACTGAGACAATTCATCGCGGCTTCAGTAAAATCAGAACAACTGAAGCCGTTTTTTGTCGGGAAACGCTTTGAAGTGATTCACGTCACTGCATTAATCTGTATTTCAGCCGGGTATATCTTTCCCGGGTTTTATTGTTGTTCACGGCGATGGCAAGAGCCTTTCTGGTGCCGATCATCACCACGAGTTTTTTCCCTCTGGTAATTGCCGTATAGATCAGATTGCGCTGAAGCAGAATATAATGCTGGTTCATAACAGGAAGCACCACGACCGGATATTCAGATCCCTGCGACTTGTGAACGGAAACCGCATACGATAGAACAATTTCATCCATTTCGGAATAATCGTAGGACAACTCCCTGCCATCAAAACATATTATAACTTCTTGATTTTCATGTGAAATAGCTTTTATTCTTCCAATATCGCCATTAAATATCTCTTTGTCATAATTATTCCGGATCTGCATCACTTTATCACCCTTCAAAAAGTTTCGGTTCCCCAGGAGAACGCCTTCCGTTTCGGTATTCAGAGCCTTCTGCAGCTCCTGATTCAAATTCCCGGCCCCGACGATTCCCCGATTCATGGGCGTCAGAACCTGTATATCCTCTACTGGATTGTAACCGAACCGCTCAGGGATACGTGATTTCACGATTTTTATAATCAGCTCAACCACCTTTTCCGGATCATCCTGCTCGATGAAGTAGAAATCATCATCAGAATGAGATGCTTCAACGTTCGGAACCATACCGCTGTTGATCTTGTGGGCGTTCACGACAATCCTGCTCTGCCGGGCCTGGCGGAAAATTTCGTTTAATTCCACGACCGAAAAGCGTTTGGAGGAAATGATATCGTTTAGAACATTTCCGGCACCTACCGATGGCAGCTGATTGACATCCCCGACCAGAATTAGTGTGGCATCAATCGGCACCGCTTTCAAAAGGTGATGCATCAGCACGGTGTCGATCATGGAGGCCTCATCGACAATGAGCAGATCACATATAAGCGGATTTTTATTCCCTCTCTGGAATCCGCCCTTTGCCATGCTGTACTCAAGAAGTCTGTGAATGGTTTTGGCTTCGTGCCCGGTTGCCTCACTCATCCTTTTGGCCGCCCTTCCGGTTGGGGCGGTCAGGAGTATTTTTGCCTGAAGGCGGCTGAAAATTTGCAGTACCGCATTGATGATTGTTGTTTTCCCGGTACCGGGCCCTCCGGTAATGACCATAACCTTGTTCTGTATCGCGCTCTTAACCGCCTCTATCTGCCGCTTAGCGAGCTTTATGGAAAGCTGCTGCTGAATCCAGACAATGGCCTTGTCTTCCTGAATTTTTCGGACTGATTTTTCGGCGGAAACAAGATGTTGAAGCCTTCGTCCGATACTTGTTTCGCAAAAATGAAATTTTTCAAGAAAAACAGCTTTGTTGTTTTCTCTATCCTTTTCAAGGGATTCGTTCAGATCCTCAATAACAATTATTTTTTCCGCTTCAATTCCAATGATGCCTTCGACAATATCACGAGATTCCACATCTAGAATTTTTCTGCATTCTTTTATCAAGGATTCATACGGATAATATATGTGTCCATCATCTGAAAGCTGATGCAACACATAAACAACGCCTGCCTTGATCCTGACAGGTGAATTTTTTTCAAATCCGAGTTTTTCCGCAATGCTGTCGGCTGTTACAAATCCAACCCCGAAGATGTCCATGGCAAGACGGTACGGGTTTTCCCGAACAATCGAAATGGAATCGTTCCCATACTGTTTAAATATTTTGGCGGCATAGCCGGAGCCCACACCGTGCGTCTGAAGAAAAATCATGACATCACGGATCTCCTTCTGCTCTTCCCATGCCTTTTTGATCATGGCAATTCGTTTTCTGCCGATTCCGTCGATATCTCCAAGTTGTTCAATGTTTCTCTCAATAACATCGAGGGTTTCTTTTCCGAATTTTTTCACGATCCGTTTCGCCATCACAGGGCCGATCCCTTTGATCAGGCCGGAACCGAGATATTTTTGTATTCCATAAACAGACGCCGGGACAGCTGTTTTATAATGAACCACTTTAAACTGTTCGCCGAATTTCGGATGCTTTATCCATTCGCCGCTCATCTTCAAAATCTCTCCGGGTGTCGGAGCCATCAGATTCCCTACAATGGTGACCAGATCCGATTGGCCATAGACCCTCACCCGGGCGATCGTGTACCCGTTTTCTTCATTGGTATAGGTTATCCTTTCAATCTGTCCATTCAACTCTGCCAGCATGTTTCCCCGACGATCCCGTATAATCTGCCTGAAAAAAATTTTCTTAAAATATTGATTGAATATTTATAAGGGTTGTCATAGCTTAAATGATTTCAAATTGAAATATATTGCTGAATCGTATAAAATAAAAGCTTCAAAAAGGCCTGTTTATAGGCGCCAGGTAAAACAATCGTAATTAATCAGGTTAAATCAACAATGAAACATCCAATGATCATTCAGGGCGGTATGGGAGCCGGGGTTTCCAGCTGGAAACTCGCAAAAGCCATATCCCGAGCCGGTTACCTGGGTATTGTATCCGGAACCGCACTGGATCAGATCTTTGCACGCAAATTGCAAACAGGTGATCCGGAAGGGTCTCTACGAAAAGCGATGAAGCATTTTCCGGATCAGGAGATGACACAAAAGATCATGGATGCCTTTTTCATTCCCAATGGAAAACCGAAAACAACGCCCTTTAAGACAACTTCAGCAATCTCGATCCATCCGGACCGGCTGACACAAGAATTGCTCATGGTCGCCAACTTTTCCGAAGTCTTTCTGGCAAAGGAAGGGCATGAAGGACTCATCGGCATCAATTTCCTCGAAAAAATCCCCTGTCCCAATCTGTATTCTCTTTACGGAGCCATGCTGGCAGGTGTCGATTATGTGATTATGGGAGCAGGAATACCAAGAGATATTCCCGGGGTTCTCGACAGATTGGCTTTTCACCAGAACGTTTCGCTTAAAATCCCGGTTGACGGCGCTGCTCCGGGAGAGGATTACCGCGCGCAATTTGATCCCGGATCTTTTTTTCCGAAAAAGCCGCCTGTTTTAAAACGTCCTGAATTTTTGTGCATTGTGTCGTCTGCGGCACTTGCCAAAATGATGTTCCGGAAAGCATCCGGAAAGGTAAACGGCTTTATTATTGAAGACCCTTCCGCAGGCGGACACAATGCCCCTCCGCGGGGCCATTGGAAGCTCAATGGAAAGGGAGAGCCGGTTTACGGCCAACGCGATGTGATCAATCTTGAAACAATCAAATCTATCGGCCTGCCGTTCTGGCTGGCCGGGTCTTGCGGCAGTCCGGAAAAATTAAAGGCCGCTCTTGAGGAAGACGCGCAGGGGATCCAGGTCGGAACGGCATTTGCTTTTTCAACAGAGTCCGGTTTCTCTGAAGACTTAAAACAAAAAATAATCCAGAGAATTCCTAAGGGAGATATATCTGTTTTCACGGATCCAAAAGCCTCTCCGACAGGTTTTCCTTTTAAAGTACTTCTCCTTGAAGGATCCCTTTCAGAGGCGGAAAGATATCACAAAAGAAAACGAGTCTGCGATTTAGGATACCTGCGGCAGCCGTACAAAAAACCGGACGGTTTGATAGGATACCGCTGTCCCTCCGAACCGGAAGAGGCCTATATTAAAAAATATGGCAAGCTTGAAGATACGAGAGGCAAAAAATGCCTCTGCAATGCACTGCTGGCAAACATCGGTCTGGCACAAATCCGGAAAAGCGGCTATATTGAAGAGGCCCTGGTGACCTTAGGGGACGATCTTAACCCCATTTTACACATACTTGAAAATGTAAACCAGCCATATTCTGCGCAGGATGTTTTGAACTATCTGCTGAAAGATATATAAAACCAAGCACGACAACGGTAACGGTGAAAAGAATCCAGAAAGCGGTCTTTTGCGCTGATTCCGGAAGCCATTCAAAAGGATGATGGATATCCATTCGTTTCAACTCTCTGAAAAGTCATTTCAACCACGCCCGATGTTCAGTTATCAGCCGATGGTCAATTGATTCCGGCCTTTTTTCTTACTCTCATACAAAAGCGTATCCGCCCTTTTTATCAGGCCGGCAATGCTGTCGTCCTCGGTTACAAGAGTAGCTCCAATCGAAATGGTGACAGTTAATTTTTTGTTTTCATGAATGATATATGACTTTTCGACAAGCATTCTCAGCCTGTCCCCAAGATGTTCGAGGTCTCTGTCACTGATATTGCGAATGATTCCGAGGAACTCCTCCCCTCCCCAGCGGCCATAGAGATCAAATGGCCTTGCATTTCTAACAAAAGTATTGGCAACAAATTTGAGTACTTCGTCTCCGACATCGTGACCATAGGTATCATTGAATTTTTTAAAATAATCGATATCAATAAAAAGGATTCCGAACGGCACGTTGAAACGCTTTTTCTCCTCAAACCTGTTTTTAATTTCATGCTCAATAAAATTTCTATTCGCGAGTTGTGTAAGGTTATCCAGCAGCGCCATTTTTTCAAGTTCTTTTACCCGCAACTCATTGGCGCTATGACTGCTGACATCCGTAAACAGCTCAACACCGCCGATCACCTTACCCTTTGTATCCAGTAAAACATTCGTACGAACGGAAACCGGTATTCTATGTCCACTTTTATGGTGAAGATAAACTGTCGCCTCACCGGGTTTATTCTCGGCAATGCTTTCCGCCAGTGGGCACATGCCAAAGCAGAGAACATTCCCGTCACGGTCCACATGAGTGAGTATGTTTTCCGCGCAGGATCTGCCGACAACCTCCTCTGCTGAAAACCCGGAGATTTTCTCGGCAGCCTTATTCCAGTAGGTAATGATCCGGTCCCGATCCACAAAATACAGACCGTCATAAAGACTGTCTATAATATTTTTATAGGAAATCTCCTGTAACTTCATTTTCTCTTTCCTCGAATTTTGCAAAACCATCAACGCTGGTAATCCCGAAACCTGACATCTATGGCACTGATATTATCCATTCGAATCAGGGCGTCAAAATACTCTTTCCCATCCAGTTTTTCCAGGTGAATCAGGTGATTTCCGACAGCCTTCACCATACCGGAAAGGGTTTTCCCCGAGTCAAGGGTCACATACACCCTCTTTCCGGTGAGCGATTTCAAGTTGTCTGCAAAAGACAAGTTTACATTATAGCTCATTCCTTCAATGGCTGCGACTTTCGAATCCGCGTCTGCAGATGCCGGAAGCATAAAACACAATGTGAAAATCAGTATGGCGATGGTTATTCCTGCTGAACTCAGTGTGGTTGCTTTCTTGCTCATAATTCTTCTCCTGTTGTTATCCGGTTTTGTAGAAATAAAATTGTATTGGAACAATATAGTTGGGCTTTATTTTCCATTTTTGAACAATATTTCATAAATTGTTCACGGATATAACCTGCGGGACTTCTCTATTCCGCTATCGTAACAATTAGGAGTGATTCATGGTACTTTTTACACATGGCCGGGGAAATTTTATAACCTCCTCTAATGTATATTCAAAATGATATCTCTTTGCAAGATGATATTCCAGATTCCCTGAAAATTGCCGGGATTGGCAACTTGACTCCAGAACCATAATTTGACAGGATTCTATCTTCATAAAAATAATCCCTCCGGAGATTGATGTTCTTTCTATGAAAGTATTGCTGATCTATCCCTATTTTCTGGAAAAAAGAGTCCACGCCGAAGACATCAGCGTGGTCCCCATGGGACTCTATTCTATCGGCGCGCTTTTGAAGGAAAAGGGATTTGAGGTGGAAATCCTGAACTTTTATAACCTGAACCGCTCTTCCCCCGAAATACGGAAAAGCCTTCTTGAAAAAAAACCGGATATCATCGGACTTTCCATTCTTCACGGGAATCGCTGGGGGGGAATCGATATTGCCGGAACAGCCAGAGAGATTGATCCGTCCGTAACGATCGTATTTGGCGGTCCGGGCGCCTCATTCCTCTGGAAGCATCTGATGACACACTTTAAAGCGATCGACTATGTGGTGGTCGGTGAGGGAGAATATCCCTTTCTTCAGCTCGCGGAATCGATCAAAAACGGCCGCAACGATACAATCCGACACATAAAAGGGCTTGTTTTCAGAGAAAAGAGTGAAATCGTCTTTACAGGCAAGGCCGAGGCCATCCAGGATCTTGACAGCCTGCCGATCCCTGCAAAACACTTCACCTACAACCATCTTTCCCTGACGCGGGGCTGCCCGGGAGAATGCACATTCTGTGGATCTCCCCGGATATGGGGCCGGAAAGTCCGGTTTCATTCCGCAGCTTATTTTGTGGATCACCTGGAGCTGCTCCATAAAAAGGGGATCGATTTTTTTTATGTTTCCGACGATACCTTTACCCTGAAAAAAAAGCTCGTGATTCAAATCTGTAAAATGATTATAGAAAGAAACCTCCGGATCACATGGGTCGCAATCTCCCACGTCAATTATGTCAGCGAGGAGATGCTTTACTGGATGCGCCTTGCCGGATGCTGCCAGATCAGCTATGGAGTGGAAAGCGGTTCGGAAATAATCCGAAACCGTTTGCGTAAAAATATCAAACCAGGCGCCATTGAAAAGGCATTTGAAATAACCGGAAAATACGGCATTCTGGCACGGGCCTATTTTATCTATGGCTGCCCGCAGGAGACATGGAAAACCATCGGGGAGAGTATCGACCTGATTCGCCGGATTAAACCCCTGAGCGTTATTTTTTATATACTCGACCTTTTCCCTGGAACAGATCTCTACGATGAGTTTAAAAAAAAACTCCATGTAAGCGATGATATCTGGCTCAACCGCATTGAAGATATCCTCTATTTTGAAAATGACCCTGAACTGTCGCAGGAGCTGATTCTCGCTTTCGGGGAAAAACTGAGAGCCGGTTTTTATGAAAACCTGGACAGATTCGCGAATGAAATATCCCTTGTGGATAAAAAGGAACTGGCTGAAAAACATTCCGACTTTTGTTCCAGGCTGGCCATGACCTTCAGCCATGGTGAATATGCGGTGATCGAACCCATTCAGAACAAAGAAAAAACAGCGGAAACGCTGTATCGGAAAGCGCTTGACTATATGCCGAATCACCGCGCATTTCTCGGCCTCGGAATCATCCGGCAGAAAAACGGAGCATTTACGGAAGCTGCTGAAATACTGATAAAAGGCCTTGAATGTTTCCCAAACAGTGAGCCCCTCAACACCTGTCTCGGGATCACGTACATGAATTTAAATGAGCATGAAAAAGCGTTGCCCCATTTTTTAAAATTTCCCGACTCCGGACAGTCCGCCCGTTATATATCAGACTGTTACAGGGCGATGGGAAAGCAGTAATATAAAGACAAATGGTGCCTGATTATACCAAAAACTTCCAGATTCGCTGTTGAATCATATGCTGATCCGTTTCAAAAAAACAACGCCATCCATACCAAAGCTTCTTGCTTTCGGTGTACTATGGATACTGTTCCTGATTGCAGGTTTTCCCGGTACGGGATCTTCTGAAACGGAAACAACAGCAATTTACTTTCACAGCTCTGAAACCAGCATCAACAATTTCAAATCTCTGAAAATAAAATTTGACCGGTACCTATCGCAGTTTGGTCCATATGAATTCCAGCCTGTTCGAGAAAGAACGGAATTTGAGAAGCAAATCACATCCCGGAAAGACTGTGTGATGCTCCTTTCCAGTTGGCATTACCGCAAAATACATAAAACCGGTTTGTGCGAACCGGTTCTGGTCGGGTTTCGGAACGGGAAGAAAACCCAGAAAAGAGTTCTGGTGGCACCGGAGGGATATGACTTCCGGAAATCACACGGACTCAAGCTCGCGTCTGCCAGCAGCTTGCAACATTCCAGGAGCATGATCAAAAACATGCCTGCGATTCATCTTGATGCGGATTCATTGCGGATCCTAACCGTTCCCAAAGATATTGATGCCATGATGGCTGTCAGCTTCGGTATGTCCGAAGCAGCCCTGATAACGGAAAACAGCTACAACCGGATTAAATCGTTGAACACGCTTCTTTATAAAAAAATCAATATTATCGCGGAAGGTCCTGAATCCCACCTCATGGTACTGGCGGCACATAAAGCCTGCCTGCCGCAGATGGGAAAATTAATCCAGATCATACAAAAAATGTCGGAAAACAGTTCCGGACAAAAACAGATCCACATGCTGGGTCTCAACGGTTTTAAAAATGTTACACAGGAAGATCTGTTGATGCTGGAAGCTTCTCCTGCATTGATCCGACAGCAGGTGAACAGATGAGGCTCTTGAAGAACATATTGATTTTCTGTTTTTTCCTGATCACACCGGGAATGCTTCTCGCAGGTGATGAGCCGGATATTCTCCTGCTGAACTCAGACCTTTCTGTTGAAAAATACAGAACTGCTCAGGAAAGTTTCAAAAAATCTGTTTCTTACACCATGTCTGAAATCACAATCCAGGGATATAAAGGCGATATTTCGGATCTTTATCGGCAGATATCCAGAAAACCATACCGCCTGATTTACTGTATCGGAACCGAGGCATATCTGGCCGCAGTGAAATATGCACCGGAAAAAAAGATTGTATTCTCCTCCATTATCAACTGGCGACGCATGCCTGAAGGCTTCCAGGTGTACGGCGTGTCAAACGAACTCCATCCCCTGATGCAGCTTACCCATTTCAGGCATATCTTCCCGGATCTGAAAAATATCGGCGTGCTCTATTCCAGGGAAGTTAATGAGCAGTGGATCGCTCTGTCAAAAGATGCGGCAAAAAAAGCCGGTGTAAGTATTGTCAGCCGAGCCGTGCAGGACATCGACCAGAGCAGGGAGGCCCTGAAAAAGCTGCTTCCTGATATAGATGCCTTCTGGCTGATACCGGACCCCATGATTATTTCAGGAAAAAAGAATTTACTGGAGTTGATTCATACCTGCGACAAAAACAAGATTCCGGTTTTTTCCTATAATGATTTGTATGCGAAATACGGTGCGACACTGGTCGTTTCAGCGGATGATTCCACAATCGGCAGGCAGGCGGCAGTCATTGCCGAGGATTTGCTGGCCGGTCGCGAGATCTCAAAAAAAGTTCACCTCCCGGCTGGATCACGCATTACCCTGAACCTCGAAAACGTAAAAAAATTCGGCCTGAAAACCAATGATGCTGCACTTGATTCCGTCAATCATATACTGGAGTAAACAATAGAATTCGATTTGTAAACGGTTCGCATAGTAACCCGGTATTCTTTTGTTATGTATTGATAATATCGTAAAAATAAGATTAAAGTGAACCTGACTTGTAACATCCTGCCGGGTTTTGCTCCTGAATCATAACATAAAACGATGCCGAAACAATCAGGTGCTTGAAACGCTGATGCGTTATTAAATACTGAGAAAGAGGATCTCAATTGTCCGCTTTGCTATCCGAAAAGAATTCCGCTGTCCGATGGGGCATCAAACTCAAGGTAATGACATCCCTGACAGTGCTGATGATAAGCCTTGTCAGCCTGCTCACGTATACGCATTTGTCCTCCCATAAACAGATGCTCGAAAATGAACTTCTGAAACGAATCTCAATCATGAAAGAAAACCTTATCGGGCGGGGGAAGAGTTTTATCACAAGCCTTGCCGGGCAGGTTGAAAACGAAATCGCCGCTTACAACTTTTCAAATGTCATGGAAATAGCCGAAAAGGCGGTCAGGGCGGATCAGGATATAAAATATGCGATATTGGCGGATGCTTCGGGGCTCATATTCATGCATACCCTGAAACCGGAACGGATTCAAACATATCTGTCCGATAAAAACAGCCTCAAGTCGCTAAGGCAGATGAAACTGGTCGTGGAGGAATATAAAGAAAATGATGAGGCTGTGGTAAAAATATCCGCTCCTCTCCAGGTCAGCACAAACCCCTGGGGTGAAATCCAGCTTGTCTATACGTTCAAGTATCTTGAAGCGGAAATACAATTATCGAGAGAGCAGAACCGAACGGAACTTCGAAAACTGATTGCAACCACCGCCATGACTGCATTGGGATTTCTGCTCCTGAGCATCCTTTTGGTATATTTTTTCACATCACGACTTCTCAGCCCTATCATTAAACTGACGCATTTTACCCGGAAGCTTTCCGAAGGTGACTTTTCCTCCGCAGATGAAATAACAATCCGCTCAAGGGATGAAGTCGGGGTGCTGGCATCCGCATTTGCCGATATGAAAAAGGATCTTGGAATTTCCTATGAAAAACTGGCCGAAAACAATCGAACCCTGGAACAAAAAGTTCGGGAAAGAACTGCCGCCCTTGACATGCAAAACCAGGAACTGAATAAGACCAGTCTGACCAAGAGCCAGTTTATCGCGAACATCAGCCATGAAATCAAAACCCCGATGAATGCCATCATCGGCATGACCGACCTTGTTCTGAAAATGGAGCTTCAACCGAAAATAAGAGCCTATCTGAATACGGTAAAAACTTCGGCCAACACGCTGATGAGCCTGTTCAGCGACATCCTTGATTTTTCGAAAATTGAAGCTGGAAAAGTAACCCTCGAGAAAGTAAAATTCAGCCTGACCGGTCTGTTAAACAGCCTCATCGAAATCTTTGCCATTAAAATCGCGGACAAGGGAATTGAAATGATCGTTCATGTTGAAAAAGAGGTTCCAGATACCCTGATTGGAGATCCGCTGAGGCTGGGGCAGGTGATGACCAACCTGGTCGGCAATGGAATAAAATTTACGGAAAAAGGCGAAGTCCATATTCATGTCGATCTGGCTTTCAAAGAAAAAAACAAGGTTCAACTCCTCTTTTCAATTCGGGATACCGGAATCGGTATCCTGCCTGACCAGATTCCGCTGCTATTTGATTCCTTTACTCAGGCAGACGGATCAACCACCAGAAAATATGGAGGCACAGGCCTCGGATTGACGATAAGCCGCCACCTGGTTGAGCTTATGTCCGGCGAGATTACTGTGGAAAGCACTCCGGGAAAGGGAAGCACCTTCACCTTTACAGCGCGCTTCGAAATGCCTTCCGGGAACATGCAAGAAGAAAAAATCGAAATTCCTGAAACAATCCCCGGTACGCATCCTCCTGTTGCTGAAAAAGAAAAACAGTCGCGAACTCCGGATATAAAATTACCCACAGACCGTTTTCCGAAAGAAAGTTCTGATCATTATGCGCCCTTTCTTCAGAAGCTTTCAGCGCTTATTCTGGAAAATAATTTGCAGGCCAAAGAATATCTGGAATCCATCCGCCTCAACCTTGGAAAAATCGGATCGAGCGATGAATTCAGGCTGCTTGCAGATCAGGTTTCCCGGTTTGATTTTAAATCCGCCCGGGCGACCTTGAACAACATTGCGGCAATTCATGGAATTGTTCTGAGAGGAGAAACCACATGAAAAGCACGGCAGTTCAGCCCAACATACTGATTGTTGACGATGAACCGGCAAACATAGAGATGCTTGGAGAAATTTTAAAACAGGAAAACAAAATCCGGGTTGTCGTTAATGGCCCGGAGGCCATTGAAATCGCTTCATCCGATCATCCTCCGGACCTGATCCTGCTGGACATTATGATGCCGGAAATGGACGGATATGAAGTTTGCCGACGATTGAAGGCAGATCAACACACCTGCAATATACCGATAATTTTTATTACCGCGAAAAGTGAAGAGGAAGATGAAAAAAAAGGATTTGAAATGGGAGCTGTGGATTACATTACAAAACCCTTTCGCCTGTCACTTGTAAAAGCCAGAATCCGAACACATATAGAGCTTAAAAAATACCAGGACCACCTGGAGGAACTTGTAAAAGAGCAGACAACACATTTAAGCATCACAAACCGGAAACTGGAAGAGGAAGCATGTGAAAGAAAAAAAGCACAGGGGGCACTGGAGACAACCAATAAAAACCTTCAGGAATCCTTGTCCCGCCTCCAAAAGATGCAGGACCATTTGATTCAGTCTGAAAAAATGGCCGCGCTCGGAGGCCTTGTTGCCGGTGTGGCTCATGAAATCAACACTCCTGTCGGAATCGGTGTAACAGCCGCTTCTTTTCTGTCCATGGAAACAAGAAAACTAGCTAAACTTCTTCCTGAAAGATTGACCGATCCGGGTATCGTTGGAAAATATGTCTCCATTGCTTCAGAAGCGACCGCAATTATCGAGATCAATCTAAAACGTGCCGGAGATCTGATCAATGGTTTTAAACAGGTTGGCGTTGACCAGTCAAGCAGGGATCACAGGCAATTTAAATTCCGAGAATATCTTGATATGGTCATATTAAGCCTTCGGCCAAAGCTCAGACAGGGGCGGCACGAAATCGCAATAGACTGTCCGGAAAACCTTGAAATTCTGAGCTATCCAGGGGCCTTCTCCCAAATCATAACCAATTTTGTCATTAATTCACTGGCACATGGCTTTGAAGGTTCCCAAAAAGGGAAAATTCATATTTCCATATCCCATGACAATGAAAAGCTTCTGTTTCAGTATCGCGACAATGGGAAAGGGATGCAAAAAAAGGACCTGAAAGAAATTTTCAAACCGTTTTTTACGACCAAGCGCAATCAAGGTGGAACAGGGTTGGGGCTTCACATCGTTTACAACCTGGTAACCCAGGTGCTGAAAGGCACAATCCAATGCAGCAGCAGCCTGGGAGAAGGCACTGTTTTTACCATTGAAGTTCCTCTTTAACCGGTCAATTTAAAATGCGATTTGACAGCAGCACCAAACAAAAAGTACGAAAGCTGAACCATTCTCTATACCAGACATACGGAAGCCAGGGATGGTGGCCCACCACAAGCAAGCCGGGAGAGCAGCCCATGTATTATCCCGGAAGAGAAGGCCGTATTGTTTCCGATCATGAAGCCTTCGAAATTATAACCGGTTCGATTTTAACCCAGAACACTTCATGGTCCAATGCAGAAAAAGCAATTATGAACCTTTCAAGACTGAATATGCTTGAAATCAAAAAAATCATAAAGGATGATGGCAAACTCCTTGCCTCAGCCATCATACCGGCCAGGTATTATAATCAGAAATCAGCCAGACTGAAGCAAGTCGCGGAGAATATCATAAAAAAAGGCGGTATCAAAAAGCTGCGTTCCTTTTCTACAAAAACGCTTCGAAAACATCTTCTCTCATGGACTGGAATCGGACAGGAAACTGCGGATTCAATTCTCTGCTATGCGTTTTCCAGAGATATTTTTGTAGTGGATGCATACACAAAGCGATTGTTCCATAAATTGAATCTCCCTTCAGACACCTATGAAGAAATTCAGAGTCTGGTGCATCAATCCATAAAAGCATCCGCAGCAGAATATGGTGATTTTCATGCAAGAATTGTAAAACTTCATACAACGGGAGATATAAAGACCGTCTCGGCTTAAAGATCTCAAACAGGGCGGGCCGTCGATTTTGACAGGATGGTGGATATCCGAAAAACAATTTATCTTGAATGCGATGCCGAAGTAGTCTATGAAACAAGGCTCAGAAATTCGAGGGGCGACCGCACTGAAAGATGCGACGATTCTCCTGCTGCAATTCAGAATCAATTGGCGTTATTTAAAAAAGAACGCTGCCGATTTTGGATGATGATCAAAAAATGGAGCTGAAAGTATAACAATCTATAGAATTGGGCGGCACCGAAGAAGATCTCTGCGCATGCCTGTAAAATTGAAATTGATGAAACGGAAAAAAATGAAAAATAAAAATCTAACGTGGAAGGAAGCTTTTAACGCCAGCCCGGGGCCGACTTCTTCAAAAGAAGCGGCAATCCTTACCCTGAAAGGGTTGTGCATGGGATCGGCTGATATTATTCCGGGTGTCTCGGGCGGCACGATCGCCCTGATAACCGGAATATACAGTCAGCTGCTCAGGGCCATCAAATCTATTGGTCTGGGGATGGCCGGCAAGCTGCTGAAATTGGATGTCCGGGGCGCATTAAGTGAGATCCATATCCGTTTTCTGCTTTCCCTTTTTGCCGGCATTATTCTGGCAATCCTGAGTCTGGCCAGACTCATGAACTTCCTGCTTCACAATTACCCGGTTCCGACCTGGAGCCTCTTTTTCGGACTGATTGCCGCTTCCATCTTTGTGGTTGGCAGGCAAGTGAGAGGCTGGATCGGAAATCCCGGATTCTGGTTTATTATCGGTACGGTCGCGGCATATACCATTGTTGGAATAATCCCGGTATCAACGCCGGAAAAGTTATGGTTTATTTTTCTTTCCGGTGTGATTGCAATCTGCGCCATGATACTGCCGGGTCTCAGCGGCGCTTTCATACTTCTTATTTTAGGGAAATATGAATTTATAACCGGTACGCTGAAAAATCCGTTTATCCAGAACAACATGCTGATCATTATCGTTTTCTGCGCGGGCTGTGCGGTTGGCCTGCTTGGATTTTCCAGAATTTTGAATTACTTCCTTGAAAATTACTACAATTCCGCTCTTGCCTTTCTGACAGGTCTGATGACCGGCTCCATGCAAAAAATCTGGCCATGGAAGGAGGTTCTTGTGAGCAAGATTGTCCGGGGAAAAGAGCATGTTGTGGCCTACGGCAACGTTTTTCCCAAAGAG
Source organism: Desulfobacterales bacterium (assembly GCA_046484745.1). Classification (GTDB taxonomy): domain Bacteria; phylum Desulfobacterota; class Desulfobacteria; order Desulfobacterales; family SURF-7; genus JAQYVL01. Next base: position 56,976 of record JAWOIJ010000080.1, on the reverse strand, counting down.
ATTGATACGGAATTCTTCCTTGCGGTTTTGCTGGCGATTTTCGGTTTTATCCTCGTAATGGTTCTGGAGCGTCTTACAATGGATAAAACATAAAAATGTCCGGGTGTGTTTGTCGTGGCAGCAACGGGTCTATTGAACTTCAGTTGAGATTTTGAAACTGCTTTTACGCAGCTCTTTTTTGATAAAGCGGATAAAAGCGTGAGCAACCGGAGAAACGGTTCGCTGGACGTGGCGCGTGAGATAAAAACTTCGCCTCAAATCAATATCTTTAACCTTAAGCGCGACAAGGGAACCGGCCTTTAATTCTTCCTGAACCGCTATGGGGGATAGAATGGAAACCCCGACCCTGCTTTTAATACCCTGAATAACCGCCGCGGTATTTCCCATCTCGGCAACGATATTAAACACTTCAAAACCAATATTCCTCCTGGAAATGCTGATTTTTATGGATTCAAGCGTTCCGGACCCATGCTCGCGGATAATAAACGGTTCTTCTTTCAGCATTTCCATCGTGACCTTTTTCAAGGATGCCCATTTATGATCTGAAGGAACAATCAGGTGCATTTCATCTTCTACCAGTTTCTCCTGAAGTATTCCTTTCCCCGATGCCCTGGCCCCGACAATACCCAGTTCAATGAGTCCGGAAAGCGTATCATCAATAATTTTTTTTGTATCGCCGATGGATATGGATACGGATACTTCTTGATATTGTTGTATAAATTTTCCGATAACTGCGGGAAGAATATATCCGCCCGGAATTGTACTCCCCCCGATGACCAGACGGCCCGCTACTTTTCCATTAAAGGACGCCATTGCACTTCTGGTTTCATCGCTCAGCAAAAGAAGACGGCGAGCATACCCGTATAAAAGGTCTCCCGCCTTTGTGGGCAGCGCCTCCCTGCCCATACGGTCAATAAGCCGGCATTCAAAATAATCCTCCAACTCCTTGACATGACTGCTGATAGTTGGTTGTGAAAGATTAATATTCTGCCCTGCTTTTGAAAAACTTTTAAGCTCAATCACTTTACAAAACACTTTAAGCTGCCAGAGATTCATGGTAATCCTTTATTTCAGAGAATCGTACTTCTCTTTCAACTTTTTGTATACAACGGGCGGAACCATATCCTTGATATCACCGCCGAAACTGGCCGCTTCTTTAATAATCGAAGAACTGATGAAAATCCACCGGAGTCCGGTCATCAGAAAAATAGTTTGAACTTTACGGTTAAGACTTCTATTCATGAGTGCCATCTGAAATTCATATTCAAAATCAGACACCGCGCGCATACCCCGCAGAATCACAGGCGCATCACGCTTAATCGCATAATCGACAAGCAATCCTTCAGACGAATCCACTTCAACGTTTGAATGATCCTTGAACATCTCTTCCAACATCTCCATTCGCTCTTCAAGGCTAAATAGCGTTTTTTTTGACGGGTTGTGCAGTATGGCGACGATAATACCATCAAACAACTTCAGCCCGCGTTTTATGATATCCAGGTGGCCGTTTGTAGGGGGATCGAATGATCCGGGATAAATTGCAATTTTTTTTTTCATGAGTTCCAGTTACCCTTTATTTGTTGAAATCAAAAAATTAAAGAAAGAAAAAAGTGTTCCACCGTAACGCCTTTGATCTGAAATTTCAAATCCAAAAAGATCTTCGGGGACAGGTTCCTTTGGGGAGTGTTCAACGATGATGATGGATCCGTTTTGCAACGCGCTGCTTCGTTTTAAGTTGACAAGCGACGGGTAAACGCAATCCTTTTCATAGGGCGGATCCATAAAAACAAGGTCAAATGGTTTGGCAACCGCTTTCAAGCATTTTAGATTGATCAGAATGTTGCATCTGAATATTTTCGAGCAGCCCTCATAACCGCAGGATTTTAAATTTTTTTCAATAACCGAAAGGGCGGCCCTGTCATTATCGATAAAACTCGCAGCAGAGGCGCCCCGGCTCAATGCCTCAATTCCAAATGCACCGGTGCCCGCGAAAAGATCAAGTACGTTTGAATCGGCTATGCTGGATGAAAGAATGTTGAACAGGGACTCCCTCATCCTGTCTGCCGTCGGCCGGGTTTTCATTCCTTTTACGGAAAGCAGTTTTTTTCCTTTTTTATCACCGCCGATAATGCGAAGGCCCATCATTTAATCCATTTTCTTCAGTTTCTTGTGCAGATGACTTCGCTCAACACCGATGCTTTCAGCTGTTTTTGTGATATTGTTATCATTTTCGGAAAGTTTTTTCCGAATAAACTCCTCTTCAAACGCTTTTTTTGCTTTTTTAAGATCTTCCATGGAAAAAAATTGGTTATGAATGGAAGCTGTCCTGTTTCCGGCAACTGAATTATATGGAGGCGGGATATGGCCGACATCGATCTTATCCCCCTCAACCATAATGGCCAGCCTTTCCACAAGATTTTTCAGCTCCCTGACATTTCCCGGCCAGCTGTATTCCATCAGCAGATCAAGGGCTTCTTTTTTGATCGATTTTTTATGGCTCTGGTATTGATTGGCGCATTTCTCAAAAAAGGTATCAACAAGTATGGGGATGTCCTCCACTCTTTGACGAAGGGGAGGGATATCGATGGGAATGACATTCAAACGGAAAAAAAGATCTTCCCTGAAATTACCATTTTCAATTTCCGTTTCAAGATCTTTGTTGCTTGCCGCTATTACGCGGACGTCTATTTCCAGAATCCGGCTTCCGCCAACCCGCTGGAATTTCTGCTCCTGAAGCACACGAAGAATCCTTGCCTGGGTTTTAAGGCTCATATCTCCGATTTCATCCAGAAAGATGGTCCCTTTGTTGGCCAGTTCAAATTTACCCCTTGATTTTGAAGCCTTCCCCGGCAACGAGCTTTTTTCATGCCCGAAAAGTTCACTTTCAATCAGTTCATCGGGAATGGCCGCACAATTGACATCGATCAACGGATGTTCCGACCTGTTGCTCATGTGGTGGATGGTTCGGGCAACAAGTTCCTTGCCTGTACCGTTTTCGCCTGTAATCATGATCGATGCATCTGTCGGTGCTGCAACGACAATCTGCTGTTTTAAGGTTATGATCGGCGAACTGTTTCCATCGATGGAATGCTTTTCAAGTGTTTTTTTCCGGAGATATACATTTTCTTCCTCCAGCCGCCTGAAATTCAAAGCATTATTAATTGCCACAATCACCTTGTCTATGGAAAGCGGCTTTTCAATAAAATCAAACGCTCCAAACTTGGTTGCCCTGACCGCGGTTTCGATTGTCCCATGCCCGGTGATCATGACAACTTGAATATGTGGATTGTTTTTCTTGATCTCCTTGAGGGTTTCAATGCCATCCATTCCAGGCATCCATATATCCAGCAGAACAAGATCCGGCGACTCGGCATCGATTATTTTAAGCGCCTCATAACCGTTGGATGCGGTTATGACTTCAAAATCCTCATCGGAAAGCAAGCCGCCTAATGATTTAAGAATAGAAGGTTCATCATCGACGATCATAATTGTCGGAAACATTGTTAAACTCCTTTGCTTCATCTCCAAGTGGATCAAACATTTATATAAGCGGTTTCCAGCGCCTTGCCCGCCACCGGAATTTCAATGACAAATCTGGCCCCCTGCGGATGGTTATCCTGAACCCCGATCAGGCCGTTATGATCCGCTATGATTGTACTTACAATGGTCAACCCAAGCCCCATGCCGGTTTTCTTGGTGGAAAAATACGGTTCAAAAAGCCTGGTTTTTTCCCTGTCGGAAATCCCTGCGCCGGTATCCGCAACTTCCAGCCTGACAAGATTCAGTATGGGATCATGCGTCAGTATGATCGTTATGTCGCCTTTCTTTCCAACGTGCATAATCGAAGCGATCGCATTATCCACCAGGTTGATCATGGCCTGTTTGATCTGCTGGCGATCCAGATTGAGTTTGGGAATATTTTCGGCAATCTTGATCTGAAAATTGATATTTTTATGCCCTTCCCGATACAGAGCGACGGTCTCCTCGATGATTGGAGCCAGATCACAAGGTTTCGGGTTGGCTCCGGGAAACCGTGCAAACGTTGAAAATTCATTTACCAGGTTCCGGATCAAATCCACATGATCAATAATCGTACGGGTACATTCGTCAAAAATCTGATCATCTATTTTTTTCGAATATTTTCTTTTCAGGCGCTGTGCCGAAAGAGATATGGGAGTCAGCGGATTTTTTACCTCATGCGCAATTCTGCGGGCTACTTCGCGCCATGCAGCCATTCTTTGCGCTTTTTCAAGTTCTGTCAGATCATCAATAACCATAACGATGCCCATGTGGCGGCCAAGATCATCTTTCAGGGCGTTCAGGTGAACCATAAAACTTCGGGGCCTTCCATCAATCGTCTGTTTTATGGGAAGAGCGACCGCGTTTCTTCTGGACAGGGTGATTTTTTCCATGATTTCTTCGGCAAGAATCAAAAGATCTTTTTGCAATATGGTTTTATAGCTTTTATTTAAAATTTCTTTCGGCATTATACCCAGCATCTTTTCTGCGGATTTGTTTATCGTTGTAACAAATCCTCCCTTATTGAGAGAAATAACACCAGCGGAAACATTTTTCAAAATGATTTCCATGTATTGGCGTCGTTCTTCAATTTCATCCTTCTGTTCGTGCAGCATTCTGGCGGAAAGCTCCAGCTGTTCGCGACTGATCCTGAGATCCCTTGTCATTTTATTAAACGAATTAACCAGACTTCCGATCTCATCGTCTGCGACCTGATCAATGTTAAAACTCAAATCCCCTTCAGCCACACGCCGGGTGCCTTCTGCCAGTTTCATGAGTGGTATTGTAATGGATCTTGCCAGATAAAAGCCAAACCATATCGCACAGAACACAACCAGAAGACCAACAATGGATAACGTTATATAGTAGGTAATCTGAATGGGCCTCTTTAGCATCTTGATCTGCTGATACTCTTCAAAACCTCTTGAAATCGAATCCATGTTTCGGGACAATTCGTGCGAGATCACCTTGCTGATGACCACATAGGCAACCGTATCATTTCTTGAGGCGCCATATGGCACGGAACCGATTGTTCTTATAACTTCTCCAATCGAAGTATCTTCGGAGATGGTCTTGACGTTGTCTGAAGTCATTTCCTTAAGGAGATTTTCCGGTGCTAAAACCGGCAGGCCATTTTCCTCGAGTATCTGAGACAACGCATAGGTTAATCTTTTCGCATTGGCATCATAGACCTCTACTGCGTGATGGTTGAATTCACGCTGAACAATCTGGATATATCTTGTCAAATCCTTGCTTTTGTCCCGGCTCAGATATTTTTTTGTTTTGATCTGATATGCAGCCCTTTCCAGAAAGAAAAGATTGTTCTCCTCCACATGACGGTAAAGTTTTCTTCCAACTGCCAAAGAATTTTCAAGCGCCTGCTCTACCGGTACGTTAAACCAGAATGCAATACTGGTGGTAATGAAATTAATGGAGAAGAAAAAAAGAACGGTTGTCGGAAGAAGCGATATGGCAATAAATGCGACAACCAGTCGTGTTCTGAGCTTTGCACCGGTTATTTTGCGCCTGCGATCATACAACAGCTTTACAAGGTTTCGAAAAACCAAAAAAATCAATAAAATGAGCAGCAGCAGATTGATATTGATCAGCGTAAACATCAATACGGTGTTGGAAACCGGAAAATCTGCTCCAAAATGTATAACGCGGGTTTCAATAAAAGTAAGGAGGGGAAAAAAAATAAGAATTCCGATAATAATCAGATATTCCCGTTTTCGCCTTTTAATCTCGTCCTGCGAGATCGGTGGCCCTTTTTTTCGGAATTTTTTACCGGTAAACATCTTCCATCGGAAAATTAAAGTTCGCTTTTAGTACTTAAAATCAACTGAATACCAGCCTGTTTCAAAATCCCAGAGTGACATAAAAAAGAAAACATAATGCAGATAAAGGGGAAGTTCTATTTTGCTGAGTTCTGCTTTTGCCTTTATTTGATATTGAGCTCCTTTTATCAGCTTTGAGAGAGAAAAAATATGCATGCCTTTTATCTCACTCATTCGCTTTTTCGCCTCCTCAAATGACTTTGTCACCACTGGATTGCCCTCTTCCCACGAACGGTTAACTGTATATTCATTTTTAATATTATTATATTTTATCGTATGCGTTACATCAATCTCGACTATTTTTTCATCCACCCAGAAATCCCGGTCCCGGTAAAGGATCACATAAAAGGAAAACGAGGCGGGGACACCGTTCGTGATCGCTTGTTCCATATTTTCCCGAAAAGCGCCTTCCACTTCCAGGAAAAGCAAAAGATCATCACGTGTGTTGTTTACCACAATATTGGCTAAGGCAGCGCCCTGTGCTGAGGCAGCCCCTTGAAAAACAAACAACAGCATCAAAAAAACACAGATCGTTTGTTTGAATATAAAAATTGTACGCATCTCCTCAATATACTCATCATAATAAAGCGGCCATTATCCGGCAGCCGATATAAAATACATCCTGCTTAAAAACGAAATTCCAACAGATCTAACACGTTTGATGCATAGCGGAACCATTTCTAAATGGCAAGAGATTTCAACGGAGGATTGTCGAACCCCTTAAAATCATTGATGGGAAGGGCCTCCCAGGATTCTTTTTGCTCAAAGAAAGCCTTCAGAAATGCATGATTGAAAGCATGACCTGATTTGTGAGTGACGATATGTGCCAGAATCGGCATGCCGAGAAGCGAGAAATCCCCGATACAATCAAGAATTTTATGACGAACAAATTCATCCTTGAATCTCAACCCTTCTTTGTTTAAAACCTTATCCTGATCAATAGCCACCCCGCTTTCCAGAGATGCGCCGCGGGCAAGCCCATAACGCTTCAGGTATTCAATTTCATGCAGAAATCCGAATGTTCTGGCTCTGCTTATTTCCTTTTCAAAGGTTTGATCCGATAATTCCAACGACAGAGACTGCTTCTGTATCAGGGGATGGGGAAAGTCGATCGTACAGGTTATTTGAAGGGATGACGACGGATAAGCGGTAACCGATTTATCATCTTCTTTAATCTCGATCGTTTTTTTTACAACAAAAAAATACCTGGGCTCCTGAAGCTCCTTGATGCCGGCTTCTTTGATCATCTTGGTGAAAAGTCCTGCGCTTCCATCCAGAATCGGCATCTCATAATTATCCAGCTCAATCAACGCATTTTCAATTGACAGACCGGCAAGGCACGCCATGAGGTGTTCAATTGTCGAAACAATGACTCCTTCATGACCGATAACGGTTGCAAGGCTTGTATCGACTACATTTTTGAACAACGCGGGTATCTCAGGAGAAGCCGGAAGGTCGGTTCTTAAAAATTTAATCCCATGATTGGCAGGCGCTGGTTTAATGGTAAGGTTTACGTTTTTACCGGAATGCACTCCAACACCGGAACAGCTAACCTGTTTCGCCAGGGTCCTCTGATTTTGATTCATATGTTTGGCAAACTCCCCCGCATGAAGAATGACATCCGGATTATACAGATTGTAACCTCAAGCGGATTGCTTGTTATCGATTGTTTATATAAAATCTGAAAAAACAGATTATCAAGGTCTGACTATCACAATTTTACACATTCTAAAAGAAAAAGCCTTCATTGGTTATAAATATCCGTATAAAATATTAACTTGACCTGCTGCCAATCCCGTTGTATTGATTTTTTCATAAAAAATCGCAAATCATACGCGCTGAAACACATTGCAATAATACTTTATATAATCAATACTTTATAATTATTAAGCCGGCATGTTCTGCGATAAATATTGCGAATAGCCATTTTTAGCTATCAGTACCATATTTATTTTATTGTTTTTATTTTCTTTTGCCTTTAATCATTTCGTAAAAAATTCAAAATTAAGCAACGGCATATAAAGCGTTGAATGATAACAGGGGCCTCGCCGGTTCAATCGCGTAAATTCTTTATGCGGTTGGCCAGGTATGGCACACAACAATGGCACAACAGATCGTGCAGGCCGGGCTTGAAGGAAATCGTCAATGGTGACCGGGACTTTTTCTGAAGCCGTCTTCAGGATACGGAGGTACAATGCTCGCAAAAGTATTGAGCGGCACCGTTATCGGCATCGATGCATGTATTGTGGAGGTCGAAATTGATATTTCCCATGGACTTCCATCCTATACAACCGTGGGGCTCGCCGAAACTGCCGTCAAGGAAAGCAGAGAGCGTGTAAAATCCGCAATCCAGAATTCAGGCTACACCTTCCCCCACGACCGAATTACCGTGAATCTCGCCCCCGCAGACTTAAAAAAGGAAGGGACCGGATTCGACCTTCCCATCGCGCTGGGCATTCTGTCGGCAACCGGAATGGTTTCACAGAATATCCTCAGCCGGTATCTTATCCTTGGAGAGTTATCTCTGGACGGCAGAATAAAACCGGTGAAAGGCTCCCTGGCAATGGCGGTTTCCGCAAAAAAGGAGAAATATGACGGCATTGTCGTCCCCTGGGAAAACAGAATGGAAGCGGCGGTGGTTCAGGGCATGCCGGTATACGCGGTCCGAACGCTTTACCAGGCCGTTGACTTTTTTCAGGGTACAGGAGAACTGCTACCCATAAAAATTGAACGATCAACACTATACACACACCATAAACGATCAGAGGTGGATTTTCATGAAGTCATGGGCCAGGAGCATGTCAAACGGGCCATGGAGGTTGCTGCTGCCGGCAGCCACAACCTTCTGATGACAGGCCCTCCTGGTTCGGGGAAAACAATGCTTGCAAGGCGCCTCCCAACGATATTACCGGATTTGAACTTTGGCGAGGCCATTGAAACCACCAAAATATTCTCGGCAACCGGAATGCTGAAAAAGGATCAGGCCCTTATTACCGAAAGACCTTTTCGGATGCCTCATCACACCATCTCGGATGCCGGCCTCATCGGTGGCGGGCATGTGCCCAGACCCGGAGAGGTGAGCCTGGCACATAATGGAGTTCTTTTTCTGGATGAGCTTCCCGAATTTAAAAAACATGTGCTTGAAGTGCTGAGACAGCCGCTTGAAGATCAGCTCGTTACCATCTCGCGGGCAGCCTTGAAAATCACCTATCCGTCAAACTTTATGCTTGTTGGGGCGATGAACCCCTGCCCGTGCGGATATTTTTCCGATCCCAAGCATGAATGCCGCTGCACACACCAGCAAATTCAGCGGTACCGATCCAGAATATCCGGTCCCCTTCTGGACCGAATCGATATCCACATTGAGGTTCCGGCAGTTCCCTACAAGGATCTCATGCAGGGAGGAAATGCAGAACCATCCGAAAACATACGAAAACGGGTAACCAACGCCCGTAACATTCAGTCCGAAAGGTTCGGAAAATCAAAGATATACAGCAACAGTCAGATGAGCAGCCGGGCGATACGGCGTTTCTGCAGGATAGACAGCGATTCTCAAAAGCTCCTGGAAACCGCTATAGACCGCCTGGGGCTTTCCGCCCGTGCGTACAACCGCATATTGAAAATCGCACGAACCATTGCCGACCTTGACGCGAAACCGGATATCCTGACCGATCATATCTCGGAAGCCATTCAGTACCGGAGCCTGGATCGGGGGATTTGACCCGGGAAGGATTCTCCACTGCTTCCGGCAGCGGCAAATTTATCTCCCTCCCATTCCGGTATGCCAAAACAGTCATGCATGTTCAGAATCAACCTAAATAATTGTATGCATGCAAGTAAAGTGTATTCTTATAACAATTTGTTTTAATAATAATTATTTTATTTATATTCCGAAAGAATAAAAATTTATTTGCACATATACAAATACTATGATATGCGACTGCCTGGGAAACATAACCGATAAAAGGACGCTGAATACGATGTTAGACATATCACGGAAAGAGGTTGATCAGCTTCTGTTCAACACCATGACCGCAATCTATAAATTTGAGCGCCGGAAAGTTCAGCTTTTCGGCATCAATTATGAGGCATTTTATCTCCTTTATTTTCTCAGACGAAGATCCTCGGCAAGGATGAGAGAAATCGCAGAGGAACTGGGCATTCATATCAGCACGGCAAGCCGTGCTGTGGGCCGGCTTGAAAAACGAAACCTGGTATCCCGGAAAAAAGACCCGGAAGACAGAAGGAGCATCCTGGTATCTCTTGAACTTGAAGGCGAAAGAATCGTCAGGGCGTCGGAAGACCACTCCTATACTACGATCAAAAAAAACATCGAAGGATTAAATGATAACACCGTCAAGGCGATTGTAACGACTGCATCCTGTTTCGATCAAATACTGAGCACACCATCCATAATGGCCGGTTCGGATGAATCTGCTCAGGACCAATAATTTTTATGGATACCGGTAACCCGGTGCTGAACTTTTCAAGGAAAGGAAAACAATACAATGAATCTTTTAGCCACATTACTAATCATTGCCGGCTCCGGAGTTTTGGCCATGATAGCGCTCAATCTCATCAACATTCTCCAGGCGGGCAGCAAAAAGCCCGATGGAAGGACAATGGCCCAGATACTGGGAGTTGACCCTGAGGATGCCACATACGACGATGTTGAAAAGCTTTCCCGCAGTGAAAAGATGCAGCTGTTTTATGCTGCACCTGCTCCTGATTTCACTTCCCTGAACGGAGAGTATTCTGCCAGGCTATTGAGCGGCGGTATTCTCGGAGGGTCTTCTGCGTATTTTACCCATCATATATTCCCTACCGGAAGACCGACGTTAAGAACCCGATGGATTGGAAAAGGATTCAAAAGCGAAGGGGAAAGCATGGGAACCGGGTATAATATTTTCACGGACAACACGGGCGGTTCATCCAAAATCCTTCGAATCCGGAAAATCAAAACCTATCTGGCTCCGACCCGAATCGGAAAAACCGGAAAGCTCTCTTTTCATATAGATTACAGTGAGTTTAACTCCGGAGCAGTCCATTCCATGCGGGATGAAGTCAGACAGATCAATCAAAATCTTTTTATCGGCGCGGGCTATATGGGAATAGGCGGGGGGCCTGCGAACCCGGCTCCTTTTGCACTGATTGGTCCGCCGAAACCATGGGAAGGGGCTGATCAATAAATTCGAAAAGGGAAAGTACATGGAAAAGGCCCTGGAAAAGCATAAAGTCATTATAAAAAATTGCGACTCATATGATAGCCGGAAAATCATGTCCATTGTGCAATCCGGCATGGAGGAGGCGGGGTTCCGGCCTGCTGGAAAAATCTTTGTCAAACCGAATGTGGTCTTTTCGACAAAAAATGGAAAATACGGTTCAACCGCCTATACACATCCCTCACTGGTAGGCGCTTCAATACTTGCCCTTGCAGAAACAAGCGGTGTAAAGCGTGTGGACATGGGAGAAAATACAGCCATTGGATATCCCACCAGGCTTTCTTACAAAAATGCCGGGTACTATGAATTGATCAAAAAAATAAAGAATCAATCCAAGATTCCTGTTGGAATGTTCTGTATCGATGAAATGCCGAGGGATCGTGTGTTTGTGGGAGGAGATGTCCACGACACGCTCAGGGTTTCGAGGAAAATGGCCCGCGCCGATTACCGGGTATACCTTCCAAAGTTAAAATGCCACTGCGTCAGCACAATGACCGGCGCGGTAAAACTGAATATCGGAATCTGTTCGGATGATGAGCGCGCAATAAGGCACGATTTTATGCTGAACGATAAAATTGTTGACCTCCTTTCCGTTGGGAATCCGGATTTTATCGTAATGGATGCGGTTGATGTCGGGGTAGGAAATGAAGCCGTTCCAACACCCAGAAAATTGGGTTTAATCATAATGGGAACGAATCCGATCGCTGTCGATATGGTTGGCGCAAAGCTTTTGGGATATAATCCCGATCAAGTTCCATACCTGAAAAGAGCTTTTGAAAGAGGATATAAACCAGCATCCCTTGCCGAAATTGAAATTTCCGGAGATTTCGATTCAGTAGATGATCTGGACCAGGCAGCAACAAGAATCCTCCCTTATGACGATGAGTTTCACCGGTGGCAGAATATTGAAAGCGAGCTTGCGAGGCTTCGATCACCGATTCGTTTTTTCTGGGGCTATACCAAAAAGGAAGATAAGAGCAAATGCCCAACAGGCTGCATCATGGGGGCAAAAATGTTCTTTGGTTTTCTGGAGCGCTATGCAGGAGAAGAAGCGTTTAAAAGAGCCAATCCAGTTGTTATGGTGATCGGAAAAATAGAGGAGGAGATTGATGCCATGGGTCAGGAGGTGTTCATGATCGGGAGCTGTTCCAATGCAAAAATCATGAATGCAAAAAAAATTACCAGAATAGACAACTGCTTCACAACAGCGGTTGACCTGGCTCAGACAATCCGGGGCAGACTCGGAATGCCATCTCCTGTTCTTGACCCGAAAGAAATTCTGCCCCTGATTCGAAACATTCTCACGGCATCCATTGTGAAATGTTTCAGCCTCAGATATTTTCAGGATATCGGCAGCTTTTTGAAAAGGGGGCTGCAAAAAAGAATTTAGTGTTGCCCTTTCCTCCGAAAGGATACAAGCAACATTTTTGTTCGAAAAGCCATTCAGTCTTTGAAGCGATCCCGGCTTTTTTTCATTCCTGTTTTGATGCGGCCCGACCGGTTAGCCCAAACACAGACCGCAAAAAACGTTACGTGCGCCATGTTTGGAGCGGATGGAATAAGAAACGATCTCAGCAGAGGAGTCGACATCCCAACAACGGAGAGTAAAACCGTGACCAGCGCCGGGTTGGCCAGCCCTGCAAGAAAGGGCGCGAAACCTCTCCCATGAATTGCAAACCAGAAGAAGACAGCCGAAGCCGTAAAGACCAGAACCGCAGCCAACGCCCAGAGAACAATAATCGCCGGCCCCCAGCTGAGGACGGATAAGAGCGGGTCCTGCACTGCTGCCCCTGCTTTAAGATCAGCATGAATCTTGAGGGCAGTGATACCGTGGATCACCGCTCCAAGAACAGCCACAAGGATCCCTATAAAGAAAACTGCACGGGCAGCATTCTGTGAGATGGTTCCAAGGATGCGGGCGGCGGCGTGGTAGCCTGCCGAGTAAAACGGAATCCCGACGACCCCCAGTGCGCCTCCCACCCACAGGAAAACCTCCGGTAATTCGGGTAGCAGGAGTTCCGGGCGGCGGCTGTTAATTACATAAAGCATCAGGAGGTCTCCGAGTGTCGCCGCAAGTGCAGCAAAAGTAGCCGTGAGGGCTGTATGCGTTGCAGGGGCCTCTTTGCATCTGTCACCGAAAGAAGCAAGCCCTGTGATCTTCTTTTGCATAGAGTCCTCTCTTGTGCCCAACATTTGTGATTCATTTTCGTGCGTCTTTTATACCTTCAACTCCAAATTCCGACTATCCTATATGAAATACCGCGCTTTTCAACTTTTTTACAAACAATCTCGATCTTTTTAAATGATTCAGGTCACCTATACATTCAATTTCATCTGGTGGCATCTATAAAGATGACCGGATGTTTTCCGGATTGTTGCCATAAAAAAAACTCCTGTTTCCATCAATACAAGTGAAAACAGGAGTTTTTGTTTTAATTTCGAGAAGCTACGCCCGGCAACCCTTTATGTATAGTTTGGTGGCGATGCAGGGAATTGAACCCCGGACACTGCGGATATGAGCCGCATGCTCTGACCAACTGAGCTACATCGCCATGAACAGATATCACTTAAATATCAAATAAATACAAAGATTTCACATCTGTCTTCCCTGAAAAATAAAGAGTTTATCTAACAGTTCATTTGGTTATAGTCAAGCTGAAAAAAAAAGAGGCTATCCCAAAACTGGCATATCGCCCCATTTGGTAACCCAGGTCGAAAAGCCAATCCATAAATCTCCGGTTAGCTTTTCGACCCTTCCAGGTTTTCAATCTTTAAGAATAAAATTTACTCCGGGATCGATTCAGAGACCATAACCTTATATTCTTCCAGATCTTCAGGCAGATTCGGAATAACAATCATGAATGGAATTGTCTCTCCCGGTTTTATTCGAATCAGTTGACCGGAGCTTGAAAACCGGTTTGCCTGGTGATGATTCATCGCGACAAGGTCACTGGACGCCAATTCTTCTTTTGACAGCTTATTGCCTGCGTAAACGGTTTTCGATTTTGCCAGCTTTTTACCGGAAGCGTAAAGTTTTGCTGTCACTTTGACGGAATGATGTGTTTTGGAAGTACTGTTTTTCACCTCACCGGATATGACAAAAAGCCTTCCCAATACGGCATTGTCGGCAAACTCACTTCTTACATTGCTCTGAACGGCTTCCACGGTGCCCAGGTCTTTTTTTGAACCGGAAGTAAACAGATCACTGATATAGGGAATGTTCAATTCCTTGATTGATGGAATCTTTACCCCCTGGCTTTCAAGCAGAAAATAACCACCTACCGCAGCGCCGATCAGAAGCGCGATGACAATCAGTACAACAACGGGCGTACTGATTTTCTTCTCTTTTACCGATTTTATTTTAGAAACCTCTTTCGGTTTCGGTTTTGCTTTTGCTTTTACAGCACCTTCTTCGGCCAGTTGATCTTCGGATACAACAGATTCTTTTTCTTCATTTACTACAAAAGTTGAGTCCGGCTCAAGGCCCGCCTGGTCAACATCCGGCTTACCATTAATATCGAATTCAAGTTCAATCTCATCGCTTGCCGCATCCGCCCCTGTATCCGAATCCATATCCAGCATCTGTTCAATATCAGACACATCGGCATCATTTGCCGGCTCAAAAATTTTTCCTTCCTCGTCCCCATCAATCATATCTTCATCATCAGCCAGCTCAAGATCTACATTCTCGGGTTCTTCCTCCGACTCATCATCTCCACCCGGGGAAAGCAGTTCCATCTCAAGCGTCTGCTCAAGCTCTGCCAGATCAATTAATTCCTCACTCGTTTCCGGAGGCTCCTCGGATTCTTCCGATTCTTCATCAATATCAAGTTCTATATCCAGATCATCCGAATCTTTCTCAACGGCTGAAACCGTTCTTGTCGACAACAGATCCGACTCTATTGTTTTTTCTGAATCCTCGTCATCCAGTTCAAGCTCAAGGTCTTCCAGTTCATCATCCGCAGCAGAAACCGCTTCCGCTTCATCAGTTTCATCAGACTCAGGAGAAAGGTCAAGCTCAATATCTTCCAGTTCATCATCCACAGCAGAAACTTCTTCCGCTTCATCGGCTTCATCAGACTCAGGAGAAAGGTCAAGCTCAATATCTTCCAGTTCATCGTCCGCGGCAGCAACTTCTTCCGCTGCATCGGTTTCATCCGGATCAAAAGAAAAGTCAAGGTCATCGGACAGTTCGGATTCCTCATCAGACTCCAGCATGTGTTCCAGTCCTGAGATATCAATCTCCTCTTCGACATCATCGTCTTCCTCGACTGTTTCCGCTTCAAAACGATCTTTTCCTGAGGGTTTCTCATCTTTGGAAGAGTCATCCGATTCAAGCATCTGCTCCAACCCGGAAAAATCCAGATCATCATCTGACTCAAGATCAGGCACATCCTCTTTGGTCTCTTCCGGTTCTTTCTCAGGCATCGGAGGATAGGCGGTAAATACGTGCTTGCACTTGGAACATCTGACTTTGGAACCTGATGGCTTCAGCAGGCTTTCATTCAGGTTAAAACGGATATCACACTTCTCGCAGGTAATTATCATAAGGTATCCTCACTGGTTATAATTTCAGATCGTAAATTTCAGGTAAATTTCTGTAGTTTTCAGCATAATCAAGACCATAACCGACGAAAAAGCCTTTCAGGGCTTTATAGGCCGTATAATTGATATGTACATCCTTTTTGCGCCGTTCAACCTTGTCAATCAGGGTACAAACACCTACCGACAACGGGTTTAATGACTTTACATATTGAATCAGATACTCAATGGTAAGACCTGTATCTATGATATCTTCAACGATCAACACCTCTTTACCCTGCAGATCATTTTCTATCTTCTTTGTTAATTTGATTTTCTCTGATGAGGAGGTACCCGATTTGTAGCTTGAGACACGCAGGAAATCAACTTCAACCGGAATTGTAAGCTTTCTGATAAGATCCGCCAGAAAAATAAAAGCACCCTTCAGTACACCGATAAGGATAAGTGTTCGCCCCTCATAATCAGCTGAGATTTCCTTCGCAAGCGCAGAAATCATCCTATTAATATCTTCTTTTGACAGGACAGGAAAGAGTTCAGGCATTTTCAATTTATCAAAAAGAGTTGGACGGGTCTACCGTCCGTCAGACCCCGAAAACGAATTTTAACTCCTACGAATTGACTGTATCTTATTTGATTCATACACCTATGTTTTCAATAGACCTATATTGAATATAGTGGTTTGTCAACATATTTACTCGGTATATTCCGGCAGGACCCGGATCTTTTTTACAGTCCTGTTTCTGCAAGATCCATCAACAGACTTTTTTGTTTTTTTGTTAATGATTTCGGAATGTTAACATGGATATTCACATAAAGGTCGCCTTTTTTCTTTGCTTTCATATCCGGCAATCCCTGTCCGGAAAGCCTCATTTTGGTTTTATGTTTTGTTCCAGGCGGTATGGTCAGATTGAATTCCTTTTTGTCAAGGGTTGGAACTTGAACCGTTGTTCCGAGTATTGCTTCACTTAATTTTATTTCCTTGACGATGTGAAGATCACTTTCCTCAACCGAAAACAGGGGATGCTTCTGCACTTTCGCTTGAATAAAAAGGTCACCACCGGGTCCGCCGTAATGACTGATTTCACCTTTTCCGGAAAGGCGGAGTTTTTTCCCGTCAGTCATGCCGGAGGGAATTTTGATGGTGATCTTTTCAGAATGCCCGCTGTGCTGAAGGGAAATGGTTTTGCTTGTTCCAGCTGCCACCTCTTCCAGCGAAAGAGGAAGTTCGTAAACAATGTCAGCTCCTTTCGGTTGAGCCTGTCTGGCATTTCCCCTCCGATTTCCAAAAGGCGAATCCCCGCCAAAGGAAAACCGTGTGCCTCCCCGTCCAAAAGGGGAGCCCCCTCCTCCGAATCCGAACTCTTTGAATATGGAGCCGAAATCAAAATTTCGAAATATGTCTTCCTGGGAAAAGCGCTGGTGAAAGTCTGTTGATCCAAATGTATCATATTGTTTGCGCTTTTCCTTATCGCTCAATACCGCATAGGCTTCGCTGATCTGCTTGAATTTCTCTTCCTTCTCTTTGTTTCCCTTTGCATGGTCGGGATGATACTTCAAGGCAAGCTTTCGATATTTTTTTTTGATTTCCTCGTTTGAGGCGTTTTTATCAACACCGAGCAGTTTATAATAATCCGTTCCGGACATTTTCTCATTCCTTCTTAATGGTTTAACAAACGGCGATTCAATATCAAATGAACGAAATCACCTGAAAACAACCATTGTAATT
Organism: Desulfobacterales bacterium; assembly: GCA_046484745.1. Classification (GTDB taxonomy): domain Bacteria; phylum Desulfobacterota; class Desulfobacteria; order Desulfobacterales; family SURF-7; genus JAQYVL01. The sequence goes on along the minus strand of JAWOIJ010000080.1, from coordinate 39,631 downwards.
TGTGTATCATTCAAAACGTAAAAATAAGTTTGAACTCAGATGGTGTCAAGGCTTGTGAATTTAAGGTCACCGCATTGTATTGGATTACTTTTCAAATGCTTTCAGGGTTACCATGAGTACAGAGATTGCCGCGGGAGTCATGCCTTCTATTCTTGAGGCCTGCCCGAGCGAAGCCGGGCGGACCCTGGAAAGTTTTTCCTTCAATTCATTGGAAAGACCATGTACATGGTCAAAATCAAATTCCTGCGGCAATTTTATTTTTTCAAGGTGTCTGAATTTTTCAATTTCCCGTAACTGTTTCTGGATATAGCCTTCATATTTTATTTCAATTTCAACCTGACGGGCCACGTTGGGCGTTATGATTTCGGAACTTTCGGCAAGGGTCTGAACCGATTCGTAATCAAGCCCTGCTCGTTTCAGAAGCTGATCCAGATGAACACCGGTATGAATCGATTTTGATCCGCGGTTTTCAAGGTACGCGTTTGTCTTCGGCTCCGGTTTGATGACCGTACTCTTTATCCGTCGAATTTCTCTGTTGATCTGCTCCTTCCGTTCCTGAACATCCTTCCGCATTTCAGGACTGACAAGCCCCAGATGAAAACCGATTTCAGAAAGTCTCAGGTCCGCATTATCCTCGCGAAGCATCAGGCGGTATTCGGCCCGGGATGTAAACATCCGGTAGGGCTCATTCGTGCCGCGCGTTACAAGGTCGTCGATTAAAACCGCCATATAGGCCTGAGACCTGTCAAGGATAAACACCTCCCGATTCTGAACCTTGCATGCTGCATTGATTCCTGCCCAGAGCCCCTGGGCTGCCGCTTCTTCATATCCGGAAGTTCCGTTTATCTGTCCGGCCATGAACAGGCTGGAAACCCGCTTGGTCTCAAGCGTCGGTTTGAGCTGAACCGGATTGACATAATCATATTCAATCGCATATGCCGGCCGCATAATTTCCGCTTCCTCCAACCCCTCCACCGATCTTACAAATTCGATCTGAATCTCCAGGGGAAGGCTGTTTCCGAGACCGCTGGCATAAATCTCATCTGTATCAATCCCCTCATGTTCGAGTATGATCTGGTGGCGATCCCTTTCCGGAAAACGAACCACTTTGTCCTCAAAAGAGGGGCAGTACCTTGCTGGAATGCCTTTAATCACGCCGCTATAAAGGGGCGACTGGTGAAGGTTGTCATGAACGATTCGATTGCTGTTCTGATTGGTATGCCCGATATAGCTCGGAATCTGGGGCAGCGATATCTCTTTTGAAAAAGCAGAAAACAGCTTTGGTTCAGGATCTCCTCCCTGGATCGCAAAACATGAAAAATCGATACTCTTTCTATTGAGACGGGGGGGGGTTCCGGTTTTCATTCTTCCGATCTGGAAACCAAGCTTTTTCAACTGGACCGGCAATTCGTAAGCGGCAAACTCACCCGCCCTTCCGGCCTGTATCTGATTTGTCCCGATATGAACAAGACCGCTTAAAAAAGTCCCGGTTGCGATAACAACAACCCGAGACTGGAAGCCGAATCCTGTCTGATCGATAACGCCTGCAACCGTTCCCCCTTCAATAACCAGTTTTTCCACCATTGCCTGTTTCAAATCCAGGTTTGGCTGTTTCTCCAATACCGACTTCATCGCCAGATGGTAACGGATTTTATCGTTCTGCGTCCTTGAGGAGTGAACCGCGGGCCCTTTTTTTGTATTGAGGGTTCGAAACTGAATAGCGGTTTGATCTGAAATTTTGGCCATTTCTCCGCCAAGGGCATCGATCTCTTTAACAAGCTGCCCTTTTGCCATTCCTCCGATAGAAGGACTGCAGGGCATGGCTGCCACCTTATCCAGATCAATCGCCAGGAGAAGAACACTGCACCCCATTCTGGCCCCGGCAAGCGCTGCTTCACAGCCCGCATGCCCGGCTCCTACAACAATGATATCATATTTTTTTCTGTAAAATGCCATATACCCTGGAATAATAGATGAGAAAACGATATAAGATTTTATTTCAGGGAGAATATATCGCTGCTGCCGCTGCAGGTCAAGGGTCATGCCGCCTGTCCGGTTTAATCGGAAAACGATTTTGATGAAGAAACAGGAAAACAGATATCTAGACTTTCATACCCATCTGAAAAAAACGTTTGGATGCCGGGTTCAAAAAATTACGGTAGATGCGGGTTTTTCATGCCCGAACCGGGATGGCCGTATCTCCATCGGGGGATGTATCTACTGCAATCCCAGTGGTTCCGGAACCGGTGCGCATTCAAGGGGGGTTTCCATTACCGACCAGTTGAAACAAGGTAAAACCGCGCTTTCCAAAAAATATAAGGCAAAAAAATTTATCGCGTACTTTCAATCATTTACAAACACATACGCGCCTTTCGAAAAATTGAAAGCGGTTTATGAGGAAGCGCTTGCTGTTGAAGATATTGTCGGACTTTCAATCGGAACCAGGCCGGACTGTGTAAACCCTCGCATTTTAAATCTCATCGAAAGCTATGCAGAACACAATCTGATCTGGATTGAATACGGTTTACAGTCCGCGCATGATACGACCCTCAAGCTGATAAACCGGGGGCATGATTTTCATTCTTTCAAGGATGCGGTAAAAGCGACACAGGGCAGGAAAATAAAAATCTGCGCCCATATGATTTTAGGGCTCCCAAACGAAACAAGGGCGCAAATGAATGAAACAGCTGACATCCTCTCAGCCATGGGTATTGACGGGATAAAAATTCATCTTCTGTATGTGGTTCGAGGAACAAAACTTGATGAACTTTATCAAAAAGGACACTACACCTGCCTTGAACAGAATGAATACGCGAATCTGGTTTGTGATTTCCTTGAACGACTGCCAAAAGACGTCGTTATTCAACGCCTGACAGGAGACCCTCACCGGCATGAACTTGTCGCGCCGGATTGGTCTCTTCAAAAAAACGCGACACTTGGACTGATTCGGGAAACACTGATAAAAAGGGACACATGGCAGGGAAGACTGGTGGATGCCCCGGCATTACCAGCCTGAGACAAGATCCTTAACGGTGTTTACCATCCTCGGGTTCAGTGGGCGCCATTTTGGCTCAATGGCTCTTCCTTCATACCAGGTGAAGTCGACGACATCAAACCTTTCCGGAATGTTATGAACCTTTTCAATACCGTATTGGGAAGCAGGATAATATTCCACCCAGAGCATGCGGCGGGGATCCATATTGAATTTTTGGGTTACCAGGGTGGCGATATGCCCTGAACAGCTCCTGATGGACATCTTCTCGCCTTCGATATCCGACGTAATAACAACAAAAGGCTTTAATAATTCCGGATCACGTTTCTCACTCTGGCGCAGATCATATATCCGCATCCTGCATTTTCCACTGGCAAGACGAAGTTTTCCTCCCCATCCGTCCCAGGAGAATATATCATCATAGAGTAACATATTGTCCGAAAAACCTTTTGTGTTTGTTTTATAAAGATAACAAGTTGAAGATATTCGTCGTATTATTAAAATAATATCCCGAAGCGGGCCCCGGCCTGCCGCCGGGTACCATGATCCGGATAATATATCACACTACAGCCTGCCGGAACACCGGAAATTTCATTGAATTCAGACATCCGGACCTGCCCTCCGAATCCCAGCGGGGGTGTTTCTGCTTTCAAGAATGTGGAATTCAGGCAGATATAAAAAAACACCCTCATCTTGTAAGGTCGCGATAAATTCTCAAAAGCTTATCCGGCAGATCACATACATCTGAAATAACCGTATGACGAATTTTTCCATAAAGGCTGTCAAGACGGGAATCACCCGCAATATTCACCAGAATGCTGTGAGCATAAATATTCTTGGACCGCGCTTCCAGAAGTGCCCTTCTTGTATCTTCCATGGCGTATTGGTTTTTATAGCCGGTATCATTTGGAAAGCCATCCCCAAGAATCAAAAGCAGTCTGACTGTTGAAGAGGCCTTATCCAGGTTGGATGCGGCGTGGCGTATCGCAGCCCCAAGTCGGGTGCTTCTCAATGGTTTCATTCCGTTAATCCGCTGGATTACATCCCTGCTCATCTTGTCATCAAAGCCTTTGATGGTATAATAGTCCACCCCAAATCTGCCTGTTCCGGAAAACCCTGCAATGGAAAAAGAGTCCCCGACCACCTTGAGTGCCTCGCATAAAAGGACAATGGATTCCTTTTCAATCATCAGGACTGTTTTATCCGTGCCCGCAACATTACTGGCAGTAGATCGAGACAGATCCACCAAAAGAAGAACGGAAACATCTCGATTCTTCTTGATCCGCTTGGTATACAGCCGATCCGACGGCAGAAGGCCTGCCTTTTTTTCAATGGCAAAATCAATCATGGCCCGATAATCGAATTCATCTCCTTCGCGCCATCTTCTTAATATTTTAAGCCCTTCGGGCTTCAGCAATTCAAAAGAAACCTGAATTTTTTTGATCAACCCTTGATAAAGTTTCAATGCATTTTCATAAAAGCCTTCGTCAAGGCCGACGATACTCTTTTCACGTACCAAAACATGGTCCTGAAGATAATCCCCGAGCGTATCATCCCATTCCCTGTATCGATACGTGGGAAACGGCTCTGATAGCTCCTGAAAAGCGATATCCTCCTGCCATCCGGGTATTTCGGAAAAAGCGCTGAAATCCGGTTCTGAAAAAACCTTCTGCAAATCGTTTTCAGATAGATGTCTCCGGTTTTCAGATTCCAGAATCAGGTTTCTGATCGTATCCGGAGATAGTTTTCCGCCATGCTCCCGAAGAGATCTCCTGATTTCCGAACGGTATACGATGATCCCTTTTTGATCAAAAATGGATTTTATCAAATACGCAATGTGCTCATGTCCTTCAAATGTTGAAAAATAAAGTTCCGGACGCAGTATCCTGTTAAACGGTATTTTCATCGAACTGCGGCTTTCGGAAGGTTTTTCCTGAAGCAGATCGGCTATCACGGGATAGGACAAAAAAACAACCTCCGCGACCGTTTCCACGGAATCATCTTCCCGAATTTTATCGGCAAAAAGTTCGGCAACCCTCTCAATGGCGGCAAGAAAATCCCCGCCAGTATTTTTCGGAGCCTCCTCCTGTAACACAACAGCGGAGTAAAGACTGCTCAAAACGGTTTCCCCGTTCTCTTCATTTACCGTTTCTCTGACATCCTGCCTTAGCAGCGGAAGAATCTGCTTCAGCATACCGGGATAAAAACGGCTCATTAAAACCTGTAACCGCCCATGCTCGATGATCGTAAAAAGTTCTTTGGCAAGGGACGGACAGGGAAACAGACGAAAAAAAAGTTCCATGTCTGAACAACGCGGAGTACTGTCCAATCTTTTTTCATGATCTCGAAATTCATCCGGAATGACCTTTTTCTCCTTGCATCGGTTCAGCGCTTTTTCAAAATCAAAGTCAAATGTCCGAAATTCAAAATAGCCGGCTTCAAGCTGCACAAGCATTTTGTAATATTTAAAGTTCCCCTCCTTTGAGCTTGAAATTCCTATCTCATCCGGCAGATATATTGCGCTTCCATCTGAAATCACCGATGGTGTCTGATCTGCCTGTCCGATTGTCGTTTCGGAAAAATCAGAAAGCGGTCGAACGGCAACAGACAGGCCGGTTCTGGCCTGGAGATACCGGATCAGCCGCTGTCTGACATGCCCGAACGAAATTTTCCGCTGCAGTTCAAGGCAGGTATCCAAACCGAGCTTTGATTCCAGGGCAAGAAACTTTTTCCCGAGCTCAGGTTTTTTTTTGAATTTTTCAATACCGATGGATACAAAACTGGAAAGCGCATTATGATCCAGAAGCATGAGCCCCTTTTTCAGGCTTTCAATAAAAGATTCCGCCAGATTAACGTCCATGAGGATTACCCGGTCGAGTTCTTCCAAAAGCCAACCTCTTTTTCCGGCAGAAAATGAAAGGACAGACTGTGAAAGGGTATTGGACAACTGTTTGCTTTGATTATAGGTGAGCTCCTGACCAAATGTATGCTCCAGTATGCGAAGGAAAGCTTTTCCTTCTGGAATCGAACCTGATTCCAGTATGGATGCAAGGGCGGAAAGAGGGGAAGACAGGGTATAAACTCCGGTTGACCGCATGATCCGTGTTACCCGTACGAACCGATCCAGAAACGACCTGTCCCCAAATTTAATAACCGGGACAAGCGCTTCCGCCATGATCTTTCCAAGGGTCGGGCCGCTGTGCTGAAACGCTTCACGAACCAGATTTCGATATTGCCGGATCAAACCCTGATCCACGGATCCAATCAGTTCAACATACCCTTCTGCAACCGCTCTGCCGAATAAACCCTCTTCCGACAGGCCCCAGAGGGTTTCATCAACCAGGAGTTTGAGGTTGGTTTCATCCGGGGTGATCTGTTTCCGTTCAAAACCCTCTCTTACAATCCCGGCCAGATCAGGATCGAAAAGGGAGAGCTTTTGCATCGGATCATTCATGCGAAATATCCTTAAAAAATATCCTCTATCAGATCATTCAGGGTCTCCTGCAACCCGGAATCATCAGTAAGAGGAAGACATATTGCTGATCTGCATGCTGCCTGCATCGGAACGCCCTGTCCGATCATCTGGGCAGCATAAATCAGCAGCCTTGTACTTGCGCCTTCGGCAAGACCGTGCTCCCGGATATTTCTGATTTTATTCCCCAAAGATACCAGCCTTACAGCCGTGTTCATATCCACGCCTCCCTCATGGGAAACAATCTCCGCTTCCTTTTTAAGTTCCGGATAATCAAATTCAAGTGAAACAAACCGCTGGCGGGTGCTTTGCTTCAGATCTTTCAGGATAGACTGGTACCCTGGATTGTAGGATATAACCATGAGAAAATCAGGATGGGCACACAAGGTTTCCCCTTTTTTATCGATATTCAGTATCCTTCGGTCATCTGTCAATGGATGAATGACAACGGTCGTGTCTTTGCGTGCCTCCACGATCTCATCCAGATAACAAATTGCCCCCAGCCGCACAGCCCTTGTCAACGGACCGTCGACCCAGACGGTTTCATCATTTTTCAGGAGGAATCTGCCGATCAAATCAGACGCGAAAAGATCTTCATGGCAGGATACGGTGATGAGAGGGCGTTTCAGGCGATAGGACATGTACTCCACATACCGAGTCTTTCCGCAGCCGGTCGGTCCTTTCAGCATAACTGGAAGTCTTGCTTTATACGCAGCTTCGAAAATAGATACCTCATTATTGGATTCGAGATAAAAAGGCTCTTTTTTTATAAGAAACTCTTCCGAAACAGACGGATTTTTTTGTTTCATTACCAGATCTCCATTCAAGGTTCCAATTCACAAATAAAACATGACCACGGCAGACCTTGCTTGACATGCTCCGGGCATAGGGTGTATCCGATGATCAACAAAATTGATGGCTTCGTAAAAAGCCCAATTTCTGTGTTGAGCTTCATCATTCGTCGCTGCGGAGTAGGCGAACTACACCTCACTCCTCATGATTCGCTCGCCTTGAACTTGAACTTTTTACTTTGCCATTATATTTTTGATATTAACACCGGCAATTCAAAATTGATGGCTTTGTAAAAATTTAAAAAAGGAAATTAACCTGAATGGAGATTGTTGACAACAATAATATTGTGCGGCTGGAAACAGCGGACAATCGAAAAGTAACTCTGGTAGGCACTGCGCATGTATCCAAAGAAAGTGCTGATCTCGTTGAAAGGGTAATTCAGGAAGAAAAGCCGGATACCGTCTGTGTTGAGCTCTGCCCATCCCGATTTCAAACCATTCGACAGAAAGATCACTGGCAAAACATGGATATTATCAAGGTAATCAAGGAGAAAAAGGCCTTTCTTCTTTTTTCCAATCTGCTTCTGGCTTCATTTCAGAAAAGGCTGGCCGGCAAATTTGATATCAAACCAGGCGAAGAGATGCTGCGGGCCATTGATATCGGAGAAAAAATCCATGCAAAAATCCATCTTGCGGACCGTGAAATACGCATTACCCTGTCCCGGGCATGGCGGATCATGGGAATCTGGGAAAAGATCAAGCTGATGTTTCAGCTGATGATGTCTATCGGCGAGGTGGATGAAATCAGTGAAGAAGATATTGAAAAAATGAAGCAGGAGGATGTTCTTCAGACAATCCTTGCAGATGTTGAAAAAACACATCCGGTTCTGCGGGAAATTCTAATTGATGAGCGGGATCAATATCTTTCCCAGAAAATAAAAACCGCGCAGGGAAACCATATCGTTGCCGTTGTGGGCGCGGGACATGTCCCGGGGATTCAGCGATACTGGGAGAAACACATTGACATTCACGCACTGGAACAGCTTCCACCCAAAAGCAAGGTCACTCGATTTATGAAATGGACCTTTCCGGCTGCCATTATCGCGCTGATTGTTGTCGGCTTTTTTCTCGAAGGCAAAAACGCCGGCGCCGACATGATAAAATGGTGGGTCATCGCAAACGGTTTTCTGGCAGGGCTTGGAGCGGTGGTTGCTCTGGCCCATCCGCTTACCATTATTTCTTCGATACTTGCCGCTCCACTAACCTCATTAAATCCAATGATTGCAGCAGGCTGGGTAGCCGGTCTTGTGGAAGCCTATTTTCGAAAACCAAAAGTAAGAGATTTCGAAAACCTGTCGGAAGATATCCTGTCTCTCAAGGGGTTCTGGAAAAACAATGTTACACGCATTCTGCTGGTTGTCGTACTGACCAATATCGGAAGTGCCGTCGGCACGCTGGTCGCATTTCCCCTGATTCTGAAGGTTTTTGTATCTGGAGCGGGCTGACCGGAATCCCGCCGCCTTCAGTCCGGAAGAAAGTCACCTAATTTTACAATTTTTACAATGGTTCGCTGCACCTTTTTCCCGCTTCCTGCTGTAAAAGATATTTTTTCCGTTTTCAGCCGGTTATCTGCAAACAGCTGAATACAATCCCGATAGAGCTCCCATTCCTTTTTCAACCCCTTTTCCTTTATGGAGTCAATGGTATCATACGGTTCAATGGTAAAGGTTTTTTGCCCGATGATCGGTCCGGAATCTTCCCCGTAATCGATAAAATGAACCGTGCATCCACCAACCTTGCATCCATATCGAAAGGTATCCCCATACCCGTCAACACCCGGGAATGAAGGCAGAAGGGCAGGATGAATGTTCATGATTCTCGGATGACCCGGATCGATATTCACCCTGTCAATGAAATACGGTGTGAGATTTCGCATAAAACCCGCAAGAACCAGAAGATCGAACTCAAATGGATTCATTTTTTCAAGAAGGGCTGCTTCGGCAACCGCCCTTGTGATCAAAAACCGTTTCACCTCTTCCTCGTCCGCCGTATCCGAAAAGATCGTCTGTTTTGATAAAATGGTTTCCAGATCAAAGTCTTCCGGAATTTCCGGTTTTTGGCCGCCCGCTGAAATGGCTTTGATGATTTTCGGATAATCGATAATAAAAAAAGGTATTGAATGTTTTTCAGCTCGTTTCAGTCCCGTGGCAGAAGAATTGTCTGAACCGACAAAAACCATCTTCCCGCTGATCTTTCCGGACTCACAGGCATCAATTATGGACTGCAGATTTGTTCCGCCCCCAGATATCAGTGCACCAATTCGTATTTTACGGCCCATTGTAATACCATCCCCCTTTACGAACGATTTGTGTTGCGCAACCGTATAGAACCCTCTCTATAAAAATCTTTGCAAGGAAAAATTCAAGCATAAAAACAAGATTCTATTTTCAAATTCATCCTGCTGTTCCATAGAAGTCGTTTTTTTGCCGAACTCCTGGACGGCAGTACCACCGAATTGTGCTCCTCAACAGATGTAAATGATTGACACCAAAACAACCCGGTGCTATATTTTTCATGCTTATGTTCGGTGTTTATTCTAAGCTCGATCTTCAGATATATGGGCTCAAACATAAACGTTCGGACCGAGCATGATATGTCGGAATCTTGTCTCGCTGAACACATTTATATGGAGAAGCCTGCCGCTCCATATCAGAATAACTGGAGGATCATATGTTTGGAATCGGAATGCCGGAACTGATCATTATACTCGTAATCATTCTCATTATTTTTGGAGCCGGCAAACTGCCGGAAATCGGATCAGGTATCGGCAAAGGAATCAAAAATTTCAAAAAAGCCACTTCAGAACCGGAAAAACAGGATCAGATAGAAGACAAAAAGGATGAATGAACGCGGCCCGGCTGCTTATGCCGGGCTCTATCCCAGAACGTTTATCTGCTTCGAGAAGTGGGCTTGAAAACTCCCCGGGCACCACATTCCGGGCATTCGATTTCATTCTTTCCACGATTAATATCGAGAGTGATCAGGCTATTGCAGTTTGCACATTTAATGCCGGCTCTCTTTTTTCCGTTTTTTCTCAACATTCCTTCAGTACCTGTAATTTCCCGGATGGCTTTTCGGATGCATTCCCGATCATCCCCATTTCCAAGCGCTTTCAGCCGATTATATTCATCACGCGTTATAACCATTTTAACAATGACAATCTGCCGGGTTCTTTTGCGAAGGATGAAAAACGATAGCAGATTTATCACGGGATGACAATATTTCGAAACGCATGGAACTATTCTCCGGAAAGGGCAAGCAGCCTTATTTTGTCCGGCTTATTTTTCTGATGGCCGATCGAATCGACGAGTCGGAGATTGCCCTTGACAGCCACCCGGGAGAACATTTTTGCGTGATATACAGAAACCTGCATTTAAACCCGGGTATAATCAGAAACTTCTTTTTCAAAATTCCTTTTATTACTGCCCTGGCTACATATTCCGGCTCTAAAACCCCTGCGAGACGTTTGACTGCAAGGGCTTCCGGAGGAATTGTCTTTGCCTCTTCCTGATTCATGGGCGTTTTTACTTCCGGAGGACATACAACGGAAACGTCAATATTGTGCCGTTTCATCTCGCTTCTCAGGCAGTCTGAAAAACCGACCAAAGCGAATTTGGACGTACTGTATGCCGTATAGCTGAACATGCCCATCAATCCGGCAGCCGAAGAAACATTGACGATATGTCCTCCTTTTTCTTTCATAGCCGGAAGGAGAGCCGCAATCATATTTCTCGCACCATATACATTGGTCTTCATGACCGCATCAAAATCTTCATATGAAATATTTTCAAAATAATCAGCCTTGATAATACCGGCGCAGTTTACGAGAATATCCGGTTTCCCGAACTGTTTTACAGCTTCCTCCATATTGCGGCTGACGCTCTTCATATCGGTGATATCGACCGGCATTGCGGTAATCCTCTGAGAGAGATCCTGTTTTACATTCATCATTTCATTGCATGCCCTCTCAAGTTTTTCGGGATTTCTGGCAAAAAGAACCACATGAGCTCCTTTGGAAACCATCAAACGGGCAATCCCAAGACCGATTCCGCTGGACCCTCCGGTTATATATACAGTCTGATTATAAAAATTCTTTAATCCTTCTTCTTTGCGTGTGGTTGTTTTCATGCTGTCTCCGATTTCCAATGGCAACGCAAAAAGTCCAGGTCAATGCAAAAGCGGCACTTCGTGTCTGCCCAGAACCTCGTCATCCATCACGGAAAATCAGGATAACTGTTCTTGATTACCAATAATTCATCTGCTCTGAGCTTGAACTTTTTACAAAGGTATTGTTTTTGAAAGTATTCAACAAGTACCGTATATGGTTTTTGAATCAATTTCAAGCCGACAGCAAGCGTGCATATGCTGAACCCCCTCAAGACTCCGACAGCCTTATACAGACGCTGCTCCACGAGCAAGTACCGTTTCCGAAAAAAACCCATTCAAAGGGTTGTATTTTACGGTGGGTTATTGCATGGTATCTTTACAAAAACGACTGATGCGATGAGCATGAATCTCTTCTGAGCTGATCCTTCAGACAAACAAAAGGATTTGAAATGACACAGGACCAGATATTGAAAGACATTGAGGATATGATGCGCGTTGTAAAACAGGAAAAAGAAAACCTGGAAAAAATTCTGGCAAATCTGGAGGCGGATAATGAAGGCAGACCAGCCACCGGAGACAGAACCGATCGATCCGGAAACCCATCATAACAAAAAGTAAATCAACATATTATCCATTTGAAGGACGATATCATGAACGAGCTGGCATTTTGTTCCGCAACCGAACTTGTAGCATCTATTAAGGCCGGAAAAATAACCTGCACCGAGATGCTTGACTATTTCACAGACCGGATTGCACGCCTGAATCCCGAGCTTAATGCAGTGATCCAGATGGATATCAAAAACGCTCGCGCCCGTTCGGAAAAAGCGGATTCCGCGATAAAAAATGGAGAGGACTGGGGGCCGCTGCACGGACTGCCTGTTACCATAAAAGACTCTCTTGAAGTCGTCGGGATGCCCTGCTCTTCAGGCGCACCAGAGCTTAAAAACCATATGCCGGAAAAAAATGCGGATGTTGTCCAGTCTCTGATCGATGCAGGGGCTGTTGTTTTCGGAAAAACAAACATGCCGCTTTATGGAGGCGATGTTCAAAGCTACAACAAGATATATGGACAATCCAATAATCCATGGGACAGATCTCTCACACCCGGCGGATCATCCGGCGGTGCTGCCGCAGCACTCGCAGCAGGACTGACAGGCCTTGAAATCGGCAGTGACATCGGCGGCTCCATTCGAACGCCCGCTCATTTTTGCGGCATTTACGGTCACAAGCCAAGCTTTGGCATTGTTCCGGATCGGGGTCACATCCCTCCGCCGCCTGGTATCTTTACCGGCGATTATACACTGACTGCGGATCTTGTCGTGGTCGGTCCACTGGCAAGAAGTGCGGATGATCTTTCCCTTGCAATGGATCTTATTGTTTCACCAGAAAAACCAGAAAAAAAAGCCTGGTGCATCAAATTACCCGAATCCAGAAAAAAAAAGCTGAAAGACTTTCGAATCGGAATATGGCTGGATGATCCGACCTGTCCGGTTGACATCCGGGTCAGCGACCGCATTCAAACCATTGCTGACAAACTGGCCACAGAAGGTGTCCGGATTGATGAAACCCATCCCCAGATAGATTTTTCGGAAAGCAATGCAATGTATCTTGATCTGCTTGCAGCCATTATGGGATCAGGCCTTCCAAGAGAAATGTTCGAAAGCCTTGTTCAGGCAGCTCCAACGCTTTCGGAAGAGGATACAGGCCACATGGCAAGACATATTCGCGGAGCCACGCAGCTTCACCGAAACTGGATCGGGCAGGATGCCATGCGCCAGATTATGCGCCAGAAGTGGGATGATTTTTTTACTGAGTATGACCTGCTGTTATGCCCTGTCGCACCGGTGACGGCATTCCCGCATGATCATGAATATATATATGATCGCACCATTCAAGTGAACCACCGCAAACGCCCTTACCTCGATTTGCTGGGCTGGGCAGGCCTTGCGGGCGTAGTATTTCTTCCAGCTACGGTTGCACCGGCCGGCCTGACGCCCGAAGGACATCCGGTAGGCGTTCAGATTGTCGGTCCATACCTTGAAGATCGTACGACAATACAGTTTGCGAAACTGATGGAAAATATTTTTGGAGGATTTGTTCCTCCCCCGGATTATGTAAACAGATAAAACATTTGATAAAAGCCATTTCAAAACCCCGATTTCATGATTTCGGGCATACCGATTTCAATAAGTCAGAAAGGCAACAATGAATTTTGAAGCGGCTTCTATAGGCTTCTTTAACAACGAACTCGAAGGTTTTTATGAAAAATCGGTTGATCTCCATAACCTTTCTTTCTTTTATCGCTCTATCATCCATTTTATTTTTTATCCTGGCCTTTATGATATGGCTTTTCACCTTCCTTTTCGACCGCAGGCTGGTTCTACTTCATCTGTATTCCTCATTTTGGGCATCTTTGTATTTGTGGATTATGCCGGCATGGTCTGTTTCCGTTCAAGGGCGCAACAAATACAAAAAAAACACCACGTATATGCTGGTTTCAAACCATCAGTCCCAGCTTGATATTCTGGTGGCCTTCAGTTTGTTTCTTCCCTTTAAATGGGTCTCAAAAGCCGAAATTTTCAGGATACCTTTTATCGGATGGAACATGGTTTTAAACCGATACATCAAACTGAAACGCGGTGATAAGGAAAGCATCAAAAACATGATGGATCAATGCGAAAAAATGATATCGGAAGGCAACTCCATCTATTTTTTCCCCGAGGGAACCCGATCCAAAAACGGAATAATCAAACCATTTAAACCCGGCGCATTCATCCTTGCCCGAAAAATGAAAATCCCCATTCTCCCGATTGCCATAAGCGGCACGACAAATGCCCTTCCAAAACACAGCCTTAACTTTCATGGTCACCATGCAATATCGATCGAAGTTCTGGATGAAGTCCCTTATGAAAAATTCAAGGATTTATCCCCTGAAGAAACAGGAGAATGTATCAGAAAAATGATCGCTGAACATGTGGCTGAACATGTGGCTGAACATACAGAGCCGATATGAAACTTTTTCAGGAGGGTTCCTGTCTTTCAAAGATCCGGGAGACCCTGAAAAAAAATAATCCCCCGGACCCGGGAAAATCAATCAGGTTTTTTTATAAATTCCCTTGCTGATGCTCTTAATCAACCCTCTATTTTTTCCCTTGTAGATGATATTTGCAATTTTTTTATCATCAAAGCCGGTTTTCGTTTTTAACTGCGAAGTCGTTACACCTGTTTTACTTCTGGAAATAAGGGTAATGACTGTATCAAAAGCAGTTGCCCCTGGAGCTGTTTTTTTTGCAGACGCCTTGTTTCCGCCGCGACCGGCACTTTTCACAAGTCTCTCCAGTTTTTTTGAAAGGGATTTAATCTCCCTGGATACGGCCTGCAGATCGTTTTTCAGTTTTTTCATGGCATCAATATCCTCCTTTTTTCAATTGATCTTCATTGCCGGCAAATCATTTGCATTCGACATCTATCAAAAGCTTCAAAAGTATATCAGGCTCTATACCAGACGATTTCAAAACGGCCGCCGTCTTATCAAACTTCGGGACATGTTTTCCACATCTTCTTTCTCTTATCCAAAAAGCATCAATCATTCTGAGAGCGAATCAGAAGTAATGGCCGGTCAACCGCATTCAGAACACCGGCTGCCACACTGCCGTAAAAAACGCGGGAAAGTCCGGTTCTGCCATGACTGGCCATGGCGATAAGATCGATATTCTCATTTTGCGAAACCTCTATTATCGTGGTAACGATCGATCCTACCATGGAAATTTTATCGGTTTTTATCCCGATCTTCTTAAATTGACCCTCTATCTCCGAAAGGTATTCAATCGCAGTGTCAACTTGTCGCTGGCTCTCTCCTTGGCTTTCATCGACAAGAACCCCCTTATAGCCGTCACTGATTATGATCGGCTGGACCACTCTCAGGAAAACAACTTCCGATCCGTTCACTTTGGCTAAATTTTCTACATGAGGCAGAATCTTCTCTGCGCGCACGGACCCGTCTAGCGGCACTAAAATTTTTTTATACATCTCCCGTTCCCCCATATCTTATAAATTTATTCCGGATCAGGTTGGCGCTCCTTTTAAAAACACTTCGCGCGGATGGCGATCATTACTCATCCATCCCTGAAATCTTACACCGTGTTATTGAATATGTTTTTGATCGATAATATGGCTCAACATATAAACCTTTTAACGGATAAAAGACCGGATAGGCTAAATTTATAGGCAAATCCCCATTGTGTCAAGAATTTAAAGATGTTATAGCCTTAACCGATAAGGCTGAACAAAACATAAAACAATCTATGGATCCGAAAAATAAAAAAATAGAGCTTCTGGCGCCGGTTGGAAATTTTGAAAAACTCGAAATTGCTGTACACTATGGCGCTGATGCTGTTTATCTGGCTGACAAAAAATTTTCTCTGCGAAACTTTTCCGATAACTTTTCGCTTGAAGAAATGAAAAAGGCTATCGAGTTTGCGACAAAACACACGGTAAAGGTTTATGTGGCATGTAACATATATACCAGAAACTTCGAACAAGAAGACCTGGAATCCTATCTTGCAGATCTCGGCAAAATCAATCCGGATGCATTGATCGTAGCGGATCCAGGAGTTTTTTGGTCTGCCCGCCGATTGATCCCTGCAATCCCTCTTCACCTGAGCACCCAATCCAATACAACCAACTACCGGGCAGTACAATTCTGGGAAGAACTCGGAGTCAAAAGAGTCAATGTGGCCAGAGAAGTTTCCCTTGAAGAAATAAGCGAAATCAGCCGTAAAACCTCCATTGAAATTGAGGCCTTTGTTCACGGTGCCATGTGTATATCCTATTCGGGCAGATGCCTCCTGAGCTCCTTTTTAACCAAAAGGGACAGTAATCGCGGAATGTGCAGCCATCCATGCCGATGGAAGTATGCGGTTGTAGAGGAACTCAGGCCCGATGAATACATGCCGATTGGCGAAGATCGTCGTGGCACCTATATCTTTAACTCCAGGGATCTGTGCATGATCGAACATATCCCGGAAATGATTCAAGCCGGGATCACCTCTCTCAAAATCGAAGGACGCATGAAAGGCATTCATTATCTTGCTTCAACCATAAAGGTTTACCGAGAGGCCATTGATGCGTTTTATGAGGATCCTGAAAATTTCAGGGTAAAAAAAGAATGGGTTCAACAGCTTGTCAGTATAAGTCACAGAGACTATTGCACGGGATTCTATTTCGATGATCCGGATCAGGTGGCACCAAATCTGATCCATTCAAAACCACTCGAGGGACACAAATTTATTGGAAAGGTGCTGGAAAACAAGGGTCACAATCTCTCTTTGATTCAAGTTCGAAATAAAATTTTTACAGATGACCGCATTGAAATCCTGACCCAAAAAGGACCGATTCGCCACGATACGATTTTTGAAATCATTGATTCCAAGCAGCATCAGGTGAACTTTGCCCAGCCAGGAGAAATCGTCTTAATCCAATTGAGTCAACCCTGTCAACATAACGACCTGATTCGAAAAACAGGAGAGAAACCATGAAGGGATACATACAGGTATATACTGGAAACGGAAAAGGCAAAACCACTTCCGCGTTGGGACTTTCGATACGGGCGGCTGGTGCAGAGCTTGCCGTTCTGATTGTCCAGTTCATCAAAGCAGGAGATTACAGTGAAATTAAAGCATTGAAACGTTTTGCAGACCGGATTACGGTGGTACAGTTTGGTTCAGGCCGGTTCATAAAAGGCAAACCTTCTCCTGAAGAAATAGCTGCCGCCGGCAGAGGGGTGGAATTCATAAAAAATGCCATGAAATCCAATGAGTATGATCTCATTATCATGGAAGAAGCTACTGTTGCCGCTGCCTGCGGAGTAATCCAGACACAAGACATTCTTGATATCATGGCAATAAAGCCCGGCAATGTAGAGCTCGTCATCACCGGGCGCGGGGCAGATCCAAAAATCATTGAGAAAGCGGATCTCGTTACGGAGATGAAAGAGATCAAACATTACTTTCAAAAAGGGGTCAAAGCCAGAGTTGGAATCGAAAAATAAACACCTTGCAAAATCAATTGCTGTTTTCGGAACCGGATCAGACGTGGGAAAGAGTATCATCACGACCGCCCTCTGCCGTTTTTTGTTCGAAAAACAGTTTCATGTCGCCCCGTTTAAGGCACAAAACATGTCCAACAATTCAGGCGTTACACCCGAAGGCCTGGAGATGGGACGCGCTCAGATTGTTCAGGCGGAAGCCTCCGGCATCCCACCTCATGTTGACATGAATCCGATTCTGCTCAAGCCGACAAGTGAAATCGGCGCCCAGATCGTTCTTCATGGAAAAATACTTCAAAACAGCACCGCTGCACAGTACCACGAAAAAAAAAAGGACCTCTTTCAATCCACATGCGAGGCCCTGAACCGCCTGCAGTGTGACTATGACGTTGTCGTTATCGAAGGTGCGGGATCTTGCGCTGAAGTAAACCTCATGCCGGACGATATCGTTAATTTCCGTATTGCTGAATATGCGGATGCACCCGTTATTCTAGTTGCAGACATCCATCGGGGCGGTGTATTTGCCCAGATTGTGGGCACCCTTGAGTGTTTATCGGCCAAAGAGAAGCGCCGGATAGCCGGTTTCATTGTTAACCGGTTTCGAGGAGACATTTCGCTTTTTGAAGAGGGCGTGCGATGGATCGAGAAAAAAACCGGAAAAAAAGTTCTGGGTGTTCTTCCCTGGTATGATCATATCCATATCGAGGCGGAAGATTCTGTTGTGATCGAAAAACCATCCCTTCCCAGGACGACGGGGAAAGCCATGCCTTCAATCGGAGTGATCCGGTTTCCGCATATCTCCAATTTTACGGATTTTCACCCCCTGTCACAACTGAAAAACCTTTCAGTCTGCTTCATCGATAAACCGAAAGATATTGCATCCTATGCAGCCATCATACTTCCGGGTTCAAAAAACACCCGATTTGATCTGAACTGGCTGCAGCAAAATGGCTGGGAGGATATCATACAAGCATATACCGCCAATGGAGGACATGTTCTCGGCATCTGTGGTGGATACCAGATGCTGGGTCGTATGATCCATGATCCCGAGGGCCTCGAAGGGTTGCCGGGTTCCAGCAAAGGTCTTGATCTTCTTCCTGTTGAAACGGTTCTATCCAACCCGAAAACAACAACCCTGACATCTTTTTTATGGGGAGATAAAAAGGGTACCGGTTATGAAATTCATATGGGGCAAACCAAAAGGGGAGACAGCAAGGCCGCGTTCCGGGTGCTTTCTCAAAACGGAAAGCCCTGCGACAACGAGGACGGATGCATTCGGCTTGATTCAAGAGTGATGGGCACCTATATTCACGGGCTCTTTGACAACCCCGAAATTACAAAAAAATGGCTTGCGGGTCTTGGGCTTGGCCATATCGATGTCTCCGATATCGGAGGACTTGCCGCAAGAGAAAAGGAATATGCTCTTCTTTCCGAACATTTTAAAAAATTTATCAACACGGAAACGATTCTCAAACTGATTTAAATTCAGGCTGTCGAAAATTGATTGCAATATCAACACCTGAATGAAATAAGGATAACGGACATGCAAGATAAAATACTGATAATCGGTGGATGCAGAAGCGGCAAAAGCAGCCATGCGCTGAGGATAGCCGAAGAGATGAAGGGAAAAAAGATATTTATCGCCACGTGCATCCCTTATGATGATGAAATGAAAAAGCGCGTTGACAATCATCAGAGAGAAAGAAGTTCTGACTGGGAAACGGTTGAGGCTCCGCTTGATCTGCCCCAGGCCATCTCCGAGTGCGCTAACCGGGCAGATGTTGTACTTGCGGATTGCCTTACACTCTGGATCAGCAACCTCATGATGGAAGAAACAGAAGAAAAAAAAATGGTTATGGAAATAGACCGGCTGGTTCACTCACTAAAAAACGCCCCCTCTCCCGTCATCATGGTTTCAAACGAGGTGGGTGCCGGAATTGTACCGGAAAACCTTCTGGCCCGTTCATTCAGGGATTCAGCCGGATTTGTGAATCAAAAAGTCGCTGCGACCTCAAACAGAGTCATCTGGATGGTCGCAGGAATTCCGGTTGTCATTAAAAATCAGTCATGAAACATCTGCGATCCGCCATACAGTTTTTAACGATCATTCCGCTGGGAAAGGGAGGAGACTTTTCCCCGGAAAAAACACTTCCCTATTTTCCTCTGGCCGGGCTTCTGATTGGTCTGTTTCTGGCTTTTTTCGACATGCTTGTACTGCAATTCTGGCCGGCTCCCGTGGCAGCCGTTCTGGATACAATTTTTCTTGTTATCCTTACAGGCGCTTTGCACATGGATGGACTATGCGATACTGCTGACGGGTTATATGGAGGAGGCACAAAAGAAAAAGCGCTTGCCATCATGAAAGACAGCAGGGCCGGCGCAATCGGAGTTGTTGCCGTTATCTGCTGTTTTGCTCTGAAATATGCGGGCATCCTTGGAATCGACAGCAACCGCATGATTCTTCTCATTATCGTTCCGGCCTATGCAAGAAGCGGAACCCTTTTTGGATTCAAATTTCTCAATTACGGAAGGCCGCAAGGCGGCACAGGGCATGCTTTTTTTCACCGAAAGATTAAGATATCGAACTTTTGGGGGCTATTGATTCCGTTTTTTCTCTCTTTTCTTCTGGGATGGAAATCCATTTTGATCAACCTCTGTTTTCTGACAGCAGTTGCTGCAATTCTTACATATTATAAAAAGAGAATGGGGTGCATCACAGGAGATATGCTTGGAGCGATGACCGAAATCATTGAAGCGTCGCTGTTTTTAACCGGTGCAATAACCCTATAATCAGGACAGAAACCATTATGATCCATGGCCACGGCGGAAACATATATGATCTGGCAAAAAAAAACGGCTGCAGACCCGATCAGATAATCGACATGAGCAGTAACCTGAATCCTCTGGGACCGCCTCCAGGGTTATTCCAATTTCTGACAGACAACATGTCTGTTGTAAAAGCCCTGCCCGATGCAGGTGCGACATTTCTATCCGAAAACTTTCAGAAGGCTTATGGCATTACGAAAGGGCGGGTACTTGCAGGAAACGGAACAACAGAATTTATCTATACCATCCCAAAAGCGCTGAACATTAAAAAAGCCCTGATCCTGGGACCGACATATTCAGACTATGAGGATGCCTGCCGGATGAACCGGACAAATTGTTCGTTTCTGATGGCAGAAGCATCCAATCGCTTTCATCGTGATCCCGACCGGATCGCCGAAAAAGCCAAAAAAACGGATATGGCTTTTATCTGCAACCCCAACAATCCGACTGGAACGCTGATTCCTTTCGAAACCCTGAGAAAAATCTGCAAGGCTTGCCCGGAAACCCTTTTTGTGATCGATGAATCCTATCTCCCCTTTATTGCATCTGGCAGATCGGAGACCATGATTCATTCAAATTCTAAAAATATTATTGTTCTCAGTTCCATGTCAAAAATTTTCTCTATTCCGGGCCTTCGAACCGGTTTTCTGAAAGCTCCGGTAAAAATCACTGAGAAGTACCGGAAATATCAACTTCCCTGGAACGTTAACAGCCTGGCGCAAAAGGCTGCAACGTATATTTTGCAACACCAAAAAGAGATGGATACATTTATGGATGCGTCCAGGCAGTTTATTAAAACGGAACGGGATCGTTTTCTTGCGAGGCTCAAGGGTATTCCCTACTTTACCTTTTTTACGGGCCAGGTTCCGTTCATCTTGATTAAGCTTTCCGGCGGGTTAACAGCTGAGGCCATAAGCGGAAACCTTTCAAAAGACAACATCCTGATACGGAATTGTAAAAATTTTAAAGGGCTTACAGAAAACTACATTCGCATATCCCTTAAAGGCAAACATGCAAACCAACAGCTTTCAAAAAAATTATCCGCCCTGGTTGCCCGAAGATGAACAGCATTCCCCCCGAATATATCCTTCCGGCAGCTTTTATCCTTGACCGTGCTATCGGCGATCCGGATTTTCTTCCCCATCCAATCCGGTATATGGGAAACGCCATTGTATATCTCGAGCCCCGATTCCGAAAACTTCCGGCAGGTCAAACCATAAATGGTTGTTTTTTCGCATTTTTTCTCATTTTTTGTACATGGTGCCTCAGCACCTTGATTGTATCCACTGCTCAATCCATCCATCCAATTTTTGGATTTCTGATTGAAACAATATTGCTTTATTACTGCATTTCAGTAAAATCGCTGAAGGATGCAGCCATGAAGGTGTACGATGCGCTTTTGCACCCGAGTCTTGAAAAGGCTAAACAGGAGGTCAGCCTCATTGTCGGTAGAGACGTGAATCCGCTCGACAAAGAAGGCATAACCAGAGCCACGGTTGAAACGGTTGCAGAAAATCTCGTGGATGGCGTCCTGTCTCCTCTTTTTTTTGCGGCTTTGGGCGGTGCGCCCCTTGCAATGGCCTATAAAATGGTCAACACACTGGACTCTATGGTTGGATATAAAAATGATACCTATATCCATTTTGGCAGGGCTGCTGCTAAAATTGACGATTTTTTCAACTTTATCCCGGCTCGAATATCGGTTCCAGTCATAGCGGTATCAGCCCAGCTGCTTTCAGGAAAAGGCGCTCAGGCTCTCCGAACCGCCATTCAGGATGGAAGGTGCCATACAAGTCCAAATGCCGGATATCCGGAAGCGGCATTTTCCGGATCTTTGGAGGTGACACTGGGCGGGCCGAATGTATATCACGGAAAACTGGTTTCAAAACCATATATCGGCAAAACCTTTGGAAAAACAACAGCTGAACACATAAAGGAGGCTTGTTCTCTCATGGTTGTCTCATCCCTTATGGGTCTTTTCCTGTTCTGGTTTTTTCGGGTTCTCCTATTTTAAAAAATGGTTTCTTCTCTTATACAATCCTATAAAAACAGATTTCCTTTCCGGATAGGCACCACCTCTTTTATCTATCCCGACAACTATGCACGGAACGTTAAAATGCTGGGTCCATTTCTGGATGAAATCGAACTTCTTTACTTTGAAAGTCATTCCGACAACAGCCTGCCTTCAACTAAGGAGATACAGGAGTTGAAGAACCTGGCGGACGGGTTGAACCTTTCTTACAATATTCATCTGCCTACCGATATTTATCTGGGAGCTTCAAAACCCTCTGTAAGAATGCATGCGGTTGATACGTTAAAACGTTTTTTTGAACGAACCCGTCCTCTTTCTCCAACCACCAACACACTTCACCTGGTTCAAAGAGAAAAAATGAATCAGCAGGATTCATTAAAACAATGGCAGGATTCAATCTGCCGGAGTATGGAAGAACTGATTGGAAAGGATATTCATGGCAGGGACATATCCGTAGAAAATCTTTTTTA
This sequence comes from Desulfobacterales bacterium, assembly GCA_046484745.1. Lineage (GTDB taxonomy): Bacteria > Desulfobacterota > Desulfobacteria > Desulfobacterales > SURF-7 > JAQYVL01. Next base: position 16,835 of record JAWOIJ010000080.1, on the reverse strand, counting down.
TCCAATCGAGCTGGTAGAAACAATTATTATGGATTTTCATCTGTCTGTTTGTCTGGATATCGGTCATCTTGTCATTTATCAAGCCGATATTGGGAAGACCTTTGATGCATGGCTGGGAAAAACAGCCATGATTCATCTCCACGGAGCAAAAAATGGAAAGGATCATCTTTCGCTTGAGCACATGCCTCCAACGCAGATGGAAACCATAACAAAACGGCTTTTCCAATTCTATGGAACCGTGTCAATTGAAGTTTTTTCCTTTCCGGATCTTTGCAACTCTTTGAATGTTTTAGAAAATTACTGGATAAAAATACATGGAGATTAGTTGATGCAGCTTATTGCAGACAACCTTCATATCGTTAATTCTTCTATTCGAAATGCCCTGAGAGACTTAGATCCTGAGCCGATTAAGAAGCTGGTTATTCAATGTGAAATAGCAGGGGCGGATGCCATTGATATCAATGCAGGGCCACTAACCCGTAATCCGGAAGAAAAAATGACCTTTTTGGTTGAAACGGTTCAATCTGTTACAAATCTTGCCGTCATGATTGATACCGCAAACCCGATAGCCATGGAAGCCGGTTTAAAAGCAAACAAAAAGACTGCAATTATCAATGGGTTCTCTCTGGAACCCATAAAGTTGGAACGGATTCTTCCTCTTGCAAAAAAATATCAGGTAGATATAATAGGATACTTACTGCATCCGAACAACAGGGTCCCAAATGATGCTTCAGAAAGATTCAGTCTTGCAATAGAGATTCTGCAGGTAATTCACAACCAGGGTATCGATCAAAACCAGCTTATCATTGATCCCGTTATTGTCCCGCTTTCATGGCAAAATGGAAGTGAGCAGGCCGGAAAGGTACTTGATGTTATACGAAATATTCCAGACGTTCTGGGATTTCCGGTTAAAACGATTGCCGGCCTGTCAAACCTTACTTCCGGGCATGGGTATAAGGCAAAAAGGCTTTTGCTTGAGAGGACCTATCTTCCAATGCTGGCGTCTGCAGGCCTTGACATGGCGCTTTTAAACATCTTTCACGATCAAACCATTGCGGTCGGAAGAGCCTGTGAACCACTTGTCAACTCGAAAATTTTTTCATGGGCTTCATGATAAACAATTTCTACCTGGAAGCAAGCTCATTTCAAAATTCACTTGATCAACATTGATGACCCCATAAAAAGCGCCGCCCAGGGTATACCTCCGGGCAATTTTTGAACCGGAGGACACTCGGCGCAGGCAAATCCAAGAACGATTGACTTGGTAAAAATTATTCGATATGTTTTAAAAATTTAACAGCTTATTCTTAATTTAATCAGTTGTTTCAATTTTTTCCATAACCAGGCCTGATCCGCCGGGAGGATAACCATGATTTTTGAAGATGATGAAACCCTGCAAATGTATGTTGAAGAATCGCTGGATCATCTTTCGAGCATCGAAAACGATCTTCTCTCAATAGAAAAGGCAGGAGCCGATATCGATGAAGAGCTTGTAAATAATGTATTTCGAGCTGCCCATTCTATAAAGGGAGGCGCCGGTTTCATGGGACTTACCAACATTAAGGAGCTGTCTCATAAAATCGAAAATGTCCTCGGCCTGATCCGCAGTCGAGAAATCGTCCCTCAACCGCAAACCATAAACATTCTTCTAAAAGCTTTTGACACATTAAAAGACATGATCAACAGCGTGGAGCAAAGCAATGAGGTCGATATTTCCGAGCATGTTGTTTCTCTTGTCGGACTCACTTCCGCTTCACTGCCGACTGACCAGAAAAAAAGCTTGTCCGGTGTATGTTACATTCCGGTGAAAGGAAAAAAAACAGTCCTCGAAGCGCCCAGATTTGACATTGACCAAGCGCAGAGAGAAGGTATGATCATCTATCTCATTGAATATGATCTGATTCATGACATTCAACGAAAAATGAAAACCCCTCTGGATGTAATTTCTTCTCTTTTAAACAGCGGCAAAATGATACAGTCAAAAATCGATATCGAAGCTGTGGGAACCCTGAATGGAGATATCCCATCCCGAATTCCGTTTTATATCCTTTTTGCCACCATGATTGAGCCGGATATCGTTACAGCACTTTTCGATGTGGATGAAAAATATGTTCATATTGTCACACCCGAAATGTTCTTAAATTCTCCACCGGAAACATTGCCCGAATCTTCTTTCGAGACAGTTCCGGAAAAAACGCCATCTGCCAAAAACCAACCATACACCGCTTTTGAACCCAATATTGAAAAGAACGCTGAAAAAGAGATTCCTGAAACGCATGAATTCGATTCAGAGCCTTTCTTCGAACCAGACATGGCGAAAAGCAGGAAAAACCAATCGGCAAAAGCCACTGTCGCTCAAACACATCTCAGAGTAAATATTAATCTTTTAGACAATCTCATGACATTAGCCGGCGAACTGGTTCTGAGCAGAAACCAGCTTCTTCAGGGAATCACATCGGACGATTCGCGAAACCTTGAAATCTCGGGACAGCGGATCGACATGGTTACATCCGAACTTCAAGAAGCAATCATGAAAACGAGAATGCAGTCGATTTCTAATGTATTCAATAAATTCCCACGAGTCGTCCGTGATCTTGCACGGGAGTTGAACAAAGAAGTCGCCTTGTCAATCGAAGGGAAAAGTGTTGAACTGGACAAAACCATCATTGAAGCGATAAACGACCCTCTGACTCACCTGGTAAGAAATGCAGTGGATCATGGCATTGAACTTCCGGATGAACGACAAAAAATCGGAAAAGATCCTAAAGGGAAAATATCTCTCAAAGCTTTTCACGAAGCTGGACAGGTCAATATCGAAATTTCAGATGACGGAAGAGGGATTGACGGAAACAAGCTTCTGGCTTCAGCCTTGCAGAAAAAATTGATTACCGACCATCAGGCACGCGCCATGTCGGAAAAGGAAAAGACCGCCCTGATTTTTCTGCCCGGCTTTTCAACCGCGAAAAATGTAACCGATGTCTCAGGAAGAGGTGTCGGAATGGATGTGGTCAAAACCAATCTGGATAAACTTGGCGGAATTTTAGATATTGAATCCAAAAACAATGTCGGAACGGTTATCCGTATCAAACTTCCTCTTACACTCGCGATTATTCCAAGCCAGATCATATCATTGGGAGATGAACGTTATGCGATACCCCAGGTCAACCTTAACGAACTTCTCAGAATTCCGGCAAGCCAGGTAAAAAACAGAATTGAGAAAGTTGGTGACGCGGAGGTTGTGCGCCTGAGAGGCAATCTGCTTCCCCTCCTGAACCTTTCAAAGGTTCTGGAAATAGACAAAACATATGTCAATCCGTTTAACGGAAGACCGATGCCGGAGAGAAGAATTAATATAGCGGACCGTCGCTCCAAACACAGTCCTTTTTTTAAAAATGAAGAGTCGGAAAAACCTGCGCCTGAAACGCCTGACATGGAACCCGAGGTTATCAAAGAGCATGAACCCCGCTCTGAATCTGAAAGACGCACCAATATTAAAAGCGCAATCAACATTGCCGTTGTTTCAGCGGGTTTGTTTAAATACGGTTTGATTGTAAATCAGCTTTGTGACTCTGAAGAAATCGTTGTCAAGCCGTTAGGTCGGCACCTGAAGGCCTGCAAGGGCTATGCCGGTGCAACCATAATGGGAGATGGCAGGGTTGCCCTGATCCTTGATGTGGCAGGCCTTGCCCAGATGGCGCAATTGACATCATTGGAGGGCTCTGATCGTGTCAATGAAGCGGCAAAGAAAAAAGCCATTGCCCAGAAAGAGGAAGGAGACAAGACATCCGTACTTCTTTTCAGAAATGATGATGAAGAGCAATGTGCCGTTCCTCTGGGCATTGTCGCAAGAATAGAAAGAATAAAAGTTGCAGACATCGAAACGGTTGGAGGCAAAAAAGTCATCCAGTATCGAGGCGACAGCCTTCCTCTTTTCTCGCTTGATGAAGTAGCCAATGTAAAGCCCCTGCCTGAGTCCGAACAACTGGAAGTAATCGTATTCACGCTTGCCGGAAGAGAAGTCGGCCTCATGGTGAGACCGCCGGTTGATGCCGTTGATGTAACCGTAAAAATTGACAATTTGACTCTCAAGCAGCCGGGAATAATGGGTTCCGCTATAATCGGAAACCACACAACACTTTTAGTGGATATTTTCGAACTGGTACAAACCATAAATCCAGATTGGTTTGACGAACATCAGACAATGCAGGAAAATATGAAACAAAAGCGTACGGTTCTGTTTGCCGAAGACTCAGATTTTTTCCGCGCCCAGGTCAGAGGTTTCCTGGAGGATGACGGCTATCGCGTTATTGAGGCAGAAAACGGACAGAAGGCATGGGATTATCTTGAAAAGTATGCAGATACAGTGGACATCATCGTGACAGATCTGGAAATGCCGGATATGGATGGTTTCGAATTTGCCGCCAAGGTAAAAGGCGATGATCGCTTTTCCCATTTAAAAATTATCGCGCTCACATCCCTGGCCGGAGATGAGGATATGGCCAGAGGAGCCCTTATAGGGATCGATGACTACCAAATCAAACTGGAACGCGAAAAACTGGTCGAATCTGTAAAAAAACTTCTGGCAGTGTGATCACAGGACCTTTCTTTTCTCACGTAAGGAGCTCTTCATGAAAAAAAACAGTTTGGAAAAAAATGATAATCAGGTGCTGGAGCTTGCAACTTTTTTCATTGGTGATGCGCTCTGTGGAATCGATATTCTGAATATTCAAGAAATCAACCGGCACATGGAAGCGACCTGGGTCCCCCAGGCTCCTGATTATGTTATCGGCGTATTAAATCTTCGAGGCCGGATTGTCTCGGTAATCGACCTTGGTAAAAAACTGGGCCTTTCGCCGATTAAAAAAAGCAAAGACAGTCGAAATATCATCATACAATCCCAGGATGAACAAATCGGATTCATGGTTGACCGTATCAGTGACGTACTTCTGGCCGAGACAGATAAAATTGAACCTGCCCCCGCCAATATCGGCGGTCTTCAGGGAAGATACTTCAAGGGTGTTTTTAAAACAAAGGACAGCCTTATCGGCGTTCTGGATATAGAGGAAGCCTTAAAAGACCAATAACAACAGAACAGGTAAAACAGTTGATCTGCAAAATGGTTGAACCGTTAGCCATTCAGTCATGAAGCATGTTTTCAACAAACACACGTTTTAGATACCCTGAAATGTATTCACTTTTCTGAAACCTGAAGGCATTAACACCCCCTAAAAATTTTCAATCACAGGAACTGGCTTTAAAAAATGACTGACACAAAAAGATTAAAGGTTATGGTGGTTGATGACACCATCGTTTACAGAAAAATAGTCACGGATATTCTGTCCGAACTTCCTGATGTTGAAGTTGTAGGTACAGCCAGTAATGGTAAAATTGCACTCAATAAAATAGCTTCGCTGAAGCCGGATTTAATTACTCTCGATATTGAAATGCCGGTAATGAACGGTCTTGATGTGCTTGCACACATACAAAAAGAGAGTCCGGATACCGGTGTGATCATGCTGAGCACCTCCACCAGAGAAGGTGGGGAAATGACGATCAGGGCTCTGGAATTAGGCGCTTTTGATTTTATTCCAAAGCCTCTTTCAGGGACCATGGCTGAAAACAGAAATGAAATAAAAAGTCTGATTGCTCCCATACTGAAAGCGTTTAAACGACATCAGGAAATAAAAAATATTTTAAAGGGAGAACCCATAACAACCGATAAAAAAAAGGAGCTTTCGCCAGAAAAGGAAAAAAGCGCTGCCGCACCTGAAAGTGCAGCAGGACGCATGAAAAACAAATCCGAAATTGTTGTCATCGGAATCTCCACCGGAGGACCGAACGCTTTAATGAAGATGATGCCTCTGATTCCTCCGGATATCGGAGTGCCGATTCTTATCGTTCAGCATATGCCACCGATTTTTACGGCATCCCTCGCAAAAAGTTTAAACGCAAAATGCCACCTGAGTGTGGCTGAAGCAAGAGACGGCCAGGTTATAACCATGAATACCGCATTAATCGCTCCTGGGGGAAAGCATATGAAAGTTGCAGCCAGTGCAGATGGAAAAAACAGGATCATCAGAATAACGGACGACCCCCCGGAAAACAGTTGCAAACCATCGGTTGACTATCTTTTTCGCTCAGTTGCCGAACACTATGTCGGAAGAGCTACAGGCATAATCATGACCGGAATGGGATCAGACGGAACCAAAGGAGCCCAACTGCTGAAACAAAGCGGCTCATTTATTATCGCTCAGGATGAAGAGTCATGCACGGTATTTGGAATGCCCAAAGACGTAATTGAAAACAAACTTGCCGATATTGTATTATCGCTTGACAAGATTCCTTTGGGAATTGTCAATGCCGTTAAAGGATCTAATTAAAAAAAATTACTGATGCATAAAATAAATACAGATGAATACAAAGTGCTGTCCAAATACATCCTGGACATATCGGGTATTTTGCTTGAAGCCGGAAAGGAATATCTGATTGAAACAAGGCTGAATCCCCTTCTTGATGAGCTTGACTGTAATTCATTTTCAGAACTGTATTACAAAGCACGAATGGATAATACCAAATCCGTGGAAAAAAAAATCATTGATAATATCTCAACCAATGAGACCTATTTTTTCCGGGACAAAGCTCCATTTGACCTTATTCAGTACAAAGTCATTCCGGACCTTATCGACAATAGAAGTAAAAATACCAGACCAGGAGAACGGATAAAAATTCGAATTTGGAGTGCCGCCAGCTCAACTGGACAGGAAATTTACAGTATTGCCATGGTGCTGAAAGAGCTTTATCTTGATCCCCAAAAATATGACATACAACTCCTTGGAACCGATATTTCAAATGCCGTTATTGTCAAGGCAAGCTATGGAAAATATAACAAATTTGAAATCTCCAGAGGGCTTCCTCCTGAGAAACTCCGTAAATATTTTATTCCGGATGGTGATGGCTGGAAGATAAAAGACGAATTAAGATCAATGGCTACGTTTAAAAAGATAAACCTGCTGGACTCGCTTGCAGGGATGGGTAAATTCGATATTGTTTTTTGCAGGAATGTAGCCATTTATTTCACTCCGGAGGAACGCAGCAGACTTTATCAGAAAATCGCAAACATCATGGAAAAGGATGGATACCTTTTAATCGGTGCGACCGAATCACTCACAAATGATACAAACCTGTTTGAGTCTCAGAAATATCTGAGGTCAATTTTTTATCAACGCAGGTCATAAAAACAGGAAACCTTCCATCTAACCCGCATTCATTGATCCAATCTACGTTTTTCCAACGGATCGAATTGCCTCTTCAAACTTTTTATTAATCTGAATCGTCATTTCAGCCGCTTCCTCCAGTCGATTTGCGACCTCCTTCATACCCTCCATTTCCGCCTTTTTCATCCACGCACGGTATGTTTCCGCATGATCCGTATTGTGTTTTACCCAGTGCTCCAGCAATTTTTCCAGTTTTTCCCGAAAAGGCATATCACCTTCTTTTTCATGATGATGGTGGTTCATTGGTTCCTCCAAAATGTTTAATCCGACCGAAGTTTCATCCCGTAATATTGAATCCGAATAAATTTTTAAAAATCATATCGGAAACAGACGATGCCGATCCTCCTGAAAGACGGATCATGGTGTTTAGAAAAACAACTTGCCCTTTTTGTGAAACCTATCTGTAAGGCCGTCAATAGTCAAGATGCAGGGCTCTGAATTGAATATGGTCTATCCATCTTGAAAGCAACCAATTTCTATCGCTGTCGATGATCTTGGTGAAGGATTCCCTGCCCCTGAAATGACACATTCGATGATGGATTATTTCTTTTAGCTTGTTGAATCGAACCGGGAAAATAATTTACCCCAGGAGCCTGTCAAGGCGAATCGAGGATACAACGCTTCCAGCGGGTATCTCTTCGATTCCTTCCGGTATCTGGATAATCGTCTGGGCTGACGCGATGGAAGAAAGGCGGCTTTTCAGGTTTATCGGCCGTAAAAAAGTTTCGGAATCACTCCGAATGACGCGGCAATGCACAAACTGAGTCCAATCACGCGCACCCTTTATCGTTTTTTCCAATTTTGCATCGAGATAAAGGTGGGTGGATTTTTTCACCCCGGCCATCCGATGGATAAACGGCAGTGCAATCATCATGAAAGCGATTTCATTTGCAGTCGGGCCTCCTGAAAGACAGAAAATCGGCTTTCGGCCGATTATGCCCATTCCGATAGCTTTCCCAGGCAGCATCCTGACGCGATGAAACAACAATTTCCAGCCAAGATCCGTAAACACCTTGATGACAAAATCACGATCTCCTTTCCAGGCGCCGCCTGAAGTGATGAGGAGATCCGTCCCTGCCAGCATTTTTTTCACCCGTGCAGAAATTGCCGAAGGTGAATCCTCCGCAATCTGAACATCGGTTTCAAATCCCATCGATTTACACCAGGCATGCTGAAGCGCCACGTTGCTTGCATATAATTTTCCCCTGGGAAGGCTTTTCCCGGGTTGAAAAAGCTCGCTTCCGATTGCAAGGAGCCCTATTTTTGGCCTTTTAAAAACCCGCAGTCTTGAAATTCCCCCGGCAACAAGAAAGCCAATCCGCCCCGGACTCATTTCCTGCCCGGATGTTGCGAGAATTTCTCCCCTGGCTACATCCGATCCTTTTACAAGAATGTTTTTTCCGGCCCGGGCGCCCGAAAATACCTGAATCCGTCCATTCTTCTGTTTTACGACTTCTTCTTCAAGGATTAAATCAGCGCCCTTTGGAACGGTTGCGCCGGTTAATACCCGGATTGTCTTTCCGAACGGCAGGCGGCGGATCCTGTCCTCCCCTGCCACAGCATTGCCCGAGATTTCAAGTTCCACCGGAGAGATCGGCCCCGCATTTGCGATATCATCTGAAGCAACCGCATAACCGTCTCTGAGAGAAGCATCCAGGGAAGGGGCATCAACTTTTGCCGCAACCTTTTCCGCGCAGATCATTCCTGCACTGTCCATTACCGAAAGGGTTTCCGTACCAATTGGATCAGCATGCTTCAATGCAATCGTCAATGCCCTGGCAAAACCGATATCAAGGGGTTTCAAATGGTTCCTCACCTATTATATGAGTTATCATGACGAATAAACGTAACGCTGGTATCTGTTTATACATTTTTTTTATCCGATTTGATAAAATATCATCCTTCCGGAACGGGTAAATAGATCATTGAGGCATACAACAAACCTTGATGCATCTATCCCTTAGGCGATTTGCATTGGCATATGAACGATGGCTTATTGGGGAATCTCTTCCATGCCGGAATGACGCAACTTTTCGATGTTCTTGCGATTACCATTCTTAAACCACAAACCTCTTTGTGTCAAGGATGGGTCAACGTGCAGCCACCCGGTTACCAGCCGGAACCTTCTGATCAGATTATAGAATCCGGTTTATAGGGTTTCCCTAGGGAGGAGGGTGAAGCTCCGGACAGCATTTGCAGAAGAGATTTGATGAACATCTTGTCTTCAGCCCAGTGCAACAAGGATTCCTTCTGCGTGAAATGTACGAACAAAAGGGTAAAAATCATCAATGGAAAAGCCGAAGTTTTTGCGGCGAGATGCCGCGTGCTTAAAGGGCGGATGGATTTTCACCAACGGCTTTCAGCTTAAGCCCGACAATTATCGCCCACAGGGAACCTCCGGCAACACCTGCAAAAAATGAAAAACTGAGAATAAGCCACGGAATATCCGATTGAATGCTTAATCGAAGTGCCGCTGTTGCAAAAACAGCGCCCATAATAACCTGACCTTCAATGCCGATATTCCAAAAATTTCCTCTAAATGTAAAAAGAAGTCCACAGGCGCAGATTGTAAGCGGTATCTATACGTTGACAACATGGGCAAACTTTATCCATGATCCAAAAGCGCCCTGAAATATATGATAAAGACAAAACTTTATGATATTTTAATTATTTTTATTGACAAGCAGGTAATTTTTTGAGCTATATCTTTAGCTTACAATTTACAGAGAGATTTGATACTTTGGCGCTTTAAAAGCCCGGACAGAAGGGAATTGGCCCGAATGATAACATGGAGGTTCATTTGTACGGTTTAGAAGCAATAACTACCCATAATGGCTGGTCCATGGCGATGGTGGGGGCGGCGATCGTCTTTTCAGGCCTTGTTGTTCTTTCGCTTGCCATTTCACAGCTTAAAAAACTGATTGCGCTTTGGGAAAACAGGAACAAACAGACCTTGAAAAATGGCATGCCGGATGAAAACACCGAGGCAAAGGGAATCGAACTTCCCGAACATTGGCCGGAGGATATCCATGAGGCGGCAAGCCTGTATGAGCCGCTGTTCAAAAAGTTAGGAGATTCTTTTCCATTATCCGACCTGTACACATTATCCAAGAAAAATAATTATCCGCACCCGCACCTGACAATCAAGCGTCTGCGGGAAGCTCAAATACTGATTCCTGTCGGAGATGGGAATTTCACACAGAATCAATCAAACCATGATGAAAACAGGTAAGGAATAATATATGTTAGATCTGTTCGTTAATTTTCTCTCAAACACAGGCTATTTTCTCGCTGATTACAGGCATGTTATCATGATTGTAGTTGGCTGCATATTTGTTTACCTTGCTGTGGTAAAAGAATATGAACCCTTTCTTCTGGTTCCGATCGGATTTGGAATTATTGTAGGCAACATCCCATTCTTCAAGGGTTTTGGAATAGGGATTTATGAAGACAACAGTGTGTTTCATTATCTCTACTTTGGCGTTACAACTGGAATTTACCCTTCGATTGTTTTTCTGGGGCTTGGCGCGATGACGGATTTTTCATCTCTCCTTGCACGTCCCAAACTAATGCTTTTAGGCGCCGCAGCTCAGATGGGAATTTTTTTCACGCTTCTGGGTGCTCTTGCGTTTGGATTCCTTCCAAAAGAGGCTGCCTCCATTGCAATCATCGGAGGAGCGGATGGACCGACATCCATATTTTTAACCGCCAAACTGGCACCCCACCTGATCGGCCCCATTGCAATTGCAGCTTATTCCTACATGGCCTTGATCCCTGTGATTCAGCCGCCCATCATGAGACTTTTAACAACCCGCAAAGAAAGACTGATCCACATGCCTGATCCTCGGGAAGTCTCAAAAAAAGAACTGCTTATTTTTCCGGTCGTTGGGGTTCTGCTCTGTTGTCTTCTTGCTCCAACAGCGCTACCGCTTCTCGGAATGCTTTTCCTGGGCAACTTCCTTAAAGTTTGCGGGGTAGTGGAACGTCTTGCTCAAACCGCGAGAACATCCATTGTCGACACGGCCACGATCCTGCTCGGGTTTACAGTCGGCATGAGTACACAGGCGGATGTTTTTCTGAACAGCAGATCCCTTGGAATTTTCTTTCTCGGTGCGGTTGCCTTCAGCATTGCAACCGCATCCGGAATTATCTTCGCCAAAATCATGAATCTTTTTACGAAAGAAAAAATCAATCCGCTTTTGGGTGCTTCCGGTGTTTCCGCTGTTCCTGGATCGGCACGAGAGGTTCACCTCATGGGACAGCATGAAGATCCCACGAATTTTCTGCTGATGCATGCCATGGCATGCAACTCTTCCGGTGTCATCGGCTCCGCGATTGCCGCCGGAGTGTTGTGGAGTTTCATGATGGTTTAAAAACGGTTTTTCTACTCCGGAATTGTATAATCCATTCAGCAGAAGAAAAAAGAGAAAATCGGATTCCGAAACTCAATATCATGCAAGGCTTTCAGGATGGACAGGAGACAGAATCATCATCATAAACCAACCATTCCAACAACAGAAGACGCGGGCACCAGGCGGGCATGGGCCTTGATTTTCGGAAGTTCTTCCTGTAACACCTTGTATGTGTTCTGATGAGGATGAGCGATCCCAATGGCCGATCCCTTCCGGGCTGCAATATGAAGCAGCTGTTCTATCTGTTTTCTGATGGAATCAGACTCGACAACATGATCTAAAAAGACATCCCGTTCTCCGAAAGGAACCTTCAAAAGCCTTGCAGACGATTTGCATAACGAATCTTTGGTTGTCCGACTATCAACAAAAAACAGGTTTCTTTTTTTTCCGCCTGGCTGTTTTCTTTTTTGTCATGTAGCTTCAATCGATCCAGCAGGAACGCTTCACCTGAAAATAATCATCAACAAGATATCCTTTTCGAACAGTAACAATATCTTCTATAATCATTCTTTCAGATTTTTAAATACCTCATAACCGATCAGGATATCCAGTGCACGGCTCACCTGATTATCCGACATAAGCGTTTTTAAATTTAACGATGCAAACTCTGTATGGTCAAGGCTTGAATCAGATGTTGACTCCTCTTCCTTTTCGGATTTGGAATTTTTGTCTAATTTATTATCCGGTTCAGCCTCGAGATGATTTTTCAAATCTTTTTCCTTGACATCATATATGTCTTCCCAGTTTTCTTCCGTCTCTGTTTCTTCTATCGTTTTCCTCTTGAGGATAATATCCGGTTCGATCCCTTTTGCCTGAATGGATCGGCCGGAAGGGGTATAATACCTTGCTATCGTAAATTTAAGGCCAGAGCCATCACGTAAAAGCTTAACGGTTTGTACAGAACCTTTGCCAAACGATGTCGTTCCCAAAACAAGTGCCCGTTTATGATCCTGAAGAGCACCCGCAACAATTTCAGATGCACTTGCACTTCCTCCGTTGATCAGTACGATTATCGGATAGTCTCGCTTTTTTTCATTCTTATGCGCCTTATAAATTTGAGTATGTTTTTCAAGTCGCCCCTTAATCGACAAAATAACTCCTTCCTCAAGAAAAAGCTCCGAAACGCCTATTGCCTGAGGCAGAAGCCCGCCCGGATTGTCACGAATATCCATCACCAGTCCCTTGAGCTCTGTTTCTCCGGATTCAAGTTTATCCAGAGCGGCCTCAAGATCATAGGTGGTCTTTTCCGTAAAATTATAAATACGGACATATCCGTATTTTGAATTCAGCATAAGATACCTTATACTTTCAATGGGAATGACATTGCGGACAATGTTGAAATCGATCGGCTTTGATGAGCCTTTTCGCAATATTGTCAAGGTTACGGAGGTGCCTTGTGGTCCTTTTATCTTTTTTACTGTCTCGCTGATGCTTATCTCTTTGGTAGGAGTTCCGTCAACCTTATAAATAATATCCCCCGCTTTGATTCCAGCTCGATATGCAGGCGTTCCTTCAATGGGCGATACCACGGTTAACATTCCCTTACGGGAGGTAATGACGATCCCAACACCGCTGAACTCCCCCTTTGTGTCATCCTGCAGAAGCTCAAGAGCATCGGGCGGAAGATATGCGGAATGAGGGTCCAGGCCCTGAACCATTCCCTGAATTGCCTTTTGTATAAGCTCCTTTGAATCAACCTCTTCTACATAATTATTTTCAAGTTGTTCAACTACATCTGAAAATATTTTGAGGCTCCGGTAAGTATCATCACTGTTGGCGGAGAGACTCCCGTATACACCACCCCCGAAAATCAATAGCGCTGAAACAGAAATCGCCAGTATTGCATAATGAATTTTTTGTCTTGTTTTTATGGTCATCAACCTGCTCCTTCAGTTTTTTTTAGCCATTTAAGAGGATCGATCGGTTTTCCTCGATGTCGCAGCTCAAAATAAAGGTTTGATCCTGTCATGGATGCCGTATCGCCCACAGTTGCAATAACCTCTCCCTCTTCTACAGGGTCGCCCTTTGATTTAAAGAGTTCTTCCGCATGTGCATAAACACTATAATAATGCATTCCATGGTCTATAATGATCATATTGCCATAACTTTTAAACCAGCCCGAATAGAGTACAACCCCGGTTTGAACAGCGTGGATCGGTTCACCACGGTCAGCAAGAATTTCGATACCGCTTCGGAAATTAACGACATTAAATTTTCTGTTTTTATAGGGTCCGAAAAATGTAATGATTTTACCGTTGACCGGTATATTGAGCAAGCCTTTATATTTTTTAAAATGCTTTAATGATTCTTTTGTAATTTTTTCCGGTTTGCCATGAAGAGACAATATCGTCCGGTCAAGGGCTTTTCCCGCCTTCCGGAGAGAATCAATGGCTGCCAGCTCAAGAGACTTCTTGTTACGTATCTCTTTGAGCAGATCGGCTCTTTTTCTTTTTTCCCCGGACAGTATTGTAATCTGATTTGCAAGATCTGCTTCCAGGGCGAGCTTCGCACTCTTTTTATCATCCAGTTCCTTCAACAGATTTGCCATGACCAACCGGTTTCGGGTGTGGGTTTTCAAAACAGTTTCATCATATTCAAGAATACGTTCCATGATAAATTTACGATAAAGGAAATCATACATGGAATCCGAAGATGCCAGGATATGCATTGGACCGATGAGGCTCATTTTATATAAAGCAGTGAGGCGTTTTGCGATATAGCTTTCCGTCTGATTGATCTCCTTTAAAAGTACTTCTGATTGTTCTGAAGCGCTTTTTATCTTTTCTTCCACTTCGGAAAGGTCGAGTCGAATCGCATGGACACGCTGTGTTTTTTCATTCAAAGCCAGGTCCAAGGCATTCAACCCTTTAATAATTTTTAATTCTTTTTCGCTGAACGCCTTTACTTCAGCCTGATGTTTTCGTAATTTTACACGGATATCGTCCGAGCCGGACTGTATTTTCCGGCCTTCATCATCTTTTCGTACGTCCAGACGGGAAGAAACAACAACCCCTTTCCCTACAGCAGCGTTTTTCGCCCATATATTCAATGGCTGTTGCAGAAAAACGAGCGCACAGAGAACAATTAATAAGTTAAAAATTTTTTGAGAGACAGATAACATCCAAGCCATCCGGCCAACATGCTGCAAAAAATAATTCCTGCAGAAATTTCCAGGGGTATGAATCTCAATGTGAAATAACCGGAAGAAACTCCCTGTTCTACATTAGAAGTGATCATGACATAGATGACAAAAAGCGCTGCAATGCCGATACCCCCACCGAAAATACCCTGAATCATTCCCTCAATATAAAAAGGCCCCTTGATAAAACCATCTGTAGCTCCAACCAGGCGCATAATTTCAAACTCTTCGTGCCTTGAATAAAACAGCAATCGAATGGTATTTGCGACAATAAAGACAGATGCCATAAAAAAAACAAAACACATTACTGTTCCAGCGAACTTAAAAAGGTCAAAAATTCCGGTCATACGCCCGAGCCATTTCTGCCCGTATTCAACTCCTTCGATCTGTGGAAGCACCTCAATCTGAGCTGCCAGAATCTCCACTTTCTCCCAGCTTTGCGTTGCAGGACTCATTCGAATTTCAAAAACATCCGGGAGCGGATTTTCTTTTAAATTTTCAAAAAGAGATGCCTGCCTTTTCATTTGCTTTTTCAACTTCTTCAGGGCGTTATCCCTTGATATAAAGCTGACGGATGAAACCCCCGGCAATACAAGAATTTGATTTTTTAATTCAGGAAGTTGAATTTTCTCGGTATCCGGATTCAAATAAGCCATTATTCGGACGCCTTTTTCCCATGAACGGATAATGTCATTCACGTTTGTGAAAAAAAGACCGAATGCACTTACGATCAGGATCGACAATGCAATGGTTATGATCGTAACCATATGAAGAAACCGATTGCTTTTGATGTCCTGAAGCGCCCGCTTTGTGAAAAATAAAAATAACCCGGTTCTCATGGTGTCGCTGCTTTTTTCTTTTCCGCTCGTGGTTTTGGAGGCGTTTCAAGACGCCCTTCTCTTAAATAAATAACCTTTCCTTGTGACTTTTGGATAATCTCCCGGTCGTGAGTCGCGATGATGACGGTTGCGCCGCGAGCATGAACCCCTTTTAGAAAATCCAGTATGACTCCGGCGGATTCGGGATCCAGGCTCCCGGTGGGTTCATCAGCAAGAATAATCATCGGGTCTCCCACGACTGCCCTGGCAACCGCAATTCTTTGCTGTTCGCCTCCTGAAAGGCTGGGGGGATAAGCATTCAACCTTTCTTCCATTCCCACTGTCCTGAGTACACTGGTTACCTTTTTCTGGATAAACCGTGATTTCATGCCCTTCACCTCCAATACAAGGGAGATGTTTTCATACACGGTTTTTGTAGGTATCAATTTGTAATCCTGAAAAATGATACCAAATTTCCTTCTTAACATGGGAATTCGGCTGTTTGAAATCCTTGAAAGATTCATGCCGTCTATCAGGATCTGACCTTCCGATAACGTCTCACCGAGATAAAGGAGTTTCAGCAATGTCGATTTGCCGGCTCCGCTGGGACCGCTGATCAGAAGCATTTCATTTCGTGCCACATCAAGGGTTATGTCAGCCAGCGCATTTTTCTTGCCAAAACGTTTATGAACGTGAAACATCCGAATAATCGCATTTTCATTACGGCTTTCAGTCATTCAAAGGTTCCCTGCTTCTGATTTTATCAAACCGATATTTTCCCGCATTTTATGATTAACGCCCCGATTCTGTTCCAATAATAGAGCATACGCGCCGGCTGTTTTCGTAACAGAAAGTCCACAATTCACCACCACTGGCAGGATATGTTATATAACAAATATTTAGCTGCAAACCTATTATGTTGGTTCTAAAATTTCAACAGTTTTTCCCGCTGCAGGAGGTTTTGATTTGACCAAAAGGAATTTAGCTGATAGTTCACGCTTGAGCTTAGGGAGTGCTGTCAAAGGTTTTCCTTACTCGAAGCCTCCGCTGAATCCCTAATAAAAGGCTTCTTCCACTTCAGTGGAGGCTTTTTTCTCGAACAAACCGCTATCGGAACAAATAATATTTTAATACAAAGCCCTTTATCCGGAGAAGGCAGACATGAAAAGTGAACTGATCCGTATTTTATGCA
>JAWOIJ010000027.1:0-15817 GCA_046484745.1 Desulfobacterales bacterium | reverse complement strand
TGATTAACGAACATGAATTCCTTTTTATCCGGATAAATTTTATGTAGCCTGGCATGTTTATATAGGGCATTGTCTATACTGTGGCTTGTGTACGATGATGCGTTTTTAAGGACAAATCAGTTTGACTGTCGGGAAATATGTTCGGTATCTGTTTGCATCCCTTGTAATTAAATCCAGCCCAAACACAGCAGCTTGTGCTCCTGTATAGAAATCAGGGAAAGGAGATCTTTTGATTCCTCCACCCGATCTATATTTGAGAAAAGCTTTTCCAGCCAGAAATAGAGCTTCTTTTGAAATTTCTAACATCTGAAATCCGCCTCTATGGAGGGCTGATTCCAATTCTTCTATCTTTTCGAAACCTGCGGAAACCTCTGTGTAGACTATCGAGTTGATATATAGTGCTGTGTGGACACTATAAGTCGACAATGTAGATTCAGACCACTCAGCCCAATCAGGATCATCAAGGAAAATATCTAAAATAACGTTTGAATCAACGAGGACACCTTTCATTTATTTGCCCTCGTCAGGGCCATGATTTCGTCGGTCGTCATTTTGACAGTTGCAACACCACGCAATTTAGCGAATTTACGGGTCGCAGCTTTTTTTCCTTTTTGTTTCACTAAAAATACGCGGCCTTTCTCCTCGACAAAATCAACTTCTGTTGCAGGGGTTATGCCCAACTTTTCTCTGATATGCTGGGGAATTGTGACTTGGCCTTTTGTGGTAACTCTCATGATTAATCCTCCTATATTCAGTATTACTGGTAATAGTAATACATGATTGAGGAGAAATCAATATTAATTTTTAGTATGGAGCGATTGAAAATAACCGGCCGTCGAGTTTTTTCACCGGTCAGGTTGAATGACGGGTTCTATGCTCAAGGCGCCGGAGGCAAGGTGGGCAATAGCTATCACCAAATTTTTGTTTTGTAATCCATATCTGAAATCCGGCTCAGAATGTAATCTATTTCATCGAGCATGTGGCGGATGTATTCAGACGGCGACAGGGACACGATCTACCTCCTTTAAAATATGCGGGCCGATGTGTGGACTGAGACCCTCTGGTGTAACGACGTCGATTTTACGTCCCAGAAGCTCTTCAAGAAAGAATGAGACCTCCATGAAGTTATCATTGGTAATTACGCAGATATTGTTAAAGGCTCTATTTCAGACAGGTTAATATTTTGCTTGGCTTGCCAGAGATCATAGCTGTCTTGCATTCTTAACCAGCTTTCAGGGCTGCGACCTAAGCACTTGGAAAGGCGTAATGCCATTTCGGGACTAATGGAACTTTGGCCTTTGACGAGGCGTAAAAAAGTTGAAGGCGAAACCTTAAGCCGCAGGGCTACACTTCTTGGAGTAAAGCCCAGCGGGTCCAGGTAAACTTCCTTAATGAATTCTCCAGGGTGGGGTGGTTTATACATAGCCATTAGTGATAATCCTCATAATCAACAATATAGGCGTTACCGTCTTTGAATTGAAAAACGATACGCCAGTTTTTATTTACATCAATTGCCCAAAGCCCTTGCCGATCGCCTTTTAAACCATGGAGCCGCCATCCTGGGGTATCCATATCTTCTATACAAGTTGCGGTATCTAATGCAATTAGTCGGATTCTGAGTTTTTGCTTATGGCCAGGTTGGATACCAGACAAACTTCCTGTTTCAAAGAATTTACGCAGCCCCTTATGCCTAAAAGATTTTATCATAATTTTATTATATAGCATGATGCGCAATACGCAACACTAATTTTCAACTCCAATCAAAATGCAAAGCACATAACAATGTTTATACAGACTGTATAAACCGGTTAAAGATCATCCACTGGACTTCGAGCCCCTGCTGCCAGCGTGAAAAGATGGTTCAATGGAATATGAATATTTTCCGATGTCCGAAGATTTGTATGAGTCATTGTTATGGTGGTGGAATAATCGGACTATTAAAGATAGTCCTTATGTCACTAATGTCCAATTAAGAATCGAATAAATTCAATTGGATGTAACCAGTAGTAGTTTTGGTTTTGTAATCACTTTCTGTCAGTGCCTGTAAAATGGGCATTTTCTCAAAAAGTGATACACTGAAAATCTGTAAAATTGTGTAGAGACTCAGCTCTATTTTCAACCGTTTTTTTATGATTGCCACAAGCACATAAACTGATATGGCAATCCAGATTTGAGTTTTAACTGCATTTTCGGATATCCCGTAAAATGATTTAATCCGTAAATGCTGCTTTATCCATTTGAAAAACAGTTCTACCTGCCAACGGCTACGATAAAGCCCGGCAATTATTTCAGCGGAAAAAGAAAATTGGTTTGTCAGAAAAACAAACCGTTCTCCGCTCGCTATATCAAAATACTTGACCCGGCGTAACTTGTCCGGATAATCTTTTTTAGAGTAGAATCCGGTCAAAACAACGGTCTGATCACACATTACACCGGTGGATTTGTCCACCGGCTTTGAGTATAGTCGGCGTACATTAGTATTGACCTTGGCTCGTGTCACGAAAAAAGCTGAATACTGGTGAAGTGCATATAATCGTTTGAAGTCCAGATAGGCTTTGTCCATGACATATATGGAACCGGGTTCGGGAACTAGTAAATCAAGAATATTTACATCGTGTACCTTTCCATCGGTTATTGCAATAAACGATGGGATGTTGCCACGCAGATCCAGCAGCGTATGCAGTTTAATGGCGCTTTTGGTTTTTCTAAAGTGAGCCCATGGAAAAACAGAAAGGCATAGATCGATTGTAGAAGAATCAAGGGCATATACTGTTTCTTCTAATTCAAGACAAAAGTCATCATTTGCATATAGCCGCCGGGCCTCATGGATCAGGATTTGTGCAAAATCACAATATATACGCCAATCTCTTTTTTCATTGGCGTAAGCCAAAGTACTGCGAGAGACTTTGCCCCTAATGCCCATATGGTAAAGCTTCTCTCGCATTACCCGAAGGCAGCATTCTATATCGCGTAGGCTTTCTCTATATGTAAGTTGGGCAAAAGCCATGCATAAAAACTGATCGAAGCATGTAAAAGAGCGTACTCGATAATTGCCCTTGTATCGATTAGCACATTGACGGAATTTATGCTTGGGTAAAAATCCAGTGATTTGAGAAAAAATGGTGCTTCCATAGTTCATCTGGGGACTCCTTCCGTTTATGTAAATATCGGCGGAAAGAATACCAAGCACCTTACACTGATTTCAAATCGATTATGGCCATTATCGATAATATATAATGTTTTAATAGTAGGTTACGTCATTTTTTAATTTTTTAATGGGACAGTAGTGTCCTTATGTCTTTACTGATGATCAACATGGACCGCATTATGGAAAGCCATACAAAGAACGTAGTCGTTTCATGAAAGGATTATGTAAAAGAGCTGGAATAAAAGAATTTGGATTTCATGCTTTGCGTCGATTCGTAGCATCCATTTTAGCTGATGCTGGAAAATCAACCAACTCGATTCGTCGATTCTTAAGACATAAAAAAGTGAACACAACTGAAAGGTATATTCAGAACATTAATAATGACTTAAAAGATATTGGTGAAGCACTTTCGATAAATAAATTGATGATAGTTAGTTGTCAGCAGTAAAAAGAAGGGTAACGGTTCAAGAGATTTAGAACCTCTTAGTTAACCCGGGTCTGTTCTTTGAAAGTTTAATCATTTACAAACCAACCATTTACAGCATTACCCGATAGTGGTGGATCTATAGTTTCGGTAGAATTTGTTATAAGTTTTCTGGCCACCAAAAAATATATTGGTAAGTTGGTGTTGGATTTAAAAATATTAAACATATGATCATAGGTAAGAATTTGGAATCCTGGTGGCATCAAATTATAGAATTTGTTTTTAAGAACTTCATTGTAGCATTTTTTTATAATTTCTTCCTCCAGCCCAATAATGATAAAGGCCTGTTTATTGTTACCAACGGCGATAGACTGTTTATCTATAATCAGCTGTCCGCTCTGTTTAAGGTCATCAAAATAATCATTAATTTGTGTGAAGGCACGATTCGCTTTTTGGGACAATCCAAGATGATCACCATAAATATCCAAAATTGTATGGTCGGCTCGTTTAAGCTCAATTATGCCTGTAGTCGAAAAAAATGGAGACGGTGAAGATTGGTTAAACAAAAAATCAACCGGATTTTTGTTAATGCGAACTTGTGGAAAAAGGCTATCAAATTTAATCGGGATTGTTTCGGTAAAGATAAAAGGATTTTGCTCAAAAAAACTTTGCCACTCTGGCTCCGTCACTTTTGTCGAATGAAAAAGAAGACTATTAAATTCATCCAGTGTAGCTCGTTTTTGACTTATAGTGATCTGGTCATATGGCGTGTGTATGTTTTTCATGTCATAGAAATATATTAATACAAGTTGTATGTCAATATAACCAAATATTCAGGACATTCCCCATTTTTTTTCATGTTTCAAAGAGAAATAGCTGCTGTAGTCCCTTTTCAGGTAGAACCTTTCTTTTATGCGGTCCTTTGTCTGCCCTGTCTAATATCTTGCCGATTCCATCAGCCAGGGCGTAAAAACGAAAATCAGGTATTCCAAATATCCGCTTTGCGGCCCGCATAATATGAACAGCCATGATTTCAAGCTTCGGTCTGGTACCCAAATATACCGCTGCAAAATGAACTGCCGCCAGAACCAATGCCATCATGTTCTTCAACCTCTCGTAGGTTAATACCCGCACATCTTCCAATTCATAACTTTGCTTTATAAACCGGATCGTCTCTTCTATGCGCCAGCGGGTCAGATAGGACTCCAGCACCAACCATAATAAAGAACGTTTTCTTCTCAGTTCAATCGTGGTTAACAGAATAAGAGGCTTTACTCCAAAACCTTTTATGATCAATAAATACAATTGCTTTTCACATTCGGGCAGTTTTATTTTACGAAAACCATATTCAAGGTTATAGGCTTCTTCTTTACCTTTTGTCTCTTTGACAACCCGGTCTGCATACACCAGTGGACAACCCTGAGCAACTTCGTCCATTGACCGGATTCTGCCGCGGAACAGAACATGACGATCTCCCCGCATTCGGATAATAAACTTACGATCATTCTCAAGAAGAGAACCTAATATTTCCCTACGGTCTCCCCCACGATCAATGACCCAAATCCCTCTATTCCCGGTATGTCTGGCGACCCTGCGGATCGCATGAAGCATCTCTGCATTCTCACTCTTAAAATCTGGTGCTCTCTGGCTGTAAAGAGACTGATATATAGGAACCACATCCCGTTCCCCTGTTTCAGCAGCAATCACTTCGGTCATCCAATATCCTTTGCTTATAACCTTGTGACTGCCGTCACGGACATCGGCCAGATATTCCATTTTTTCAGCATATGGTTTTGTAATGTCCGTTGGATCCAAGATTAACAGTGTATTATCTTTTATTCTGCTCTTTCCATGCTGAATAACGCTTTCAATAATTTCTTCCGCCATGCCTTTTCTCGACAACCGGCTGGAAAGACGCTCAATAGTCTTCTTCAACTGTATGGTTTCATTTAAAGACCGCGCTATTTCACTTAACCTCACGGACTGGCGGGCCTGAATACCGTATACCATTTCGTGGATAAAACGCTTTTCTGTCTTACAAAAAGATTTGGAAAGTATCCCCGAAAAATCGAAAATTCTGTCTCGTAATTTTCCTGCAACATGTGATATGATCATATCGGCCTCCGGTTGTTAGTATTGGTTTTGTGTCGGAACTCAACCTTTTCTATCACCGTGAGGCCTTTTTGTATATTGCAAAAAAGTTTCCCCAAAACAGATCAAAAAATGACTTTTTCACTTGCAAAGTCAGCTCAACCCTTGAATCAACTACGATTGCTGATTTCTAAATCTGTTTTTTGGGGAATGTCCTGAACCAAATATTATGGTGTATTGGTGGCGATAGAACCAAATTTGAAACACTATTTAGTAAAAACGAATGTCAGTACTTACCGTGACTATGTTGCAAGGGGCAAATTGGTGGTAGTACAGTAATGACGTTGGCTACAGGACATTCTTGATGGGTTATTGACATCAAGATTTGGTATGGATTAAAGAAATATAAAAAAAGGGAATAAAAATGTTAACAAAAATATCAGTACCCCGAACCAGTACCCCAAAAATAAAAGAGGCTAATCATGTTACTGATTAACCTCTCTCATTCGGATTATTCATCCTATATATTTTCAAAACCTTGCGGCTTTGGTATCACCTGGCGTCCCCAAGGGGATTCGAACCCCTGTTGCCGGCGTGAAAGGCCGGTGTCCTGGACCAGGCTAGACGATGGGGACAAACATCATTTGTTCATGGTGGGCCGTGCGCGACTCGAACGCGCGACTCTCTGCTTAAAAGGCAGATACTCTACCGACTGAGTTAACGGCCCCTAAAACATAAGGCTTTTAGCTGTTTATTGAAGCCTTGTCAACCCTAAAACAGTATGTTTCTTTTCCTTTTCTCGCGGTTTTTTTTAATCTGCCGAAACGTCTTTAATAAGCATTGGTTACACAGCCCTTTCTTAAATGCGACCCATATCATTTGTAGACAGGTAAATCAATTCCTCCTTTGTGCCGGGGAACATTTTTTTGACAGGATGAATTTTCCTGTGGATCATTTCCTCCAGAACTCCGGAACGATCAGTATGATCACTGTATATATCTCGAGGCGGCCGAGAAGCATGCACCAGAC
Source organism: Desulfobacterales bacterium (assembly GCA_046484745.1). Taxonomy (GTDB): domain Bacteria; phylum Desulfobacterota; class Desulfobacteria; order Desulfobacterales; family SURF-7; genus JAQYVL01. The sequence goes on along the minus strand of JAWOIJ010000027.1, from coordinate 9,125 downwards.
CAGAAGCCATTTTCCGGAGACAGGGATTGCAGCGTAATTTTCAGCCGGGCCCACATTTCCAAAACCCGGTCCAATGTTTCCGATAGCGGATGCAACAGCCGTGAAAGAGGTCAGCAGATCTACACCCATCCCCGCAAGAATGACGGAAGATATGGCAAAAAGGCCCATATATAACGCAAGAAATCCCAGGACGCTTCGCATGACATCTTCCGGAACGACTTTCCCGCTGATTTTTACATGGGTGACTGCATGGGGATGGATCAACGCGAAGAGTTCCTTGTAGCAGTATTTAAAGCAAAGCATGACGCGGATGCATTTCATTCCGCCGCCTGTCGAGCCTGCCGATGCCCCGATAAACATGCAAAGAAGAAGAATCGTCTGGGACATCGCCGGCCATTGTTCATAGTCCGCGGTGGCATAACCGGTTGTGGTGAGAATCGAAACAACCTGAAACGCACCGTAGCGGAAAGCCTCTCCAATCGTTTTATAAAAATTGGCATAGGTATCCAGGCTCACAATCAGGGTTAACAAGAGCACGGTGCCCAGAAAAAAACGGCATTCCGAATCCTGCCAGAAAGCAAGGCTTCTTCCTTTCAGCAGTTGAAAATGAAGCGAAAAATTGATTCCCGCAAGAAGCATGAAGAAAAGAATGACCATGTCGAAATAAGCACTGTCAAAATGCGCGACCGACATATTTTTGGTCGAAAAGCCGCCTGTCGGCATTGTGGTGAAGGTATGACAGAGGGAATCAAAAAGGCTCATGCCTCCAATCAGCAGAAGAGCGACTTCCAAAATTGAAATCAGCAGATACACCTTCCAGAGTATTTTGGCCGTATCCCGGACACGCGGTTTCAGCTTGTCCGGAACAGGAGACGGTACTTCGGCCTTGTAAAGCTGCATGCCGCCGACACCCAAAAAGGGGAGTATCGCGACAGACAGGACAATGATGCCCATACCGCCCAGCCACTGGATGAAACTTCGCCAGAAAAGGAATCCTTTTGGTACAATCTCGATATTCGTCATTACGGAAGCGCCGGTTGTGGTAAACCCGGATACAGACTCGAAAAGGGAATCGGTGAAGGATGGAAAGACTTCGCCAAGATAAAACGGGAGGGCACCGTACAGGCCGATCGAAATCCAGCCGATGGTAACAATGGCCATCCCTTCACGATGGCTTATGTGGGTGGACGCTTTATCCCTTGAGCTGAAATAGATCAGGGCGCCGGACCCGACGGCCGCCGCCATGGAGGTCATGATCGGCATCACGCTGGCGTCCTTGTAGTACAGTCCGCAGAGTAGCGGAAATACCATGCTGATCCCAAGAGAAAAGATCAGAAAACCGACCATATTTGCAATAAACCGCCAGCGCATTTAAAAGAACTCCACCTTTACGGTCAATATCTTTTCAATCTGTTGAACAGCCTTTCTTCTGGCAAAAATAATGATCCTGTCATCCGGTTCCACGACACTGTCTCCGGAAGGCATCATCACAACGTCGTTATGGATGATGCCGATCAGCAGGGCGCCTTTTGGGAATGAAATATCTTTCAAGGGCTTGCCCACAATATCAGAGGTAGGGAGCGCTACCGCTTCCAGCACTTCGGCCTCTTCTCCTTTGATGGATATGGCAGACAGCACCTTTCCTTTTCGGATATGCTGCAGGATTGTGTTGATGGCTGAAAGTCTGGGGCTTACCACCTGTTCGATGCCGATCATGGACATTAAAGGAAAATAGCTGAACTTACTGATTTTTGTAATGGTTTCCCTCACACCCATGCGTCTGGCCAGCAGCGAAACCAGGATGTTGGTTTCCTCATCATCCGTGAGTGTGATCACCGCATCCATTTCCGAGATATTTTCCTCAAGCATCAGGCTCTGGTCAGAGCCGTCTCCGCACAGTATAACTGTTTTGTTCATTTTTTCAGCAAGTTGCGCACATCTATCCGGGGACTTTTCAATGATTTTTGTATAGATGGATTTTTTTTCAAGAAAGCTTGCCAATCGATAGCCGATCCTGCCGCCGCCAATGATCAGAACCCGATTGAGCGGCTGGGCATGTTTGTCAAAGGCGGACAATGTTTCGGTCAGCTTGTCTGCTTCGCTGATAAAATAGACAAGATCCCCGGGCAGAAGCCGGTCTTTACCGGTTGGAATGATCAACTCCTCGTTTCGAATAACCGCGGCGATCAATGTTCTCCGGCCCATTTTTGTTTTGATGTCCGATAGCTTTATCCCTGCAAGACGGGCGGTTGCGTCCAGCCGGATACCGATTAATTTCATTCTTCCGTCGGCAAATTCTCCCACATCCACTGCTCCGGGCACCTCAAGAAGCCTTTCAATGGTTTTGACAACCTCGATTTCCGGGTTGATGACGTTGTCAATATGAGGAGCATGTTCTCGAAATGTTTCATGATATTTATCGAAATCCGAGTTTCTGATGCGTGCCAGTTTTTTTGTGGTAGGCGAGAGGATGTTGGCTGCAAGACAGGCCACGAGATTGGTTTCGTCGCTATCGGTCAGCGCGAGCATGATCTCCGCTTCTTTGATCCCGGCTTCTTCAAGAATGATCGGACTGCTGCCGGACCCTCTTAGCACCTGGGCATCGATCTCTTCGGAAACTCTTCGCAAGGATTCAGGATTCAGATCAATTACGACAACATCCTTATTTTCAATAGACAGCCGGCTTGCAATGTGAAATCCAACCTCACCGGCTCCGATGATAATCACCTTCAATGTGTGTTCTCCTCTTTTTCCCGAATTCAGCCTGTTTCGGAAAGCAACCGCATCGTTCCGATCCCTGAGTCCCGTGTCAAATCAAAAAAGTCGGTTGCCGGCTGCAGTGATCTGTATTCTCATCAGGTTATGTTAAGCTCAATACCGGCTGAAAGTTACTATATCATCTTGAATGTGTCAATCTCAGCCCTGAATCCAATTGAAAATGCCCGAATTTTTATTGCATGGTTGCGTGTTGCGGTTTAACCGGACGGGTCAGTGAAAGCAGTCACCATAGATTACAGGCTTTAGCGTGCCGTCTGCCTGTTTCAGAATCAGGGTGCCGTTTTCGTCAACATCAACCGCCAGCCCTTCCAACGTGTCTTGAACGGTAACAACCCGTACATGCTTTCCCAGCGTAGCGGAACGCTTTTTCCATTGTGAAATAATATTGTTCAGCGAGTTTCCCGAAGTTCGTTTTTCAAGTTCATCCAGAAAACAGGAGAGAAGATTTTTGCGGCTGACAGTCTTTCCGATACATTTTTTTATGGAGGTGGCCTGCTGTTCATATTCTCCAGGATCATTATTGACATTGATGCCGATGCCGAGATTGATAAAAGAGAGTTTCCCGGCATCGGCTTCCATTTCAGAGAGCATGCCGGAAATCTTCATGCCGTCTACCAGGATATCGTTCGGCCATTTGACGTTGGCATCAATATGAAACCGTTCCCGTAAAACGGTTGCCAGCACAAGAGAGGCGGCAAAATTGATGCGGAAACTTTCCGAAGGAGCCATATCCGGTCTGAAAACAATGGTAAAATAAAGCCCTCCCTGTTCGGATTGCCATATCCGCTGCAGGCGGCCGCGTCCTTTGCTTTGAAGTTCCGCAATGACAACCGTAAAGTCGGGACATCCTTTCCGGGCCAGATCCCTTGCAATATCCATTGTGGAGGATACTTCCCTGAAAAAGTGGATTTTTGACTCTCTTTCCGGAAATTCCCAGGGAAACAGAAGGTCGTTGTCTTTCAGCAGCCGATACCCGTTTTTTGATTGGATGATCTCATAGCCTGCATCCTGAAGCTCGCTGATCTGCTGTGTTAAAGACGCGTTGTCGATTTCGAGTTTTCCTTCAAGATCTTCGGAGGAAACAGGCTCTTTGTTTTGCCTGAGTAGTTGGAGCAATCTGCTTTTCACGTGCTTTCCAGGTGTTATCAGGGATTGTTTTCTGTTTCTCGCAGATCCGTTACAATTTCCAGAATCTCTTCTTTATGCTCAGCAGGCGCGCAAATTTCGCCCCAGCCTTTTTGAACCTGAAAAAGGCCGTCATATGCTGTGTCATGATAGGATTTTGTGAAATAGGAGATGCCGCGATCATCCAGGATGGAACAGACAAGCTGGGATTCGATCGCGCTGTCAAGCACGACAATTTTTACGTATTCGGGCTCGCTTTTATTGTGATCTTCCATGTTGTGATCCTCTTTTTATGCCCTTGTGTTACCATGCAGCCGCTTGAATTGCAAAGACTCTTTTGTTGTCGATTTCAGAACCGCAGTCTTTACAATTTGCAAGGATATTGATAACAGGATCAGACAAAGTGAAAACCATGAAGTATGGAAGCAGCACCGGATCATGAAACCCGTTGCCGGAACCCTCCATCCGAAAATCGATAAGGAGTCGTAAATGGAATGTTCAAAAGAGAAAAACCTGAGTTTATGCAACTGCAGTTACGAACCCTGCGCAAGAAAGGGAGCCTGCTGTGAATGCCTGCAGTATCATCTCCGCAGCCGAGAGCTTCCGGCATGCTGCTTTCCTGATGAGGCGGAGCGTACTTATGATCGATCCTTTGAGCATTTTGCGCGTCTTGTTGGCGCAAACAAAGTGTGATCAAGATTTTTTTCCGGATGGTCGACCCTGGTTTGCGCTTCAGCCTGCAGCATCAACACGATAGCGCTACGGAGCAAACGATGTAGACATTGAAACCGATTATTGTACTCTCCGCTTTCATTGCGATTTCAGCCCCTGGTTGTGCTGAAATCGCCGGCTTGTAACCTGTCAGACTCAAAAAGGTTTCAGGCAGAGGTGGTCCGCACCCGGAGGCGGAGAGCCTTCGCTGGTTTAGAAAGGAGATAAAACTTGAATTTCGGCTGGATATCAGAACATGCGGTAACGATGGAACCTGGGATGCGGGGATGGGATTTTAGAAGAACAACTGCAGCTTCGATCTTCCTGATTGTATGTTTTGTGCTGATTGCCTGCACGCCAAAACCCTTTGATGAAATTGTCTGGCGTCAGCAAGTGAGGGCTTCAGACCCCTCCCTTCTGTATGCTCCCCATCAGAAGGACGGAAAGTTTTTTAATCCCTGGAATCAAATGGGGGAAAAAAGTCTGCTGAATCTGATCGAATGGAAAATCAGTAAAAAGAGGAAATATACACCGATCGAAGAGGCATACCTGCCCGGAGTCATTCCGGATGCGGAAGAACGGATTGCCCGTTCCATGGAAAAGGATTTCATTATGTGGCTTGGCCATGGAAGCTTTTTAATCCATTTGAAAGGAGAGCTTTTTCTCACGGATCCAATATTGACAGAGCGGGCATTGATTATAAAAAGAAAATCACCCCCGGCGATTCCGGCCGAGTCGTTGAAATCGATCGCGGATCACTTTACGGTCATTATTTCCCACAACCATTATGATCATCTGGATGAGGAAACGATTGAAGCGCTGCCGGAGAATTCGACCGTATTGTGTCCGCTTGGGTTGAAGGAACATATCGACGGCTTTGACGGAAAAAAGAATGTGATTGAAATGGACTGGTGGCAGGAATATACAAGTGATGCTGGAACAAAAATCATCAGTTTGCCGGCTCAGCACTGGTCACGGATTGCCGGTATGGGGACAAACAAAAGCTTATGGGCCAGTTACATGATTCAGTCGTCAGATATTGCAATCTATTTTGGAGGGGATAGCGGTTATTTTATCGGTTATCGGGAATTTGGAAAAAAATTCAGTCGAATTGATTATGCGCTGATGCCCACGACTGCATATCATCCCCGATGGTTCATGTACTACGCGCATCTGGATATCCCGGAAGCGATTGAAGCCTTTCATGAACTGGGAGCGAAATACTTTATTCCAACACAGTGGGGCGCTTTTCATCTGGGTGACGAGCCCCCGGGGTTTCCGGCTCTGGATCTGCAGCGGGAAATCAAAGAAAAGCAGCTGAATCCGGAACGATTCCTGATCATGGATATCGGCGAAATCATCGAATTGCAAGCCTCCAGGTGATCTGGAATGGGATATAAGGGAAAAATCCGGAATACCTGAAAAACTCCTTGTGTTTAGACATTGTTTTGCGTATAAAATACAAACAGATAGCATCTGATATGCTACAGATCCCCAACTGCCGAATTTTTACCTGTTGTTTCAAGGAGGGTTGATCCATGAGATTGATTATCACAATATGTTTCATTTTACTGGTGATGTTCAGTGTGGCTGCTGCCGCAGAGTACGATAATTCCACAGATGGTTACGAAAACGAGCCTTCTGCGGCCGGTATCAATGAATTTTCCGATGAAGCGGAGAACATCGCGGAAACTACTCCTGAGGCTGGATTTGATGAAGAGTTTGGTGAAACGGCTTCCGAGGATGCAGGCGAAGCTCCAGAGGCCGGATTCGATGAAAATCCGGACAGCCTGGAAGATGAGAGCCTGGACAACACGCCGGCAGCTGAAATTTTTAAACATTTTAGAGCGGATGAAGATGAAAGTTTTGCCTTGCCATCGGAAACACCCGTAGAATCGGCTTTGGATCAGGATTCTGAATCACAGCAGTCGACCGAGGACCTGGAAAGTCAGGATGAAAAAACAGCCGCGGATGAAAAACGGGAAAGAGACCGGCAGGCACTGGATAAACTGAACACTGAATACGAACAGATCAATCGAAAAAAAGAGGAACTGGATCTTGAGTTTAAGGCTCTTGATGAAGAGAGGAATAAGCTCGTTCGCGAAAGAGATGGGCTGAAGAAGCAGAAGGACATTCTGGAGTATAATAAAAAAACCGAAGCGTTAAACGAGAAACTCAAAAAATATGACGAAAAGCAGAAAACGTATGATGAGGAGGTTCAGGGTTTCAATAAACGTGTTAAAGAAGACATGGAAAGAAAAATCAGAGAAGCGGAAGACCTGAATATAGAGACAAATTATGAAGCATTTGATGAGACCGTTGATTCCTCTTTGGAGATGGAACAACCTGATGAGAGACTGGTTGTTGATGAATCCGCCCCGATCGAAGAGCAGCGGGAAGCGGTTCTGAATTACAAGGCTCAAATTGAGAGTGAGTATCAAACCCTGATGAAACAAAGAGCGGAACTTGATAAAAGAAGAAGCGTTGTTAAAACAGCTGAGGATGTGAATGCACTGAATAAAAAAACATCCGCGTTGAATAATAGAATTGCTGCATATGAAAAAAAGAGAATTCAATTTGACCAGGAGATTAACAGGTTTAATGCCAGAATGGAATCGCTGTTTTCCGTTACCGAAGTAGAAGAAGAATAACTTTTAGCCTTCAAAAAGTATTTTGAGGATTGAATCCCCCGGCCCGATAACGATATTGAGCCGGGGGAAGGGTTTGATATCCGTTCTAGTGAATGAAGCTGCTGATAAAGCACCCGCCGCTTCCGGAGTCACCACCGGCGGTTTCGACTGCCTGATCGATTGCGCTTATCAGGACAGGCCCGCCTGGATCAACAATAACTCCGTTTGTTCCGTCAAGGTCGTCATCACCCCGCCTGCCATCAACAAAATGCAGTGTAATGACGTTTCCATCGATCTCCGCCCCGGTTTCGCCGTCATATAAAAATTCATACCAGTGATCCACGGGGTTGTCCGGAGTTTTCCCGAATTTGTAGTACGTGTCGACATAACGGTCTGCGGGGAGAGTCATTATGACGGTGATGCTCCCGTCCGGAAGCACGCCGCTTACCGTAAATTCAAAGAAACCGGATGGGAATTCGATATCCTCCGCTACAGCAGGAAACATTTCAGATGGTATCCCCGAACTATTATGGACCTGCAATATCGTGCCTTCCGGTGATTCAATCGTGACGTAATCCTGATCATCATTCAACTGAAGAGCGGTGAAGTTGGCCTGGTCTCTATCCGAAACACCATCATCGTTTCTGTCATCTATAATTCCTGCTTCCTCATTTTCCTCTGGGAGAGAAGTCGGGTCGGTCTGATCTGCATTCGTCATGTCGCTGATGTTTTCGTCATCCAGCGCCGGGTCTTCCAATGCTTCTTCCGGCCCGGAATCGGAACCGTCGGTTACAGGCAATGGTTCTGTTTCTCCACAGCCGTTCACGCCGGGATCGGTCTTGTTCGGGTCATTGGGGCAGCTGTCGATACAGTCGGGCGTCCCGTCATTGTCGGTGTCAACATCGGAGATTCCGCAGCCGCACACTCCGGGATCAATCTTGTTGGGATCGTCCGGGCAGTAATCAACCGGTCTGACATTCACGGTGCAGGTGTCCTGAGCCTGAAGTCCGCTGTTGTCGGTTACGGTCAGTTGAAACCTCAAGGATTCACCATCAACACCGGTATCCGGAGCCTGAAAGGTCGGTTGATCCGATATCGGGTCTGAAAGCGTAACCGGTGTTCCGTTTAATTGCGCCCATTGATAAGAAAGGATGCCGTCATCAGGATCTGTAGAGTTTTCTCCATGTAATACAATTGTTTCTCCCTCATATACTGTCTGGTCAGGGCCGGCATCCGCGGTCGGCGGCAGGTTGACCCAGGTGACATTGACAATGCAGGTATCGGTTGACTGCAGGCCTCCCTGATCTGTAACGATCAGGCTGAATTTCAAGGAAGCGCCTTCCGGACCGGTATCCGGCGCAATAAAGGCCGGCTGCATTGCCTGCGCGTCCGAGAGACTTACCGGAACGCCCTCGATCTGGGTCCACTGAAAAGAAGCGATCGCGTCATCCGGGTCGGAAGATCCGGATGCGTCCAGTACAACCAGATCGCCTTCATAAGCGGTCTGGTCCGCTCCCGCGTCGGCAGTCGGAGGAATGTTCACCCAGGACACATTGACCATACAGGTGTCTGTTGTCTGAGCGCCGCTGTAGTCTTCAACCGTCACCTGGAAGACAAGCGTTTCTCCCTCAGGCGATACATCCGGCGCGATAAAGGTTGTTTCCTCTGCATCCGGATGTGAAAGCACCTTTGTCCTGGGAGTGAATCCCTTTGATCAATTTGGTGTTGAACTGGGCAAAATCCTCGCTTCAGACATCAGAAATCAGATCAGAAATAAGAATATGGATACAAATTATCATTTTGATTCCCTGAATCCGGCAGTTCAATTTTATCTGGATACCTTATTTAAAGGATCATTATAAATATTTATAAATCACACTG
>JAWOIJ010000088.1:0-3729 GCA_046484745.1 Desulfobacterales bacterium | reverse complement strand
AGCAGGTTGCCGCTGGCTCGTGCAATGAGGTTGTGAATGCGCCAATCCTTTTCTTCGATCGGTATTTCATCGGTTTGAAAAACGATCCGTTCCAATTCATTCAAATCGCTTTTACTTCGATTCAATGCAGCGCAGTAGCTTATTTCAGGCACCAAAAGCCTTCGGAGATCCAACAGGTTCCTGAGGATTTTCATATTTAACCGGCCGTTCAAAAAAAGGATATGCCCTGCCAGTTCCAGACTCCCGCTCTCCAGGAAGTCTTTGACGAAAATGCCGTTCCCGTGTTTGATCTCAATCAGACCCATGCCTTCAAGCTTGTGGAGTGCTTCCCGCACAGTTGTCCGGTTCACCTTAAGCTGGTCGGCCAGTTCCCGTTCGGGCGGAAGCCTGGAGCCTGGCTGCAGATCCCCCCGAATGATCTTGTCTTTGAATTGCTCCATGATTTCCTCATGGAGCCTGGTTTTGATTATTGGAGTCATCCGGCTTTTATTTTGTTTCATACTCTTTCCGATCCTAATTGCGCGATAATATCCAATGGTTGAATGGTTCGACCAATTACAAAACATAAAGACTATTTTTTGTCAACAGGTCTTATTTCCAGCAACAAAACCAGGATCCTGAATATGGAGCCATGATCGCATTTCAACTCAATGGGGATTACAGTGATTATTCTGGGGTTCTATCAGGGTATTGCAGCGGTTGGTTCAGGCGGTTGCATCCAGACTGTTTGTTAAAAACGTGTGCCCTCACCTGTTCCGTCACAGACTGGTTTGGAATATTTTGATTGTATTGGTCGGGACAGCAGGATTTGAACCTGCGACCCCAGCGTCCCGAACGCTGTGCTCTACCAGACTGAGCCATGTCCCGACTTCGGTTGGATTTTGTAAGTTATAATACCCGGATTGTCAATCAAAAATGACGGCATCGCAAAAAGTCTGCTTTCTGCACTGCATCCCTCGTCATCAGCGTGAAGTGAAGCGCGATAGTAGAGACGCACATGGATTTGCCTTGAACTTGTTTCGTTGCCATCACAATCTCAGCTTTTCACCGATGGGTCAAAACGAAATCCATCCGGTTAAGCGAACGGATTGTTCAGAACGATGGTTTCGTTTCTTCCGGGTCCCACGGAAACGATATCAACAGGTGTTTTTACCAGCTCCTCGATACGTTTCAGGTAATGAACGGCTTTTTCCGGGAGATCATCAAACCGGCGAATACCGGAAATATCATGGCGCCAACCAGGCAGTGTTTCATAAACAGGGTTGCATTTTGCGAGAACCTTAAGGCTTGCCGGAAAATCATTCAGCGTCTTTCCATCGTATTCATAGGCCGTGCAGATCTTGATCTCGTCCAGCTCTCCCAGAACATCCAGTTTAGTAACAACAAGACCGGAAATGCTGTTGAGTCTTACGGCATTTCCCAGGATTACCGTATCCAGCCAGCCGCAGCGCCTTTTCCTTCCGGTAGTCGCACCGAATTCCGCGCCTTTTTTCTGTATGGCATCACCGATATCATCAAAAAGTTCGGTGGGGAACGGTCCTGCTCCCACTCTTGTCGTATAGGCTTTTACAATGCCGAGAACACCGGATATTTCCATGGGGCCGACACCGGAGCCGCAAGCCGCGTTTCCGGATACGGTGCTGGATGAAGTAACATACGGATAGGTTCCATGGTCGATATCCAGGTGGGTTCCCTGGGCGCCCTCAAAAAGAACATGTTTTCCCTTTCCGATGCCGTCGTAGATCGATGCGGATACATTTTCCACGTAGGGTGCCAGCCGTTTTGCATGCTGCCTGTAGGTTTCGATGATTTCATCCGGATCCAGCGGCTCCCCGGAAAGAAAATGGGTAAGGTAGAAATTTTTCTCCGCGAGGATGAGCCTTACTTTTTCTTGAAAATCTTCTTGATCAAGAAGGTCGACAAACCGGATTCCCCGGCGTGTTGCCTTGTCTTCGTAGCAGGGACCGATTCCGCGCCCGGTTGTACCGATTTTCTTATCCCCTTTTATTTTTTCGCGGCCAAGATCGATTGCTTTGTGGTAGGGCATGATCACCTGGGCTCTTTCACTGATTTTCAGATTTTCAGGCCCCACTTGAATCCCTTTTTCCGTCAGATAATCGATCTCCTGAATCAGAACTTCAGGATCCACGACCAGGCCGTTACCGATAAAACAGGTTTTACCCTGCAGGATGCCGGATGGAACAAGATGGCTGATAAACTGTTCACCATTCACGACCATGGTATGCCCTGCGTTGTTTCCTCCCTGGAAACGAACCACATAATCGGCATATTCCGCAAGAAGATCGACAATTTTACCTTTTCCCTCATCACCCCACTGGGTTCCGATGATCACAATATTCGCCACAGGAATCTCCTTTACTATCCGTATATTTCAATTCCGCATATTTCAATTCCGCCCGTTGGGTGCAGTCAAAACGAATTGTCTCGTAAACGACCGACATGCTGCCGGACTTTTACAAAGCCATCAAAATTGAGTTCATGTCGAGACGGACTCCTTTTATTAGGGCATGATTCCCTTTCTTGCAACAGATTTTCGTTTTTCCCGGAAAAAAGTTTGAATGATATTCCGGCAATCGCTCTCACAAACCCCGCTGACGATTTCCACGTTATGATTCAATTTCTCCTCTGTTGCCAGATTGAGTATGGATCCGGCACCACCCCATTTCAAATCATAGGCTCCGAACACAACCTGTTTTACTCGCGCATGCACAATCGCGCCCATACACATGATACAAGGCTCAAGCGTCACATAAAGAATTGTATCCAATAATCTGTAATTTTTAATTTTTTGAGCTGCTTTTCGAAGCGCAAGGATCTCGGCGTGCGCAGTGGGATCATGTTTATGAATGGTCTGATTCCAGGCACAAGACAGGATTTCACCATCCGAAGAAATGAGCACCGCTCCGACAGGAACCTCGTCATGCTGCCGTGCTTTTTCTGCTTCATTCAAAGCGCGTTTCATAAAATATTCGTGTTTCATTTTCACCTGAACCATGGAAAACTTCTCATTGACAATTGACCCTTTTTACCTTATCAAGTACATCTCTTTCTTCATGCGCGCCCGTAGCTCAGCTGGATAGAGTACCGGACTACGAATGCTACTTAAGGGACTTTCGCAACTGCTTAAAATGTTTGCAAAGTCCCTTTTTTTATTGATGATAGTTGTCATTTCCATGTTGTCTAAAAATGTCTAAAAATGTCACAACATGTCACTTTTTCCCTCTCAACTCCCATCAAATTTCACAACACCCTTTCTTCGATAATATGTAAAAATTTACAAAAAAGCAAAAGGATGATTTCTGAATTAAATTCATTAAAAGTTTCGTCATCTGGAAATTATGTCAAACTTTGGATGGAATTGATTTTGTTGTAGGATTTGATAGTTATTATATTTTTGAAACTCACAGTTCAAGTGCGATTACTTTACTAACAAAACAGGTGTTAGGGTGAGATAGTTTAAGCGGTTTTGCAATAATCTGACGGTATAATTTAAATATAACTTGATTTTTATAAAATTATAACAACTAATATTTATCAATAAATAAATCACTCATAGGTATTCAATAAAAACGATACAGTAATTAAATTTACACCTGAGTATACCACAGGCATAAGTTTCGTTTGAATAGATGAAAAGGATATGAACGAGTTTCTTTACAGTTTAGATTATTTAATGTGAGGAAATAAATGAACAAACTATTCTTCTCC
>JAWOIJ010000048.1:0-5091 GCA_046484745.1 Desulfobacterales bacterium | reverse complement strand
CCCGAAGGTGTTCGGAATGCTCCTTTTTCTTCGTAAATTTTGTACTGGATCGGCAATGAAAATTGACCGATTTTTTTAAATTCTTTAAACGTGAGACCGATGGTTTCCAGCCGGTGATCCAGTGTTTCTTCAACCGAATTCCAATATCCTGCAAGGTTCATTTTTTGAGCGAGATCGACCAGAATCTGTTTTTCATCCCGGCATTCCGGTATCGGATCTACCGCTTTCTCCTGGCAGAAGACATGATTTTTCATCAGCAGATCTTCTACATCATCCCGTTCAGCCCAGTGTGCCGGAGGAAGAATCACATCAGCCAGCGATGTCGTGGGTGTATGAAAATAATCGACTGCAAATAAAAAGTTCACCGATTTTAATACATCGCGTACATGTAAGGAGTTGGGGTAAGCGCAGACACTGTTGTTTGCGAACAATCCCAACGCCTTCACCGGATAAGGTTTTTCATCCACAATGGCCGGCCATACGGTTTGAGGCGGAGATGGAATCGGGATGAACTCAAAAAGCGGATAGGTGTCAAGCCCCAATTTTTTCTTGGCCTGCTCTTTGGGCAGGTTGTTGAATGCGCTGTAATCCGGGCCATAGCAGCTCCTCTTGCGGGTCGGAGGTAAACACTGCAGGTTCCCTCCCGGAACTTCCAGATTGCCGGTTATGGCGCTCAATATGGTTAAGGCCCGCGTCAAATCAAACGCGTCATTTGCCTGGCATACGCCTCCCATTCCAGGGCCGATACAGGCAGGCCTGGATTTCCCGAATTCGATTGCGGCCGCTTCGATCACTTCTTCTGTCATCCAGGTAATTTCGGCACATCTGCGGGGTGTGAACTCGGAAACATATTCTCTCAATTGATCAAACCCTGTTGTCCACTGCTGCACGAATGTTTTATCATACAGTTCTTCCCTGATAAGGATATGAATAAAGCAAAGCGCGAGCGCGACATCGGTGCCGGGTCGTATCTGGAGCCAGTGATCCGCCTTCTTCGCGAAGTTGGTTCCCCTGGGATCGACCACGATCAGCTTTGCTCCGCTCTTCAGGCCCTGTTTGATGTCATACAGGTAAAGACCCGGCCAGGAGGCTTCCGGGTTATGAGCCCACAGGAGAATACACCGGCTTGCAGCATAGTCCGGATCGACCAGGCCAAATCCACAGGTCGCGGCGCTTCCAACAACAATTGGCCCGCCACTCATATTGGAAGGCGCCATGAAGTTCGGAGATCCGAAAAGGGTTAAAAACCGGTTCAGATACGGTGCCATCCCCCTTGTGGTTCCGGACCCCAAAACCAGAGATTCCGCTCCCCATTTTTCACGGGTTTCAAGCAGTCGTTCTGCGATCAAATCAAGCGCCGTATCCCAAGAAACCGATTCAAACCTGGAACTTTCCCTGCCTCCGGTTTTAACAAGCGGCCTGGTGATCCTTTCCGGGTGATACATGATCTCCATGCAGGCTCTTCCCTTGGGACAGATATATCCATGGCTGAAGGGATGATCCTTGTCTCCCTGAATCCCAACCAGCTTCCCGTCATTGACTTCAAGCAGGACGCCGCAGCGGGAATGACATTCAAAACAGATACTTTTTACCGTTTTTAAGGTCATATGGTTTACTCCTTTGCAGTATTCATATTGATTTCAATCCATCTGATATTCCGGACGATTCATCCCTGTCGGTCCGATACCGGATATTGCCCCGTACCGCCATCGTCGAACACCTGCTTATTTCTCCTGCCATGAAGCGTTCGTTAACATACCGAGCGCCGCCATTCCCATATCCTGATTGTATTGTCCGCGATCCTTTATCTTTACAAAAAAATGACTGAAATGACGCGAGCCTTCAACCATGGTAACTAGAACATCCGCTACCCGCTCAATGTCTTGCGCATGAATTACCCCTTTCTCTTTCAAATCTTTCAGCTCTTTAATCAGATATTCTTTAAACAACCGATAAAGTCCTTTGATCTTTTTCCGGACCCGCGGGTTTCGAAAGCTGACCGTAATCACGGAAAGGGATGCCGCAATATGAATTTTTTCATAATAGGCCTTGCTCCAAAGCGTCTTGACCAGTTTTGCCAGTCTCTCCTCCGGCGCCATACTCCCGGATTGAAGTTTTCTAAAAAGCGTTGCGTACTCGAAGATTACAAAGTCAACGCATGCCAGCGTCATGTTTTCCTTGTTGCCAAAGTAATGAAGAATGAGCGATGGGTGAATGTCCAGACGCTTTGCCACTTTGGCAATGGAAGCATTTTCAAAACCTTCTTCCAGAATCGTACGGTAAAAACTCTCAATGATTTTAGGCTTTCGAACTTCCGCGCATTGCCTTTTTGCCATCATAACCCTACCTGAAAACCTGCATTAACTGAATGAATGGTGAACTTTATTACATTTAAAAACAAAGTGATATAATTTTACATATTACATAATGGAACCGTTGTCAACTTCATGATTCCTGCAGCGGCCCGCTACCGGGTCAGGCAAAAAAAATCGTCATGAAGCTGCAAACAGAAATCCTTTCCAGGATTTTTGTCTTCTCAAAAGAATGACAGGCAGAGGAGAGGCTTGTTTTTAAAATGAAACAATACTATATAAAAAGGATGTTGAAAAAATAGTGCCGTTTGGGTCAAACCCGGGCAGGATTCACATGAAAAGTCAATTCAAGCGGGAACAACAGCGGAAAAGGGACAGAAAATGAAATCAAGAAAATGGATCATTACAGGCATCATTGTGACGATCACCGGGCTGATATTTTCCGCCTGGGCCTGGAATTTTACCACAAGCTCCGAGAAGAAGGCCAAGAAACAAAAATTTCCATTTTACCAGGGCATGGAAATGAAGACAAAACCCTCCAAGTCGGTCATCGATCAAACAAAGAACCACTATGTCTTTGAGCCTGTCCTGCAGGGGACCCTGGCTCAGCACGAGTTCATGCTCAAGAATGATTCAGCAGCGTCCCTGGAGTTGAAACAGGTTCGAAGTTGCTGCGGGTGTCTGGTGGAAAACTATAGCCGCACGATAGAGCCGGGCCAGACAGGCGTCATTTTCGTCGTTCTCCTGACCGACCAATATGGCGGAAAAGAGATCCAGGGAATCATTCAGGTGACCACCAACGATCCGGATCGCCCGGAAATCATCATCAACATCACGTGTGAAGTTAAAAAATTTGCCGACATATCCGAACACATGATTACGCTGGACGGGTCGCTTCACCAGCCGATCCAGGGCACATCCATCGTTGTTCCGGCAGAAGAATATCCGTTTACGATCACGGGAATTAAACCCAGAAAAGGGATCGATATCCTCTACAGCTACGAGGAAATTCAGCAGGACGGTAAAAAAGGATACCGGATAACCGCCAAAAACAAGCGCACCAAGAGCGGTGTGATCCGGGATATTCTTTTTGTCCAGACAGATCATCCGGCACGGCCGGAGTTCAAAATCAGGGTTCAGGGAAGAATTACCGAATAACGCTTCCAGGTTCTTCCGCAACCGTTTCTTTTTCCGGAGTTTCTTCTGCCGGAGTTTCTCCGTACGGATTTTTTTCGTAGATATCCAGAACGACTTTATCCCCGCTGATCAGCGCGGTCACCAGCACGTTGTCATTGATGAATCTGGCTTTATGGGTGATGATTTTGCCGTAATAATCCACCTCCCAGTAAAACTCTTTATTGACCTCATCATAGGTGTAGGTTTTGGGCGTCTCAAAAAACGTATAGGTTCGGGCGGTCTCTTCATCCGGGGAAAACTTGTAGGTGCCGTCCTCTTGAGGCTCCAAATGAAAGCCATTGTCTTCCCTTTTCCAGTCGTCTACACTCCGCCAGTCGGCACTCCAAAGGTCTTTGGTGTCCGCATCGCCGGTCTGGACGACTTCATCCAGCAAATCCAGATCATCCACAGTTTCAATTTCCAAACTGTATATCTGTTGTTTGATCTCTTCGGTTGTCTGGGGATGATATGGCTTTTCTTCCAGTTCCATTTCATCTGATTCATACATGTCTGCGGCAGGTTCCGGTCTCTGGATCTTTTTTGCGATGGCTGTCTCTTCCGGTACCGGTTCGGAAGCGGTTTGGCCTGTTCCGGATCCGGCCTGCTGCGGAAGCACGCTTTCAGCCTGAGTGGTCTTTTCCGACCGAGACTCGACAGAAGGTGATGGTGGTTCGGTCAGAAGGAGTATACAGGCAATCCCGATCAGGACGACTGCAATACCCGCGGATATGATTATTTTTTTTTTCATACTTTTCCTCGTTATGGCGGCTGTCCTCATGAGAATCAAGTATCATGGATGAGCAGTTGTCAGCTTTTTGGGGCCGGCATTTCTCACAAGTCAAAGCCGGAGTATCTCCCGAACCGCGATGGGAAACACCCCGACTTTTTGTTACAATTCTTACGGGGAAATGCAACCCCACATCAGCAAGCGGTATTCAAATGTTAATTTGTTCATCAATATATAAAAAACATTGAAAATGCAATATCAAAAAATAAATATGGAAGCAATATGGGCAAAACCTGCTATTTCCGGCCAGAGGAGCGTTGGCGGGCCTGATTGATCTTTTATTTCTTCAGTTCTTGAATCAGATAATCTTTAAATAATCGACAAAGTCCTTTGACCTTGTTCCGGACCCGCTGGTTTCGAAAGCTGACCGTAATCACGGAAAGGGATGCCGCAATATGAATTTTTTCATAATAGGCCTCACTCCAATATTGATCTCAGCCATATACTGGATTAAAGTGATAATCTGGTATCTGTATTTCGGAGTCCAGACAATATGATATTGGCAATGCCATATCGTTTGTGATAACTTTCGAAATCGACTCATTTGTTACTCCTTTGCATGTGTTGTGGGGACAACTCTGCTTAGGTTGTAACAATGAGTCGTTCAGATGGCAAAGCCTCTGAACTCTGACCTTGCTCAGAGAGCAAGGGTTTCTATATTCGACTAAATGAATTTTAATGATTTTAGTCAATGACCGCGATTCTTTTTTCGTGGAAGCGTGATGAGATGGTGTCGATTTTTTTTTACAGTGTGTAAATGAAAATGCAGGAGGGATAAAAAGAAAATCCCGGTTCCGGGTCAGAAGAAAGGGGCAT
>JAWOIJ010000072.1:0-25917 GCA_046484745.1 Desulfobacterales bacterium | reverse complement strand
ATGAAAATCAACTTTTGATATTACCTCTTTCAGTGTTTGCTTAGCAGGATATGTTTCTGTGTATCGATCAGTTACATCCTTTGCTACAGAATGCCCAACGACTTCCTTCAGATATCTGTCATTTACTCTTTTATGCCTGAGCGAAGTTATAAATGTTGTTCTGCAGCTATGAAAATCTCTCTTCCTTCCGTCAGTTGAAACGATCCCACATTTTTGTTTATATCCATCATTGAACCATCTTCCAACGTTCTTGCCATATCCATCTCTTTTTTTTGTTAGTTCTGGAAAGAGTTGTTTTTCTCCGGCTTTTTTAAGATGATCAACATAGACAATGAAATTGAGTTCCTCCAGCAGGAATGCATGGATTGGAACAACCCTGCTTGCAGCACCCGTTTTTAAGTCCTTCTCAGTCAGATCAAAAACCCAAACCCCATCATCAGTTTTTTTGATATCATCCAGAAACAATCCAGCGATTTCACCCTGTCTCATGCCGTGAAACAGAGCAATTATGGGTGTCCAGAACATATAGCTTCTTGTAAATGTATCATTTTTATATTGTTCAGATTGGAACAATCTTTCAAGTTCTTCATTAGTGTACGGTGCTCTTTTGTCCTTGGCCTTTTTACTCTCAGGGACTTGTAGTTTCGTAGCAGGATTTGGTCCCTCATAATAACCATGGCGGCAAGCGTAATCCAGCAATGCTCCAACTCTCTGAAGGTGTTTATTTATCCGTGTCGGTGATAATGTTTTCCCGACGTCCATTTTCAGTATCTGGGAAATAGTTTTGTCCCTATACTCCTTTGTTTTTTTTGAGTTTGGGGGAAGCTTAGTCAGTATGTTCTTGTATTCCGAAATCTTCAGCCGAGTGAGAGATTGTATAGGCCGATCACCCATGGCTTCGATAAATAGGTTCAGTGAGGCAATTACCTCTGAATTTGTTTTTGGGTTCCATTTCACTTTATTTTCATTTAAAAACAGTTCGATAACTGCAGAGGTTGATTTTGATTTATGTTCCTCGTGTGTGTGCCCTCCTTTTTCTACCTCCTGAACTGGTTCATTGTTACGTAGCACTAAATATCCGAATTTATTAATCTCTGATTCGTTGCTACGATCAAGGACACTTTCAAACAGGTTCTCCAGCTCATCAGTGTAATCACCTGATAGTTGTTTTTGTTTATACTCGATACCCTTTATCATTGCCCTGTATATGCCAGCACAGAGTTGTGAGTATTCCGATGAACTTTTATCGATATTCACATCATAAAAACCCTCTTCATGCTCTTCATAAAAGCCTGCCTCTATTAACAGCTTGTCTACCCGTCGTTCAGCAAAATTGTAATCCCCACTGTTAAGTTTGTTCGTCAGATCTGCTTTTACCTCATCAAAGCTCTTTATGGTTTCACCAAGTTCGTCTTTGCTGTGGATACTGCTCGTCGGATATTTTCCAGCATATCCCATCGCATTTTCTAACCAGGATGGTTTCGGCCTATCATAATTGTCGATTATCCTTTTAAAGAAGGTCTTTATCAGTTCTTGGATGTCTGTTTTTGAGAGTTCCATCAAGTCCGAGTCTCCAACACGTATTTTCTGGAAGATTAACTGTGTCTGCCCAGCCAACAGCCTGGATTTAATTTTAGCTTCAGACAGGTAACCAGTTTTGAGCGAATACCGCAATTCTTTTTTGCCTAAGACTGGCTGAATATCTCTGGGGACAGTCATTCTAAAGCAATAGGAGTATGGATTTTGAATAAGATAAGACGGGGAACGTTTGATTTGTGTCATTTGCAACTCCATCTTCAAAATGTGTAAGAGGTTTGTGTAACAGATGGAGTCGGATGTTTTACCCTTAAAAACAACAAAACCACTGTATAAACAGTGGTTTAGGTTGGTTGATGGAGGCGGCGGGAGTCGAACCCGCGTCCGAAAATATTCCACGATGGCGTCTACATGCTTATCCTGAACTCTAAATTTCGCCTGTTCAAATCTCCTTCAGGCAGGATACTTGAAAGGCTAGCCCGTTAAAGTCTCACCGATCAGGAAACAGGCTTTCTTGATCAGCCAACCTGCGAATCGACGCCCATTCCAGGTCTGCAGGTAGGATCTGGATAGACGTTGGCCTGCTACGCGGCCAAGGCGTAATTATAATCGTCTGCGATTATGTTTAGTTTCCACCTTTTTACGAGACAGTGGGACTCGGCATGCAACCACAGCTTCTCTATCCCCGTCGAAGCCGTTTCGCCCCCTAAATCATTTTCCAAAGAACATTAATAATGGATTTGTAATTAGTTTATATACCAATTTATACATCAAACCATTTATTGTCAAGAAATTAGCGGATGCCGCTGTCTTTTCTGGCCCGATCGAGCTCCCGCTTTGCATCCTTTCGCTTGATGGATTCCCGTTTATCAAAACTTTTTTTACCTCGCGCAATGGCAATGAGAACCTTAACCTTCCCATTTTTAAAATAAACTTTTAACGGAACCAGGGAGAACCCCTTTTCATTCACCTTTGCGTAAAGCTTCTTGATCTCCCGCTGATGCAGAAGAAGCTTTCGCACCCGCAACGGCGCATGATTGTCATAATAGGCAAACGGATATTCACCAATATGCATCTGATACAGAAAAACTTCCCCGTTTTTTATCCTGGCATACGAATCCTTGATGTTGACGTGCCCCCCCCGGATGGATTTAACCTCGGTCCCCTTCAGAACCATTCCTGCCTCGAGTTGATCATCTATAAAGTAATCGTGCCGTGCCTTGCGGTTTTCAGCAACAATTTTAATATGTTTTGGGTCCAAAATACAGTCTCCTGTATGAGTAAAACCTTATTCATAGATGGCTATTTTACCCAATTTCTGCGTTAGGCTCAAATTTCAATCCTCAAAATATTGCATATATTCCTGCGGTTAAAATCTTCGCCTGCCTTGAACTTGAACAAAATATCTCATTATGAATGAACATCAACTAAAAAATATCCAGATCAATCGTTTAGGATTCGAACCCGCATACTGAAAGTCCATTGTTCCGGTTTAAGTGTGATATTTCTTCGGGGTCTCCGATGAAACGGACAGGGGCATAAAAGGGATATTATCCTGCGACTCGGTTTTCCGGAAGTATCTTGCCGTATGCTTCCTGCATGATTGACAAAATCTCGCTTGTTGTTTTCTGTTTTAAAACATCCGAAAGAAAAAGTCTCGAATCCGAAGCCTTCAGCTTCTTGATCATGTCCTTCACCGCGGGGATGGATTGCGGAACCATGCTCAGCTCATTCATGCCAAGCCCTAAAAGTATCGGCATGTTATTGGGATCACCCGCCATTTCACCGCACATCATCACATTGATATTTTTTTCCCTGCCGACGTCCACGACATGTTTGACCATGCGGATTACAGCCGGATGCAGGGGATGATACAGATGCGCCACTTTTCGATTCCCCCTGTCGATTGCCAGGGAATACTGAACCAGATCATTGGTTCCGATACTGAAAAAATCAACCTCATTGGCCAGCACATCCGCCATAATGACCGCGGACGGAACCTCGATCATAATTCCGACCTCGATATCCGGATTGAAGGACTCTCCCTGACTGTCAAGCTCTTCCATTGATTTTTTCAAAAGTTTTTTTGCTTCCAGGACCTCATCGAAGCTCGATATCATTGGAAACATGACCCTTACATTTCCATATGCCGATGCTTTCAGAATCGCCTTGAGCTGATCCTTGAACACCTCCGGTTTTTTCAGACAGAACCGGATGGCTCTGAGTCCCAGAGCCGGATTGGCCTCATCGGAATTTGATGAATACGAAAGAGCCTTGTCTCCGTTTATATCCAGTGTCCGAATGGTTACCGGTTGCGGCGCCATCAATTCGACGACTTCCCGGTACTGCCCGAAAAGATCATCCGAATTCGGGAAGGTTCTCCGGCTCAGGTACAGAAATTCCGTTCTGAAAAGTCCGATTCCGTCGCCACCGTTGTCCTTCACGGAAACAACTTCTTCCGGAAGCTCGATATTGCCCATGACAAAAAGCCGGACATCGTCTACCGTCTTGGCCGGGAGTTGGCTGGTTCTGGTTATTACTGCTCGATATTCTTCATACTGATTCAACCGCTCTTCATACATCGCGATAGTTTTGTCCGTGGGATGAAGAACAACAATGCCTGCTTTCCCATCAACAATGATAATGTCATCACTCTTTATCAGGCTGGTAGCATTGCTGAGCCCCAGCACACAGGGAATTCCGAGTGTTCTTGCAATAATACTGGTATGGGATGTCTTCCCGCCAAGGTCTGTGATAAACCCCTTTACCCGCTCAAGCTGAATCTGGCTGGTGTGCGCTGGTGAAAGATCATGGGCAACCAGGATAACCCGCTTGTTAATTGCCGCGATATTTACTTCTCCCGCGCCTACAAGGTTCCGCATAATTCTGTCAGACACATGAACAATATCGGTTGCACGTCCTTTCAGATATGGATCGGAAATATCCTGAAACATGTCCTTGACTTCGGAAACCACCTTTTTCAGAGCCCATTCTGCATTGACCATCTCTTTTTCAATGGTCTCGATGGTCCGGCCGTAAAGCATCTTATCCTTGTATAGCGCCATATGGGTTTCAAGGATATCTACATGCTGACGAAGTTCATCCGGGGTATCTTTAATAATTACAGCAAGTTCATCCTTGCCGTTTTTAACGGCCGCTTTAAAGCGTTTGACCTCATCATTCAATTGTTCCTTGCGGACATAATACTTCTCGATAACATTGACACCTTCTCTGTCTACAAGATAGGCTTTACCAATGCAGATACCCGGCGAACCGCTTATTCCGGTAATGATCCTTTCGCTTTTGTCCGCGTCAGCCATATACACTACTCTCCAAATCCGCTTTCAAATAATGCGGCAATGCTGTTCAAAACATCTTTATCGGAAGGATCATCAACCTGCAGCATGATCTTCGTTCCCTTGAGACAGGCAAGCGTCAGAATATCGATGATACTGGAAGCGTCCACCTTCTCTCCATTTCGAATGATCCAGACTTTACTTTTTGCCTTTTGAGCCGCCTCGGCAATAAGGGCAGCCGGTCTCGCATGAAGACCGAGCGGGTTCAAAATTGTCACGTGCCTTGAAAGCTTTTCCGTTGACTTGTCCAATGTATTCGTCGGTTAAATTTATAGTTCAAATTGGAAATTTTTAACATGGGACACCCGATAAGTCAAATTGAAAACATTGACAATAAAACCTTCGCCTGATAGATTATCTCATGGATGGAAGGACGCATAAGCAGCTTTATTTGCCCGGAAATATTACGTTCTGAAAAATTCGGTTCCATGGATGCCGCGTCTTGAATCCTGCGTGTCAACCTTGTCTTCATTATCGGATTTTAGCAGGTGACATCATTTTCAATTCACAACGGAGGACGGTAACATGTCTGAAAAAATCCTTATCTATGGCAAGGATACCTGACCTTACACAACAGCTGCTCGTGAAGCATATGCAAAAAAGGGTGAAGCGGTTGAGTATATTAATGTTGTGACCGATGCCACAAATCTTGACACCATGCTGAAGCACTCGGATGGCAACCGGAAGGTTCCTGTAATTGTTGAAAAAGGCCAGGTGATCATTGGATTTAACGGAAGAGCCTGAAGGGTCTGATTCCCGCGGCTGTATGCCGCGAGCATGTTCAGGTCATGGTTTGGCAGGCAAAAAGGGGGAATGCCTGACGAAAACCGCCCGGCGTTGATGAACGGACAAAGCCCTGACGTAAAGACGGCATGAAACGCCTCTGGTTTACGCTTGCGCACCCCACGCATAGCGCACGCGTGGGGTTTGATTTCAACCAATCAAATTTTACTGTAACATCAAGGGAGTGTAACCTTATGGAGAAACAGTTCTTAATCGACGCCTTAACAACCGGCGAGTCATGGCGTTTGTTTAAAATCATGGGAGAGTTCGTTGACGGGATCGAGAATCTTCATCATGTGGGTCCTGCGGTGAGCATTTTCGGTTCCGCAAGAACAAAACCGGAAGATCCGAATTACAAAAAAGCAGAGAAGCTTGCCGCTCTTCTCGCAAAAAACAAGTTCACCGTGATTACAGGAGGAGGCGGCGGAATCATGGAGGCCGCGAATAAAGGCGCGGCCGAAGCCGGAGGAACCTCCATAGGCTTGAATATCATGCTTCCGTTTGAGCAGAAGCCCAATCCATATGCGAACCTTCAGCTCGAGTTCAAATATTTCTTCATCCGAAAAGTAATGTTTGTAAAATACGCGCAGGCATATATTATCATGCCGGGGGGATTCGGGACGCTTGATGAGCTTTTTGAAGCGGTAACGCTGATTCAGACCAGGCGAATCAAACCCTTTCCGGTGATACTGGTGGGATCGGATTACTGGGGAGGGCTGATTGAATGGGTGAAAGCGCGCCTTCTGACAGATAAGACGATTTCAGAAGAAGATATCGATATCCTTCAGATTATGGATGATCCGGAAAAGATAGTCGCTTTCCTCAAAAAAATGGTGATCGTATAAAACCTTCGAATGGACTCGGGATGCAGCGCAGTACGCATAGGAATACAGCATCAGGGTTAAAGCCGCCAAAAGTTAGAGCAACATGAAAACAACGCATCTCTTTTATATTGAAGATTCAAAAGAATCGAACAGAATTCCATCCGAGAGTATTGATCTGGTCGTGACCTCACCGCCCTACCCGATGATCAAGATGTGGGATGATCTTTTTTCAGAACAGAACCCGAAAATCCGAAAGGCACTGGACCGTCAGGATGGGCTGTTATCGTTTGAATTGATGAATCAAATGCTTGACCGGGTTTGGAGTAAGGTATACCGGTTACTCAAGTTCGGCGGTTGTGTCTGCATCAATATCGGTGATGCGGTGCGCACCATCAATGGCAGCTTCATGCTGTACCCGAATCACGCCAGGGTGATTTCCGGAATGCTTTCAACAGGGTTCACACCCCTGCCGGCCATTATCTGGCGGAAACAGACCAATGCGCCAAACAAGTTCATGGGTTCGGGCATGCTCCCTGCCGGAGCTTACGTAACACTGGAACATGAATATATCCTGATCTTCCGAAAAGGAGAGAAGAGAGCATTTGATAGCGAAGCAAAAAAAACCGGCCGCAGAAACAGCGCCATTTTCTGGGAAGAAAGAAACAACTGGTTTTCAGATGTCTGGATGGATCTGAAAGGAACGGTTCAAAAACTCGAAGATAAAAAGGCCAGAGAACGAAGCGCGGCATTTCCATTTGAGGTGCCTTACAGGCTCATCTCCATGTTTTCCACAAAAGGGGATACCGTATTTGACCCGTTTTTCGGTATCGGAACCACCATGCTGGCAGCGGCAGCCGCAGGAAGAAACAGCATCGGATTCGAACTGGATGAAAACGTTGAGGATATCATCCTCTCACGAATGAAAACCGCTGTTGCGTTTTCCAATTCAAAAATTCATGACCGGCTCAAAAATCATATTGAATTTATTGAAAACCGACTCAAAGCCGGGAAACCCATGAAACATACGAATCAACACTACGGATTTCCGGTCATAACGATGCAGGAGCGGGAGCTTTTGCTTAATAATTTAATATCGTTAAAAAAAACAGACTGCCGTTCTTTTGAAGTGGACTATTCGGATGATCCGCAGGTCGAACTCATATGGGATTCATCCGCCTGCCCGGCAGTCCGGAACCAAAAAGCTGATGAAAAAAGGTATTCACCCAAAAAGTCTTTACAAAAACAGGTCCAGCTAAGTCTTCTGTAAAATTGACCACTGCATTCCGAAGGATCTTCCGTCCATGGAAAAAGTTGAAATGCTGAAAAAAAAATCAAAGGCCCTTGAAGCCAACATCGCAGACTACCATGTCGATGCGCCGATAGATCCCAAATACGCCATCCTCCAGGGAATAATGTCCAAATATTACGGGCTGATGGAAGGACTGAACACCTTTCTTAAAGAGCTGTCTCATCCATATAAAAACTGGCAGTTTATTGTAAAAGAAGCCAGGAACTACGCCCTTAATTATTTTCATCTCCTGAAAAAGCATCCAGAGGGGCCTCATGCCGTAAAACTGTATATGGAAATCTTCCTCGATGCCATCGAATCTGCCGGAAAAACAGCCATAAAAGCGGATGCCGCCGACAATTCACTTCTCTTTCTCCAGAAAATTCTAAAAGATTCCGGCCCTGAACCCATCGGATTCAAGCCGGTTCTGGATGAATTCCTGACGCATATCCGCAATCTGACCGATGAACACTTTTTTCTTTTCGTCAAAAGCTATTACAGGGTTGAGCGTCTTGCAGAAGATTTCCTGAATGCGTTTAAAGAATCTTCCCAGGGATTCGAATCGATCAATCTTCTTGCAATCAAATATTTCGACTACACCTATGCATACTGGCTGAATGAGATCGATCCCCTGGAATGGTTTGAGAAAGAAGTCGGCAAAACCGGTCTTCCCGAACAGATGGAAATGATATTCATGGATATTTCCATCGCGCGTATCCGGAGTCTAAAAAAAAGAATGGCGGAGATTGTCGATTCCAGGGACACCGATTCCCGTCAAATGCTTGAAAATCTTTTAGAGTTAACCGGCTACGGACAGATTGTGGAGACATACCGGAAAATCCCCCAGCAACTTTTCAAGGCAGGCGGGGAAAATGACCAGGGACGGCGATGGAAGCTCTTCTTCCTGTTCCATATCATGAACACATCCGGTTTGCTGATTATCCATGAAGAAGCTCTCCGGGAAATCAACCGATCCCTTTCTTATCTGATTTCAAAAGAAGAACCTTCCAAAATTGAGAGACTGATCGCGGAAACGTTTTCCATCCTGAAGGAGCGGGCTGAAGAATTCCCCTCAACCGCTCTTAACTGTGTCCTGAACATGGGAGAGGGGGTTTACAAAACCGACGATAATGATTTTGTAAACTTTTTTACGGATTTTATCATCGACCTCGGCTTCCAGGCTCCCATGATTGAAGGTGTCGGAAATGACTGGCAGATAAAGGCCAACAGCGATCATATCCAGAATATCCGGACCTGGCTCAAACTGATTGAACGGAAACCCCAGTGGTCTGTCCGGCTCCTTTCCGCCATGATCATCAATCTTTCCATAAGCGGCGTCTTCATCAAGGATACAGCTCTTTTCCCCCGCGATATCACACAATTTTTAAACAGCGATATCGAACCCGTCTACAATCTTGCCAAGCAGCTTGCCCGGATTTTTCCAACTTACTTCAATGATATCGGTGCTGAAGGAGAGCTTCGGGACATTTCAACCCGGATTGACGAAATCTGTCACAGAAAAGATATCCTGATCCATTTTCTTCGCAAGCAGGGACATGTGGAAAGCAGCAACCGGATAATCGGTTTTATAGAAGCGACGCTGAATTTCTGGAGTACGAAAAACAAAACCCAGCTTGAACCCTTTATTCCGCCTGCCATATACGACATGATCGAAACAGCAGGACCCTATATCGACGGCGTTCACAACGTCATGTCCCATCTTTCCGGGCAGGGAATCTCAAAAGCCGCTGATTTTCTGACGATCCGTCAGAAAGACCTGAAAAGCCATCTGGAAAAAATAACCGGGGCGTCGCCGACCGATCTTGAACGGGTGGCCCTTATCGTATCTTTCTATAAGCTTGTCAACCAGAAATACAACCTGAATTTTATTGAAATCGATCATTACATCGAGCAGTTGGGCGCCGAAGCCTTTCCGGACCTGCACCGTTTGAAAAAAGCGTTAAAAGAGCCGGACCTGAAGAAAAAAATCAGCCGCCTGCTCAACTATCTCGAAAAGCTCAAAAACATCATTCTCAGTCAGGATGAATATGAAATCCGGGAGGATATTTATCAGAAACGGCATATCACCATCGATATCCCCTCCATGTACGGCAGCTATCACGAGCTGAAATTCGATGCACTGGGGCTTACCTTCCGGATTGAATCCCTGGTAAATGTCCTGTTAGAGGAGCTTGTAGATTCCATTGACCTCTCTCTGATTACCAAAGCCTCCTTTTTTCAGATACATGACCGCCTGGAACTTTTTAACAAAGCCCTCGAAATTGATGGGATTTCATCCGGCGAGTTCAAACGCCAGATGGATTTTCTCTCCCATGCCCTCAACACCAGGGGGTTTACCTATACGCAGTACCTGGACATTTTCAAGGGGTTTGCGCTGGCAGTCAAAAACATCATCAACGATCACTTTAACAACATTCACGGGAGTAACCTGGACCGGATCCTGTCACAGCTCCCTGTGGAAAGGATTCTCCCCAAATATCTGCCAAAGGAGCAGTTCACCGACAAGGAAAAACTCAAACATCGGATATCGGAAATTTTCTTCAGGGAAAAAATAGCCCTTGCTCTTGGGCTTACACAGCTTGATCTGCTTTTAAGCAGAATTTTGAATATTCTTTTTCAGCAGGAGGAAAAACTTCCAAAAGAAAACCTGCTGCTGCTGCTTAATTATGACCCGCATCGGGCTATGACCGCAATAAACGAAACCAAAAAGGGTGCGTACAGCATTATACAACTGGGAAACAAGGGAATTAACCTTCTCCGGCTGAAAAGCTACGGATGGCCGGTTCCGCCCGGATTTATCATCACAACGGAAGTATTTCGCTGTCAGAAGGTGATCGAGAGCTACCGTCCGGCAGAAGATAATTTCAAACAGCAGGTTGCCGCTCAGGTTGTCGCGCTGGAGAAGACTTCCGGTAAACATTTCGGCAGTCCCGACGACCCCCTTCTTCTTTCCGTGCGAAGCGGATCAGCCATTTCTCAGCCGGGAATGATGGATACCCTTTTAAATGTCAGTATCAATGAGGAGATCACCGCGGGAATCGCCGAAAAAACCGGCAACACCTGGTTTGCCTGGGACAATTATCGACGCTTTCTGCAGTGCTATGGGATGGCTTTCGGTCTTAAACGAGATGATTTCGATGCCATTATCAGCGAATTCAAACAAAAACTGGGCACAGCCTATAAAAGCGGACTTACCGGAAATCAGATGAAACAGGTTGCGCTTGCCTACAAAACCCGAATCCTCGATGCTGGAATTAAAATCTTTGAAGATCCTTTTGAGCAGCTCCTTGCCTGCATTAAAAACGTTTTTGAATCATGGGAGTCCAAAAAGGCAAAAGCCTATCGTGAAATCATGGGGATATCGGACGACTGGGGTACGGCGGCAATTGTCCAGGCAATGGTTTTCGGAAACATCTCCGACATGTCCGGCACCGGCGTTTTGTTTACCCACAGCCCCAGAATGTCCAGCGACTCCCTGAGGCTGTGGGGCGATTTTACCGTAGAAAACCAGGGAGAAGATGTCGTATCCGGACTGGTAAAAACCCTTCCGATCTCCAAGGTTCAGCAGGATATGGAACAGCGTGAGACCGATATCACACTGGAAACCCATTTTCCTGAAATTTATAAGGCTTTAAAATCGTATGTATTCCAGCTTATCTATGACAAAGGGTGGAGTCCCCAGGAAATGGAATTCACTTTTGAAGGACCCACCAAAAAGGATCTTTTCTTGTTGCAGACCCGTGATATGGCCATGCGTGAAAGAAAGGAAAAGCTGGGGTTTAATTTTGACAACATTCTCCCGAAAGAAATTTCCCTGGGACACGGTATCGGTGTCAGCGGCGGAGCCATGAGCGGCAGGATTGTATTCACCCTCGACGAGATTGAAAAATGGCGAAAAGAGGAGCCGGAACGTTTGCTAATTCTGATCAGAGGTGATACCGTACCGGATGATATACTCGAAATCCACGCAAGCGACGGCCTCCTTACCGCGCGGGGCGGATTGACATCTCATGCGGCGGTCGTTGCCCACAGACTTGAAAAAACCTGTGTCGTCGGCTGCGGCAATCTGGTGTGTAATGAAAAAGAAAAAACCGCTGCTTTCAACGGCACACGCCTGCATTCCGGAGACTATATCAGTATTGACGGGGAGGAAGGATCCGTATTCAAGGGACTCCTGGGGCTTAAGCAAAAGTAAACAGGAAAACGGCCATTCTTTTCAATCTTTGAATTTGGAAAAACGATCCCATTTTCAAACAATACGGCGCCAACCTGTTTTTTCGGATTCATAACAAAGGTTTTTTTCCAAGCATGTTTTTATCAGAAACTGACTGGTAGAAAGGATAAAAATGGAGAATACAACTCTAAGCGGAAAAGGATTGAAGCTTGGGATTAACGGCTTTGGCAGGATAGGCAAACTGACGGTATGGCAGAATATCGGAAGAAAATATTTTGATGAACTGGTCGTAAATGTGGGTCGTGAAATCGGAACCTCTCTGAAGGACATCGCCCATTATGCGGAGAGAGACTCCACCTACGGCCTGCTCCACGGTTTTCTTTACGGACACAAGGCAAAGCCGGTGATTCATGACCTGGATGAAAAAAACGGCACCATGATGATTGACGGAACACGTGTGCGGTTCCTTCGTTCTGAGAGAAATCCGGCCGATATCGGATGGAGAGATCATGATGTACGGCTGGTGGTCGATACGACAGGCCAGTTTCTGGACCCTACACTGCCGGCAAGCCACCCCCGTGGGTCCGCCAGGGGGCATCTTGATTCAGGAGCTGAGAAAGTGATCCTTTCCGCGCCCTTTAAGATAAAGGATAAAGGAACTCCCATGCCCGAAGATGCCGTCACAACGGTCATGGGGATCAATGAAAATGATTTTGATTCCAGGCATCATAAACTCATCTCCAATGCGTCCTGCACGACCACATGCCTGGCTCACATGATCAAACCCCTGATTGACGTTCTGGGCGCCAAACGAATCCTTTCCGCATCCATGGCGACGATCCATGCTGCAACCGGTTCACAGGTCGTACTCGACAAGCTTCCGAAAGCAGGCAAAACCGATCTTCGGAAAAACAGAAGTATCATGAACAATATCATCCTGACAACCACCGGAGCGGCCAAGGCGTTAATCCTTGTGATTCCGGAGATGGAAGAGATCGGATTCATAGCGGAATCCGTTCGGGTTCCCACCAGTACGGGTTCGCTGATCATTCTGGTAATCAACATCCAGGAGGGACTGAAAGGCGAACGGGTAAAGAGAGAATTTATAAACAATATCTACCGCCAGGCAGCAGAGGATGACCCGAACCACTATCTTCATTATTCGGACGAGCAGAATGTATCCTGTGATATCATCGGAATGCCGAGAGCGGCCGCCATTATCGAAGGCCATGAAACCCACACGCGTACGGCCGAAGTTTCCATTGACATGGGCCAGGTCCCGAATCTCCCGAAGGAGATCTCGTCAGCGCTGAAAGATACATTCGTCAGGATTCCCGTTTCCCAGGCCGTAATTTACGGATGGTATGACAATGAACTGGGCAGCTATGTGAATATGCTCAGCGACAGAACGATATCCATCGCCGAAACCCTGTAGCAACGGAAACACGATACACCATATGGGAAGTCACAGACTTTCATAACGGAGTCATAACCAGATATCCCCTGTCGATACAAACCGGCAGGGGGTTTCTATTTCGAAACCGCAGACAGGTTAACCAATAATTTTTTCTCTCTCATGAAATCAATCGAAAATCATGCTGAAACCCATTCAAATGCGTCAAGCAACCAGGAGCCGACTTTTCTGGCTTCACTGGTAATCATCGCTCTATGCACTTCCTTTGGAGTCAATGCCGTCGCCATCAAAATCAGCCTGACCGGCATGGGAACCTTCACAACGGCAGGACTGCGGTTTCTCATTGCATCTCTTGCAATCACCATCTGGGCTCTTTTCACTGGACAGCCCATCGGCGTCAACAGGAACCAGCTTCGCAAACTTGTTCTGCTTGCCATTATCTTCACATGCCAGCTTGGCTTGTTCTATCTGGGCCTGAGCCTTACGTATGCATCCCGGGGCGTATTGATGACAAATCTTCAGCCCTTTTTTGTCCTGATCCTGGCTCATTTTTTCATACCGGGTGACCGGATAACCGGAAGAAAAATAGTCGGTATTCTTCTGGGATTTTCAGGGGTTTTTCTGCTGTTTCTTGAAAAAAAAGGGATATCCGCCGATGTGAGAACAGGAGATCTTCTGGTGCTTGTCACGGTTTTACTCTGGGCGGTCAATGCAATTTACACAAAAAAAATCATATCAAACTTCAGGCCATTCCAGATCGTACTCTACCCGGGAATGATATCCGTTCCTTTTTTTTTGATGGCCGGTTATATCTGGGATGACCCCATGATCGGAGAACCGGATCTGAAAGTTGTACTTTCACTCCTGTATCAGTCCCTTGTTACCGCTTCCTTTGGATTTGTCGTCTGGACTTCCATGCTGAGAAAATACGGTGCCGTGACGCTTCATTCCTATATATTCATCCTTCCGGTCTCCGGAGTTTTTTTCGGAGGGGTTATCCTGGGAGAACCGGTCGGCACATTCAAGGTTCTCCTTGCGCTGCTTCTCATTGTTTCGGGCATCATCATCGTTCATTCCAGTTTTCCGTTTGGACGCCTGAAAATCGAGCCCTAGGGCAAAAAAGTATATCGATGTGTCTATGCGGGCAATATAATCGTAAAGGTACTCCCCTTTCCCGGCTTGCTTTCAACTGAAACATTGCCGCCACAGGCAAGCACGATATGTTTGACAATGGAAAGCCCGAGGCCTGTTCCGCCCAGCTTTCGGCTCCTTGACGTGTCTACCCGATAGAACCGTTCAAACAGCCTTGAATGATGTTTTTCCTCAATACCGATTCCCTGGTCACAAACCTCGATGCGAATTTCATTGCCCCTGGATTTTGCATTTATGGAAACCTCGCTCTTCTCTCCACTGTATTTAATCGCATTGTCCAGAAGATTCACCACCGACTGTTCCAAAAGGGTTCGATCCACCCGGACACGGAGACCTGCTTCGCAGGAGAGGCGCACGATGATATTTCTCTCCTTCGCCATTTTCCCGCAGATTTGAATGGCGGTTTGAAGGATATCTTCAAGATCGCAGGTTTCAGGTTCTGCCTGCTCTGCTTCACCAGTCCGCTCTATCCGCGAAAGCTGCAGCAGATCATTGATAATTGCCGTCAGCCGATCAACATGTTTTTCGATGATCAATAAAAACCGCTCGGTTTCTTCCGGCTTCTTGTCACCCCCGAAACGGAGGGTTTCGACAAATCCTTTGATTGCGGTCAGCGGTGTTTTGATTTCATGGGAAACATTTGCGGCAAAATCACGCCGAATGTTTTCCAGCTGCCGCATTTTCGTGACATTGTTCAATACCAGAAGAGCACCGATTTCATCTCCTTCCGGGTTCCTCAACACTGTACTCTGAACATTGAGAAGTCTTTCTTCATTTCCAAAAAATACGACATCCTCTTCCCGGTTTTCCCCGTTTTCCATGGTTTCGGCAACCAACCGGTTGATTTCGCTATTTCTGGCAACTTCCTGAATGGTTCCTCCTGAAAGAGTTTGATTTTTCGCGTCCAGCATCTCCACCGCGGCTCGATTGATGGTGATAATTCGCTGTTCCCGGTCTATTCCGATTATGCCTTCCGTCATGCTCGACAGAACCGATTCATATTCATTCCGCTGATTTCTTACCGTCTGGATGCGCTCATCCAGTTGAAAAGCCGTCCGGTTCATCACTGCGGCGAGGCTGGCCAATTCCGATATGGAAGGCTCATGAAGCCGATGCCCGAGATCTCCCTCTGCAAAACGCATCGCACCTTTTTTCATCTCTTCAATGGGACGGCTGATGCGGCGGGACATGAAAAGACTTACTGCAGAGGCCAGCAGGGCGATAAAGAGCCCCACAATCATAATCCGGGCTTTGATGCTATCAATGGTTTCATTGATAGCTGTAAGAGATATCGATATTCGAAGTATGGCCGAGATTTTTTTTTGTATCACAAGGGGAAGGGTGACATACATCATTTGCATACGCAGGGTTTCACTATTCCGAATGGCGGAACCAAACTGACCATCGATGGCCGAAAGTATTTCAGGCCGGTTTTTATGGTTGTCCATTTCAGCCGGATCTTCTTTGGAATCTCCGACAACCTTTCCATCCAACATCACGATTGTGAAGCGGGTTTTCGCCGATCTTCCGACTTTCCTGCACAGCTGATTTATTTTTTCCGAATCCAGGGGTGACAGGTATTGCAAAACCTGGTGCTTGAAAAGTTGACCGCGAACCAGCAGATCTTTTTTGGTTCTATCCAGAAAAAACCGCTCGATAAAACTGGATGTATAGAGCGAGGCTGCCAGAAGGGAAACAAATATGAGGATAAGATAGGAAGGATACAGCTGCCAGAGTAATCGTACTTTTTTTTTCATTTTTTTGTTTCCAGGAAACGGTAACCAACTCCCCTTACCGTTTCGATATACTTTCCATAACGGCCGAGTTTTTTCCGAAGGCCTGCGATCTGGACATCGACACTTCGATCGGTTACGGCATAGCCTTCTCCTCGAACCGCATCGACGATTTGTCCCCTGTTGAAAACCCATCCCGGATATCCGGCCAGAAAATACAAAATCTGGAATTCCGTATAGGTCAGGTCAAAAGACTTTCCATCAGCCGTTACCCCCCGTCTGCCGGAGTCGATCAACAGTTCGTGGGCCTTCACAATATAGTCATCCTCCGCCTTATATTTGTCTCTTCTGCGAAGGACGGCTCTGATTCTGGCACCCAGCACTCTGGGTGAAAACGGCTTGGTGATATAATCATCAGCACCCAGTTCAAGGCCTTTTACGACATCGGATTCCGAACCCCTGGCCGTAAGCATGATGATTGGAATTTGATTTGTTCTGGGATCCTTCTTCAGTCTCTTTGCCACTTCCAGGCCGTCGATTCCCGGAAGCATCAGATCCAGGAGAATCAGATCAAAATCAGAAGAAACCGCTTTATGAATCGCATCCTCTCCGGATTCTGAACAGACAACCTGATAGCTTTCCTGAACCAGGTTATACCGCAGCAGTTCCAGAATATCCTCTTCGTCATCCACCGCAAGTATTTTTCTTGTCATGACACTCCTGTCTCCTCGCTGCAGCAGGCATTCACCGGCAACCTACAATTCCGTGTGCCGGACGATTTCGCCTTCAATCAGATAAATTACTTCTTCGGCAATATTGGTGGCATGATCCGCAAGCCGTTCCAGATGACGGGAAACCAGGAGCAGGTTGATCAGGTATCCGACTTTATCTGGATGCTCGGACATGGCCTGTTTAATTTCATCATACGCTTCTCTCTTGATTTGATCAACCTCGTCATCCATGACAAGAACTTTAAACGCCAGATCCAGATCCAGATTGACAAGCGCGTCAAGGCTTTTTTTCAACATGTTCTGCGCTTTGCCGGCCATGACTGAATAATCAAACGTAAAATCATATTTTTTCTGCCTGGCAATGATTTCAACCCGCTGCGCGATATTCACTGCCTGGTCACCAATGCTTTCCAGCTCGTTGTTAATTTTGATTACCGCAATTAAAAAACGCAAATCAACCGCTACCGGCTGATAAAGCGCAAGAATCTTCAGGCATTCCTCCTCGATCTCAACTTCCATTTCATCCACCTCATGATCCGCCAGAATGAGCTTTTCAGCCAGGGATGCATCTCTTTTGGCCACGGATTCCGAGGCCATTCGGACCCGATCTTCTACCAGTGCACCGAGTGTCAGGATCGATTTTTTTATGCTTGAAAGTTCTTTTTGAAAGTGTGTCGGCATGTTGTCTTCTCCATCGTGATTGCCTGTCAAAACCTGAAGTTTTTCTCCGGTCTTTATGATGCGGCATTTATCCGAATCTGCCGGTTATGTAATCTTCCGTCGTTTTCAGCGAGGGGCGGGTAAATATGGTGTCGGTCTCTCCCACCTCAATCAGTTTTCCCATATAAAAAAATGCAGTTACATCCGAAACCCTTGCCGCCTGCTGCATGTTGTGTGTAACAATAATAATGGTGTATTTATCTTTAAGCTGGTGTATCAAATCCTCGATTTTCTGTGTGGCAATGGGATCAAGGGCGGAACATGGCTCATCCATCAACAGCACTTCCGGTTCCACTGCCAGGGCACGCGCGATACAAAGTCTTTGCTGCTGGCCGCCGGAAAGCCCAAGCGCTGAATCGTGAAGCCTGTCTTTCACCTCATCCCAGAGGGCCCCGGCCCGCAGCGTTTTTTCTACCTGCTCGGCTATCTGATTTTTGTCTTTGATCCCGTTCACCTTCAACCCATAGGCAACATTTTCGAATATGGTTTTGGGAAAAGGATTCGGCTTCTGAAACACCATTCCGATGCGGCTTCTGAGGCTCACCACATCTACCGACGGGGCATAGATATCATCACCTTCAAGAAAAATGTTCCCCTCTACCCGAATTCGGGGAATCAAATCATTCATCCGGTTCAGGCAACGCAGAAAGGTGCTTTTCCCGCAACCGGACGGACCGATCAGGGCGGTTGCCTGATTCGCATTGAAATCCAGAGACACATTGTGAAGGGCTTCGAATTTGCCGTAATAGAAACTCAAATGTTGTGCCGTTATTTTGAAGTCCTGTTCCATTATACCTGTTTCATCCTTTTTCTCAGCCTTGCTCTGAGGAGAATCGCCAGAAAATTCATTCCCAGAACCAGAGCGATCAGGACAAGTGCCGTGCCATACTGCAACGGCCTTGTCGCCTCGATTTCCGTACCGGCTGTCGCAAGCACATAAATATGGTAGGGCAGCGCCATGACCTCATCAAAAATGGATTCGGGCAGACCGGGTGAAAAAAATACGGCCGCCGTAAACATGATCGGAGCGGTTTCCCCGGCAGCCCTGCTGACCCCCAATATTCCTCCGGTAAGAATCCCGGGCATGGCGGTTGGCAGAACAACCCTGAAAATCGTCTGCAGCTTGGTGGCCCCGAGCCCCAGCGAGGCCTCCCGATAGGTATCCGGAACCGCCTTGAGGGCCTCCTCGGTAGCGCCGATAATCACCGGAAGAGACATGGCTCCCAGCGTCAGTGCACCGGCGAGAATAGACACCCCCATTTTCAAATAGGTTACAAAAAATGCCAGACCGAAAAGACCGAAAACAACCGAAGGAACTCCGGCAAGATTGTTAATTCCCAGGCGGATCATTCGAAGCGTTCGGCCTGTTTTGGCATATTCATTCAGATAAACTGCTGAAAAAATACCGATGGGCAAAGCAACGGTCATGGCGCCCAGACAAAGGCAAAGCGTTCCAAGGATGCAGGGAAGGATCCCCCCCTTTGTCATGGAGTCCATGGGAGGCTGGGTCAAGAAAGTCCAGGTAATGGCTCCCCATCCATTTGACAGGATATAATAGACGATAATGAAAAGTGCAAACCCGTTGATTGCCGCAGTGGAACGAAACAAGGAAAAAAATACCCCCTGTAACACCTTTTTCCGGGTAATCCGGGATGCCCGCAACTTTTTGTCTCCGGCACCGGCCGGCATTTTGTCATTGCTGCCTTTTGAATCTTTCAACAAATACCCCTTTTCAAACACCATACTCTGGTTCATCCATCATATCGTTATGCACATTGTTACGCAAATCAGATGAACATGTAAAACCGATACTGCCTTCACAAGGAAGCCTCTCCCACCTGTCTGTACTTACTTGAAATATGATCTGCGACAAAATTGAATAAAAATGTAAACAGGAACAGAACGATACCGATCGCGAAAAGCGCATGATAATGATCGCCCCGGTATGGGGCTTCCGCCATTTCAGCGGCGATACTTGCCGGCATGGGCCTTGCCGGATCAAAGATGGACTCCGGAATCATGGCTGCTCCGCCGGCAACCATCAGGACCACCATGGTTTCACCAATCGCCCTGGACATACCCAAAATGACAGCCGTGCTGATTCCGGATATGGATGCGGGGAGCGTTACCCGGAAAATCGTTTCCAGAGAAGTTGCTCCCAGGGCCAGAGACGCTTCTTTCAGGCTTACCGGAACATTGTAAATGGCATCCTCCGAAATACTGCAGATTGTGGGAACCGACATGAATGCGAGCATCAGGGATGCGTTAAAAAGATTCAGGCCGGTTGCGATATCGAACATATTTTGTAAAAAGGGAGCGACAACAACCATTCCAAAAAATCCAATCACCACGGAAGGCAGAGAGGCCAGAAGTTCTACAACCGGTTTAATCACTTCACGAAGCTGGTGCGATGCAATTTCAGCAAGATAGATGGCTGTCATCACGCCAAGGGGAATGGAAAGTAATGCCGAAAGAAATGTGACTGCAATGGAGCCGACAATCAGCGGGAAAATCCCGAAGTCAGGCGGATCGGATGTGGGGTACCAGTACTCTCCAAGCAGAAACTCGCTGACGCCTGTCTTGCTGAAAATAGGAAGACCCTCTGCGAACAAAAAAAGCGTGATCATGAGGAGGATCGCAACAGAGGCGATCGCAACCAGAAAAAAGAAATTCTGCATGAAGCGATCTTTCATTTTTCGACTCAATGGCATTCCTGTCACCACCCAACCGTTCCGATTGATTGTTTTGTCCCAAACCCCGCACAACGTGCGGGGTTCACGAACGTAAACCGGAAATACAATAGGAACAATTTGTTAGGTTATGGTTAGGAAAATATTAATTTATTATTAAGGAAACGGCTGACTGCCATTTCCCTGATCATTTTAATTACGGGTCATATCATCAACCCGTTTTATCGCGTTGAATCAGAACTTATAGCTCAAATCAACCTGAGCCCGTTTGACATCTTTCACCGCGTAGTTTTCCCGTTCCAGGGGTTCGGTATAATAGCCGGTTACACTGACTCCGCAATTTTTGGTGATGCTGTAGCCTGCGCCTGCTTTCCAGCCTTTTATATCCGTTGATTTCAAACTGGATCCCCAGTCACTGTCTTTGATGTCCTGAACCGCGGCGTCCGCACCTACCTGACCATATTCAACCCCGAAGCCGAATTTATCCACTTTGGCTTTGACACCCACCAGCCAGCCGAGATTTTCATCTTCAGGATCAAGGGTTCCGCCGAGTACACTTTGACCGGCGTTGCCTTTGGCGCCGACATTGTAAAAAACCTGAGCATGGGGAGAGATTGTTGCTTTGTCCAGTTTCAGATCGTATTTTGTGTAAAAATCCACGATCTGATATTTGTAATCCGGATCCATGATATCCACTTCCAGAAATTCTTTTACGTGGTTCACATCGTAGTAGGCCGCGGCCATCAAAAGATTCTTGACATTAACCCCTGCCTGAATGGCGGCCATACTGGCGATAGCGCGATCAACGTATCCAACCTGAAAATATCCGGCAGTGATAAAAGCCGGGTCCAGGTTCACCTGGGCCGTAAAACCGGCAGGCCGGACATCCGGATCCCAGAGTGCCATGGTTGAGTGGAATTTATTGATGTGCTGACCGGCAGTTAATGTAAATTTGTTGATGTTATGTTCCGCGTATGCGTAATCCAGTCGAATGTCACCGGTTTCAAACACCTCTGTTTCCGAATAGGTGGCATTGGTTGTGGCGCCGTCAAGGTCGCCCGTGGCAAGCCCGGCAGCAACTTTCCAGCTTTCATCCGGATTATGCCACACAAACCCCAGGCGAAATCGTGCGCGAAGCCGATCTTTGGCGCTGTCCTTGCCGTCATCATCATCCTGCCAGTCATATCGTACCCTTAAATCACCTTTCAGATCCACGCCTGCGATAAAATCGCTGGCATTGACATCTGCAGAGGCTGTCATTGGAAGGGATAAAAAGAGGCCCAGCAAAAACACAAAGAAACCCGTCATCATTTTTTGTAACATTTCTTCTCCTTTAATTTAAATCAATTCGATTATTTTTTTTCCTGGCTTATTGGAATTTAACATTAATAAAGTGGAACAAAGCCCGCCTGTTCTACAAATTTTTGCCCTTTTTCCGGATGCAGCGCGTAGTTGATGAACTTTGCGACATCGCCCGTCGGCCAATTGTTTGTAAACATGAAAAGAGGTCTGCTGATCGGGAATGTGCCGTCCAGGGTGGTTTCGGCAGAGCCGACTACACCATTAACGGTAAGCGTCTTCACACCGCTGTTCAAATATCCGATTCCAATATACCCGATCGCGTTCTTGTTATTGGCAACCGCCTGGGAAACCGCTCCGTTGGAAGCCTGAAGAAGGGCGCCCGGATATACCCGTTCCTTTTTCATGACTTTTTCCTCCCAAACCTCATAGGTTCCGGACGATGTATCTCTCGATATGACAACGATTTTTCTGTCAGGGCCACTCACCTGTTTCCAGTTTTTAATTTCCCCTTTGTATATCGCCTTTAACTGATCCAAATTGAGACCGGCAACGGAATTTGAGGGATGAACAACCGGAATGATACAATCATAGGCAACACTGAAAGGGACCGGATAACTGCCTTTTGCAACAGCCATGCTGACCTCCTTATCCTTGATAAATCGGGAACTGTCCGCGATATCGGTGGTGCCGTCAATGATGGCCTTGATACCGTTTCCGGACCCTCCCCCGGAGATCGATATCCGGGTATCCGGATTTTCTTTCATGTATGCTTCAGCGAGCTTCTGCGCAATGGGAAGCACGGTTGTCGAGCCTTTGATGACAATATTTCCGGCCCATGCCATATGAATTCCTGAAAAAAATATCAGCGCCATTGCCAACATGATGAACTTGCTTTTCTTCTTCATTTTTCTCCTCCTGCAATATAAATATTAAAAGTTAACTCATTTGCTGACTCTAAATAGGGTTGATTTGTTAATTCTGTATTAGAATGAAATTATTTTTTGGTTAGAACCGGTCTTGAAACATCATACTGGAGGCAGAAAGCTACCTGTAAATCTGGAGCGGTTATCGACTGTTGATGTCCCGGACAACTTGTCCCGGACTCCGTTTCGATTGAATTAGCCCGCGGAGATCGATAATTTTTTAATTGCAAAATGGTATGGCGTTAACGAAAAAAAAAACGGAAGCATGTGCAGAAAATCGATGCTGCAATTGCTTCCGTCAAAATTCAGAACTTAAAAAAGGCCGCGTCCGCTTCAAGTTATGTCATCGTCTTTGTCATAATATATTTTTGAATATTCTCCGGGAGCTTTCCGTCCGTATCCTCAATTTCAATTTCAGGAAATCCGCCCCAGATAGCTGCGGCACTTGAAATAACCGGATCGGTTCGCGCCGAAGTTATGAGAGCGGAATCATAGGATTGCGCATGATACCACGCCTTGACACCCCATACATATCCCACAAAGCCGCTGTTCAATGTCGACGGCATTCCCGTGTAGGGATCATTGAACCAGGATATCTCACTTGCCGGGGTTTCAAACTCCCGATTATACAACAACCAGCCCAGGGCAACCATGTCATGGGCCAACAGAGATTCCGAGCCGAAAACAAGTCCCGGATCAGGCTCCGAAACATATCCCTTGTCAGGGCCATAAGTTGAAAGAACTTTTGTTCCGACACTGAGGGTCATGCGGAGCTTCTGACGCAATACCGTGGTATCGTTAATTTCAGCGGTCTTTTCATAAAAACTGGCGGAATCCCGGTGATACTCCAGACGGCTGTCGTCACGAAGCCATCCCACGGCTGCTTTCAGGCCGAGTGTCGTTCCGGCAAGAACATGACGGCTCACCCGCGGCAAAAGAACGACATGATCCACCTGGTTCAGAATATTGGGCAGGATCAGCTCTCCCTTCCAGTGGCTTTTATTCTCTGTCCGAAAACCGGAATAGTTGTCAAATCCGGCTTCATCAAAATAATGGACTTCCGCTCCGGATTCAATGGCCGCAT
This sequence comes from Desulfobacterales bacterium, assembly GCA_046484745.1. GTDB lineage: Bacteria > Desulfobacterota > Desulfobacteria > Desulfobacterales > SURF-7 > JAQYVL01. The sequence goes on along the minus strand of JAWOIJ010000072.1, from coordinate 2,186 downwards.
TATGCAGACCAAGCGTTGTCAATACCTCGCGGCTTGAACCATCATGTTCATCTTTATCCTGGTAGACATCCAACACACCGGGTTTATCCCCCACGATCACTTTTCCAGCACCCTTTTCCAGGAGCAACAGCGTCATGGCGCGTATCGCCAGCGGGGAAGTTGTTGCCGGGTACGGATTGGGAGAATTTGCCACCGGTTTGAGGAAGACGACATCCCCCCTGGAGAGCCAGGAGAAATCGGTTGTCGCTTCCGCAACCCGTTGAACCGCCTGAATGATGTCCTCATCCCCGGCGCCCTTTGCGAGGGCTTGAACGGTTACGCGATCTGTCCGCCCGGCCAGTCCGGGAATCGGTTTCATGGATTTCCGCTCATTCTTGCCGGCACAGCCGAATGTACCGAGCCCAAAAAGACCGGTACCCGTAATTCCGGCAAGCTTTAAAAAGTTACGCCGCCCCGGACAGTGAAAATCTTTTTTTTCTTGTTTCTTCAACCAGTTCATGGAGAACCTCCTCTTTTTCGGATATCATTAAGCCGCCTGCGAATCTTCATGTTCACTCATTACGTTTACCCTGATGGTTCATCGCATCTGTTTTTCCAGATTTTTCGGTATCCGGGACTCACAGGGAACCGCTGTGGCGCACAGCCCGCATCCATAAATAAAAATATGATAATCCCGGTTGCATATCTTTGTTGAATCCGCCACCCGTTGATAACATTTCTCCTTGTCATGGGCGTTTTCTCTGGAGATGGCATCCACAGGGCACCTTGCGGCACATTTAAGGCAGGGTTCGCCCTGGTAATGCAGGCAGTACGCGTGGATATCTTCAGGCCGTTCCCGGTTGGGTTCAAGCCGCAGGTTCACCACAAAACTGCCCAGCCTGTGGGCACATCCTTTTTCCGTGATCAGAAAATCGTGCATTCCAAAAGTTCCGAGGCCTGCGGCATACGCCATATGCCGATGTGACCAGGGTGAAGCCCACCCGACATTCGGGTAGCGTTTCTTGTTAAACAGAGGGGTAACATCCGGTGCAATCGCAAGAATCCCTCTCCCCATCAGATCGGAAACAATCTCCCTGACAAAAAGCTGGCTGAATATTTCACCATGAAGCCTGGTCTGAGCCCACCTTTCCGAAACCCATTCTGTTTTGGATGCGTTCTCCTCTTTTGTCATTTTTGTAATCGGCATAACAAACGACACGACACTCAACTCTTCTGCTTTGGGAGGAGCAACGCCATTTTTTTCAGCCTGCCATCTCATGATCTCCTCAGGTGTAAAATGATGCGGACCGATAATCTTCTTCATCTCCGTAAAAAAAGGATCATCCCCTTTTATAAACCCGACAATCGGCTCATCAAAAATTTTTTCGCCGTAAAAAGGAAACTCCATGCTGTTTTCAGGATGGTTCGCGATCTTATCTTTTATCGTTTCAATGAACCACCCTTCATTCACCTCGGGATCATCCGGATTGGAAGAATAATTTCTGCGCAGCTTCGGCTGTCTGGGATAACCAACACCCCGGAGTTCGCCGATAGCACTCTTGATACCGCCGAGATCCGTTACATAGGAAAATCTGCGATATCTTGTTTTCATCTTTTTTCGTTTGCCCAACTTCACTCCTCTATACCCATGAAAATCGTATTATCAGAATCCGTTTCCGATTCATGCGTTCTCTCAGGGATCAAGCGGCCTCTGAGCAAAGCCGATTGACATCGTTCAATTATTGTTTCCTGCCCATCCCCAGCATCACATCGCCCTGCTCTTTAATCGCGCTTCGCACTTCCGGATCATTTGGTCTTGACATCCCCCGCGACCACCCTTTCAATAATGCTCATCGCGCGCGCTCCCTTCACGGCCATGAATACCTCTGTGCTGCGATTGCCTCGATGCCGGCTCTCTTTTCATTTCCATTACAAAAGTCCTTCCTGAACGCCAAACATCCGAAATTGAATGCTCAATCGCCGGCCGCTTTATCCAGCAGAGAAAGCGCTTTTTCCCTGCCCACCAGTTGCACGAAAGTCCCAAACCGGGGCCCGCGCTCCTGGCCGAAAACAACTTCATAAAACATTTTGAAAAAATTGTTCGGCTGTTCGTCATATTCACGGGCCACCGCAAACGGCAGGGTCTGCAGCTCCTTCTCGTCATGGCTTTCACGGCCCGCCAGTTCGCTGCGCAGGCGCTTGAGCAT
>JAWOIJ010000055.1:0-9754 GCA_046484745.1 Desulfobacterales bacterium | reverse complement strand
GTTTCCAATGGATACATTCAACCGGGCAACTGTCTATTGCTTCCTGAATACAGTCCTCAGGCCCTCCCTCATCGAGAATGACTTTGGCTTTTTCCGCATCTTCATCAAATCCAAAAACATCCGGACACAGTTCAACACATGCCTGACATCCAATGCATTCGTCCGTATCGATAGTCACTTTTTTGCTCATTTTCCATCCTTTCAATCAGATTTTATAAACTTCTTTCAGGTTGTGCATGAGTTTATGGAATTCTTCATGCTTTCCTGAACCGATGCGCTCTTCTTCGATTTTCTCAAATCCTTCATAGAGTTCCTCATCTTTTTCTTTTGAAAAGCGCTGGTCGCCCATGGGATAGAACCGATGATGGAAAGAAACTTCGCCATGGGACTTAAGGCGTTCACCCCTCCTTTTGTTCACTTCAATTACTTCTATTTACCCTTGGGCGTCGATGGGCTGCCGCAGCTCTTTCGGCAAGTGATTCAATGCAAAACTGTTCATGCGGGCAGCGTCCTCGATCGTATGAATCGTTTCGGTCAGATATCCGCCGCAAAGCATTTTTTCATGTTATCAAACACTCATCGCTGAGGGATGACAGTCATCCATTCGATGACCGCCATTTTCGAAATGAGCTTCATTATACCTGAATCAATATTTCAAGCAATAGTTTTTGTCTTTGCGCCAGCGCAAACAAGAGTGCCAAATCGCAAAAAATCGAAACCGTCATCCAAAGGACGATCCGTCTGGATGAATGAACCTTTCCACGAAAATACCTGCCCCCTTTTTTTATCAAGGTTTCAAGTCCGGTCCGGCTTCTTACATCCTAAGTTTATACTTGATCTGCTTATCATTTTTGTTGATGCTCTTTACTGTTCTTCCTAAAAATCCAGCACTACTCACACGATACCTTCCCGTCCGGAAATGCAGTTCAGATAATCGCTTCTCTCTTAATATGATACAATGAAATGAAAACGAAACTTCTGCCTTTCAAAAACCGGATTACAAAAGCGCTTCACTTTTTCTAAAATCGATGTATTGTGGGATTATTCTCTTATCGAAGGATCGGGTACGGCTGTGATCTGTACAGGAGATCATAGAATGGTGGTTTGGTGCGAACAAGGATTTGATTTTTATATAGTATTCCTGATTTCTCAATTATATTGACCCGACCCTTTATCCGGATTCAGATGTGGCATACCCTTAATTGAATCTGGATCAGTTTTTGGTGGTCAGGCCATTGTTTGCACACCAATAGTGCGGGACGACAAAATTGTTACTTTCAAACCGAATTGTTCTTAGTTTTGGTCTAAACCCGGGGGCGGGACAAACAATCGCCATTACATGCCGTCACTAACTTTTTCCTGTTTTTTAATTATATTATTTCGGAAACAGTAGGGATCGGGTTCATTGAAGATATCGTGGCCGAAGCCGTAACTGACAGCAGGACAGCCGCCGCATACTGGACGAACAGGGCAGTTAATGCACGACTTAGATCCGGACCGAAAGCGGCGCGCAGCGCTTCCGTAATAAATGTCATTCAATCGCTCCTGGTAAATATTGCCGATCAGGGAAGGCATTTTTCGACAGGCATGTACTTCGCCATCAGGCAGTACAGCGACAAAATTGAAGGCTGCCCCACAGCCGTAACCTGCACAGCCACCGTTAAGTGGAAGCCCTTTTTGCCAGCGCAACAGATTAAACAGGTTGTCTTTAAATCCCATGCAGGGATTCGTAACAGCAGCATCCATATACCGGGCTAAAAAATCGGGGAACCTGTCAAAAGGTATTGCTGTAAGTTCAGCCCCTCGGCCCACCGCTGCCAGTCGGTTGAAGGTGAATAACTCAGCAATTCCTTTCAGTCTATCGGCCAGCTTTAAGACCTGATCCATGTTATCGCGGGTAAGGGTAAGCATCACCATGCGATAGACTCCCAACTCACCCAAAAGCTTTAGAAAGTCCATCACCCGGTCAAAGTGGCCGCTGCCTCGTATATAATCGTTATGCATTTTCAATCCTTCAAGACTGATCTGATAGAATTCTGGTTTTTGCACTGCCAGTATTCGTTCGATGCGATTTCGGGGCATTGGATTACCCAGAACGGCAGTCATAAAACCGCGATCGGCAGCTTCACTGTAAAGTCGATCAAAGTGAGGGTAAAGCATGGGATTCCCGCCGGAGAAGGACACCTGACCGAACACATGATGTTCCCGGCAAAAATCGTAAAGATCGTCGAGTACCTTTAGGGCCTGTTCAAGGGACATGGCTTCACGATCGCTGCGATCGTAACAGTGACGACAGTCCAGGTCGCAGGTTTGGGTGATGTGCCACTGCAGTGTAAAGGTCGTAGATGAAAAAAACTCAGGATTATCCACTTCACCTTTCGAGAATTCTGCAGGACGACGAATTCGCGACGGTGGCACCAGGATCAGGCCGAGCTGCTCAGCTCGATAAAGGACTTTGTCAATAGCCCCTACTGTAACAGCACCTTCGGCAGCGGCCTTGCGGGATTCGATCCCTTCAGCCACGATTTTTAGCGCCAGAAGGTCTCCGGCTTCGGCGCAGCGAACCTCGACACTTTTTTTACCGGGTCTTATAAACACAAGCACATATCCCTTGCAGGGTGCTGGAACCGCGGAACGATCGAACAAGAATTCCGGCAGGTGCTTCCAATTCACTGGCAGCAGCTCAAGAGCCGGGTTGACAACGGGATGCATTACCCTTTCCGGAATGGATGGTGGGGATGCCAACAAGCGGTGCCGTGATTCCTCAATTCTTGCCAGATCAAAGAGAAAGGGATATCGGCGGCACCTCTCAGGATGCCGATCCAGAGCTTCCGACAAACTTGCATCTTTTCCCAAAATATTTTCAAGATCCGGTAAGAGCTCAAAACAAACCGGGTAATGCTCTCGAAAGTCTGTTTTGAAACCATGCGTGAACATGTAAACTCCGATTTCTGAAATTCGTTTGAGCGGTAGAAAATGCCAAGAGCCGGCAACTTGAAGCTGCCAGCCCTTGGTGGTTTCCGATCATCGATGATTTGTTGTCATGCATCCTGCATGATCATTTGTTGCCGCCTCAGCCGCTTTTTCCGGTTTTTTTCTTAACGGTCTCGGCCTCTTCCTCCTCGACCTTTTTGGCTTTTTCTTCGGCAGATTGCTCTTCGGTCTTCATCTGTTCCATTTTTTCCTGCTTTTCAGCGCTAACTGCGCTGCCTTTATGGCCGCCTCATCCACTGCCAGCCGGTGGTTTGGCTTCTTGTTCAGTGCTACCTGCACCGGTTTTAGCGCCTCATCCACTGCCCGCATGTGCACCGGGTAGTGTGACTCCGCCCATCCCGATCAGGCCGGCAATGCCCAAGGAGGCAAGCAATTTTTTCAGATCCTTCTTCTCCATATTATCCTCCCCGAAAATTGAATTAATGGATATCGAACGAATCAATCAATATTGCTTCAACTATTGGTTTTTTGTATCATGGATTTTTAGGACTGTCAACAAAACGGTGAGAAATCCGTGCGTCAACCAGATGAAAATCAGGAATAAAATCCGGAGCAGTCTTTAATTTGGGAATAATTTGGTATGCTTTTTTTGAATCTCAATTAGGAAAAAAATGGGGATATTGAAATCAAAAAAGGAGTTACTCTTTTTGATTGAAGTCATTGTCCTTGAAGCACAAACAGCAGCTCCCGGATCACCCGGCAGCCAATCTCTATGCCTGGGCTACTGCAAACGCATTTTCGGTCAGGGCCGCGGGGATCAGCTCTGTGCGCATCTGGTCGGTCAATGCCGCCATGGCATACCACTGCCCCGATGACTCAATGACCTTTTCAAAGGATCCGTCATCCTTCATTACGACCCCGCAGCCGGATGCCCAGAAAAGCATCCGTTTATGAATCTTCCCCATGACTTTTTCACCCCTTCCGAAGAACACCAGTTTTTCATGGGTTCCTATTTTTCTCAAAATTTTATAATTGAGCCGCACGGAAACACCTCCGTTTGCCGAAGAAAAAAAACCAGCCCAACCCATGGTCTCGTCCAGCACGGCCAGCAGACCCATCGGATGGATAAAACCGTCACGTTCAAACCGGTAGAACGTTTTTTCGTCTTCGTCGTTAAAGCCGGCAAAAGCACAGACAATATTGCCCTTCGCACTTTTCCACAGATGAAACAGCCGTTTCAAGCCCGGTAGTTTTCGATCCACTCCGCACACAAAACAGTTCCGGTAATAGGGAAGATGGTCCAGCTTCCCCTCAATTTGGGCATAATCCGACGGAACATAGGGGCGCGTGTAATCATCTATTTCGGATATCCCATTTTTCAAAACAATATCTCCGGTGATATAGGGCATGGAAGCCCCTTCAACCGATATCCGTCCGGTTGTTCCGGCATCCGAAGTTTCTGCTTCAATAAAAACCGTATCCCCGACCCGTCCTTCAGAACCGCCCATGCGAAAACTGCAGCTCACCGGGTATGGAGCCCCGCCCACTCCCGGCTCAGTGAGCCCAATACCCGGAACAAACTCCATGATAGCGCCCATGCCGATTCCGCCATGAGGAATTCCGACCCACCCTTCTTTGCTGGAATCCATGACCATGGCAGCGGAGATCCTGTCTCCCGCATGTGTTATCCGTGCATCATTGAATAAAAAAGAGTGAACAAAATCTGACATTTTAATCCTCCCGGCACAATAATATCATTTTTCAGATACCTTACCGATTATCAGCCGAATAATCAAATGATTCAGTGCAAGCAAAGGGGACGGTCGTGCAGAACGTGATTTACCGATACGCTTTCTGAATGAACATCCCGCATGACAGCCCTCCTGCCTTGCACGCTGATCTTCAATTAAAATATGCTTCCCGTGCATGGTAAAAAGATCACGGTATCCTTTCCGGAATGAAGCAACCCCTTACATCTGTTATAAAATAATTTCATGCTTTTCATTTGATCAAAAAAAATATACTATACGCGAACAAAATAAAAAGGTTCATACTCGGCAATCAAACAATTCAAAAGAAAAGAGTGCGACAGGAGGAATCCATGCCCAACTCCACAAAAAAGGAAAGGAAGCTGAATATGAAAAAATTCAGGGACTGGCCCTGGGGTCTCTTGGCGCTGGCGTTCGCTGCCGGCGCGGCCAGTATTATCGGGACCGCCCTTGCCATGAACGTAACGGATCAGGCGGGATTCTGCGGAAGCTGCCACTCCATGTCCGAGGCTGCCCTGACACATAAACAGTCAATTCACGCAAAGTTGACCTGCAACGAATGTCACGCCCCCGACAACATCGCGGCCAAAATTCCTTTCAAGACAAAGGAAGGCATCCGCGATATCTTCGCCACCGTCACTTCCACCATTCCTGAAATGATCCATCCAGGAGAAGAAACCCTGGGGGTGGTGCAGGCGAATTGTCAACGCTGCCACGAGGCCGGTATACAGACCGTGAACATGACATCCAAAGCCCACTGCACGGATTGTCACCGCCATGTTCCCCATACCCCGAAACTTCCCATCGCCGAAAGGAGCGCCGCAGATGAATAAAGTCACGCGTAAACAAACCGTTAACGTTCCCGCTGTCATCCTGATGCTGGCGCTGGCCGGAACCATCTCTTTCTTGACCGGGTGCTCGGAACCTGAAACGCCGGTGACACCGGAATTCAAAACCAGCCTCGCGGAGGATGAAATCCGCAACTCCGTGTTTCAAGCCGAATTCCCGAAGCATTATGAGACTTACCTTCGCAACAATGAATCCGAAATCATGACCGAATACGGCGGATCCGTGGCCTACAGCAAGCACGACAACGTCAACCCGCTGCCCGAAGGCTATAAGTACGCCCAGCCGTACTTGAAAAACCTGTGGCTGGGATACCCCTTCAGCTATGATTATCGGGCTGCCCGGGGCCATACTTACGCCCTGGAAGACATCATGGAGATCGACCGTCTCAACCGGTATGATGAAAAAGCGGGCCTGCCTGCCACCTGCATGAACTGCAAGACCGCAAAGATGAGCCATTTCGTGAAAGAAAAAGGCGATGATTTCTGGGCCCAGGATTTCAATGTGCTGCGGGAGCAGGTGGATCTGGACGAAAACACCATCGGATGCGCAAACTGTCATGACCCCCGGGACATGAGCCTGCGCCTTTACAGCGTGCCCCTCACAGAATACCTGGCGTCCCAGGACAAAAAATTTGAAACCCTGCCCCGCAACGAGAAACGCGCCCTGATGTGCGGCCAGTGCCACGTGGAATATTATTTTATCGACAAGGAATTCGGTCCGGCCAAAAAACCCGTATTTCCATGGGGAGAGGGCCTGGACCCGGAAAACATGTATGCCTATTACGAGACCCAGGGCAACACCACCATTCCGGGATTTGAAGGCAATTTCGTGGACTGGGTGCACCCGGTGTCCAAAACCCCCATGCTCAAGGCCCAGCATCCGGAATATGAGACCTGGTACAACGGTGTACATGGGGCTGCGGGCGTTACCTGTGCGGACTGCCACATGAATTACACCCGGATGGACGGCAAGAAAAAAATCTCCAGCCACCACTGGAACTCACCTCTCAAAGACCCGGACCTCAAGGCCTGCCGCCAGTGCCACACGGACAAGACACCCCAATTCCTCAAAGAGCGGGTGCTGTTCACCCAGCACAAGGTATGGGAGCAGCTCATGATCGCCCAGGATATTTCGGTGAAGGCCCACGAAGCCATCCGGCTGGCCTCGGAATTTACCGGGAAAAAACCCGACGATTATGACAGCCTGATGATCAAGGCCCGTCGATGGTGCCGGAAGGGTCAGTTCTTCTGGGATCTGGTGTCCGCTGAAAACAGCGTGGGCTTCCACAACCCGACAAAGGCACTGAACACCCTGGCCCAGTCCCAGCAATACAGCCAGAAAGCCGTGGACACAGCAGTGCGGGCCGCCGCATTCACCATCGCCAAGGACATTGACGGAGACATCAAAAAAATCGTGCCTCCCATTCTCTATCACAGCCGCGAGCTGCAAATGGACCCGAAACACATGAACTCTCATCCGTGGTTGAAATACCTCCCGGTCACGCCCAAGGCGCCCAAAATATGGGAGAGCAACAAGCGGATCGTTCCGAAGCCAGCGCCCTCCCCGGTCGCCGGTTAAACAGTATCGTGGGGTCAAATCTTTAATCTTGACAAATCTTACTCGAATCTTAATTTGTCAAGATTAAAGATTTGACCCCTTTTCCGCCTTTCCGAAAAGCTTTGTTGACATAAACCATATCATCATATAAATGGTTATTTATATATCGATACTAAAAAAAGCACTCTATATAAAAGGAAGAACAGCGTGATCAAAGATGAGATATACGATTTGATAATTGTGGGCGGCGGGCCCGCAGGCTTGACCGCTGGAATTTATGCCATGCGCGCAGCGCTTAAAACTGTATTGATTGAAAGGGGCTTACCCGGCGGACAAGTCGCCATAACCAAAGACGTTGAGAACTACCCCGGTTTCATTGAGATCAGCGGCTTTGACCTCTGTGATAAGTTCCTTCAACACGCCAAATGGTATAACCTCCAGATTATCGAGAAAGAGGCTGTCGCAACCGAACCGGGTATCAAGCACCACTCCGTGCGTCTCGCCGACGGTTCCATTTTAAATGCCCGTGCAGTCATTCTGGCGGCTGGCGGCACCGCCCGAAAACTGAACATTCCCGGAGAAAATGAAAATTTCGGCAAGGGCGTTTCCTATTGCGCCACCTGCGACGGATTCTTTTTCCGCGACAAGACGGTTGCGGTCATTGGTGGCGGCGATACAGCTCTGGAAGACGCCCTTTACCTTTCAAAGATTGCCCGCAAGGTCTACCTGATTCATCGGCGGGATGCCTTCAGGGGCAGCCGAATCCTTCAACAGCGTGTATTGGCCGTGCCACAGATTGAAGTCATCTTCAATGCTGTCGCCACCGAAATCAAATCCGATAACACCGGCGTTCAAAGCATCGAATTGAAAGATACCCAGACCGGTAACCGACGAAATCTTGACACAGAAGGTGTTTTTATTTTTGTCGGATTTTCACCGAACAATCAATTGGTTCCCGCGGGCGTTAAAATCAACACCACCGGTTACGTTCTCACGGATGAAAAGTGCGAAACCGATATCCCGGGCATTTTCGCAGTAGGTGATCTTCGACAAAAGTACGCCAATCAGATCGTGCTCGCCGCCGCGGATGGCTGCACTGCGGCTCTTGCAGCCGCGTATTATGTCGAAACCCACAAAGAAAGTACGGATGTTTCAGGAGATCAAAATCTGAAATAATGAATCATGACGCTAATGTCTGACAAAGTGGCCAATGATGCATAAAACAGAAGAGCAGATTTCGCAGGACGATTCGGGTCAGCTTGCAGGAGACACAACTGGCCTCAAAAATGATTTTTCAGCTCAGCACCTGTTGGAAGATGATCATCTCCAAAGCGCCGCCTTTCTTGCCAAGAGCCTGTCCGATGTCAACCGATTGAGGATATTGCTCCTCATCAGCGGCGGCCGAAAATCGGTAACCGCCATCGTAGAGGAACTCGATTTGTCACAACCATTGGTCTCCCATCACTTGAAAGAGCTAAAGCGCTCGCTCTTAGTAAAAGTGGAACGGGAGGGACCGTTTATCTATTACGACTTGGCGGATAACAGAATTGTCGGCGTATTGCGAACCTTGAGCGAGGTGGCAACCGATTTGTTGTCGACCCGAAAGACCTTTTAAAACCATGGAGGTAAAGCCTGGTGGACAAGGTCGCGCAGTCCAGACAACTATTGGTGATAGCTGATCCTGATCTGTTGGCGCTGTTCGAAGACTGGCTGGAGGAACTGGAAGCGGAAGTGCGCACGCTTTTAAAAGCGCATGGGACTATGGACGATAAAGCTTTGGCGGAAAGACTCGGTTTATCGCGCAGAGGGGCCAAATTTCTACTCACGAAACTTTTGAGAGAAGGGAAACGAATCACCGGGGATGAATCATAAATATCAGGAAATCACCGATGCAAAAATAATTCTGGATCTTCCGGAAACCGCCACCATGGCGTCGATCAAATCAAGCTACAGGAGAATGCTGGCCAGGTGGCATCTGGACAAATGTGAAGAAAACAAGGATGAATGTACTGAAATGACCCGCAAAATTATTTCAGCGTACCGTACGATCATGGATTACTGCCACCAGTATCAATACTCTTTTTCAGAGGATACGGTAAAAAGGCATCGGTCGCCTGAAGAATGGTGGTTCGAGCGCTTTGGCGACGACCCCCTATGGGGGAACGGCAGGCCTCCGAAGTGAATATTTATCTGATGAAACCATAAGCGTGAATGACGCGCCACTCCCCGCATTCGTGTTCAGGGGGTCTGCGCAATCAGAGTGTAATCAATAAACAGGTTGGTGGACTTTCGATGTTTACCGAAATGGATTTAAGGAGGAAGCTTAAATGGCTGAGTTGATCGTATTTCACAGCGGCAATCCCGCTTGAATCTCATGCAGAAAGGCTATAGGCGTAGCCGAAAACATGAAGGAAAAATTTAATGGAAGACTGGACGTGAAAATATACACACTGGATTCGGAAGAAGCCAAACCATATGCCCTTGAATTCAGAGGGTCGACCAATGTCCTTTTGGATAACGAGTGGGTGCCTCTTGGGATAGCGACCGATACGATCCAAATGGAAACATTGCTGTCCGAAAAAATATAACAGGAGCCCATCAATGGCGGATTTATCCGGGGGATTTGGGGTCGGGGGATTTGTCGG
>JAWOIJ010000003.1:0-47628 GCA_046484745.1 Desulfobacterales bacterium | reverse complement strand
GCAATCTCCTTCGGATTCGGAAGAACAGCCGCATCCGCAGCCGGTATTCTCTTGTGTCGCAGTTCTGCTGATTCCCACCACTTCAATTTCAAAAGTCAATGCTTCACCGGCCAGGGGATGGTTCAGATCCACCGTCAGTTTCTCATCATCCAGTTCAGATATGCGGGCTGGAATCTGTTTTCCATCAGGCGTTGTGAGGGCCACAGTCTGGCCGACCTGTGGGTTCATTTCAGGCGGAACCTCGCTCCGGGCAAAAGTATGAACATGCTCTTGAACCCTGTGGCCATAGGCTTCCTCCGGTTCGAGGGTGAAATTCTTTTTCTCATTCAAAGACATCCCCATCAGTGCCGACTCAAAACCCGCAATCAATTGTCCTGCACCCATCTCTATTTCCAGCGGCTGACGTCCGTGACTGGTATCAAACACTTCTCCGTTTTGCAGGGTTCCTTTGTAGTCGACGCTGACGAACAATCCGGTTTCAACTTTTTCCATGGTTATCTCCTGTTCTGTAAAGGTAATTGTACTCCTAACCTATCCATTGTATTGGACAAGTCAAGGAAATATGTGGCATGAAATCGATAATATTTTGAATTTAATCAAGAAATGTATTTCTCCGGAGCGGTTTGAAAACATGGAGCTTCAGCGTCTCTTGACAGCGAAACGTTTGATGCTTAACTTTTTCACAAATCAACATACGTTGAAATAAATGGGTTGGGGGTGAGAAAGATCTGATTCTTGAAACCCCGACCGATCTTTTCAAAGAAAAAATCGGCTGTAATGCCAGATATAGCCGGAAAATAACCAGTAAGCCAGTGGCGGTTCATTGCCACTGGCTTTTTTTTGTTCAAAGAAATCAAAGACACGATTCCGCGCATATTTTATTTTTCCTGATTTTTCAGGGAGATCATAACCCGGCTCAAAAATAGGTTTCGATGGCGGTTTCAAAACGGTGTTTCTGAAAGCGTTCTTCAAGCCCCATGTCGCCGTCAAACTGGATCGTAATGAAATGATCCCCGAACTCTTTTTTAAGGGCATCTGCAAGCTGGCCCTGCAGACGTGAAAAGGTGTGGCAGCTCTTGTTGTTGTGAAACAGGATGCCTTCGGCAGTATATTTCACAACCATCTCTTTCCATAATGCAATGCGCTGTTGGATGGTCAGGTTCGTATACATGCTGCAATAGGATTTTGCGATGCTGTTGAGAAGGTTGTCATAGCTGGTTGTATCCAGTTCGTTCTTCCAGACATCCAGATATGTTGAGCCTACAACCGCTATCCCTTTTAACGCCATATATCGCTTCATCCTGCCGAAATTAAACCACGTTGCCAGATTATCCCACAGAAGACGATGTGCTTCAGGCTGGACAGCAGATGTTTCTGTTTTAATACTCTCTTCTGTTTCTTCTACCAGTTGTTGATAATAATCGACGGCAACCTGTTTTCCCCGTTCAGACACAATGGGAGCCATATGATAAAAACCGTCAAATACGGTCATGGGCGAGGGGATGTTTGTTCCAAAATCAAGGTACTTTCTCCAAAGCCGGGTGGCTTTATTTGATTTTTCTGAAATTTCAATCAGTTTGTCTTTTTCAAGCTTTGTTTTTGTTTGGTTCTCGAGCATGCCGATGACATCTTCAATCTGCTTCCGGACGTACTGTATCCGGGTGTTATCGATCATGCCGTCATATCTGTTGCCGACATTGATTACTTTAAAGGGTATGCTGCCGAACATGTTGCTGAGATTCTGAAACCATTCCGCGACGATTTCGCACTGATTGTTACAGGACAGCAGGATATCAGGAGCCGGTAAATTAGGGACGGACGCAAACTTTTCGGTTTTGCCGCCATTTTTTAGGAAACAGGTTTCAAGAAGATACCCGGTGTTGGCAAGTTCATAGGAACAGCCCATTTTGTCGATCGACTGCTTCGCTTCGGCGATCTCCGCCATCTCTTTTGCCATGCCGTTTACAATAAGAGTTACCGCATGATTTTCCGGATACACAATGGCGATCTCCGGTTCAAAAACCCTTGCGATTTCAACCGGAAATATCGCCGTAACATACGCAACCGGTTTGCCGGCGAGTTTGTTTTCGGTTGCCCTTTGATAGTGTTCGGTCATTATTTTTTTTTGAAAGACACGAATCGATATGCTGGTATTCATATTGTCACCCCAACCGGGCAGAGTCGAAATCAATTTACAAACAGATCCGGTTTTCCGGTAAACGTTTTCAGGGTATCCTGGTTCGTCGGATCCGTAAATTTTTTCAGTTCAGCCAGGTAATTTTCAGTTTTGAATTCTACGGCCCGGTCATCCTGGATTTCATAAATGATATCGCGATGATTCGCATCCAGATTTTCATCCCGGTAGTAGAAGTCTTTTTTTAACAATGATTTTTTCAGTTTCATGGTTTCCGTCATTGGAAGTGATTCCACAATTCTGATAAATCGGGGAAGCATATAATGAGGCAGGTGCTTTTTGCAGAAAGAATAAAAATCATCCACATGAAATTCATTATCGTCTTCTACCTGAAGGATAAACATCGGATCATCCTCTTTCCCGGAAGATTGCGGGACCCCGATAATACCGATATTGTTTACGGCCCTGTATGCTGCTATTGTCACTTTACAATCCACCGGCGCCCAGTTTTCCCCTTTGAATCGAATCCAGTCGCCTGTTCGCCCAAGGAAAATCAGATAATTGACATGATCTATTCCAACAATGGCGCCCAGATCACCCATGCGGTAAAACTCTTCTCCGTGCAGAGAGATGATTTTTTGCGAACTTTCCTTTGGAAGTTTGTAGTATCCTGTAAACGCGGATGTCCCCAGGGAAGATTGGCTCACAATCACTTCACCTGCACAGCGATCTAAATTACGAATTCTGCCGGTTTCATCCACTTCCGCTGGATCGCACTCCTGCAGAGACCTTTCATCGAGGATACGAACATCTTTAATGACTTTTCCAACGCTATAGGAAGGGGTGTTCGCGTCCACTGCCGCTATCGCTCCTGCTTCAGTCGAGCCGTATACTTCCGTAAAGATGTCCAGCCCGAACAGTTTTGTAAAGCGGGATCGGTTTGATGCGTTTGTCCCGGTACTGATCACGGTTCTCAGCGGAAGATCGCTGTAGTCGATATCTTCTTCTTTTGAAAAATAATTGAGCAGATACTGAACCGGATCTCCCACGCAATTCCAGATGGTTGATCCGGAAATTTCGATATCCTTTACAAAATTGGACACACTGAATTTTCTTCGCAGAAAAATTTTTGCGCCATTCAGCATTGCCGGCATGATATTGAGATAGAGCGAGTTGGAGTGGTTTATCGGCATACAGACGCAGCCGACATCCGTATCGGTGTAATTTAAGATTCTGGTTCCATTGACACCCACATTGACCAGTTTTTCCCAGGAAACTTCTATTCCTTTCGGCGCGCCGGTAGTACCTGATGTAAAAATAACGACAGCCGCATTGGTTTCGTTCAGGGGTTCAGGATTAAAGTGCGAGAGCAAGGAAGCATATTGCTTCAGTTTTTGGTCTATGGATTTTGTATTCGCAGATCGGCTGCCGGATATAGAGAGAATATTTGAATCGCTCAACGTTTTAAATCCGTGAACGTTTTTTGCTTTCGTTACGGAGTCCAGAAAAGTTCCGCCTGTTTTCGGCTGCACGGCATGGTCAACAATCAGGAGGTTCACGTCGATGTTGTTTATATCAAAGGCGAGCTTTTCTCCAATCTGTGCATTGTTTATACCGACCAGCGTCGAATTGGTAAAAGCACAGCCACCTAAAATATAGAAGAATTCAGGGATATTCTGCATAAACACGCCCACATGAAATCGTGTTGCGAGTTTGATTCCCTGTTTCTTTTTTATCTGATGAATCATATTCCCATATTTCATGGATTTTCTGTAAAAATCATCATAGGTGATCGCTGTAACAGACTCGTCTTCCTCTCTGAACAGGATAAAGGTTCTATTTTTTATTTCAGGATCTTTTCCATTATGTTTTATGATTTCCGCCAGATTCATCGTGCTGATTTTTTCTATACCCATGGGTTGCTCCAACATTTTACTACCATGATTTCGAACTCATAATTTTTTTAATTTTATCTTCGGTTCTTTTTTCTACGAGGATCATTTTTTTTGCCTGGGCTTTATGAATTTTTTCCGTCAACGTTTTCAGGTCGGCAGGCTTTTCAATCAGATCCATCGCCCCGCTTTTCATGGCTTCGATACCTTTCTCAACGGTTGCATGCCCGGTCAATAAAATAACCTGCAGGTCGGGATTTTTCGCTTTCATGATATTCAGCGTTTCCAGGCCGTTCATTTCGGGCATCAACAGATCGAGTACGACGGCATCAAAAGACTCTTTCTCTATCATTTTGAGGGCTTCTTTGGGCGATGTTGTCGTGGTTACATCCATGCCTCTTGTTCTCATACGTTCGGCAAGGGTATTGATAAAATTTTCTTCATCGTCTACGAGTAAAACTTTTTCAGACATTGGAACCTCCCTTTTGTAAGGTTGATAGACTTTTTTACGGATCACCTCTAAGGTACTATACTTGAGGGACTATATTTTTTCAGGCAAGGTGAGGATCATCTCACCCTGTCTATCATTGAATTCAATCATCCCGTTCAGAATTTCCAGCAGATGCCGGGCACTGCCCGGCATGGAACCGACGTCAACCAGCTCATCCGATTTTTTTAATGGCCCAAAACAGATTTCCACGCCATCTGAATCTTTTTTGCATTTTATTGTCAACTGGCTGTCGGCGGCACCTTTTCCCATGATAAAATCAAGACAGCGCCAGATCATATTCATAAAATAAAAAACATGCGTTGAAATGATAATGGTTTCAGGAGGAGGTTCCAGGCTCAACGTAAACCTTCTGTTGGCTGCAATCCTCTTGCTGAGGTCAAGAGAGAAATTTAGAATTTCTGCAAGGTCGATCGAATTGATCGGTGTGTCCACACTGTGAGAAAAGCGGTTCAATTTTTTGACAAATGCGTCCGATCGTTTTATCTGCAAGAGGATCTGTTCGGCCACGCGGTTCAATCTGTCCAGATCCGGCGGCGTACCTTTCTGACTCAACAATATTAAATCCTGAAGCAATCCCGCATTTTCATTGATCACGGCCATGCAGTTTTTTATCTCGTGTGAAATGGAACCGGTCATCTCTCCGAAAAATTGAAACCCGCTGTCCATGATGGCTTCCTGTTTGGTATCGGTCATATTTCTCCTTGTTCTTTGAAGGCTTTGTTCATCTTTTCGATGAGTTCTTCGATCTGCACCGGTTTCACCAGGTAGAACTCAGAACCGGTTTCAGCACTTCCAAGCCTGTAATAATCTTCCGATCCGTGGCCGGTGAGGAAAATAAATTTCATTTTCGGATTTTTCTTTTGTAGAAATCGTTTGAGTTTAAACCCGTCAATCCCCGGCATCTTTACATCCAGAACAGCGATGTCATAGGATTTTTTTTCAGCCATTTCAACGGCTTCTTCCGCATTTGCCGTCCAGTCAACCATAACTCCTCTAAAAGACAGACGTTCCGCAAGTGTTGAAACCAGTTCTTTTTCATCATCAACCAGGAGTATATTCATGATTCAGGCCTTCCTTTCTGGGTTTAAGCGGTAACACAACCTTAAAACGGCTTCCTTTTCCGACTTCACTTTTTACATCGATTTTTCCACCCAGTTCCTGTATCAGACTGTATGTGATGGATAAACCGAGACCGGTTCCACCGATTTTCATCTTGGTGGAGAAAAATGGTTCGAAAATATATTTCAAGTTTTCCGCTGGAATTCCGCATCCATTATCGCTGATGATAATTTTTACGTAATCCTGCCCGTCTCTTTCAGCATTGATTTTTATCTGACCACCGTTTGTCAGGGCAGCAAAGGCATTGTTCGTGATATTTAAAAGCACCTGCTGCAGTTTACCCCGGTCGCATTCAAATTCAGGAATGTCCTTTGAAATATCAAGAGAAATATCAATAGAGCGATATTGTGCTTCTTTATTCAGGAAACCCAGAACTTCTTTTACAACCTCATCCAGACGAATCGTTTGAATGCTGAGGTTCAAATGACGCGCAAAACTCAAAAGCTGCCGTGTAATTCTGCTGCAGCGTTCCACTGATGCAATAATGGAATCGATCGTTTCCTTCAGTTTTTGATTCTGCTGGTACTCTTTTGAATACTGAAAGATATCACTGATAAGACCGGCTTTTTCATTAATAATTGCCAAAGGGTTGTTGATTTCATGAGCAACGCCGGCGGCAAGGCGTCCGATGGTTGCCATTTTGTTGGAATACTCCGCCATATGGAAATATTTTACCCTTCTGCTTTCCGTGGACTTCATCCGTCTCACCAGATAGGTGATAACACCCAGAATCCAGAGCAGGATTACCGTGATGCTCACAACGAGATAGCGAATCAGAGCCATGCTGCTCTTTTGCCACGGCTCCATGAGCTTTTCTTTGTACTTTACCACCATCAGGATAAACGGCGTTTCCGGGATATAGCGATAGCCGACAATCAATGGAAGACCCTGGTGATCCACCGTCTCGACGACCTGTGTGCTGGTTGAATATTCCGGTGACATGGGGATTGACATTTTGTTCAACATTTCACCAAAGTAGTGCGAAGGTGTTTGAAGGATACCTTCTTTATTGATCAAAAACGCGTCTCCATATTCGGTTTTTTGTATTTCTTTCAGCATATGGGTAAACTGATGTTCGATGGTTGCCCGGAGCACGAAAATCTGACCGTTCTCTGCCATATGCATTATGGCGATCGCCAGATGCGGAACATTGCGATAGCCCATAAACACTTCACTGATGTATTCACCTTTTTCCTGCACCTCTTTAAACCAGTCCTGCCCGCTGTAATTTTTATCCTCAAGAAGATATGGGCCGACATAGGCTTTTTGAAATCCATCTTCATCGACAAGCCCGATGTCGGTAAATCCGCCAAATGCCTTGCGAAGACTTTTCAAGATGTTGGAAAGGCGGTCATTATCGCTCAATACATCCAGGCTGTTCTCGTATACGGTATATCTTAGAGCCGCTTTTCGCTCATCCAGAAAATATGAAACCGATCGCCAGGTGTTTGAAGTCAGGCGGGAGGACCGCAGAATTGCTTCTGATTCAACCGAGCGCTTCGTAACATTATAATCAATCAGAGCAAAAAACATAACCGGTATGATCGCGAAGCCGGAAGTCAGGATAAAAGAAAGCAGCCAGATGCGTCGAAAATTGAAAATCTTCTGGTCGATTCCAGTTTTATGTTTTTTCAAACCGAAAAAGCTTTTTCTGTTTTTATTAGATGTCGGCATGGACCTTCCAGTATCAGGATTTACTCTAAAGATTTTTTAATTTTCGCTTTTGCCTTTTTTAAAGTCTCACTCAGCTGATCGATATCCACGGGCTTTTGCAGGTAGGCAAATGCCCCCAATTCCAGACAGGTCTTTCTATCTTCTTCTGATCCGTGACCGGTTAGAATGATTACTTCAATATTCGGCCGGCTTTCTTTTACCTTTCGCAGGACTTCAATGCCATCGATTCCCGGCATCTTGAGGTCCAGGATCATAACATCCGGCTCGTCTTCTTCCATCAGGTTCAAGGCGGATTCGCCGTCATAGGCTACCGCAGAGCCGATATCCCGTATAAGAAGTCGTTCCGAAAGTGTTTGAACAAATTCCCGTTCATCATCTACCAACAGAACCTTCGACGGCATTTCAAAATTATATTTCCGATAGATATCCGCCTGGTAAAAACCTTTTCCGATACGGGTTTCAACGGTTTTGACTCCGGATACCTGACTGACGATTTTCTTTAACTCTTCCTCGAGCCTGCCCAGCATGAGTACATTTTTATTGATCGTAAGGGTTATCGCTCCATCACGGGCGCTCACTTCAGCGAAATGACCCTCCTTTGCCAGCAACACTTCTACATTTGCGGCAAGGAGAAAATCAGCAGCCGCCTTTTTTGAAGCTTCCGTTGGCAGAATCACCTCACTTTTCAGGTTTTCATTGATCATGGTGACGATATCGTCAAGAGGCGTCTTGTCGGTCGGAATAACCATATCATACAGAGAGGGGTCCCATGGATCTCGCATTTTAAATAGGCTGTTCACCCAGTATGACCGAAGCGAATCTTCTTTGTGAATTAACTGGAGAGCATCTTTTTCGTTTAATTTTTCTCTTTCAGATGCCTCTGACAACCGATACTTCATATCTGCGATCAGGCAGATACGAAGCACATGGCTTATGGTCTGGGGAATCAGAAGGCCCGCGAAACCATCGATGACGATATCGTCTTTCTCGGATAAAATCTTTGCCATAGCCAGTTTGAGATAGGCCAGGGTCTGTTCCCTTTCATGAGTGAATGCATTGAAAACGGAAACCTTATCCGATAGAGCCCGGCTTACTTTTTTTTCAGCCATTCCTGACATCCGGCTTGCCTGTGCAGCAAGATCCTGATCGGAAAGCAGGTTGAAACCGGTTTTATCGATTACTTTTTTGACAATTTGTCCTTTTTGGCAAAATGTGCCACTAAAGATTGCAATAGCGGACATATCTATTCTCCTCCTGTTGATTCAAAGTTTTCAGCAGTTCGACAAACCGTAAGCAGCGGACACTCTTTTTCTGTGCTGCCGATATGCGCACTTGTATGAATTTTCGCAATGGCCATCTCCATGGTGGGAAAGAAATTATGGTATCCGATTTTTTCAAAAAGATGTGTTCGTTTCAATACGGTCATCACCGATTCGTTTACGCCGCTGAAGGAAATTTTATATCCGGCACTTCTAAGGCGATCCACAACCAGCGCCAGCGCCTCTTCTCCCGAGGCATCCAGATCATTGATCCCATTTGCGGCAATTATGATATGGCGTAAATTTTTATGATGTATAATCCGGTTATTAATTTCATCTTCGAGATAGCTTGCGTTGGCGAAAAAAAGCGGTCCTTCAAAACGAACCAGATCGATGTGCTCGCATTTCAGAAGCCGATGGGCTACCGTGTCTTTGAGGCCTTCGTCTTCATGCCTTGAAAGTGATGAGACTTTGGGCCGCATGGCTTTATACAGGAAAACCGAAAGCGAAAGAGCCACACCGATGTATATCCCTTTTTCCAGATGCGGCGCCATCACCAGAGTCGCCAAAAAAGTAATGATGGAAATTGCTCCGTCATACCACTGGGCGCGCCAGGCGTGGATGAAACCGGAAACGTTTATCAGGCCGATAACCGCCATCATGATGACTGTCGCCAGCACAGCCTGAGGAAGATGGTATAAGAACGGCGTGAAGAAAAGGAGTGTCGCAATGACGACAAGGCTTGTGATCACGCTTGACATCCCGCTTACCGCGCCGGCCTGTAGATTTACCGCGCTTCTTGAAAAAGATCCGGAAACAGGATAGCTCTTTCCGATCGCGCCCAAAATATTTGCCAGTCCCTGGCCGATCAACTCCTGGTTCGGATCAAGCCGCTGGCCGGTTTTGGCAGCCATGGCTTTTGCGATGGCAATGGCTTCCATGAAGCCCAGAAGAGAGATGATCACAGCATAGGGAAGCAATTGGAAAAATGACGAAAGTTTAATATCGGGTATGCTCAGAGAAGGAAGCCCTTCCGGGATTACCCCGACGACAGCTCCTCCTCCTGTCATGAGCAGATTTTCTTCGTCCAGCTTCTTGTTGCCGACTTTTATCCTCCAGATGCGCCCCTCAACGGTTTTGCCTTTTTCGAGCTCATTCCGGTCATACAAGAGGAGCTTCCCTTCATCCGATGGTTCCGCGAAGAAATGTACCGATCTCATCATCTCCCGCAATTGGTGCGCTTCCTCTTTGAGCTGATCGATCTTGAAGGACAGACGGTTTATTTCATAGTTCAATTCCAAAAGCTTATCGGAAGCGGCATGAGCGGATCGGACGCTCTCAAGCTGAGGAGTGAGCAACGTGCGTTTTTCCCCAAGCTCTGAAATTTGATTCAGGGCCTGGTTGAAAGCAGACACGGTCTCATGAAAACGGGGTGACTGGATCTGAGATATGGAAATTTGGCGATTGTGCTCAAAACCGGTTGCCCAGGAAATGACGGTCGTGATCACCACAGCCACCAGGACATAGGGAATTCTGGGATTCATGCGCTTGAGCCCGTACATGATCGATATGGCAAATGCGCCGATCAGCAGGGTGGGCCAGTGTGTGAATTGAAAGGAGGCCTTGATAACGTTGATGATCGTTTCGTAGTGATGGGGGGCTTTATCTACATAAACACCGAATATTTTGGACAATTGAGAGGAGGCGATGATAATGGCGGCCGCATTGGTAAAACCGTTGACCACCGGATGGGAAAGAAAATTCACAATCATCCCCAGTCGCAATACGCCCAGCAGAAATTGAAACACACCTACTGTCATTGCGAGCAGGACAGCATAAGCAATAAAGGCTTCACTGCCCGCTGTCGCCAGCGGTTCCAGCGAGGCGGCGGTCATCAGTGAAACCACGGCAACCGGCCCGGTGGCCAGTTGGCGGCTGGAGCCGAAGAGAGACGCGATCATGGGCGGCAAAAAGGCCGCGTACAGACCATAATACGCCGGCAGTCCTGCCAGTTGAGCATAGGCCATGGATTGGGGGATCAGGACCAGAGCGACAGTCAAGCCGGCGAGAAAATCAATGCGAAACTTTTCAAGGCTGTAATCCTTAAACCATTCCATAAATGGGAAAACTTTAAATATCATACCGTTACGCTTTCTACCTTTAATTGGTCAGGGGTTAAAATTTTTCGGCAAGATTCGACCATCTCATTGAATAAGGCGTTGGCATCATAGAGGTTATAGGTTTTAAATCGAACAATGCCATCTGCCATGGAAAAAATGATCAAAGCAATTTTACGAGCAGGACGGTTCACAATGGACCCGTCCTGCTGACCGAGCAGGACAGCCCCTTCGAAAATATCCACAAGGCAGTCATAAATTGCCTCAAGATGCTGTCGGCAGATTGGATTGGTTTCAGCCATTTTGTATGGATAATGCCTGTGCAGCAGGAGAAATTGATTTTCCAGCTTGCCGGCAATATACAGATAAAACGAAATGGCATTTTCAATCATATCCATACCGCTCTTGAATACTTTATTGCCCATATACGACTCGAATTCCTTCGTGATTAATTCCCGGGTATGTTCCAGGACCGCGAGAAATAGTTTTTCCTTGCTGTTGAAATGATAAAAAACCGTTGCCTGCGCCACGCCTGTCATTTCAGAGATTTCCGTTGTGGAGGTCTCTGTATATCCTTTTTGGGAAAACATCAGGGTCGCTGCCTGAAGTATCGCTTCTTTTCGGGTCATTTTTTACCGTTATAAAACACCATTTTTCAAGAAACTGATTGATCAATCAGTAAAACTGATTCTATAATCAGCATAATGGTTTTCAAAAGTCAAGAAAAAAGTTGGTGCCGTGACTTGTGCCCTCTTTAATCATCTTGACCCGCACACGGTTAATTGATATTGATTTTACTAAGCAAATTCGATTTATTCTCTTTTGGCCGCATCAGGAATAGGATGAAAACAGATTCCAAAAAAGCATCTCCTGTTATTGCAATCGGTAGCGGAAATGTTGAAACCATTCTGGAGCATGACGGTGAAATCCAGCCGGGTCGAAAACATATTGTCAACACTCACGAACTGGTGGGTGGAAGCTGCGTCAATTATTCCATGCGGTTGATTACTGCGGGGAATACCGTTTTCCCGATTCCGTTTATCGGAGACGATCGGTTTGGAGAGGATATTCGCAAGGCACTGCTGGATATCGGGCGCAGAAACAAAATTTCCAAAAAAGCCCTGACGTTCATTGATTCCAAAACATTCTTGATACCGGATGTTCAAACACCAAAAGCCATTATCGTGGTTCATAGAGGGAAAAGAACAATCTTTTCTCAGGGATTGACCGGAATTACCGTTTCAGAAAAGCATATACAAAAACGGCTGGACCTTCTCAATGATCTTGTCGCAGGCGATACCGGTTCGGTTATGATCGGACACATAACCGTAGACAGCGACACCCGGAAACCCGGAAGAATTTCCCGAAAAATCATCGATGCATATTGGAATAGCCATCTTATTTTTGCCAACTTTGGGAACAGCCAGCTGAACCATGGCGTGGAATTTTGGAAAGAAGATTTGTGTCGAATCGATCTGTTCCAGCTGAATCTGGATGAAATCAGAAGACTTTTCAAGAAAGGGAATCAGGTTTTATCCTTGTCGAAAATTCTCAAATGGCTGAGAAAACATTCTATTACAGCTGTCATAACGCTTAATCGGTTCGGTGCGATCGGGACCTATAAAGACGGCAAAGAGGGTATCGTGCTGGCCTGGCCCTTAAACATCGGAAAAATCGTAGATCCTACAGGGGCGGGTGACGCTTTCGCTTCAGGCATGGTTTCAACACTTCGCGGTAAAAAGGATTTTTCTTTTGATGATTTTTTATCCGCCATTGCCGTGGGAAGGACCTGGGCATCCTATGCGTGCACCACGTTAGGAGCCTCTTCAGGCTGTCCGGACCAGGAAATGCTCGATGCCTACCAGAAACAGCACGCAGGTTCACACAACGGGCGGATGGAAGTGACCACGGCCGGGTACGTGGAACAGATCATGGACCTCATTGATAAGGCATATTGATTGGAAATACTCTAAAACCAGAAACCATTTTTATCACCGGATAAGGAAGAACGATGAAAACTGCAGCACTTTTTGATATAGACAGTACCCTCACCCCCCCGAGACAACCGATTACCGAGCCAATGGTCAACATTTTAGACCAGCTATGCGTGCCTTTCAGCGTGGCAGCCGGGAGTCATCTTCCGCTTCTGGAACAGCAGTTTTTTGTGCCGCTTTTTCAATATGGTTATCGAGGGCAATTCGATGCGTTTTTGAGCAATGGCGCCATCCAGTATCGATGTGATTTTTCAAAAAAGAGGTCCATTGAAGTTGTCAAATCGTTTAACATCAGGGAATATCTTGGTGAGAAAGATTATGGTTTTCTCATTGAAACGCTTGAGAAAACGCACGCGCTGCCTGAATTCAAACTGCCTCCTCCGCTTGAAGTGGTGGGTGAACCGATTGCGTTTCGTGATTCAATGGTTAACTTTGCACCCATCGGCAGGGTGAAGGAGGAGGGACCGGAAGCCCAGCAAAACCGGAAAAATTTTGTTGATTTTGACAAGGCCGGCGGATACAGGCGGAAAGTCATGGAACACCTCAACACAGAACTCTCTTCTCTTATTGAAAACAAGAATTTGAAAATCACCCTGGGCGGACAGACTTCCTTTGATATCGGAATCGTCGGCAAGGACAAAACAAATGCAGTACAGACCCTTTTTGATATGGGCTTTAACCGGGTCGTTTTTTTCGGAGATGCTTTATTTAAAGGTGGAAACGATTATGCCATCCAGGAATTCGCGGATGCATGGCCGGAAGACTCGCCGAAAAAAATAGAAGCCATTCAAGTGGATTCCTATCAGGAGACCATTGAAAAACTGGTTGAGTTTAAATTTATAGAACGATAACGCTGACAACGCATGGGGTTCAGATGAAACCGACAAAAATTACGTTAAATGCCCTGGAGGGTATGGCGAAAAAAATCGAACTGACCGAAGAGGTGGTGGCCTCCTATTCCCTTGAAAAATGGGCGCGAAATTTTACATTGATGACAGCAGGCTACCGGGATCAGCTTGACCCGGAGGATGCGGGAAATCCCGGCGTGGCCATCAACCTGGTTACCATCGCCATACTCGGAGAGGCCAAAGCACGCGTGTTTAAAAGGAAAAAGACCGGAGCAGAAGGGTTGCATGTGCATATCGGCGGGGAAACCAGGCCTCACACCCAGGATTTTATCCGGCTATTGGCAAGGGTCTACGCGGCTCACGGATTCAAGGTTCACCTCCGGGCCGAAATTCCGACGACACCGATCTGGTATTCATCTTTCGGTGTTTTTTATGAAGGGTTTCA
This sequence comes from Desulfobacterales bacterium, assembly GCA_046484745.1. Taxonomy (GTDB): domain Bacteria; phylum Desulfobacterota; class Desulfobacteria; order Desulfobacterales; family SURF-7; genus JAQYVL01. Next base: position 33,635 of record JAWOIJ010000003.1, on the reverse strand, counting down.
AAGCGGTGACAATTTAACGGCCAGCCATTCGCAGTATTTTAAAGGCGGTTGGAAACCCATGGATTCGCTCGGCAAACAACTTGTAGAAGAAGAAAAAGAGATCATTCAGGAAGTTCAAAACATCGTTTCCAGCCGGGCGACAATACCGCTCGCTCCGTTATCCGATGAAAACATTCTGCATGATTTTCATGTTGATGACGCGTATGTGAACTACCAGAAATCCGTAATCGATGAGCAATCGATCGATGTGATCAAAAAGGCGCATGAGCGCGGTTTCCGCTGCGCAATCTGTACGGTCGGCGGTTCGATGAAATTAACTTCCGAAAGGTTGTTTCAGGGATTCGATATTTCAACCGGGCAAAACAATATGATCCAATATTTTTTTGATGAAGAGGATTCCGAGTACCATAAAATCGGCCAGATCGACGGTGAGAATTATGGCGTTGATCCGACAAAGAAGGAGATTTACAGCAATATCGGTGCGCAGGACAAGCTGCTGCAAAATCAGGCAAGCGTTGTGTTTATATGGGATCCGGATGGCGATCGATTTAATATGGTGACAACCGCGCCGGCTGCAAACCATACAATATATATCGATCTGGGCCTGGAGGTTGAGCTGCGGGATAATGAGGACCGTTGTATCGTTTATTTTACGCCGAATCAGATATTTTTCATGCTGGCCGCATTTCAGATCGCCGCTTTGAAAAAATCCGGCGCATTTGATGCCTATGACTGGTTTATCGCCTCTTCCGTAACCACATCCAGAGCATTGGACGAACTGGCTGAACTGGAAAAAATACCAATTGTGCATGTTCGTGTCGGGTTCAAGCACTGGGGTACTTTCGCGGAATGGCTCGAAGGTCGGAAAGATGAAAACGAACCGTATACTACCGCGCTGGGCGAAGAAATACGTCTGGGGAAACAGTCCAGACTTGTTTTAATGTGCGAAGAATCCGGAGGGGCGATTTTCGGTGGTAAGGAGTTCCTCAAAAACAGATCGGTTTCAAGAGAGATTATCGCCATGCGTGAAAAAGACGCTTTCCAGTTCGGACTGCTAACATTGTCCATGGGTGCTTTTTTATATAACGCAAACCAGTCTTTTGCAGACTACTATTGCAATCTGATTCAACAGCACAATATCCGGAACAAGTATTTCAGCCGCAGTGATAAAAAGTTATATGATGAAAGCCTTTTGGGTGTTGAACGGCAGGAGGCAAAGAAAGCAGGGGAGGCCAGGCGGGATACAATCATGCAATATTTTCACGATCTGGCGGTAAAATACAGTGGCGGCATGTCTCTTGCGGAGATATCCGATGAGCTCAATTCGAGGCTGGACCGTAACAGTCAAACGTTGCCTGAACTGAAACAGATCTGTTTGATCGGGAAGGGGACTCTTCTGGAAGGAACGTTTCTGCAATTTGAATCATTTTGGTTTGTTATACGGGCTTCCGGCACGGATGCCGTGCTTCGATATTATATCAATGGTGAAGATAAAAGAGAGATAGAAGCCTGTCAGGAAGCGCTTATGAGTATAGTGCTGTAATGGCAAATCATGTTCAGGCCGAAACTACAAAACAGAGGTGATGTATGAGAATTTTTTTTTGTCTGCTGCTGACCGTTGTGCTCCTGTCAGCCTGCGCGGGTAAACGCCCTGCAAATTTAGGCGTTCATAACGGGCTTCTGGCGGACTGTCCCGGAACCCCGAACTGCGTCAACAGCCAGGCAACGGATGAAAGCCACTCTATTGCATCCTTGTCTTACAGCGGAGACAAAAAGGATGCCTTCCTTCGACTAAAGAAGATTATCGAGTCAGAGAAGCGAACCCGAATCATTACGGAAAGCGAGGCGTATCTTCATGTGGAGTTTACATCCATGATCATGGGATTTGTTGATGATGTGGAGTTTTATTTTCCGGATGAACCGCTGATACATGTCCGGTCAGCTTCCCGGCTTGGATCTTCTGATCTGGGTGTCAACCGGAAAAGGGTTGAACGCCTGCGAGAACTTTTTTCCGGTAAATCAGGCTGATCGCTTCTTAAAAAGTCCAATTTCCGTGTTGTGGTTAGCGCTGACGGTTGCGCCTATCGGCTTGAAAAACCGCACTGCGTGTCATCCCTCGTCCGTTCCGGCAGGGTATTTTTCGTGATTCGCACACCTTGAACTGGAACTTTTTTCGTTGCCATCGAAAGGGTAACTTTTTTACGAATGTGCCAGGGGGTTGAATTGTCAAGAAAAAATCGTATTGGAAGCCGAATGAACCTTTTGGAGTCTGTACTTATACTCTTCCGGCAGCATCTTGTCAAAAAGATCGGCTGTACCGTTTTCCTTCTCTTTTTGATTCCCGGAAATGTTTCAGGCGAGGTTTCAGACCCTGTAAGGGAAATTCTGATGCTGGGAATTGAAGCGAATTTTTCCGGAAACTATGACCTGGCTTCTGAGACGTTTGAAAAAATCGGTACTGTGGCGCCGGTGCATCCTGCCCGGGAATTTTATCAGGCTGTTGTCCTTTTCTGGCGAAACAGCACCGACCCCGGCAACCCTCGCTATGTTCCCCAGATCCGGGAATATCTGAAAATCAGTATTGAAAAAGCAGATGCATGGTTGTCCCGGGACAACCAGAGTGTCGATGCGCTTCATTACCTTGGATTGTCCTATACCTATCTGGGGCGGCTGGAGGCTCATTGCGGAAATCTCTATACTGGGGGAGTCTACGGAGAGAAAGGGCGGAAATATCTTGAGCGCGGTATTGAAATTTGCAGCAATCCGGTCCACGCTGATACCGAAAGCCGGATGAAAAATCGTTGCAGTCCCTGTGAAGACCTTTATTTCCCGTATGGCGCTTATTCATACTTTGCAGGCCGGCTGCCGCGCTTACTGCGATTTTTGAATTTTTTCTGGTTTATTCCAAGCGGTTCAAAAGAGGAGGGGCTTTCGGCGCTTGAACGTTCGGCCCGATCAAGCTGCCTGCACGAGCTTGGAACCAAAAGCCTTCTCACCAGTATTTATCTGATATTTGAGGAGGAGCATGCGGATCAGGCACTGGTTTTATCAAAAGAGTTGATGGAAAAGTTTCCCCACAATCCCTACCTGGATCTGCAGCATGCAAAAATTCTCGTCAGGGTTTCCAGATACCCGGAAGCATCCGCATGGGCAGACCTGGTTCTGACAAAATTCGTTCAAAAAAAATCCAATTACGATGACACGGTTCAACAGGGTGCTTTGCTGGTGAAGGCCGAGGTCGCGCTTCGCCGGGGTCGGCTGGAATCGGCTGAGGTAATGTTGTCACAATTGAACGATAATCCGGTTTTTCAAAACAATACGCTCACGGCCGAGATCACACTTCTCCAGGGAATGTTATCGGATATCAAAAAGGAGCGAACAAAAGCGATTCGTTACTATGATCAGGTCAAATCCTACAAAGGAAACATGCAAAATCGTGTTGCGGCAGGAAAAGCAAGCAGGTTTCTGGAGGAACCGTTTTCCATTGAACAGGACAGGTGAAGCCGGTTTTTGCCTGGGCATGATAACCACTATCCATACCACCGCAGGGTAAAATCAGTCAGGACTGACCACTGCCTGGAGTGTGGGTCCGATCTCGGCATTCAAGACCAGGTCGGCGACTTTGTCCAGCGGTGTCGGGTCCCGATTCAGTATAACCAGCTTTGCACCGTTTTGCCTGGCTAAATTTGGAAATCCGGCAGCAGGATAGACCACCAGGGATGAGCCGATGGCAATAAAGAGATCACAGGCAAGGGTTGCAGCTTCCGCGGCTTGCATTTCATCGAGCGGCATGGCCTGGCCAAAAGAGATGGTGGCGGTTTTCACGATGCCGCCGCATGCATCACAAATCGGCAGTGTTTCCTCTTTTTCAAACAGCCGTCGTATATCTTCCAGTTCGAACCGCTTTCCGCAATCCAGGCAGGCGGCATAAGTGGCATTTCCGTGAAGTTCGATTATCTTGTCATCGGGGATGCCTGAGAGTTGATGCAGGCCGTCGATATTCTGGGTAATGACATGGGATACTTTCCCCGCTTTTACCAGACCGGCCACTGCCAGGTGCCCGTTATTCGGCCTGGCATTCTGCATGACTTCAGCGGATGCAAACTTACGGCGCCAGGATTCTCTTTGCATCTCTTCGGAAGCGATAAAATCCCTGAAGTCGATCGGCTGATATTGGGTCCAGATTCCTCCCGGGCTTCGAAAATCAGGAATACCCGATTCCGTGCTGATGCCTGCTCCGGTGAATATCACCCCGATTCGGCTCATGTCGATCAACGACCGGAGTTGTTTGATTTTGCCGTCATTGTTTTTAATCGTGGATAATGTTGGCGTCATTTTTTAACCTTTTGGTTTTCCATTCCATCTTGAGATTGTCGAATCAAATCACCTCGAACGACCGGCATTCCTCCGGGTTGTTCTCCACTCTTTTCAGTAAAGCCTAAATACGAATCCGATCGCGCAACCTGTGATTTTTCTATGGAATGGGTTGGCATTGTTATCGGTGAAAGCTGTTTGGAATGGTACAGGTTCATAACCTCTGCAACGGTGGTTCCGGCATCTGCTTTATAGATATCAACAAAATTATTTTTCAGTATATGAAAGGAAATTTCGCCGATTCTGGAAGTAAACAGCAAGTTAATTTTATATCTTATAATTGATTTTACAACATTTAATCCAATATGTCCTTTGTGATCGAGAAATTCATTGAGGTAGAAATCTTCAATATCAATCTGACGGTCATTGATATTGATTATGATAAAATACGGAGCTCTTCCGAAATGTTCGTGGATTCTGGAATGCAAGCCATTGATGTTTTGAACCGGCATGATGGCCACGATAGATCGTTCGCTATCCGGCTCGACATGAATAAAAGCAGATTCAATACTCGGGTAATCCGTGTAAAGCAGGCTCTCCACCTGGTCAGCCATTTCATGCGCTTTATAAAGCGGCAGTAAACGGTTTGTTTTGATGATGCATTCTATCATCTTAAAAGGGCCGGACTGTCTGATTTTCACCCCGCTGACGCCCTTGACACCGTAAATCCGATTGATTTTTTCTTCAATTTCAGTCTGCAGATCAATATCCAGATTGGCATCCATCAGAATCATCAGAGATATCCAGACGGTTTCAAGTCCGAGTTTTATGATAAGAACTGCGATCAGTATCATTACAGCACCTTCAACATACGGAGTTCTCAGAAATACAAGCAGGATTCCGGCCAGTACAACCAAAGAAGTAAATATATCAAAGAATGCTTCACGAGCGGTCGTCAAAAGAGCCCGGGAACCGATCGCTTTGCCGACAGCTTTTTGTTTGACAGCTAAAACCAGGGAGGTGACACATGAAATCATTGCTGCGCCGATTGGAAAAACAGGAAATTCCCCAGCAGGGCCAAGCTGGTAAAGTTTCTGCACGCCGTCCATGGAAATGTTGAACCCGATATAGATGATGCACATTCCAATTAACAGGCAGGCCATTGTTTCTGCTCTGTATAGTCCGTAAGGGAACCTGGCGGTTTTCTTTCTTGAAGCCAGCCACAAGCCAATCAGGGAAGTACAATTAATCAGGATGTCCGCTCCGCTGTGATAGGCGTCTGCGACCAGAAGCGGTGAATGAAAGCGATACCCTACCAGGGCTTTCAGGAGTGCCAGAAGAAAAAGCAGAACTGTGGAAATCAAGGCGATCCGTTGACCTTCTTTTAACCGAATTATCTTGTTGAATTTTTTTTCTTTCGATCCATCCATACAATTCAACCTGTCTGATCAGTCCTCAGAGAACAGTCGCACCATCGAATGGCCACAATTCGGACATTGTGTTTTAAAACAGGGGGCTTTGTGTTGGGAAGGGATAGAGATGCGGCAGTTTGGGCATATGCATTTGACGGGTTGCCTGCAATTCATGGCATGACCATGTTTTCTACCCCGGCGAAATCGTTTTCCAAATTTTCCGAACAGGTTTTCTTTTTCAAAAATAATCGGCATACCTGACCCTCTATTCCGGCTTTTCATGATTGATCCGGCTGATAACGGATTCTCCGACATGACACCCGATATGTCGGGCAACCACAGCGCATTTTGCTTTCAGCAAAAAAAATATTGTTTTATCGGTATCGGAAAGGGTCTCGAAGTTACCCTGTCCTTTGGCAATTATGAGATCTGCGCGATGAAAAAATTGTTTGAATGGTTCAGAGCACTCCTCGAGTACGATACCGGGCGCATCAGAACCGTTATCGATAACCGTAACGAAATCATTCATTTTCGTATCCACGGCATCGGCCATTGTGGCGTCATTGATAACAGGGGCGCCTCTGACCGCAAAAATCACGTTTTCTTTCGGAAGCTGCTCTATCAGAAGCCGGTCAAAAACGATTTCTCCCGTATTGTCGCCCAAATATAAAATTTTTCCAGCCGAGTTTACCGCGTCATGAAAGGACTCCAGATCTCCGAACAATTGCTCTGATAAAGACAGGTCAATGTTTTTGCTGATCACCTCTTGATTCACTTCAGCGTTGACTCCAAAATCAATGATATTGCCTGCAATGGCCAGACGAACGGCGGTTTCGAATCGGTTTGCGGAGGTTTCGACAATTCCTTTTAACACAGGATACAGTTCCAATGCATAGGAATTAAACTTTTTTTTGACTTTCTGATATGGATCGCTGCTTCCTGCGTATTTCCTGATAATACGATGGATATACTGTCCCATTACCGGGGGAGATTTTTTCAGATCCATGCTGCTTACCGCTTTTAAAACTTTTCGAAGAACCAGTTCGTGGACGTTTTGATCTGAAGATGCAAATCGAACCGCCTCAAGCGTCTGCCGGATAAAACACGGTATGCAGTCATAGCTGGTTTTCATACGCAACGTTTTGTAAATATAAAAAGAGTCATCATGCTATTGTCCTTCTGATGGAAAGTTTACAGAAGGCTTTCCTGTTTCAAACGATTCATGATCTCGGCTGTTGATTTGCTGCGGTCCATGGTATAAAAATGAAGTCCTGCAACGCCCTTTTTTAACAGTTCCCTGCATTGCCCAAAAGCGAAATCAATACCCAGAGTTAACACCGCGTCCTTGTCATCTGCATCCACTTCGTTAAGCTTTTGTTGCAATGGTTCCGTGATTGCAGATCCGCAAACCTTAGACAGCATATGAGTCATTTTCACCGTATACACCGGCATGATCCCGGGGATGATCGGTACATTGATCCCGATCGCCCGGCATTTTTCAACATACTCGAAAAAATATCGGTTATCATAAAAATACTGGGCAACAACGTATTCTGCGCCGTTGTCAACTTTACGTTTTAGATATTTTATATCCTTTTCAAGACTTTCCGCTTCAACGTGACCTTCAGGATATCCGGCGCATCCAAGCGTAAAATCATAACGTTCTTTAATAAACGCGATCATATCCGACGCATAGGAGAAACTGTCCGGATGGGGAATAAAATCATCATCTCTGGGTTTATCCCCGCGAATAACAAAAATGGTTTCAACTCCCAGTTCTTTATACTTGTCCAGAACGTCTGTAATTTCATCCGGTCCGAGCCCGTATCCGGCAATGTAAGCGACGGTCGGCACGTTTTTATCAACCATAATCTGTTTGACGGTCAGACAGGACCCGTCTCTGGTTGATCCGCCGGCACCGAAAGTTACCGACATATAATCAGGATTTACTTTTGACAGATCGTCAATAAGGGTCTCGAATGTTTCCGAAGCCTTCTCATTTCTCGGTGGAAAAAATTCCATCGAGATTACAGGTTTTTTATTGCTTTCATACAAACGTGTAACGCGCATAATTGAATTGCCTCCAATGAATCGTTTGATTTCAAATGTAATTTTTCTTCCAGCTCTAAATTTAATATCCGTTCAACCGTTACGTTTTTCCGTTTAAAGGCTTCATCGTATCCGGCATTTGAACCGCCACGACTTCTCCACGGGCGCAAATTGTTCCATTTGCAGACAGCGTTGATGTTACAACAATCTTACGGCCCTTGATTGCCTTTATTCTTGCTCGAGCCTCTAATTCCACACCCATTGGTGTTGGCTGCAGAAAATCGACATGTAATGCCCCTGTAACAAAGCGAAGCGGCGGTTCTGTATCCATATCTCGATTTTCGGCACGATATGCTGCGGCAGCTGCCGTACCGGTGCTGTGGCAGTCTATAATTGATGCAATCAACCCGCCATAAACAAAACCGGGAATGGCGATATGAAACGGTTTGGGTTGAAATACGGCAACAGCCTCCTCACCCGCCCAATGGCTTTTTATCTGCAACCCATGTTCATTCAACCTTCCGCATCCATAACAATAGCCTAATTCATCCGGATAATAATCCTGAAACGCTTTTTCTGTCATGCTGATTTCCTTTTTTTATCGTTCAATTCCGTTTCTTGCCGATAACCCTTGATGATAGTAGTGTTTAATTTCCTGGATATCACTTACAAGGTCAGCCGCTTCTATTAACTTATCTGTTGCGTTGCGGCCAGTTAATATGATTTCCATGGTTTCAACCCGTTGGTTTAAAAAATACAGCACCTCTTCTTCGGTGAGTAAACCAAACCAGACAGCCACATGTACCTCATCGAGAATCAGGATATCATAGAGTCCTGAATGCATCGCACGCTCCGCCTTGCCGAGCCCCGTTACAGCCTGATTGATATGCTTCGGCATTACGTCCTCTTTGCGAATACACGTTGTATCGCCATATTGTTCAATCGTGATATGGGGATGATCTTTCAGTGATGTCAGTTCGCCATACCACTGTCCTTTCATGAACTGCCCCATGTATGTTTTCATTCCATGACCCGCGGCCCTCAATGCAAGGCCCAATGCCGCAGTAGTTTTGCCTTTACCGTTTCCGGTGTATATCTGAATATACCCTTTTTCAGAATTTTTCATCATTCCATCATGATGGGTTTGTAAAAAGCCCGGTTTTTTTGTTGCGCTTCATCCCCTGGCACGCGCCTTTTGGCGAATGCCGGCACGATATCCTCGGGATTTGCAGCTTGAACTTGAACCATCTTTCCATTGTTGAGACAGGTTCTACCCCTTATCCACTTTTAAAACAGAACGGTAATATACGGTATTGCCCCTATAGACCATATGAATGTGATCTTTGTGCATGAGACTTCCGAGGATTTTTGATACCTCATTGATATGCATGCCGAAAGTGAAAGCAATCTGGTCTATGGTACATGGCCTGCGCTGCAGCATGGATAAAATTGTCTCTTCACGATCCCGGACACTGGGTGAAAATGCCTTGCTTTTATTAAAATCCGCAATAACTTCTGCACAAGGATCAAAAAGGAATGCAAGAGAAGTCAGCTTGCTTTCAGGTAAAGATGCCGCAAAATCTTCAGCAGGCGGTCGAGCAACCGTATTCAGCTGAATGCGGTCCGGGTTGATTTCCTTTATCACGGCTGCTATTTTTTTTACATTTTCAGGTTGTGAATTAATGCCTGAAAGAAGAAAAACTTCAGCCCAAAATTCTCCATTGAATTGCGCTTTAAATTTTTTTTGGCCGTCTGCGATCGTGTCAAATCGTAATTCCGGGTGAGATCGATTAACCCATTCAAATGAGTTCTGGTTCCACGCGCTCAACGACACTTTAACGATATCTGCAAAAGCCGCAGCCTCCCGCACTTCTTTTATGTATAGCAGTGAACCATTGGTTAATAACACCGAAGGGATTGTATTCTCTTTTAAATGCTCAAGGACCCTGCCGAATTCCGTATGAAGCGTCGGTTCACCGGAACCGGCCAGGGTGATGTAGTCCGCATTGCCATCCGTTTCCAGCCAGTCGTCAAGTTCAGCAAGAACCTCATCTATCGGGACATATTCTTTTCGGGTAATGGTTTTGTGCTGTGTTCTTCCCAATTGGCAGAACACACAATCAAAGCTGCACGTTTTTAAAGGGGTTAAATCAATCCCCAATGAGCGTCCAAATCGACGGGATGGCACCGGCCCGAACAAATAACGATATTTTTTCATATTTCAATAACCCTGCCTGCCCCGCCTTTAATATATTTATCGGGAAAAAGCCTTTTTATCTCTGGAATATGTTGAGTACAGTGTGCGGGACAAATATTTTTAACATCGGAGATCACCTCAAAATCATTAAATCCGTGAAGCCCTCCGATAAGTGTTCCGACGCTGCCAAACCTGTCCGCTTTATCAAGAATATTTTTAACCCCTGAATGAGAACAACCCGCAATAACGGCCACATTGTTTTCTTCACGTATAATGATTGATTGCTCAATGTTTTTAAGTTCGCCTGTAGAATAAATGTCATCGTAGATTTCGAACTCATTGCTTATACGTACAACTATATCTCCTTGAATTTTACATGATTCGGGAACGAATACTTTGGGTTGGTTTTTTTTCAGAAAATCCGAAAGTCCGCCGATGTGATCCCAGTGATCATGTGAAATAAATACCCCATCAATATCTGAAGGATCAAAACCGATCCTTTTCATGTTATTTAATAAAATATCACCCTTTGCTCCAGTATCAAAAAGTATTTTTCTGCCATTTGCTTCGACAATGCAGGAAAAACCCCAGTCACAAGCTAGATTTTTATCCCACGCGGTATTATCATATATAATTGTAACCTTCATCAGTTTGTTAAAGGGCATCTCGTTTCATTATTTTCACAACGGATTATCGCAACCTTTGTCATTTCGTCTCCATTGTTTCACTACAGCTTGGGCAGTCATATTTATCTTTAATATGAGGTTTAATGTCAATTATTGGCTTGATATCAATCTTCAATTGTATATATTCCTGTGTCAGCTTTTTAGCCCGCAGTTGCCTCATAAACAGTTTTTAATCTCTTTTGCATAACGTTCAAAATGATTTTCAAAAAGAAAACGGGATATCACGCGACCGACCTTGTCGGCCATATCAACACGATACACCCCTTTTGAATCAGGTTCCGTATTTTTTTTTACATTCTCAACGATTGCCTGAAGTGATGCTGCGGTTATTTCCAGATTAACCTGGATAACAAGGGTTTCTTTCTTATCCGTCATGGTTGTTTTCATTTTTTGTTTCACGAATCATATAGCATCGAAGCGCTTCCTGAAGTGTTTCCGCGGCAAGAAAGGCACAGTGTTTGTCTTCTTCCGGGAATTTGCCTAATTTTTTCAGTACAGCATCACCGGTAATTTCCGTCAATTCATCCGGATTTTTCCCCACTGCCATTTCTGCTGTAAAAGATCCGCAGATTGAGCTTGAAGCGCAACCGTCTGTAACGTATGACGCTGATTGAACACGGCCTCCTGCAAACTTCAGAAATATTTCCATTGTATCGCCGCAGTCACCCGTAATGCTTGCAGATGTATCGCAATCCGTCATCCGGCCATTGTACTTCGGGTTACGCCATCGCTGAAACCCTGCTTCACCAAAAGCTTCTTTTGCTTCATCAAATATTTGTTTCTGAAGATTATCGATAAACGTGTCAAAATTATCATTCATATGCATTGTACCTGCTCGTTCAATTTCATTTTATTCAGACTACAGCAAGCTGTATGCCAGTTAGGGAAAGAGGGGGGTAATAATATAGAATGATAATAATTATAAATAGTTAATAAAATAGGGTTCGGTGGCAGCATGTAAACGCATCCTGTTAGTATCGCATCAATGCGACACTAACAGGCGCAATGTTGCACGTTTGTATTTTTTTAAAGCGTTCAGATTTTTCAACAGGTTTCTGACCAGAGGTTTGCGTTTCAACATTAGCCCATTATCGATGGAACGCTTTTAACATTGATCGAATCATAAAATGCTGCATGCGGTAGATCAAAAACATTCGATATCGGAAGAACCTGCGTCCACGATCTGATGTCAGCCGCGGCTATAACGGTGGATCAGGATGGTTGCTTCATCGGGATATCCCATTTTTTCATGTATTTCCATACAGAAGCCCGACTAAGGCCGATGCGGCGACTCGCCTCGGCCTTATTCCAGTTGCTCAACGCGAGAACCTCGAGCAGATAATCACGGGTAAGTTTATCCTGCTGGTGCCTCCTGGTATGCATATTTTCAACGGGCAGCGTGATCGAAGTCGGGCGGTACTCGAATTGCCGTATTTCAACAGGGAGATCGAACATATCAATATATTCGCCTTCGCATATCACAAAAGCATGTTCAATCGCATTCTCCAATTCGCGTATGTTGCCGGGCCAGGAAAAGTCCATCAGGATTCTCATGGCCGATTGTGAGACCCCTTTTATCTGTTTTCCGGTTTTTTGATTCTGGGAAGTAATGAAATGGCTTATTAAAAGCGGAACATCCTCTTTCCGCTGTCTCAAAGGCGGAAGATTGATCGGAAAAACTTTCAGGCGATAGTACAAGTCTTCGCGAAACGTACCGTTGCTGACGAGGTGGTATAGGTCCTTATTCGCAGCCGTGATGATTCGGATGTCGATTTTGCGTTTTGTTGACTCTCCTACCCGTTCGATTACGCGTTCCTGAAGCACCCGAAGAAGTTTAATCTGTATAAAAGGGCTGATCTCACCAATTTCGTCCAGAAACAAAGTCCCTCCGGCAGCTTCCTCAAAACGGCCGGCCCGGTCCCGGACGGCACCGGTAAAGGCACCTTTGACATGGCCAAAGAGCTCACTTTCCAGGAGTGATTCGGAGAGGGCACAGCAATTGACCGTCACAAAGGGTTTATCAGATCGGCTGCTGTTGTAATGAATCGCACCGGCTGCAAGCTCTTTTCCGGTACCGCTTTCACCTTGTATCAGAATGGTAGCTTCGCTTGCAGCCGCAGAGCTGATGGCTGAGAACACCTGCTTCATTAAGCTGCTTTTGCCGATGATGTTATGAAGCTTATGCTTTTCGCCCAGACGTCTATTCGCTTCATCAGCCTGGCGTCTGGCTTTATGGAGTTCCGTCAGATCTGTGATGGTTTCCACCACTCCGGTTACATTTCCCGTCATATTTTTGACAACCCTGGCATTTTTCAGAACCGGGATGTCGGAACCGTTTTTATGCCTCAGAAGACATTCCTTTCCGTCGATACGGCCATGCTGGAAAATGCCGCACTCGTGAATTCCGGCAGGGCAAACCCTGCCAAAACAACGGTTGAAATTCAAAATAGCGCATGTTCTGCCAATTGCTTCTTCGGCTGAATAGCCGGTGATCCGCTCCATCGAACCATTCCAGAAAGTGATTTGTCCTTGCCGGTTTAGCGTAAAAACACCTTCAGCTATCGATTCCAGCAGTATGTCTGCGAATCCGGGTTCCAGTTTTTTCAGAATGTCTTTTTCCATCCAGGGGGTACCTCTTTATCTGTGGTTTGGAAATCGCAGAAGGTGGCGCTATCTTTCGCCACTTAATACTATAAGTGGCGCTACTTGGTTGTCAAACGGATTTTCCAGTTTTCAAGAAGGGATCAGCGCCATTTTGTTATTTAATCCATAATTATAATAAATTGGAAAGAAAATGAATGATACGTGGATTTTTTTCGGGATGTTTTTCCAGGTGGCATGGATCTTGATTTACTACTTCGGTTGAAACATGTCCAACCATTAATTGAAAAACGTATTATCGGAGGCAACGCAATGAAAATCAAGATATACCCTTCTGTCGAAAATTTTGATCAGGATATTGCCAACGGTGTTACCCTGGTTGATTTTAATGCTCCCTGGTGCGCGCCCTGCCGATCCCAGGAGCCTATCCTCGAAGAACTGGCAGTGCGGTATACAAAAAAAGCCACCATAGCGGCCATGAATATCGACGATCATCCGGATCTGGCTGCCAAACTGGGAATTCGGAGCATTCCAACACTGATCGTTTTTAAAAATAGCAAGGAAATACAAAGGCTTGTAGGGCTTCAGGCCGAAACAATACTTGCCGAAGCTTTGGAGCAAGCGCTCATCTGATTCAGAAAGGAAAAGCAACATGGGCAAATGCGCGAATCACCCGGAACGAGAAACCAATTTGATGTGCATGAAGCACGGTATTTATCTGTGTGAAGATTGTATTGCGTGTCGTGATCCCGAGATTCACTGTAAATTCAGGTCTTCGTGCCCGATCTGGTTCATGGACAAAAGGGGTGGGAAAGGGATTGATGTGATCCCTGCCAAGGAAAAAGCAATAGAATACAGCGTGCTGTTTCAACCGGATAACAGGGCGGTAAAAGTTCTGGAGGGGAGTACACTTCTGGATGCAGCGCAGGCTGCGGATATTCCGTTGAACGCCTCTTGCAACGGAAAAGGCTTGTGTGGAAAGTGCAAGCTTGTTTTGGAATCCGGCCGGGTTGAAAGTCAATCGACGCCACTTTTAACCGATGAGGAAAAGAAAAAGAAGTATGTGCTGGCCTGTCAGACCGCAGTGCATGATGAAGTTGTGGTTAGAATACCGGAAGAGACTCTGGAAAAGAAGCTCAAAGTGGCCGTAATGGGAAAAGAGGAAACCAGCCGCCTAAGGGGGTTGGTGGAAAAGATCACTCCGATGCGGATCGACATTCCCCTCGAGTTGAATCCTCCGACCTTGGATGACCCGGTCAGCGATTGGGACCGCATGAACCGTGGTCTTAAACAAAATGGATACGATATCAACTGCCTGAGTTTAGGGCTGAAGGTTATGCGCGAGATGGCTGCCGCCATGCGCGAAAATCATTTTAAAATAACGGCATCGGTTGTTCACACCAACTGCTCCAGAGAAGTCGTACGAGTGGTCACCGGAAATAACAGGGAAAAAAATTTGGGATTGGCCATCGATGTGGGTACGACTTCGATTGAGGTCTACCTGGTTGATATGGATGACGGCACGATTCTGTCCGTTACTTCCGGTCACAACCGACAGGCCGCTTGCGGTGACGATGTGATCAACAGAATTGTCTGCGCTGAAAAGGATGGCGTCAAAAAATTGGGCAGAATGGTTGTTTCCACAATTAACGGTCTGATCAACGAGGCGCTTGGCAGCGCTGCGTCCAGGCAGGATGCGATTAAAAATATCGTCATTTCGGGTAATACGACCATGACTCACTTGCTGCTTCAGATTGAGCCCCGCAATATCCGGCGTGAACCCTATGTCCCTACAGTGTCCTCCTTTCCGATTTTAAAAGCGGCTTCACTCGGTCTCAAGGCAGATCCGGATGCGGCTGTATTTGTCATGCCGGGTCCGGCCAGTTATGTTGGAGGAGACATCGTTTCCGGGCTTCTTTATGCTGGTTTTCATCGGGAAGAGCCGCTTACCCTTTTTATCGATATCGGCACCAACGGGGAGATTGTTCTGGGAAACAGGGATTGGCTGATGACTGCTTCCTGCTCGGCCGGTCCGGCATTTGAAGGCGGCGGAGTGCGCTGGGGGATGCGCGCGGAAGAAGGAGCGATTGAAAAAGTTTCTATCGATAAAGATACCCTCGAGCCGGATTTTGTCGTTGTTGATGAGGTTTTACCACGTGGTATTTGCGGTTCAGGAATGATCGATCTGATTGCGGAGATGCTGTCAGCCGGTATCCTTCAGCCCAATGGGAAGTTCGATCGGGATTTGGCCCACTCCAGAATTTTCCGGAATGGTGATGAACCGGCTTATATCGTGGCTTTCGCAGAAGATACGGCCGTCAAACAGGATATTCTGTTTGCCGAATCCGATGTGAATAACATCATCCGCAGTAAAGGCGCGGTTTATGCAGGCTTTGCGGTTCTCCTGAAGCAGGCGGGGCTTGATTTTGACATGGTGAAACGGATCGTAATCACCGGGGGTTTCGGAAAATACCTCGATATTGAAAAAGCGGTGGTCATAGGCCTCCTGCCGGATGTGGACCGGGAAAAATTTGAGTACCTTGGAAACAGTTCGATCGCCGGCGCGTATATGGCGCTTCTGTCCGAAGAATATCGGCGGGAGGCGTCCCTGATTTCCAATAGTATGACCTACATCGATTTTTCCAGCAACAGCGATTTTATGAGTGAATTTACCTCGGCTCTGTTTTTGCCCCATACAAACCTGAAGGCATTTCCATCTGTTAAGGGTGCTTTCTAACTTTACAGAATTCAACGTTCAGGAGGAAAAATCATAGATGCAGGAAAGTGATCTATATTGCAGTTGGGTTCTGGCTGCAGGCAGGAAAACTCGATCTGAAAACGATGGAATATCTTCCCGGAATTGGTGGTTTATAACCGGTTACGAGGGCTACAAAAGGAAGCTTGGCATACCTCCGTTTATATCTTCCTTTTTCAGCAGCGGGCCGGTCTATCTGAAAAGGACTTTTTAGAGAGACCGGCCTGCATCAACTGTATGGTGATCTGTTTTTGATTCGAGGAGGTTCTTGATGACGGATATCTCTTTTGCGGATATTGCAATTGTTTCCTGCGGTACGATGAGCATGGAATTGAACCAATTGAAAGAAGAAGGTTTCCTGGATACACAACACCTTTACTTCACTACTCCCGGGCTTCACCAGGATATTCATGAACTGGAGAAGCAGCTCGTTCACTTTATCAGAAAGGCAACAGAAAAGGTGGACAAGGTCATTGTGGTTTATGGCGGAAAGTATTGCTATGTCAATCCGGATGATCCCCTTCGAACCATGCAGCAGATCATTGAGGAGCAGGGGCCGGGTGTCGCACGAATACAGGCGACCCATTGCATGGATATGATTGCCGACGAACAGGCGCGGGAAATGGTCGGGCAGGAACTTGCCGGTGGAGAACCGGTCTGGTGGATGACGCCGGGTTGGGTCAAGTATCGCAAACAGGTTTTCAAAGGTTGGGATAAAGGGGTCGCCAATGAAAATTTTCCACGGCATACGGGCGGGGCAATCGTTCTTGATGGGTTGATGTATCTGGATCGTTATATGGAGGAGAACCCGGAGGAGTTTCTCGAGTACTGTGACTGGATGGGGATACCGATGCAGGCTCATCCGATCTCTTTGGACCGCCTGAAATCACTATTGAAGGAACAGGCACACCTGTTGAAAATATCAGGACAAAAGAAGTGAAACGAATGAATCAGTAAGGAGAACAAAATGAATTTTAATGTTATTGTCGTTGGCGGCGGCCCCGCTGGAATGATTACGGCTCTTACAGCCAAAAATGTCTATCCGGAAAAATCGGTATTGTTGATCAAGGAAATTGGAGATGGCGTGATTCCCTGTGCAATACCGTATATGATGCATACGTTGTCTGATCCCAAACAAAACATTGCTGGGAATCAGCCACTTGAGCAAGCCGGAATCGAAATCAACATCGGAAAGGTGGTTTCCCTGGATATAAAAGAACAGTCAATCACTTTGAAATCAGGGGCGGTTTTTTTTTATGAACGCTTAATATTGGCAACCGGGACTGACATGGTCCTGCCGCCGATACCGGGTGTTGATAAGGAAGGTGTTTTTTCCATCCAAAAGAGCTTATCGGCCATGATCGCTTTGCGAGAGAAAGTTCAACACGTGAAAAGAGTTGTAGTAGTTGGGGGTGGTTTTATCGGGGCGGAATTTGCAGATGAGTTGTCAAAAATTTCTGATGTGGAAATACACGTAATTGAAATTATGCCTGAGTTGCTTTACACCGCTTTTGATGATGATTTTTGTGAATTAATATCAAATGAGTTGAGAAGTGAGGGAATCCACGTTCACACCAATAGCCGGGTTGTGTCTATTAACGGTAGCAAAAGTGTAGCGTCCGTCAGCCTTGAGAGTGGTGATACCATTCAGGCAGACATGGTTTTGATTAGCGTGGGTGCAAAGCCGTCTACGAAACTGGCAGAGCAGGCCGGCGTAAGAATGGATGAGGATGGTTCCATCTGGGTTGATGACTATATGCGAACAAATGCCGAGAATGTATTTGCCGTAGGTGACTGCGCGATAAAGCGAGATTTTTTTACACGAAAAGCGGTTCCCATATGGCTGGCTTCAACGGCAACAGCAGAAGCGCGCATTGCGGGGACAAATATATACGGCATCCGTGTCCTTCGTCAGATTCAGGGGACGATTGCCGCTTTTTCAACTCAGATCGGCGGTAAATCTTTTGCGAGCGCCGGATTGACATGTCGAACGTGTAAAAAAGAAGGGTTTCGAAGTGTTACGGCTACCGCTGTTGCTCCGGATCGTCATCCGGGAGTGCTTCCCGGAGCCAGCGAGATGAGAGTTAAGCTGGTTTTCGCTGACCGATCAGGCATTATACTTGGCGGCCAGATATCAGGCGGACCATCAGTGGGTGAATTGATTAATATGGTTGCGCTGGCGATTCAAAAGAAAGTCACGGTGCGCGAATTGGATATGATGCAAATTGCAACCCATCCGCTCCTGACATCAGCACCGACAGTGCATCCATTGATTAATGCGGCGCAGAAGGCACTGGCGAAAATGAGGTCAATGAACAGGGGTGAAACTCAGCGCCGGGAAATGGCAGCCTGATTTGAAATTAAAGAACAATTCATGAAGAGGGTCGACAAATGGCATTTAAACCTGAAGTCAATGCAGAAAAATGTATTGGTTGTGGGGAATGTGTGGAAATTTGTCCTGTCGATGTTTATGAAATCCAGGATGAAAAATCTGTTGTTGTCAACGAAGCAGAATGCGTTGGCTGCGAAAGTTGTATAGAAGTGTGTGAGCAGGATGCAATTACTGTAGAAGAAATTTAAGTGAATAGGAAGTTGCATTGAATACTTTACAAAAATCGGTTGTTATAATGCAACGTCTGACCAATTAATTGGCATGATTTTTAACAGTAATATTTGTCAGATAGAGGGGTAACCGACTGGGATTAATTTTTCAGGTCTGCGGGATGCATCGCAGAAAACGTTTCACCATGAATTATAAAAGGAGGGAAAAATGAAAACCTTAAAAAAATTTATGGTCGTTCACCATAACCCGGGCATTGATTGCAATGTCGTACAGAGCAACTGGCGTAAACTGGCAAATGTGGAATCCGCCACCTGGGTGCGTACCTATTTCAACGAAGACGAGGGTACCCGCTTTTGCCTGTGGCTATCGCCAAGTGAAGAAGAACTGGATAGGATTTTCAAAGCCATGGATGTTAGTTTTGAATCCATTCTGCAGGTGGAAGAGACGGTTCCTGATCTCTGGGGGGAAAAATGGCAGGAGCATCTGATGAAAGATTCGAGTGCGGCCAATCTGGGGAATTAATTTAAATGAGTGGCGTGCGGGTATCCATCCTTTCCCGGCGTCACTCTTGTTTTTATATGAATCAAAACCTTTTGAGTGATAATACGTGGCATGCAGAGGTGTCCCACCGTTGAGTTTTTATACCCGCCCGAATAACAAACAATCCGGCAGTGAATAAAGCCCTTGTTCGATTTATGGTGATCAGAGATCTGGATTTTCTGATCTTATCGTCATTGTTTCTCATCATCTCTCCCAGACCAGTTTTCCTCACCGGGAGAGAAACAGGAAATTCCCAGCGCGCTTAATTGATGGGTCACTTTCTGCAACGCTTCATCTTTTAAGGCCGGAATATCCGGGGCGGGTTTTAGATTCAGCCACTCCCGTTTCGCACTTCCCAGGTTATGATATGGGACAAGTGTGAGGTACGGCAATTCCATATCCAGTAGAAAGGTTGCCCATTCTGAAAGGTTTTCCATTGTATCGGTTATGCCTGGAACGATCGGCATGCGCGGCCACAGGACAGGACCGGTACTGTTTTGTGACAGACGGGAAAGCTTTTTCAGGTTTTCTTTGATGCGTGTGTTCCCTTTGCCGCAGAATATTCGATGTTTCTTTTCATCGAATAGTTTAATATCAAAAAGAATAAGGTCTATTTCAGAAAAAAGACTTGAGATAGGAAGGGATTCTGCCTTCAGGTGTTTATTCTCCTTGCCACAGGATGGTTGGGCTTTATCGGAATAAAGATCAGGAGAAAAATCGCCGCAGGTTTCAAGTGCCACGGAAATTTGATCTTCCTTAAGACGATGTGCGAGGCGGGTGATGAAGTTTACATGCAAAGTCGGCTCTCCCCCTGAAAACGTAACGCCTCCTCCGGAATCCCGGTAAAAGGGGTATTCGGGAAGTAGTATATCCCGTATGGATTCAATGGAATACCTTTCACCGAATCCTTCCATGGCACCGGACGGACAGTGTTTCACACAGGAAAAGCATTGCGTGCAAGCCGTTAAATCGCGGTGCCCGGGGCGGGTTATTGCTTTTTCAGGACATTTTTCCACGCACATGTTGCATCCGATGCAAAGATTTTTTTTAAATGCCGTTTCCGGTTTCGGGCTCCATGATTCCGGATTCTGGCACCATGTGCACCGGAGCGGACAGCCTTTGAAAAAAACAATGCTACGAATCCCGGGGCCATCATGCAGGCAAAAGTGCTGGATAGAAAAAATGTGAGGGCCATTGTGCCGATTTGTTTGGTCAGGAGATGCCATGGGAGGTTCTTTCGATGATTTCATTCTGGACATCAGGCTGGAGGTCCTTGAAATAGGCGCAATACCCTGCTACCCGAACCACAATTCCCGGATATGCCGCTGGATCCTGTTTTGCCTGGCGCAGCATATCTGAGTCCAGTACATTGATTTGCACCTGCATCCCGCCCTGTTCAAAATAAGTGCGCAGCATTGAGGACAGGGCTCTTTTCCCGATGTTTCCCTGAACGATTTTTTTATCGAATTTAATATTCAAAGCACAGCAGTTCGCCCATTTACTACTGTCAAGGGACGCGGCAGATCGCAATACGGCTGTTGGTCCCTGTCGGTCCGCGCCATCAATGGGCGCCAGGCCGTTTGACAGCCTTTTGCCGGCAAGACGGCCGTTTGGAAGAGCGCCTGTTTTTTCCCCAAATCCGATATAACAGGTCATTGAATAAATGCCCGGGACATATTGTCCTCCTCTTGTGTTTTTATGAGCCCGGACGGCGTCTGAAAATACGTCCGCTGCTATCTGGGTCATCTTGTCCACTTCAGGGTTTCCGTTTCCGTAATGCGGAAATCGATTCACGATTTCCTGCCTCAGAGGCTCGTGGTCGCGAAAATTGTTTTTCAAAATGGTTACCAGATCACGGAGTGACATGCGCTTTTCATCAAATACCATTTTTTTAAGGGCAAACAAGGAGTCTCCTGTATCCGCAAGGCCGACGACCTGGATGGATGTGAGATCATACAGGCCTCCCCCCCAGGTAACATCCAGGCCTTTGTCCAGGCATCCTTCCGTAAGCATTGAATTGATGGGTGTCGGCCGGATAATCCGATAGCATGCTTCCAGCCACGAAATCACCCGGACCATTTCATCAACAGCATCGGCTACCTGGACACGGTATGCATTGACGACATCTTCAAAAGTGTTCAACTTCTCAACAGGCAATGTTGCCTTGCCCACTCTTTTTGTCAAAAGATGCCGTCCATTTAGATGTTTGCCTTCGTTTAAAGCCAGTTCCAGACAAATGGGAAGATTAAACAATGCAGCATCAGAAGAATTATAAGTTCTTCCCTGGCTTGCCATTTCCACACATCCGATCACTGCATAATCCCGTGCATGGGCGGTTGTCATGCCGGTATTTTTCAAAGCATTGACAACGGCACTATCTCCAAAAAAGGACGGTTTCCCACAACCCAGTTGAACGGTTTCCACGGCTTTTTCCAGAAACCGGGCAGGCATATTTTTATGGACCCTTACATGAAGAGCGGGCTCTTTTGTGCGAATCTGGGCGTATGCATCCAATATCAGCCCGGATAGTTCATTGGTCACATCCTCGCCGTTTTCATCCGTGCCACCCATGGTAATGCCCTGCGCCACTGCATTGCCGCTGAAATAACGGTCTATCCGTTGGGAGTAAAGGGGAAGGGTTTCACAGGTTTTTAGTTGAAAACCGGCCATGATTTCCATTGCTTTTTCAGGGGTAAGCCCGCCGCTATCTATCTCTTTTCGGTACAATGGATAAAGAATCTGGTCCAGGCGGCCAAAGGACATGCCCTGCTCAAAGTCTTCAAGATTCATGGCCACATGAACCAGCCAGCATGCCTGAAGTCCTTCAAGGAACGTACGGGCGGGATGAAAGGGGACATGTCGGCAAGCATCTGCACTATTCAGAAGTTCTTTCCTTCGTTCGCCGGTTATGCCCGGTTTGCCGGCTTTTTTTTCAGCTTCACCGGCAAGGTTGGCAGCCATTTTTCGGATGCCATCTATGGCAATTCTCACGGATTTGAAAAAGGCGGTTTGGTCGGGAGAAAGCGGTTCATTGTTTAACAGTTTTCCGGTTTTAAGACAATTGGCCGCAATGTCATCTGATCTGCAAAGCCCGTTTTGAACCACATCGTTGTAATTACCCACCTGGTGAGCGATACCGGCCTCTTCGGTGATAAAATAGCGTTTGGCCCGAAAAAAATCCAAAAAGTGCGAAAATCTACCGGGTCTGAGTAGTGTCCGGCCTCCGACACTGCTCAATATTGTTTTCAGACCGATGGCACTCAATTGCACGGTCTCTTTTGCCGTGAGGTGTATGGGTATCTGTCGTCGTTTAAGGCGGAATAAGTCTTCCATGATATTGATGGAGCCGCCTTCAGGATAATAATTGGCAGCCACACGTTTTGATGTCATGTTTCCGATGATCAGTTCCCCATCGTAAATCCTAGGAGCCCGGTTTGCCAGGATGTAGGACAGGACCATGGCCCGTTTGACAAGTGGATGCGCAGAGGATGATTTTCGTCCCTCAAAAGATTTTTTAAATTGTTGCATAAGCAGCGGCCGCTCCAGACAGACCGAATATGGCGTTTCCAGCAGTTCCGCCCTGATCTTTGAAATTCGATGGGATGGCTCAGTGAACGAATGGAAAAGTTGATCTTTTTCGCTCAATTCCGTTTTACCCATGGCGGTTCGCGCAGCAGATGATCTCATGTGTTTCTCCCGGTTGATTTCGTATTCATGATGGGTCTTCCAAAAAACGCCAGAAAACCAATGAAACGATGGTTTCGTAAGTAACATTTAGAGCTTATTGGTAATACCAAATTTGATTATAAAAAGAAAGTATAAATATCAAATTATTCTATACTTTTAATAAAAACAATATGTTATAAGCGAATATTCATAATATGACTTGACGGCACTGAGGGAACTATGCGTATAATTGGTATTACCATGAATCCAACATTCGGGGGACAATTTTAAGCAGGATTTATAAGCGTTTATGCGTATCCACCGGATTAACGAAACATTAGAAACTGAAAGGCTTTTTTAAAAGGGAACAGACCATGAATACCAATCTTTCAGAATTTATATTTAAAAAGCTGCAAAAAGAGATACTTGCAGGAAAATTTCCGGCCGGGGCCAGGTTGCCTTCGGAGCGAGTCCTGTCTGAGAAGTTTAAGGTGAGCCGTATAACGATAAGAGATGCCATCAGAAAGCTTTCCCAACTCGGATTTGTACATAAAAAGCCGCAAAGCGGAACCTATGTCAGCAAGTATGAATCAGAAGCATCCCTGGATCTGTTGATTCATATTATGCAGACGAGTAAAGCGGTAGATTCCTCGGTACTGATTTCACTCATGGAATTTCGCCGGGTTAATGAGGTTTTTGCCGCAGCAAAAGCTGCAAAAAATGCGACACCGGAAGATATCGTGTCGTTACAGGAAATCATCGACGGGTTAAAAAGATGTGATAACGATTTGTCGTATCTTTCAAAGATGGATTTTTCCCTTCATTATAAGATTGCATTGGTTTCCGGCAATCTTCTTTTAAAACTCATGTTTAATTCTTTTAAGCCGGTTTATCATTTTTACACGGATTTTTTCTATCGACTGGAAGGCGCAGGTCCGGACTCGGTGGAGCTTCATCAAAAGCTTGTGTCCGCCATTTCAGCAGGGGATGAAGATTATGCCGCTTTTGTTATGGGAGAAGCTCTTATATATGCTGAAAACAGGATGAAGAGCGCTCTCGGGGTTTTCAGTGAAAGCAGAAAGCTCAGGCTGGCTGAATATTAAAAGTCATAACGCCTCGGTACAACCGGAGGTTTTATCGTTTTGAACAGTCTCGGGTCGAAGGCTTATTCGGCGAAGCGCAACAATCATAGAATTTCCTGTCAAGAAAATATTTTAATCCGATCAATACTATTTTTTATCTTCTTTTTCCTGATGAAAAACGCGGCCTGGAAAACGGATCAGCTCTTTGATTTTCGCTTTTTTTATTTTTTCATCATGGGTGCTTTTTTTTTCAAAGGCTTCGCCTAACTTGACGATCAACTCTTCCAGTTTGATGGGTTTTAACAGGTAGTCAAAGGCGCCCAGCTTCATACCTTCAATGCTTGTTTCAACGGAAGCATGGCCGGTCAGCAGGATGACTTCGGCAAGGGGCTGTAATTTTTTCATCTCTCGCAGGGTTTCGATTCCATCCATGCCGCCGGGCATTTTAACGTCCAGAAGAACGACATCAAAACGCCTTTCCTTCATGGTTTCAAGTGCTTTTTCACCACTTTCAACACCAATGGTGTTGATATTTCTTTTTTGCAGTCGTTTCACGATGGTTTCCAGGAAATCAAATTCATCATCAACAACCAGGATGCTGAAAGAATCCATATTAGCCTCCATGCTTTTTACTTCTTTTCAGGCGTTACAATTGGAATCTTCACAATAAAAGTCGAACCTTGGTCTGCCTTGCTCTGGACATGAATGGTACCACTCATTTTTTCAATAATATTAAAAGTGACCCAAAGTCCGAGCCCTGTTCCTTTTCCGGTTTCTTTTGTTGTAAAAAAGGGATCAAAAATCTTTTTTTGCATCTCTTCCGGAATTCCCGGACCATTATCTTTTATACTTACAATTATTTCTGAACCTTTGCATCTGCTTTTCACTTCAATTAAGCCGTTTTTCCCAATGGCGTCAATGGCATTGTTGATCAGGTTTAAAAATACCTGTTGAAGCTGCGCCTGATCACCGGCAATAATCGGCAGATCTTCGGACAGATCCGTCTGGATTTCAATATTATTGGTTCTCGAATAGTTCTCCAGCAGCGATATGGTTTTATTCATGGTGTCATTGACATCCATATCTTCCAGGTGAGGTTCCATTTTTCGGGCATAGCCGAGCATATTATGAACCACTTTCCGAGCCCGTTCCACATGCTCTTCGATTTTTCGGATGGAAATTTTGAACTCTTCAAGGTTTTTACTGTTTTGAAAGTCTTCTTCAAACAAAAGGTCTTCCATCCAGCCGGTTTTCTGTATGATGACTGCAAGCGGGTTGTTGATTTCATGGGCGACACCGGCGGCCATTTTGCCAAGTGCCGCCAGCTTGTCGGTCTGAATAAGCTGCGCATGGAGTCTGTTTATCCTTTTGTCTGACCTTTTCAACTGCTCGATCGCAAGGCGGGTTGTAAATATTGTCGTCAGGATGATTGCGATGAGTCCAAGAGAAATGATTATGGTTTCCGAATAACGCATTGTAAAAATCTCTGCCATCAACTCGGAAGGATTTTGCTGGATAATGAGAAGCCATTTACTATCCTTCAACCAGCTTCCTGCGTAAAGGAATGATTCTCCCTTCCCTTTTTTTAATTCGGCAACCGTTACCCGGCCGCCGAAAAGATTTGTATCCAGATCAGACTTTGAAAGAATCAACCCTTGAAACCGGGGCTGTGTCTGGTAAATGCCGTCACGGTTGATCAGATACGCATCCCCGGTTTTCCCGATCTGGGCGGACCGAACGATTTTGCCCATGACTTCCGGATCAATGGTTGCCCTTAAAATCCACGACTTCTGGTTTTCATGGCGGCGGACAGCGATGATAAAATGAGGCAGTTTTCTAAAACCCATATAGACATCGCTTATGTAAACTCCTTTGCTGATCACTTCCGCAAACCACTGCTGCTCAAAGTAATTTCTGCCTTTCAGGTTATAGGGGCCTACATAGGCAAGATGGTCTCCTTTGTCATCGATAACTCCCAGATCCACAAAAGCGCCGGCCCTATTGCGCATGACTTCAAATATGTAGGAAAGCCTTTTTTCATCTGTCATTTCCTGGAACAGGTGGGTATCGGCCATGGCGCTTAAAATTGCGGTACGTTCTTTCAAAAACAGATCCACGGCTTCGGCCTGGGCCTGGGCACGGTACCGGATCTGACCTTCGGTTTTTTCCCGGCTGAGCTTTTCGAACTGGTAATAGATGGTCAGCCCAAGAATCAGAAGAGGCGTGAAAGAGACAATCAACGTCAGCGCGATTATCTTTTTTCTAAGGTTACTGTATACATTGTCTTTCATCGTAAATCCTCGGATGACTGGAGAAGAGGTGTTTATTTCCCTTATGCCCGTTCAGTTTTGTCAGGGCCATGACAGAAAACGCAAATACCCGAATACCGTCCAGGACAGAATGGTAAGCGGCAGACCATTATTAACAAAAACCATAACATCCAGCAATCTTTTTCCGGTTTCCGGGTCGAGTCCCATTTCGAAACAGATGGCATGGTTGGGTGTGCCAAACACCAGGAAATTGGCAGATGATGAAGAAAAGGAGGTAATCAGCCCCACTTTCAATACGCGGACGTCGGCAAGGGTGGCCATGGGGAGAACAATCGGGTCAAGGGCGGCCACTGTCGCGCCATCGCTCATGAGATTGGTCCTGGTGCCGGTGAGCAGGCTGGCGCGGATCAACAGGCCATCCCCTTTTGTTAAAAATCGAGTAAAAGAATTACAAATGAATCAGCCTGTCACAATTCGTCGCCGGTAAATTTCAGGCCGACCCCCATGGCAAAAGCAGTCGCATACAGGCCGACTACATCAATAGCCACCCCGTCCTGAATGTTCTCCCATCTGATATCCCGGAGGTTTCTTTGCTCCGACCATATCGAGCATGCCTTTGAAAGGTTGCAGAAGAACAATTGTTATGAATATCACTGCCGCGGCAATGATCAGTATGGGTTTGTATCCCGGGGTGTTTTTCCAGGTCCAGGGCAGATCAAAACCGTCGTCAATGTTTGCAGAATTCGACATTTATCCTATTCAAATAATTAATTTCTTAAAATTTTTTCCATTTCAAAAAACAGATCCTGCTCCCGGATAACACCGGCAACTTTTCCAGACATCATGACCACCAGTCGCCTGGTTTTGTTCATGAGCATCATGTAGGCGGCTTCCATGAGGCTCGCCTGTCCGTCAATTGTATTCGGCGCCGGGGACATGACATCCTTGATTTTTATGTCGACCATTTTTTTGACTTCTTTGCTGAACATTCCTCTCCAGAACATTGGAGAATACTGAATGCTGTCCGCCATGGAGGGCTTTGATGCAGAAAGATATGCCGGCATGATCCATTGAAGGAGGTCCGTAATGGCCAGTATCCCTTTAACTTCTTTCCCTTTATCCAGTACAAGAATGGAGCGATGCCCTGTTTCCATGATCCGGCTGGTTGACAAGCACGAGGTAAATGACGTTTTCAGGGCAAAAATAGCGGCTTCTATCGTCTGATCGCCGTCCAATGTCGTATATTCATTTATGGGGATCATCGCGCCCATGACTCGTATCTCTTCCTGATGCACCGGATCTTTTACCCGGTGACAGGCATCTTTGATTTTGGCGGAAAGAAGATCGATGTCACAGGGCTTGGTCAGATAATCGAATGCGCCTTTCGCAAAGGCTTCCTTCGCAGAAGGCATGGCACCGTGACCGGTTAGCATGATTATCGGCAGATCGGGCATGCGTTTTTTAATCTCTTGCAGTGCCTGATGGCCATCCATGCCCGGCATCTTGATGTCGAGAATCACCACATCCGGATTTTCATTCAGCTTTTCAATAGCCTCTTCACCGCTTTCAGCCAGAATGGTTTCAAATCCTTTTTTATCTAAAATCTTTCTGGTGGTGGAGCGAAACCGTTCTTCATCATCGACCATCAAAACTTTTATTTTTTCATTCATGTTTTATTTCTCCTCGCGGTTATTGTACAATTACGATCCCACGGTCCGTCCACTACGGGGATTTGCTCCCGAGCAGCGTCAACAAAGGCAAAACAGACCAGAAAAACAGGACGATCATACAGATCGTCAGGCATATGATCAGAACGGTATGCCGTCCGCTGAATCCGCATCCGGTTGTCATTCCAGTACCTATCAGCCACCACTTCCAGGGTTCGGTGATCCAGAAAAAAAACGGCAGCCATGAAGCGAGCAGGGTGGTCCCGGTTGAAAAAGCAAATACGCTGAAAAATTTTACAAAGGGTACCCGCCTTCCAATCAGCATGGTCATTATGACATAGCCGAAACCGGCTGCCACAAAAGCCATGCCGATGGCGTTTGTAAAATATATTCCTCCTGATAAAAATGGGTTTTCAGGCATACCGGTTATAATACCGGCGAAAGCAGACAAAAAACCTGAAACCAGGAGAAAAATCAGCGGTTTCTTCATCCCCATATTCTCGGGCATCTCGCTGAAGAACCTGCGAGGCTCTTTCAGCATTCCGGTTACTGCCTGAAAATAAAATCCGAGAGTAAACCTGTTTCCTTCTTTCATCACTTTTGCTTCCATCAGTTCAAAATCCCAGCTTGTGCGAGTATGCCGGACAACAGCATGATGATTGTCAAGACAAGATAGAACTTTCTTTCCGTTTGAGCACTGAAATAGATTTTCCCGTTACCGAAGATGAACCGTTTCTGTTGTCTTTGAATGACAGGAAGTTCTTTTCTCATTTGGTCTCTCCTGTTTCCCTTAATGGATCAGAATCCCGGAAGATTTCCAAATCCCCGGAAAATCCAGTATCCGGCGGTAAGCAATACCAGGGCGATGTTGGCGACAACCCACATGATCACTCCGACCCGGAGATAGTCTTTGGGCTCCAGATATCCACTGGCATAAACGATGGCATTTGGAGGTGTCCCGATGACCAGACAATACGCAAAGGATGACGCACATGCCGTACTCATGGCGATAAACGGAAGGAAAGTGGTTCCAGGGTGCGCCAGGCCGGCAATGTTGAGTGAAATCGGGCCGACTGCCGCCGCGGCCGGACCATCTGCCATGAGGTTGGTCAGAACAGATGTCAGTCCGTTGTTGATCATCATGAGCGGGATTCCGGAATCCATCCCCAAAGGGGCCAGCGCATCGAGACATGACCTTGCCATCCAGTAAGCAGCGCCTGTCTGGTCCAGAGTTCTTCCAAAGATAATGGCTCCGGCATAAAGCCAGACCACGCCCCAGTCCACTTTTTCCTGATAGTCCCGCCAGTTGACCACACCGGATAAAATATAGGCAACCGCGCCGGCAATCGCAATTACGCCGATGCCAAGCCGGACCGGAAGGATGCCGATATCATAAAAAACTTTTTCCGTAAACCAGCCGAAAACCATGATCAGAAAGATTATCAAGGAGATGATCTGCTGTCTGCTCCACCCGCCCATTCGCGTGATTTCAAATTGAAGCTGCTCCATGGCTGGGGCCAGGGAGGTAATCTTGGGCCGGAAACGCCAGTTGGTAACAAACCAGGTTATGGGAATCATGAAGATTACAAAGGGCATCGCGTAGCTGACCCACTGAAAATATCCAATGTCAAAACCGAACATGTCATTCAAATAGGTCATCATGATTACATTTCTGGCACCACCGGAAGGAGCACCGAATCCTCCGATATTACAGGCCATGGCGATGGCGATCATAATCATTTTTGCCAGTTCGGGATCTTCGGGAATTTCTTTTGTCAGGCTGTTCTGGTAGAGTAAAATGCCGATGGGAAGAAACATCGCTGTTAGAGCATGATCAGAGATAAACGAGGCCAGAGGAGCGATGATGACGAAAAAAATGAGGGTGATCCAGCGCACATTGGGTACTGCCAGCTTTCGAAAAATCATCAGACAGACCCTTTTGTCCACGCCGGTCTTGACAAATGCAGCCGCAAACATCAGGCTTCCCATGATAAACCAGCATGCATCGTCCCAGTAAAGCAAGGCCACCTCCTTGTGGGTGACGACGCCTGTAAAAACGAGAATCAGACCGATACAGAACGCTACTCCAGGCAGGGGGATGCATTCAGTCAGGAAGCAGAATACAACGAAAACGACCATGGCAATGGCAACCTTGATATGCCAGGCCCCTTTGTCAGCCTCTTTTTTGTCGTTTCCTGTAAGCGATTCATAGTTCAGTTTATCTTTTCGAAGCTCCAAAGCCGCTTTCATGAGATCCTGAAATTCGGAATCCGAGATGGTGTTTTCGATATGCCGGCGGGCTCTTTCAAGGTTTTCGGCACTGGCTGAGATTTTGTGTTTCCTGCACCAGCTGAGATCGCGTTTTAGAAAACGGGCTTTTGTCAGGGCGCCCATGTTCATATTCTGTTCCATGATCTGGGCGGTAAGAAGCTGCCACTGATCGGCATCCGATGGTCTTTGTTTGAACAGCTCCCTTGTGATAAACTCAATAACCGCTTTGGGTCCTACGCGGTACTCCGTTCCAACATCTTTGATGCCTTCCGGAGTGGGTAAAATCAGAACAAGAGTAAAAAGTACAACCGGAAAGATGAACAGCTTCCAGTTTACGTATTTGTCATATCCAGTAGCTTTTCCTTTTTTTCCCGCCATTTCCAGCTCCTTTTCTTGTAAAGCTTCTTCATAAAGAGATCTGCATATCGAGCATTTTTTATTTAAAGTCATCAATAATCGATCTGGGTGATTTGTAGAGCTTTCTCAACCGGGCTAAACGAATTTTTTCTTCGATGTTTTGCCTTCGCATAAACGCCTCTTCCGCCTTCTGAATTATTTCCGTGATATCAGCCGGCTTCATCAGATAATCGACTGCTCCCGACTTTAACCCATCGATAGCGGATTCCACGGTTGCGTGTCCGGTAAGCATGATCACTTCAACCATGGGATATTGTTTTTTGATTTCCCTCAAGGTTTCGTTGCCGTCCATGCCGGGCATCTTGACATCCAGAATAACCACGTGAACAGGATTGGCTCTGATTTTTTCCAGAGCTTCCGCTCCACTTGAGGCGGTGAGAACATCATACCCTTTTTTGGCAAGCAATTTGCTGGTAGTGGACAGGAACCTTGTTTCATCATCCACCAACATCATTTTCATTTTTTCCATTTTCATTCCTCCACGGTTTCTTTCAACCTTGATTTAAATTTTTACAGGCAGACCTATGGAAAAAACAGTTCCGACTCCCATTTCACTGCTTACATCCATGACGCCGCCCATACTTTCAATAATCCCGTAACATACCGAAAGACCCAGCCCGGTCCCTTTTCCAACCGGTTTTGTCGTAAAAAAAGGAGAAAAAATTTTTTCCATGTTTTCAGGACGGATACCGCATCCGTTGTCTTTAACCCGTATCTCAACGGTTTTGTCATTCCGTTGGAGAGCCTCTACAGAAAGCCGGCCTCCGGAACTCCCATGTTTTTCAATAATGGCATCCATGGCATTGTTGAAAAGGTTCACGAGGACCTGCTGAAGACGAGAGGGATCACCGTAGATTTTTGCTTTTACGCCACTTATATCCTGAAGGATTGAAATTCCATGGACAGCCGCTTTTTTTTCGATCATTGCGATAATTTCAGGTATGAGATGATGTAAATCCACGTCCTGAGCAATTGATGTTCCCTGACGGCCGAACTTCAGGATTGCCTGGGTGATTTCAGAACAGCGTGAAACCTGAAGCTGAATCTGCTCTATGGAGTCCTCAAGTTCTGAAAGAGATTCAGAATTTTTCAGTTCTCCCGTCTCTTTCAGCTCCGACATAAGGGTTTCGATGTATGTATGTTCACTCTTGATAATCTGGAGAGGATTGTTGATTTCATGGGCAAAACCTGCGGCCATTTCACCAAGCTCGGCAAGACGGCTGGCGCCGATGAGTTGATTGCTTAACTGCTCCTTTTCTGAATCCTTTTTTTCCATCCGCTGGATGATACGAGCCGTTAAATAATATGCCGATGTGATTATGGTCATGCCGCCTAACACCATAATAAGAATCATCAGATAGACGGTTGTGTGAAGGGTTCGAAAGGCATCTGATGTTTCCTGCCTGACAGCCAAAAGCCATGATTTTTCTTTTATCCATGCGGTGGCATAAAGATATTTTTTCCCCTTTTTATCCTTTTTGATAAAAGTGTGGATCCGGCTATCGGCAAAAGGGGGCTCAAGCTGATCCGCGGTTTTCTGCATCAACTCGCCCCCGGAGCGTCTCCTGGTCTGAAAGATGCCATCACTGTTGAGTATAAAGGCTTCACCGGTTTTGCCAATGCGTACTTCGCTTACAAGTCTGGAAAAAGTATGCGTGTCAATGGTTGCACGAATAGCCCATTTTTTATTCCCATCCTCCTTTGCGATCGCGATAACGAAATGAGGTATTTTTCGATATCCAAGGAAAACATCGCTGATATAATAGCCATGCCTCATTACTTCCTTGAACC
This sequence comes from Desulfobacterales bacterium, assembly GCA_046484745.1. Lineage (GTDB taxonomy): Bacteria > Desulfobacterota > Desulfobacteria > Desulfobacterales > SURF-7 > JAQYVL01. The sequence continues at coordinate 1,354 of JAWOIJ010000003.1, read as the reverse complement.
AGGGGGTGTTTTTGTATACCTTTCCGGTCAGCCGGTAGGGCCCATGGTAGGCGGTGTGAATACCGTCTTCATCGAAAACTCCCAGATCCACGAATGCGTTGGATTCTTTTTGAAGGCGGTCAAAAACCAATCGAAGCGTTTCAATCTCGCTAAGTTCCTGAAAGGTGTATGAGCTGGCGATAAATTCAAGGTCACTTTTTCGTTCGTCAAGAAAGCTTTCAATCATCTGGCAGTGATCTTCCGCAATTCTTTTCATATGCGATATGGTTCCTGTTTCTATGGAGGTTTTGAAATGATAGAAACCAATCCCTAACATCAGGATGAACAGGACAAACGGAAGCAGAATCATGCTGATAAAAATATTTTTTCTGATTGCGGTGTATGACTTTTGACCCAATTTTTTGTCTCTCCACAAACGGTCAGTCTTGCAGAACAGGCGATTACGCGCCGGAAAGCATTTCTCCCCAATGGAGAAGGCCTTATGGGCACCTGTAAAGAGCAAGCTGCATGCCAAGCCGGGTTTGCTTTCGAAGAGCTGTCAACTATTTGAAATGAGGTTACTTTTAAGGAGGCTGGTTTGTTGTTGGAAAAAATTTTCCGGTGGATATGTCAGGGTTTTTTACAAGGTGTAAAAAAGGTCTATGCCATGGATCCTGCTCACTGTTTTTTCAATATATCTTTTTTCCCTTTCATCCTTTTTATTCCATGGTCCTTTTCTTTTGTCTGCCGGATTATCCATTTTTATTGATGCTTCAGGAAAAGAAGTATCCGGAACATGACTTATTCCTGAATTGGATGCATGCCTTTTCTGTTTATGATTTCGAATCCCTCGCGAGAAAAAGTAAAATTGATAAGCCGTCTTGACAGGCCCGAAGGATTGCCTTTGGTTACATATGAAAAGGTCTGATAAAAGGGGTATCTGCTGTTTTCCGGCGACATTCCATCAATTCTAATCACTTTAATACCTTTTTTCCCATAGGCCGAACCATATCCTATAAATGAAATTGCATTGGGTATATTTTTTACAGCTTTGATTGCCAAAGTTGATCTGCTGGATGAGTAATCAAACCGAATTTCTTCTTTTCCCATAACCTGGTAATAGAAATTATGGTATACTCCGGTTTCCTTTCCAGGGATCACAACCACAATCGGCTGATCAGGACCTCCTAATGGTTTCCAGTTTATCAATTTTTTGCCGAAAATTTCTCTTACTTCTTCTAAGGTAATCGTATCCACGCTGCAGGAGTCTCCGGCGATAATTGCCAGCATGTCCCGGCAGAAGGGCGTTTGGACATAGCCGTAAGCGCGATGCCTGAACAGCAGCTTTTGAGTCGTCCCGGCAATGTCGCTGAAA